>CAZWWH010000021.1:0-35398 GCA_964637365.1 uncultured Peptococcaceae bacterium
TCATTTCGTTATCTTTTTCCCGAATTTCCCGCAGAACATCTATGCCGTCCTTTTTAGGCAGGTTCAAATCCAATATAATCAGATCGTATTCATTAACTTCATATTCATAAAGTGCTTCCTCGCCGTCGTAGGCTGCGTCTACTGCATATCCAGCATTGCTAAGCCCTTTTACAATAGAGTCGGAGAGCTTCCTTTCATCCTCTACAAGTAATATTCGCAAAACTGTAACCTCCTTTACCATTTTATCTATTGTAGCAAGCAGAATGTTAGATTTTTATTAGATCTCGTTTCTAATCACCATTCTGAATTGATTCGATTATTCCATGTTTCGCAAATATTATATAAAGGAAAGCGGAAAATAGCAACTGCGCAGATGTAAATGAGGTTTTTTCACCATCTTTTATTCTTTTTAGCTGAAATTGCCCCTCACGCCGTATTTCAGATCATCCAGAAATATTCCTGAAAAGCCCTTTATAAACGGTTTTTGCAACATAATTTAGGATAGTCTTATTTTCAGTATGACGAGTATTACCACGAATCCAAAACAAAATCCGCAAGCAATGCAATCTTCCGTAAGATTGCGTATTTTAGAGATTTCCCGTTGTCGTGAAATCCTCTAAATGCTTGTTGGTGACATATCCCCAAACCCCTGAGATCGCCCCTTCGGGACGGCTGTGCGCTTCTGCGAAACGCTAAAAATACTAATCGGCATATTTCCGAAAATTAAAAAACTCTATGTGACTGATTTCTCAAACACATAGAGTTTTCATTTTCCGTTTACCTGGCAAAAGTCATAATTTCCTGAATGTTTCCTTATGGCTCACTGCCATTTGCCCAAGGCCTTTTATTTTTGAGTGGTGTAGTGCGTCAATAATATTTATATACTGTTATTTAGTTTTTCCAGATAAAGCTTTGGACACTGAACTTATTTTAAGAATTATTTGTGGTGCTTTCTTAATGGTAAATATATAAAAGGTGATTTGTGAATATCAATCAGCATTAATGGAATACAGCAAAGTCGATGGTTTGAAAAGTATTTTCTTGTATTCATTGATTATGGCATTTGCTTTCCTCCAAGGATTTTATACAACACCACTTAGCGCAAAAATTCTAACGCTTTCCACAAGTGATTTTGGCCGTGTTCGGCATTCTTTTGGCCTGGCTATTCCTTAAATTTGTCAAGGAAACCTGGAAATCTCTGGGGTTATCTTTGACAAATTTAAGAAATAGCATTCTTTGGGGGATCGCTGCCCTGGGGGGTTTCGTTGGCGTTTGTAATTATTTGCAGCTATGTGCAAGGTAGTTTTTGTGGGAACTCTTGGATCCAGAGCGTACCTTTATGCGTGATTGCCACATATATTATTACTGCCTTCAGCGAAGAAATTGTCTTTCGTGGTTACATTCAAACGACAATTAGAGGTATCATCTCCCATGGACTACTTATCTCATCTCTCAATGCTCTATTATTTTTATCAATTTATTACCCTGTAAAACGGGTGGTTATGGGCGACTTTTCTTTGCTTAGTTTGCCTTTTTTATGTGGTTTGCCTCATTTTGCTTCACTTTTTCTGTGATTTCGTTTACAGAAAGAAGAACTGCCTCTAGAGCTCCGTGTTACTGCACACATGTTACAATATTGCCATGGCAGCGCTTATTTTTTAAGGTGCCGTGTGAATATCCGGACCAAGAGTCCCTGTGGGGCTCTTTTCTTTTTTGGGGAGGCTGTTTTATGAAAAATGGTAAAATACGGCTTGGTCTTTTTGGCTGATTGCTATATTATTTTCGGAAAATCGCATAAGATATAATCAGGATTTTAATGCGAGGTAACTTATGAAAAGTTGTTGTATGATAGCAGGTGAGTCCGATGCTGAAGAGCATAGGATGTCCTCCTTGAACCATATTTTAGACCGACTTATCACTGATTTTGGCATTGATTGTTTTTTTGTGGGCATGGAACGAGGGGCTGAACAGTTTTGTGCTGAGACGCTTCTTGAAAAAAAGAAAAACCATAATATTGATGTTCATTGTGTTCTAACCCACGAAGAGCAAAGCTCTTTTTGGCAAGAAAGTGACCGAAATCGTTTTTTCTCCATTATGGAGCGCTGTGACAAGGAACTACTCCTTCACCCTATGGCCCAGGGTTTGGCCCGTTTTTACCGAGATATGGTCATGATGGACATCTGTGATTTTGTATTTTTATTAGGCAAGAACCAAGAGCTTTGCCATTGGGCCCGCCGCCATGATCGTCCTGTTCTGATATTTGATACGGAGCACGGGAAGCTCTATCCTGACCTTCGACTTTACCGTTCGGAGCTTTGTTGATTGTTTGTATCCTGTCCGGGTGAATTCACCGGCAAGGAGGCTAGGGTCGACAGCTGTGCCCCCACAGCAGAAAGCAGATTCCCCCAAAAGTCTATTTCTTCTATGGTCATGTTCTGGGCCAAGTAGATGGTAAACCAGGTTGATGCAAGCAATATATTTGCTCCATAATAAAACATATTTCGTCTCCTCTTTCAATTTTTGGATGGTTTTTATCTCAGTAATATGATATAATTATTTTCTAAGATTATGAAAGACAGGGGCATTTTACGAAATTTTACAAGCATTTTGTGGCAGTTACTTCCAAAATATATATGTTTTGATTTTGGATATTGGTATGCAAATTAGTTACCTGTCCAAATATATGGAAACTTCTCGTAAATGGTTATCGTTATAGATTTAACGGGTTAGAGTATGCCATGGAAATGATACTTACATACAAAGATTATCTTAACTTGGAACGGTATGGTATCGCAAAATTCCCCGAACACCATTGAGAAATTAATGGAGGTGTATGTGAAATGGATCAATTAAGATTACAGATTTTAAGCATTCTTGAAAGCAACAGCCGTGTTCCCAAAAAGACCCTAGCCAGTATGTTAGGGGTTTCTTTGGAAGAAGTCACCCAGGCCATAGAAGAATTGGAGCAAGAACACATTATTTTGAAATATACTACAATCATCAATTGGGAAAAGGCTAAAAGTGAAAACACCGTTCATGCCCGCATAGATGTACAGGTTCAACCTCAGAGGGAGGTGGGCTTTGATGAAATCGCTAAGCGCATTGGCCGTTTCCCGGAAGTGAAGTCCCTGATGCTGGTTTCCGGTAAATTTGATTTCGCTGTTATGGTGGAAGCAAAAACCATGATGGATGTTTCCAATTTTGTTTCTGGTAAATTATCCACGATTGACGGTGTAAAAAGCACTTGGACAAACTTTGTTCTAAAGCACTATAAAACCAACGAGGTCATTCTTGATGAAGACTCCTTTGTTGATAATCGGCAGGTGATTATTCCATGACATTTCAACCAAATGACTATATTTCTCCCGCTATTAAAGCCATTCCGCCTTCGGGAATTCGTAAATTTTTTGACCTCTGCGCTGGGTCCAAAGACATCATATCGCTTGGGGTAGGGGAGCCTGATTTTGTGTCTCCCTGGACCATTCGGGAGGCTTGTGTTTATTCTTTAGGAAAAGGATATACCATGTATACCTCCAATTATGGGATGCCTGAATTACGGAAAGAGATCGTCCGTTATCTCTATGAGCGTTGCGGTTTGGAATACAATGAAAATACCGACATTATTGTGACCGTCGGTGCCAGTGAAGCCATTGACATGGCCCTCCGCACCCTGTTGACCCCTGGTGATGAAGTATTAATTCCGGAGCCTTGCTACGTTTCCTATCAGGCGTGTACTTTGATGTCTGGCGGTACGCCAGTGCCGGTGCCTCTCAGCGCTAAAAATAATTTTAAATTGACTCCTGAGGATTTGGAAAAACATATTACTCCTAAAAGTAAGGTGCTGATTTTGAGTTTCCCCAATAATCCTACCGGAGCAATTATGAATCGTGAGGAATTGATTGCCCTAGCCAATGTGGCGATTAAGCATGACCTCATTGTGATTAGCGATGAAATATACTGTGAACTTACTTATGAGAAAGAGCCCATCTCTTTGGCTTCTCTTCCTGGTATGAAAGATCGCACCATTTTGGTGAATGGTGTTTCCAAATCTTTTGCCATGACAGGATGGCGCATCGGTTATGTGGCCTGTGACCCCGAATTTATTAAAGCTATGGTGAAAATTCACCAGTACACCATTCTTTGTGCTCCTATCATGGGTCAAATGGCGGCGATTGAGGCATTCCAAAACGGGTTGCCCGAAGTGGAAAAGATGCGCACAGAATACAATTATCGTCGCCGCTACATTGTGGAAAAGGCCGAAGAAATGGGACTGGATATGGTAACACCGGAAGGGGCATTTTACGCATTTCCCTCTATTGAAAAATTTGGCATGAGCTCTGAAGAATTTGCCAACCGGCTCCTTCGAGAAAAACGTGTGGCCGTGGTGCCCGGCAATGCCTTCGGCGCCTGTGGTGAAGGCTTTATTCGTTGCTCTTATGCTACTTCCTTCAAACAGATTATTGAAGCATTGAAACGTATTGATGAATTTATTAATGGGTGATTGCTGAAAAACAGGTGATAACATGAAAATTATTGTGGTGGGTGCCGGAAAAGTTGGTTTTGTACTCGCCCATATGCTCTCTCTGGAGGATCATGACGTTGTGGTATTGGATCGTAAATCGGAACGTATTGCCACAGTGGATGAGCGTCTTGATGTGGAGACGGTTTTAGGCAGCTGCACTTCTACGGCTATATTGAAGGAAGCCGGTATCGAAGAGGCAGATATGCTTCTGGCAGTAACGGAACGTGACGAATTGAATATCGTGGCTTGCTTTATAGCCAAATCCTTTGGTGTGAAGACGACCGTTGCCCGTGTGCGCTCTCCTGAATTTGTTGATATTGATCAGGAAACTACCAAAAAGGCTTTGGGGATTGATATGATTATTAACCCCGAGCGTGTTGCCGCCCATCAAATCGCCAAAACTGTGGATTATCCCGATGCTCTGAATGTAGAGTTCTATGGAGATGGCCGTGTTGTTTTGTTGGAATTTCGTATTACTTCTAATTCAAAGGTGGTAAACAAGCAGCTGAAGGATATTAAAACGGATCATTCCTATTTGATTGTTGGCATTATCCGTAATGGCAGCATGATTATTCCCGGTGGCGATGATTATATTCGTGAGAGAGACCTTTTGTTCCTGATTACGGACATTCATAAAATGGACGAGGTTGAATTAGCTTTTGGCCAGTCCAGAAGAAAAGCCAAAAATGTCACCATTGTAGGCGGTGATACCATCAGTTATTATTTGGCCTCTGAATTGGAGGCCAAGGGACTAAATATTAAGATTTTTGAAGAGGATTTTGAGCAATGTAAGGTTTTGGCGGAACAGCTCAATGATTCATTGGTGATTCATGGTGATGCTACGGATATCCAGTTGCTTCGAGATGAAAACGTTGAGGAGTCGGATCTCTTTGCGGCAGTAACCGATGATGACCATTTCAATGTTTTGAGTGCGATTCTCGCAAAGCAATTGGGGGCTCCCCGTGCTGTAACGCAATTAAAAATGTCCGATTATATTCCCATGGCGGAAAAAATCGGTATCGACCAAAGTATCAGTCCTCGTATGCTGGCGGCTAGTGCTATCATGAAATATGTGCGTCTCAGCAACATCGTTTCTATCACTTTGATTGGAGATGCCAACGCTCATGTTTTAGAAATTGATGCCCCGAAAAAATCTCGTCACTTAAATGTACCCTTGATGGATTTAGAATTCCCTAAAAATGCGATTTTGGGAACGATTATCCGTGGGACGGAGGTTATCGTCCCCAAAGGGAGCGATAGGATTCTTCCCGGGGATCGCATGATTATTTTTGCTTTGCCTGAGGCCAGTCGTGAGGCAGAGCGATTCTTTAAGAATTCTGGGGATTGATTGGGTGCTTTGTGAAAAATTATGATTAGATTTGGAACAGTATTTAACGCCTTGGGGAAAATCCTTCTCATTGTAGATGTAGGCTTGATGTTTCCTCTGCTTTGGGCCATTATTACCGGTGGTGATGATGTGGTGCCTTTTTTACTGACTGCAACGATTTATGGTGCAGTTGGCGGGGCGCTTGTTTTCTTTGTAAAAAGTCAAGGAAATATTCGCGCCAAAGAAGGTTATTTAATCGTGAGTCTCACTTGGATTCTCGTTTCCCTGATTGGCGCATTGCCGTATTTTTTTGCAGGAGCCTTCCCTGATTATAGTTCGGCGTTTTTCGAGACGATTTCTGGGTTTACTACTACTGGATCTACAGCCTTTGCGGATATCGAAGCTGTATCTCAGGAGCTTTTGCTATGGCGTGCCCTTACCCAATGGTTGGGTGGCTTGGGAGTTGTCGTTTTGTTTGTAGCGGTTCTTTCCCAGGTAGATACCGGCGGTGTCACCATGCTGAGGGCAGAGCTTTCAGGACCCTTCAATGAAAAGATTTCCTCCCATATCCAAGATACAGCAATTATCTTGTGGCTCATGTATGTGTTTCTAACGGGATTACTAACTGTTTTGTTGATGTTCGGTGGAATGTCATTTTTTGATGCCATTTGCCATGCCTTTACGACTATGGCTACAGGGGGATATTCTACCCATAATGCCAGTGTGGCATATTTCAATAGCGCATATATTGAATGTGTCATAACCATTTTTATGTTTTTTGGTGGGATGAGCTATCCCTTTATGTACAAGGCCTTTGTAAAAAGAAATTTCTCTTTGATAAGAAGGAACGAGGAATTTCGCTGTTATATCTTTGTTGTGGTGGCTGCAACCTTATTGGTTTTTATTGATCTAATGGTTGAGCGCGGCGGTAGTGTTTTTTCCAATTTCCGCGGGGCGGCTTTTCAGGTGGTGTCCCAGTTGACCACTACTGGTTTTGTAACAGAGAATTTTGATTTATGGCCCACCGCTGCTCATGTGACAATTATTTGTCTCATGATGATAGGTGCATGCTACTCTTCTACCTCCGGTTCTGTGAAGGTGGGCAGTTACGTAGTCTTTTATAAAGCGATGAAAACGCAATTTTTCCGTATGCTCCACCCTCGGGCGATGGTACAGACAAAGGTTAACGGAAAACCCATTGACGAAAAAATTGTCATGCGGGTTCTCTTGTTTATGCTGCTTTTTTATCTATTGGCCTTTTGGGGCTCTATTCTTGTAGCAGCCACCGGTATTCCTTTTGATGAGTCCATTACTGCCAGTATGTCCGCTGTATCCAATAGTGGCCCGGCACTGGGCTCTATGGGAGCTGTGGGGAATTATGCGGCAGTTCCTGCTTTTGGCAAATGGGTTCTGGGATTTCTTATGCTGGCGGGACGTTTGGAATTATTTACAATATTTATTATATTTGTGCCGACTTTTTGGCGGCGTTGAAGGATTAATATGAAACGAAACGATTATGAAACCATAGTGTTTGATATGGTCTGTGATATGACGGCGGTTCCTAATGTTCTGTTGGAATATTACAGGGATTTTCAATTAAATGAGAAAGAAGTACTGTTTCTACTGAATATGATTCGTCTCCACAGTCGGAGTATCGTATTGACTGTTGAATCTTTGTCAGAAAATACGGAATTCCGTACGGCAGAGATTGAAATGCTTTTACCTCACTTGGTGGAAGAAGGCTTTCTGTCTTTAGATGAAAATAGCGTAATTCACCTGAATGGACTGTTTGATAAATTTCGGGAAGTTTGGGGATGGCGTAAAGCCAAAGACCTGCATGAAAAGAAGAAAGAGAAACATCAAGCCAAAGGCGATGAGGTCTTTGCCTCTCTTTATCAAAAATTTCAGGAGGAAATGGGCCGTCCCTTATCGCCAGTGGAAGGGGAGCAAATTAAGGATTGGTATTATGGTCTCTCCATCAGTGGCGAATTGATTTACGAAGCATTAAAACGTGCGGTATTGATTGATAAACGTAATTTTCAGTATATCAATAAAATTTTGCTGGATTGGCAAAGTAAGGGCTATACCAGTAAAGAGGATTTGAAAAAGGATGACGCAGCTCACGGCAAAGAACGGAGCGGAAAGTCCCCCCGCTCCAAAGGGACTTCCCAAAATTACCGGGGCGATCAGGAAAGTATTTCTTTCAACGATATCTTCGAGGTGAAATAACATGGAACATATCGGTGATGTATTAAAGCAACAGTGGCAGCATCTGACAAAAGATAATGAAAACACTTACCACTGTGCCCTCTGCCATGATACAGGCTATATCTTTCGGGGCGATGTTGCGGTACGATGCCAATGCCGTAAATCGGAGGATCTCCTTCGTAAACAAAAAAAGGCCGGCATAACTCCTCATCTGCGTCATATGACCTTTGAAAACTTTGACGCTACTTTGTTTTCTGCGGATCAACGTGGAGGTAATGGCTTGACCTATCGTGATAATGTCCGTTTGATTTTGAATACTGCCATGGATTTTGTCAATGATATTACAGAGGGACATCCCGTTAGTGGTCTGTTATTCCAAGGTTATGTAGGCCGTGGCAAGACTTATATGGCCGCCTCTATTGCCAATGCCTTAGTGGAGCGGGATGTGAATGTGCGCTTTGTGGTGGTTCCTGATTTTCTTGATGATTTACGCGCTACCTTTGATTCCGATTCCCTGGGTAGCGAGTCTCAGCTGATGGAACAGGTAAAAACGGCTCCTGTTTTGATTCTTGACGATTTAGGAGCTCATAATTATACAGATTGGTCTGTGAAGACACTGTTCGCGATTTTGAATTACCGTATCAATTATGAATTACCGATTGTAGTGACGACAAATCTTTCTATGGAATCCATGGATGAATTGTTGGGAACCCGCATCACCTCTCGTTTGGTAGAGGCTTGTCGCTTTTTCCAAATGAATGAAACAAATGATATTCGTATGGTTAAGCGCCATCGTGAACGTATGAAAGTAAAGGGACCATATGAAGAAGATTAAATTCGCAATGATACAAATGGATATTGTCCATGGTGATGTGGAAGCCAATGAGGCTCATGCGAAGTCACTATTGACCGAAGCAGCGCAATGCGGCGCAGATATTGCAATTTTGCCGGAACTGTGGAATATGGGGTATGATTTGGACCGCTTGGAAGTCTTGGCCCACCGCAGTGAAGAAAGTCTGAAGTTTTTACGGAACCAGGCCAAAGACCTTCACATGATGATCGTCGGCGGCAGTCTCCCTGAAAAAAGGGAGGGGGCTTTTTATAATATGTGCCCTGTGGTTACGGAAATTGGCACCATTGCGGGAAAATACCGTAAAGCCCATTTATTTCCTCTGGCTCTAAAGGAGCATCTCTACTTTTCACCCGGCAGCGAATGGGGACTTGCGGATACTGATTCTTTTACATTGGGAACTCTGCTTTGCTATGATTTGAGGTTTCCTGAATTATGCCGCAATCTGGCGCTTCGGGGGGCGGATTTGCTCGTGGTTCCCGCCCAATGGCCTGCTGCTCGGGAAAACCACTGGAGAGTTTTACTGCAAGCACGCGCCATTGAGAATCAATCCTTTCTTTTGGGAGTGAACCGCGTGGGCCGTGACGGCAATGGCTTAAATTACCGCGGGCATTCTATGGCAGTAGCGCCTGATGGCACTATTTTGGCCGAAGGGGATGAAAATGAAGGGATTTTTTATGGTGAAATCGACTTTTCTAAGGTCTCGGAAATTGCACATAAAATTCCCGTATTTGCTGACCGTAAAAATATTCTTGATGAAATTGACAACAGTTATCTATAATATTAGTGCCATAGAAAAGCCGCTGTTGCGGCTTTTTCGTATGTGTAGAGGTGAAATGGATGGGGCATTTGGGTTTTTCCTATGTGGGGTTGGTTTATCTATTGATGCTTTTTCTTCCTAATATTTTATGGGCAAGACAACGCCCTCAAGGATACGATGAAATTGTCCGGGATGAGCCTAAATCATTTTTATGGTTGGAACGTTTGGGACAGGTATCAGTGACCTGTTGCGCTTTGGTTTTTGCCGACACAAATCTCAGGCCCATTTCCTGGTGGAGCATCTGGCTGGCGGCATCCCTTTGCTGTATGGCTTTATATGAAATGACCTGGATACGATATTTTTTCAGTGCAAGGAACTTGCGGGATTTTTATCAAGCCATGGGGCCGATCCCTGTTCCTCTGGCCGTTTTGCCTATTTTGGGGTTTTTGTTTTTAGGAATCTATGGGAAAGTCCTTTGGCTCTTTATTGCTGCGGCCATTTTGGGTATCGGCCATATTGGTATTCACTGGCTGCATTGGCAAAATTTGAAGAAATAAATAGCTACAAAATAAAATAGTCTTACCGCTTTTTTCTACAAGATAAACGTGATATACTGATACTAATAAAAAGATTTTTGGAGAATGATGATGGATTATAGTGATTTAACCTTTGGTACTGCCGGTATTCGCGGTCTTATGGGAGATGATAAAGGCTGCTTAAACAATGGCTCCATTGGAGCCATTGCCGAATCTCTGGCCCAGGCTATGGATGATATGGAATTAAAAGGAACCGTTGTGATTTGCCGTGACAGTCGAAATCAGGGTAAGGAATTTGCGGATCTATCTGCTGAGATTATGGCAGATTATGGACATACGGTATATCTTGGTACAGAACCGTTGCCCACACCATTTTTGTCCTATGCAATTCGAGTGTTAAAGGCAGTGGGGGGAATTAATATTACCGCTTCTCACAATCCTAAAGAGTATAATGGGTTCAAGGCTTATGGTAGTGACGGTGCTCAAATTGATACGGCCTACGCTGAAAAGGTTCAGGCCAAACTCAGACATTTTTCCTCGGCGAAACAAAACCGTGGCGGCAAAGTGCTGCCCATTCCACAAGAGGTTTATGATTTGTATCTGAAAACCATTGTAGAGAATCTTGCACTCTCGAAGGTGGATTTTGGCGATTTAAAGGCCGTTTACAGTCCTCTCCACGGCAGCGCCGGCGCTTTTATGACCAAATTAAAAGAAATGGCTCATTTACCCTTAATTATGGCGGAAAATCAAATGAAGCCCGATGGAGATTTTCCCTTGGCGCCGAAACCAAATCCAGAAAATCCAGAGGTGTTTGACCCTTTGATTTCCCAAGTTCCAGATGCAGATCTGATCCTCACCAATGACCCCGACGGCGACCGGCTCGGCGTGATGGTGAAAGATGGGGATAGCTATCGTCTTTTATCCGGTAATGAAGCGGGGTTGGTGCTTCTCTATTATCTTTTGACCAAAGAGGTAACAAAAACCCAGGGTAAATTTGCAGCAAAGTCTCTCGTTTCATCTTCTTTGGCAGAAACCCTATGCAGTCATTATGGAATTCCAATGGTCAATGTTTTGGTAGGCTTTCGCTATATCGCATCGGAAATTGAAAAAAATGAGGAAGGGTTCCTCTTTGGATTTGAGGAGAGCGGGGGATATTTGGCTCATCCACATGCCCGTGATAAGGACGGTTTAGAAGCTGCATGTTTAATTTTGAAGGCAGCGGCCGTATATCAAAAGGAAAACCGTACCTTATGCCAGGTGTTGGATGAAATCTACAATACTTTTGGCTATGTAATTGATGTCACTTATAGTTTGGAAATTCCTTTGGAGCAATGCTCCAAACTTATGGCCACTGTTCGCAGCTATGGAATTGATACCATAGCAGGAGAAAACGTCGTTTCTTTGGTAGACCTTTTGGCTGAAGAAAGCGATATGAAAGCTAATATCATTGTAATCAAAACAGCAAACCAGCGGGTGATTCTCCGTCCTTCGGGTACGGAGCCTAAAATGAAAGTCTATATTTCCGCTCAAGGGGATAATATGAAAAAGGCCCGCCAACAAGCGGACCTGGTATATGATGATATATGCCACATTTTTGATGGGATTGTACAATTACAATAATATGGAAGAGAGGAAAGCTATGAAGATAAACAAAGAATTTATTCTCCGTGAAATTATGGGGGAATATATTTTGGTGCCTTCGGGTTCTGATTCTCAACGGTACCAAGGGGTCATCTCCATGAATGAACAGGCTGTATGTATCTGGAATCACTTAAAAGATGCAAATACTGTTGATGATTTGGTTGACGCCATCACTGCGGAATATGAGGTGGAACCAGACGTGGCATCCAAGGATATTAGGGAATTCCTTGATGTCCTGCGGCAGCACGGGATTATTTCTTGAAGTAGCCGCGAAGACGAAAGATGAATGGTCTCAGAGGCAATAGCCTTTGCCATAGGGCTGCGTAGCATCGCATAGCAATGCCGTCACAATGATAGGTTCTTCCTTTACGGATGATGCCTTTGGCAACACCGAGAACTTGTTTTTCGGTGATAACCTCCAAAAACGGTTGAGCGTCGCCATTCATCTCCAGAAGCCCATCATCCCGTACACGATGGACGCGGTGGAGTACTACATCGCCATTATTTCTGCGAAAGAGTACAATATCCCCTCGGCGTAGCTTTTGGGATGGAAATAAAAAAACGCTGTCTCTTTTATGTTTTAATGTTGGTGTCATACTGGAGCCTGAAACTACCAGATGGCAGCATTTTCCTTGGGACAGTTGTTCAATGATGCACCGTATTTGGGCGTCGTCATCCAATTCAATTTTTTGTGGGTTCGGTTGAATATGGTGATGTTTCGTTTCCATGAATATATTATACCATAATAAATTCCTATTTGGAGTATTCTATATGATTGATTATCTAAAAAAGTTGATAGAAAAAATCCGTTCCGGAATGCTTCATGATATGGCCAGAGAATGGAAATGGATGGGACGCTATATTCTTCGCTATAAAAAATGGCTGGTAGTTTATACCATCATCGGCCTAGTGGGTATTGCCATGTCTTTGGCTTCCAGCGTGGGGTCGAAATATCTTATTGACGCAGTGGTATACCAAAATACCAATTATTTATTGTGGATTGCTTTGGCCACTGTTGCCTTAGGGGTAGGGAATATCCTGTTCCGTGCTTGGAGTAATCGCATTTCTACGGAAGTGAGTTTAAAGGTTGGAAATGAAATCCGTGAGGATATTTATGAACGTATTTTGGATACTAATTGGGAGTCTCTTCACCAGTACCACAGTGGAGACCTTTTAAACCGTATTACCAATGACGCCTCCAATGTTTCTTCGGGAACGATCAATTGGATACCAAATCTTTTGACCAGGGGACTTCAATTCGTTGGTATTTTAGGGGTGATTGTCTATTTTGACCCCACTATGGCTGGTATCGCCTTGCTGACTGCTCCCGTTACTTTATTGGTTTCTGGAACTTTGATGCGGAAAATGAGGGAGCATAATAAAGCTGTTTTGCGGGCTGGTAGTGATATGATGCAATTCCAGCAGGAGTCCTTCCAAAACATTCAGTCTATTAAGGCTTTCGATTTAACGTCTTTTTTTTCTCATAGGATGGATCGGGTGCAGGGACATTTTATGAAGGTCAGTCTTGATTACAATCTGTTTTCCGTAAAAACCTCTGCACTGATCTCCCTGGCAGGCTTATTGACATCATATGTTTGTTTCGGCTGGTCCGTTTACCGACTTTGGGGCGGATTTATTAATATCGGAACTATGGTGTTATTTTTGCAGCTCTCTGGTCAGCTATCCTCGTCCTTTTCTTCCCTTGTCTATATGGTGCCTTCTGCTATCTCCGCAGGAACTTCAGCTGGACGTATTATGGAGATTGTAGAAATGCCTAATGAAGATAAGGGTGATCCTCAGACAGAACAATTTTTTGCTCATAATGGCAGACCTCTTTCCGTGGAATTGCAGGAGGTTGCTTTTCATTATCAGGATGGCGAGGAAATCCTCCGCCATGTTGATTTTCAGGCCCATCCCGGAGAGATTGTTGCGCTGGTAGGGCCTTCTGGGAAAGGGAAAACTACTGTGGCGCGAATGCTCTTAGGATTGGTAGCTCCCACAGATGGACGGGCTCTTCTAAGAAATTCTCAGGGACATACTGTGAATCTATCGGCTTCGACCCGTTGTGCCTTTGCTTATGTACCCCAAAATAATACCATGTTTGCCGGTACATTGGCGGACAATCTCCGCATGGTAGCTCCTGATGCTGATGATGAAACTTTGATTGATGCTTTGGAGACGGCCTGCGCTTATGAATTTGTGAAGGAACTACCCAGCGGACTTTATAGCAAGGTTGGGGAGCAGGGAGATGGTCTTTCCGTAGGACAAGTCCAGCGTTTGGCCATTGCTCGGGCGCTGCTGCGGAACGCGCCAGTACTTCTTTTGGATGAAGCCACCAGTGCCCTGGATAAAGATACGGAACGGCGTGTTCTGGAACGTCTGATGGTTCATGATGAAACTCGCACCTGTATTCTTACAACGCACCGTACCAGTGTTCTGAAGCAATGTCACCGCGTTTATCGTGTTGAGGAAGGTACCTTGACCCCAATGACAGAAAAGGAGCTTTCCCAGGAAATTAATTCTCGAATTTCATGATTTATGTGGAAAATTTTGTTTAAATTGAGGCAAGATTTGCTCATGGCTTTGGCTGGAAAATAGAAAATTGATATGATATAATCAAATGCATAATATACAAACTTAGTCATATTGAGAGTCGTATAACAACCAGGAGAATGAAGAGTTTGTGATGGAATAGAAAGGATGGATTTTATGGAGCATTACTATCAGCCCGAGATTGAATGTGCTTCTCGGGAACAAATCAGAGCATGGCAGGATGAGCGCCTTGTGAAAACGGTGGCTCATGTTTATAAAAATGTGCCCTATTACCGTAATATGATGAAAGAAAAGGGACTGGAGCCCGGTGACATTCAATCCGTGGATGATTTGCATAAACTTCCCTTTTTGACCAAAGATGATTTACGTGACGCCTATCCTTACGGACTTTTGGCTGTGCCTTTAGAGGATGCTGTCCGCATTCAGTCCACCAGCGGCACCACTGGACGCCGTGTGGTTGCTTTTTATACACAACATGACATCGATCTTTGGGATGAATGCTGTGCCCGTGCCATTATGGCAGCCGGAGGTACCAAAGAAGACGTGGTTCATGTTTCCTATGGATATGGGTTGTTCACCGGTGGTCCCGGACTCAATGGCGGTTCTCATAAAGTAGGTTCCTTAACCCTTCCTATGTCTTCAGGGAATACGGAACGTCAAATTCAGTTTATGGTAGATTTGCAGTCCACCATTCTTTGCTGTACTCCTTCTTATGCTGCCTATCTCGGAGAAACCGTCAATGAAATGGGCTTGCGGGATAAAATTAAATTGAAAGCCGGTATTTTCGGCGCCGAAGCTTGGAGTGAAGAAATGCGCCGTAATATTGAAAAATCCTTGGGGATTAAAGCCTATGATATTTACGGCTTGACTGAAATCAGCGGTCCTGGCGTATCCTTTGAATGCAGCGAACAAACTGGTATGCATATTAATGAAGACCATTTCATCGCCGAAATCATCAATCCGGAAACTGGTGAAGTATTGCCTGACGGCGAAAAAGGGGAGTTGGTTTTCACCAGCATCACAAAGGAAGCTTTTCCGTTACTTCGTTACCGCACCCGTGATATCTGCGTTCTTTCCCGTAAAGAATGCTCCTGCGGTCGCACCCATGTAAAAATGTCTAAACCCATGGGCCGTAGCGATGATATGCTTATCATCAAAGGGGTTAATGTCTTCCCCTCCCAGATTGAAACAGTGCTCTTAAATAAAGGCTATCAGGCCAACTATCAAATTATTGTTGACCGTGTCAATAATAGTGATACCCTTGATGTTCAGGTAGAAATGACGCCGGAAATGTTCTCTGATTCCGTGACCGAAGTTTCCACTAAGGAAAAAGAATTGGTCAATGCTCTAAAAGCGATGTTAGGGATTTATGCCAAAGTTCATTTGGTGGCGCCAAAAACTATTACCCGCAGCGAAGGGAAAGCTGTTCGCATCATCGATAAACGTAAATTATATTGATTGTGAATGAAAGGAGCGATTACCATGACCGTAAAGCAAATTTCCGTTTTCTTGGAAAATAAACCCGGCCGTCTCGCCGAATTTATCGACATCCTCTCTGAAAACAAAATCGATATGCGCGCGATGTCTATTGCTGAAACACAGGATTTCGGTATTCTGCGTATCATTGTGGATGACCCTGAAAAAACCGCGGAGGTCGTCAAAGCTTCCAATTGTGTGTTCTCTATTACTCCGGTTTTGGCAGTGGCAATTCCCGACGAACCCGGTGCTTTGTCCGATATCCTTCATACGTTAGCAAAAAATGAAATTAGTTTGGAATATACCTATGCTTTTATTACCAGACAGGAAAAAACCGCTTATATGGTATTTCGTTTGGCTGACAATGATAAGGCCACAGAAGTACTTAGCAATCATGGAATCAAGCTTGCCAGTCAAGATGAGTTGTTTAAAATTTAATTCGTTTAAAACAAAATTTTATAGGCCGCGGAATTATTCCGCGGCCTTTGTTTTTCCTGCTATCCCTAATGATTTTGCATGATTGTATATACAAAAAAATGATAGATTTTGTTGTGAATATACAAATCAAAGAAGAAAATTGACGAAAAAGAACTTGATTTATTCAAAAAATGTGATAAAATGTATAAATGTATCTATCCGAGACCATCGATATGACGTCTATTCTGGATCATAATTGCATACGATTCTAATATCAGCATGGAATTCCCGAACTGCTGAGAATGGATTACGATTCAATGAAAGACGACCAACATTCGTAGGCAATAACAGAAAACCAATTTGCTTTTTGCTAGCGAATGGAAGCAGAATGTGATGATCAGTTTATCATGGAAAGCGAGGTACAATGAAGTACAAAAATTACACGAAGAACCTATGGACAAGTTTGGCAATGGCCCTGGTAATTATGTCTTTGGTAATAGTTAGTAACGATACCAAGGCAGCGGATTTCTCTGACACCGGTACCCATTGGGCGAAATATTCCATCGATTATGTCGTGGAAAAAGAGTATTTTAACGGCGTATCAAATACGGCCTTTGCTCCGAACAGCGGCGCTACCCGCGCAATGTTTGTTACAGTATTGGCCCGTCACAGTGGGGAAAACCTCACCAATTATGAAGCAACCCATTTCCTTGATGTAGAGGATGGTGCTTACTATGGCGCTCCGGTAAGTTGGGCCTTTAGTAACGGGATTTCTGACGGCACCAGTAATTCTTATTTTAGTCCCGATGGCTTTCTTACTCGTGAACAGGCCTGCACTATGGTGGCAAGATATTGTCAGCAGTATGGCATTGCGATCACTGAAAAAAATGCCAAGCAGACTTATAAGGACGATTCCTTAATCAGTAGTTGGGCTCGAGAATCAGTATATGCCATGCAGAAAGTCGGCTTAATGGTGGGAAGTAACAACATGTTCTCTCCTCAAGATAATATTTCCAGAGCAGAGGTTGCTGTTTTACTTGCTAGAATTGACGGTAATTTCTTTGGGAACTACCAAAAGGAAACAACACCTCCAGCGCCGGTTAATCATAAGATTGGTGCGTTGATTGATACGTTCAAAACGACGTTTTATTGTCCCGGCACTTGTTGTAATGGTCAATGGGGTGGCCAAACTGCCCTTGGCGTAGTACCGACTCCCGGACGGACCATCGCCGTAGATCCTACGGTAATCCCTTTGGGTACTTGGGTTTACGTTGATTATACTGATTCCCGCTTGGATCGTTATGACGGCGTTTATCGTGCCGAGGACACTGGCGGCGCCATCAAAGGTAACAGAATAGATACACTTTTGGCAACTCATAGTGAATGTATGAATGCTGGCGTGGGAAGTTGTAATATTTACTATTACAATAAATAATTAAAAATAAAGATGAGTTCGGATACATTGAGGTACCATTTCGGTACACCTCAAAAAATATGATTGAGACAAATACAAATCATTATCATGTGTGAAAATATCTTAAGATGAAAAAGAGAAGCAATTTGCTTCTCTTTTTGTTTTTAATATTCTCTCTTTTGGATAAATCTTTAGGTTTACAGCAAGATGATACTATATTATAATATAATCATGTATATTTATTTCCATTTACAGAAGACCCTCTTAAGGCTTCTTATAGAAAAAAAGAAGGCATAGCCTTGAGAATAACTAGGAGGAACAGAAATGACGAAGTGTCAGTGTGGCAATGAGCCCGGGAAACCCAAAACGGATCTTTCCTTGATAGTGCCGATTTTGGACAAATATAAAGACATTCCTGGCAGTCTCATTACAGTACTCCAACAGACCCAAGGGGTTTATGGTTACTTGCCCCAGGATGCCATTATGGCCATTAGCAAAGCGCTGAAAATCAAAGTGGCAAAAATTATGGGGGTTATTACCTTTTACGCGCAGTTCCGATTGAATCCCATTGGCAAGCATTTGATTATGGTATGCCAGGGGACAGCCTGCCATGTGAACGGCTCGGAAAAAGTGGTGGAGGCCTTAGAGGACGAACTCAACATTAAGGCTGGGGAAACTACCGAAGATAAACTATTTACCATTGAGAATGTTGCATGTCTCGGTTGTTGTTCCATGGCCCCGGTGATGATGATCCAAACCGGCGGCGCCAACGAAGTGTATGGCCCCTTGACACCTAAATCCGCCCGAAAAGTGGTGCGGGACATCCGCAACGCCGAAGGAGGTGCTAAAGCATGAAGATTACCGTTGGTATGGGTAGTTGCGGCATTGCTGCCGGTGCTCAAAAAACCTGGGACGCTTTAGAAGCTGCCTTGGCAGAAAACAATCTGAATCATAAAGTAGAACGGGTTGGCTGCATTGGGATGTGTTTTAATGAACCCATCGTTGAGGTTATTGACGATCATGACCATTATTATTATGGCAAGGTCAACGGCGAAATGGCTGCGGAAATCGTGGAACGGCACATCTTAGGCGGCAAGCCTGTAGAGGAATACTTCATTTCCGATGAAGACATGGCTTTCCTCAACAGGCAGACCCGTGTGGCTCTGCGCAACTGCGGTGTCATCGACCCGGAAAATATTGACGAATACATGGCCCGCGGTGGTTATGAGGCCTTTAAAAAATGCCTCACGAAAATGACTGCCGAAGAAATCATTGAGGAAATCAAAGTTTCCGGCCTTCGCGGTCGCGGCGGAGCGGGATTTCCCACCTGGTTTAAATGGAACGCCGCCCACCAAAGCCCCGGTGAAGAAAAATATGTGATTTGTAATGCAGATGAAGGCGACCCCGGTGCTTTTATGGATCGCAGCCTTTTGGAAGGCGATCCTCACGCCGTGATGGAAGGGATGATGATTGCCGCCATCGCCATCGGCGCTTCCGTGGGCGTGTTTTATGTTCGTGCGGAATATCCTTTGGCTATCAAACGTCTGGAATTAGCCATCGAGCAGGCTCGTGAACGAGGCTTTCTGGGTGAAAATATTATGGGTACGGGGAAGAGTCTCGACCTTCGCATTAAGGCCGGCGCAGGTGCTTTTGTCTGCGGTGAGGAAACCGCCCTGATCGCTTCCTTGGAAGGGGAGCGGGGAATGCCTCGTTTGAAACCGCCGTTCCCGGCCCAAAAAGGCTATTGGCAAAAGCCTAGCAATATCAACAATGTGGAAACCTACAGCAACGTGCCCTGGATTATGCGGGAAGGCGGCGCTGCTTTTGCCGCTATGGGTACCGAAACCAGCAAGGGAACGAAGGTTTTCGCTTTAGCCGGTAAGGTGAAAAAAGGCGGCTTAGTAGAGGTTCCCATGGGCATGACCATCCGTGATATCATTTTTGATATCGGCGGAGGTATCAAAGATGAAAAGGATATCAAAGGCGTACAAATGGGTGGCCCCTCCGGCGGTTGTATTCCCAAACGGCTTTTGGATACCCCTGTGGATTATGAAAGCATCAATAAAGTCGGCGCCATTATGGGCAGCGGCGGTATGGTTGTCATGGATGAAACCACCTGTATGGTGGATATGGCCCGCTTCTTTATGGATTTCACCCAAAAGGAAAGCTGCGGAAAATGTGTTCACTGCCGTATTGGCACCAAGCGGATGTTGGAAATCTTGGACCGTATCGTTAACGGCCAAGGGAAAGAAGGGGATATTGAGCTATTGGAAGAATTGGGAAAGGGCATTATCAGCGGTTCTCTCTGTGGCCTGGGCCAAAGCGCTCCTAATCCGGCTTTGTCCACCATTGCTCAGTTCCGTGAGGAATACGAAGCTCATATCAAGGACAAAAAATGTCCTGCCTATAAATGTAAACCTCTCCTGACTTTCACCATTGATGCGGACAAATGCACCGGCTGCGGTGCCTGCGCCAAAAAATGCCCCGTCAACGCTATTAGCGGTGAGAAAAAGAAACCCCACGTCATCGACGTTGCTTTGTGTACCCGCTGCGGAAGCTGCGAGGCGACCTGCCGTTTCGATGCCGTGACGGTGGATTAAAGAGAGGAGATATGACATGAGTACATTCAATCTTACCATTGACGGAAAAGTCTGCTCCGCCGCTGCGGGGGAAACTGTTTTGACCGTGGCAAAACGTAATGGAATTGAAATTCCTACCCTGTGCTATCATCCTTCCGTAGCCCTTTACGGCGCTTGCGGTGTATGTTTGGTGGAGGCCGAGGGGAGCCCCAAGCTGATGCGTGCCTGCGCTACAGAGGTTCGTGAAAATATGGTCATCAATACCAAAAGTGAACGGGCGGAGCAAGGCAGAAAACTGGCCCTGGAGCTCTTACTTTCGGATCATCGGGGCGATTGCCGTCCTCCCTGTGTGGAGGCATGCCCGGCCCAGACCGACTGCCAGGGCTATGTGGGCTTGATCGCCAACGGTGAATATCAAGAAGCATTGAAATTAGTGAAGGATGTGGTGCCTCTGCCGGCCTCTATCGGCCGCGTCTGCCCACATCCCTGTGAAACGGCCTGCCGTCGTAAATTGGTGGAGGAGCCTGTGGCCATCGCTCAGCTCAAAGCCTTTGTGGCAGACCTTGATTTAAAGAGTGAGGAAACCTTCCTGGCGGACAAAGCACCGGCCAGCGGTAAGAAAATCGCTGTTATCGGTGGCGGCCCCGCTGGACTGACCGCCGCATATTTCCTGGCTCGTCACGGCCATAGCCCGGAAATTTTTGAGGCTATGCCCAAAGCTGGCGGTATGCTGCGTTATGGTATTCCTCAATACCGCTTGCCCAAAGACATTTTGGATCAGGAAATCGCCATCATTGAAAAAATGGGAGTAACCTTCCATTATAATACCCGCATCGGCAAAGATATCCTTTTTGAAGAGTTGGAAGCCAAATTCGACGCTGTATATGTTGCTATCGGCGCTTGGAAAAGTGCTCCTATGCGTTGCGAAGGCGAAGACAGCGAAGGTGTTTTGGGCGGCATCGACTTCTTGATTGACGTAGCGCAAAACAAGCCTGTAAATATGGGGAAACGTGTGGCCGTCGTTGGCGGTGGCAATACTGCTATGGATGCTTGCCGCACCGCTATGCGCCTTGGGGCGGAAAAGGTCTATGTACTTTACCGCCGTACCCAGGCGGAAATGCCCGCTGAAGAAATCGAAATCACTGAAGCTATGGAAGAAGGCGTGGTATTTAAATTCCTGGTGGCACCCATGGAAGTCGTGGTCCAAGATGGGAAAGTTTCCGCCATTAAATTACAGCAGATGGAATTGGGCGAAGCCGATGCTTCGGGGCGCCGCCGTCCCGTGCCCATTGAAGGTGCTATTGAAACCTTAGAATTGGATACAATTATTGCCGCTATCGGTCAGAAGGTAGTGCCCGATGGCATTCCTGTGGCATTGACAGACTGGAATACCATCGCTGCTGATGAGTATACCTTTTTAACAGACCGCAAAGGCGTTTTCGCCGGTGGCGATGGCATCAATGATGGTCCCGGCATTGCCATTTCTGCCGTTGCCCATGCCAGAAAAGCCGCCGATGTTATCGACAGTTATTTGAAGGGCGACATGGTACCCTATACCAAGCCTTATGTGGTGACCCGTCAGGACATGACGGAGGAGGACTTTGTGGATCGCGCCAAAGTCCCTCGTGCCGTCATGGCTCACTTGTCTCCGGAAGAGCGGAAACGGAACTTCAAAGAAGTGAACTTTGGCTTTACCGAGGAACAGGCCAAAGCTGAAGCCTCCCGCTGTCTGGAATGCGGCTGCGCCGATTATTTTGAATGCAAGCTGATTCATTACGGACAGCAATACAAGGTGGAACCCCAACGTTTTGCCGGTTTTACACGGAAACGTGAGGAAAAAGATGCCCATCCTTATATTGAAAGGAACGCCGATAAATGCGTACTGTGCGGCCTTTGCGTCCGTGTATGTGAAGAAGTGGTTGGTACTAGTGCTTTGGGGCTGGTGAATCGTGGATTTGATACCATTGTGAAGCCGGAATTTGGCACACCATTAAAGGAAACCGACTGTATCTCCTGCGGCCAGTGTGTGAATCTTTGTCCCACCGGTGCTTTGACGGAAAAATGGCCGACTGGTAAACGTGTTCCTCTGCGGGAAGAAGAAACCCCATCTGTTTGCGGTTATTGCAGCTTGGGTTGTAAAACCAATGTCGCTACCAAAGGCCAGACTCTTTGCCGGACTTTGCCTAGGGACGATGGGAAGCTTTGCGTCATGGGCCGTTTTGGACATGGCGCCCAGGATGAAAATCGCTTGATTGCTCCTTTGGCTCGGGGCAATCAGAAGAACCTCACTATGGAAGATGCCATTGATTTGTGGAAAAATAAAATGGCTGACGTGGTAGCCCGCTATGGCGAAAATACCATCGGTGTCGCGGTTTCCGATAAATTAACCTGCGAAGAAATTGCCATGATACAGTCCATTGCCAAGGATGTATTAAAAACCGATGTTGTGGCTTCCTTGGGCAAAAAGCCTTCGGCCATGGAGATGATCTTCGGAACCGACGGATCCACTGCGTCGATTGACGATATCAAAGATGCTGACTTTATTCTTTATGTAGGCGGCGACTTGATGAAGCTTCATCCCGTGCTGGGTATGGAACTACGAAAAGCCCAAGGCGCGTTGGCTTTGGTCTCTCATGAGACTTCTCTCTTGGATGACGATGCCGATATGGTATTTAACGGTGGCTATGACTGCGGCCTCAGAAAAACCGCCGCTGCCCTTTTGAAGGCAGTGGATGCCAAAGCCATGGCGGGCTACGAAGATTTTGTCACTTCTTTGGGCGAAGTCGAATCTGACGAAGCCAGTGACGCTCTGGCCAAGGCTTTGGTTGCTGCCAAACGTCCGCTTTTGATCTACGATGAAGGTTCCTGTACAGTAGAAACGGCGAAGCTCCTCTGTGATATTGCTCTTCTCATTGGTTGTGAAAAGGTTCTGGAACTGAAACCCAACTGTAACAGCATGGGCCTCAGTCAAATGGGCGTAAAGGACAGGGAAGCTCTCCTTGCCTCCTTGCCGAAACTTCGTGGTCTCTTTGTGGTGGGAGAAACCGAAGACCTCGCCACAGAACATCTGGAATACTTGGCAGTGATGGATACCCACGTCACCGCTTTGTGTGATAAAGCTGATTTATCTTTGCCCTTGGCTTCCTTTTTGGAAACACAAGGCACTGTGGTGAACTGTGAAGGAAAATCGCAGCAGCTTCACGGTGTACGAAAACCCTTGAGCGGTATGAGCAATCAAGAAGTTTTTGCCCAGCTGGGCGGAGTTTTGCCTGCACAGAATTGCGGAATAAAGTCCCAAGGTACAGAGCAAAGGAAGTTCGAGGCGGTGGCTGCGGCTCCGTGCTTTGAAGAACCATTGGCGACAAATCACAGCAAAACCATGGTAAAAGCGCCCCTGGAATAAAATAAAAAGACTGAAATAATTTTCTAACTTTTAAGAGCCAACGACATTTCTGTTTTTCATAGCAGCCATATGACGCTGGCTCTTTTGTTTGGTTTATGAAAGGAGTTTTATGGATTCGAATCAAGTGATTCATAGCTGGAAACGCCCCTTTTTTACCATTGCAGTGGGGCAGACCATTTCTTTGGTAGGCAGTTCCGCAGTACAGTTTTCCTTGATTTGGTGGTTGGCTTCAGAGACATCCTCTGCTATGATGCTGGCCTTTGCCGGTGTTTTGGCTTATCTCCCTCAGATTTTTCTAGGCCCTTTCGTGGGGGTCTGGATTGACCGTTGGAAACGAAAATTTGTAATTATTGCCGCGGACCTCTTTTTAGGTGTGCTGGCGGCCGCCTTTGCTCTATGGTTTGTTTGGGGAAGTCCCCCGTACTGGTCTGTCTGCGTGATGTTGGGATTCCGTGGTTTAGGAACAGTGTTCCACACCCCCGCTATTCAAGCAGTTATTCCCTTGCTGGTTCCGTCGGAAAAACTGGTAAAAGCCAACGGCTGGAGCAATTTTATGCAGTCTGGTGCCTTTATGCTGGGACCGGTATTAGGGGCGATGATGTATGCTGCCCTTCCTTTATGGGTGATTTTACTTTCGGATTTACTCGGCGCCATCATCGCTTCTTCCACTATAGCTGTAGTAAAGGTTCCGGAACTGCCGCAAAATTCCGATGAAACGAGCCGCTTCTTCCGTGAATTAAAAGAGGGTCTTCATGTGTTTCTGCAAGACCGAAAATTAGGAGTGATGGCCATTGCTGCCTTCCTCTGTATGGTGTTTTTTGTGCCATTATCGACGTTGTATCCCTTGATGACCAGTGATTATTTCCACGGAACTTCATATCATGCCGGTCTCGTAGAATTCGGTTACGCTGCCGGTATGATGTTATGCTCCCTTTTGTTAGGGATTTTTGGTAACATAAAAAACAAATTGCTGTTCGTTCATTTTGGTCTGTTGCTTCTGGGATTAACTTCTCTGTTCTGTGGCCTTTTACCGCCGACTATGGCAGTATTCTGGATTTTTGCGCTGCTATGTACTTTAATGGGAGCGGGAGGCAATTTATACAGTATTCCTTTTGTAGCTTACATTCAGGAAACAGTGACTCCCGAGGCCCAGGGGAGGGTATTCTCCTTGATCGGCAGTGCGATGTCACTGTCAATGCCGGTTGGACTGATTGTTGCGGGCCCTATGGCGGAACACTATGGTATTGATTTTTGGTTTCTAGTAACGGGCATTGCCTGTTGTGTTTTGACCCTAATCAGCATTTTTGTGATTCAGACGATGAAGAAACAAAGCGCCTAAGTTTGTTTTCATGGGAATTCTCCGAAATTTCACTGATTCTCTCTTGTTTTTCCGGAATGTTTTATATATACTTATACAATGGGTATTTAAAAAAATCATATCAACGAAAGAAGTGTTTTTATGAAGTATATTTTGATTCTCGCTGATGGAATGGCTGATTGGCCCATTGAAGCATTGGGTAATAAAACCCCCAT
Organism: uncultured Peptococcaceae bacterium; assembly: GCA_964637365.1. Lineage (GTDB taxonomy): Bacteria > Bacillota > Dehalobacteriia > UBA7702 > UBA7702 > Cryptoclostridium. The sequence continues at coordinate 25,220 of CAZWWH010000021.1, forward strand.
GGCAGTAGCACAAAAGCCACATATTAACGCCATGGCCGGTGGTGGCATTACTGGTTTGTGTCAGACTGTGCCGGCAGAGTATTCTCCCGGTTCCGATGTGGCAAATCTCTCGGTGCTGGGCTATCCTCCGTCGGAATTTTACAGAGGACGTTCTTCCTTGGAAGCCATTTCTGCTGGTGTTCCCCTGGAATGCGGTGATATGACACTTCGCGCCAATCTTGTAGCACTAAGCGAGGAAGAACATTTTGAGGATAAACGTCTTCTGGACTATTGCGGTGGTGAAGTCACCACAGAAGACGCGAGAAAGCTCATTGCCGATGTTCAAAAAGCAATGGATGACGAAACTTTTAGCGTTTATCCAAGCGTTTCCTTCCGTAATATTCTGTTGTGGCATGGCGGCCCTTTGGATACGATTTTTGATCCTGCCCATGAAATTATGGGACAGCGGGTTGGCGATCATCTGCCTCAGGGCAGCGGCGCTGAAGCGGCCATCAATTATATGAAAAAATCCCATGAAATTTTGAAGAATCATCCCTATAATCAAGAAAAAGTGGCCAAAGGGGAATTGCCGGCCAATGCTCTTTGGCTTTGGGGACCTGGAGAAAAAACGGCGCTCCCTTCCTTTGAACAGCGTTATGGACTGAAAGGCGGCGTCATCAGCGGCGTGGACTTGATCCGCGGCATCGGTATCAGCGCCGGCATGGATATCCTTTATCTCTCCACAGCTACCGGCGGTGTGGAAACGGATTTCCGCGGCAAAGGTGAACTGGCGGCAGCTTATTTAAAAGGTGGCGGCGATTTTATCTTTGTTCACGTGGAGGCGCCTGATGAAAGCAGCCATCAAGGGAAATTGGATAAAAAAATCAGCGCGATTGAACGGATCGACAATGAAACCATCGTTCCAATTTTGGAAGCCTGTGAGGCCATGGAGGAAAATTATCGTATCATGGTGATGCCGGATCATCCCACACCTTTGGAAATCCGCACCCACAGCCGTGACCCCATTCCCTTTGTGATTTTTGACAGCCGCTTTCATTCTCTGGAGCATCCTGTGGTTCACGATGAGGCGCGGGCCAAAGAACAAGGGCTTTTATTCCCCGATGGGAAAAGCTTGCTGGCCAAGTTCTTTGACGAAACTTATCATTAAATTATAAACAAGATACTACAACATTGTTGTCGTCTCAATGGAAATATTTTTAGTTTTAATGCTTGACGCCATAAAAGGTAAGTCAGGCTTTTGTCTTTTCTTTTTCAAAAAAATATCGTATAATGAGAAAAAGATCATGAGGAGAATGGCATTTATGAAAATCGCGGTGGTGGGTTCCAGAACACTCAATGTGGATATGGAAGATTATTTAGGCTGTGAAGTGTTGACAGAGCTTGTTTCAGGAGGGGCAAGGGGGATTGATTCTTTGGCAGAGCAGTATGCCCGTTCTAAAAAGATCCCTATTAAGATTTTTCGTCCTGACTACCATGCTTATGGCCGCATTGCTCCTCTAATGCGGAATCGAGACATCGTGGCTTATGCTGACATGGTTATTGCTATTTGGGATGGCCATTCACGTGGCACCAAAAATGCCATTAAACATGCCCGTCAGCAGAAAAAGCCTCTTAAAATTTTTATTCTCCCATCCAAGGAAGCCCCTACATTGTTTCCTGAATATCATGAAACAGTCGAAGAAATATAAAAAATCCTCTGTTTGCAACAGAGGATTTTTGCATATAAACTATTGTAGTAGGAAATTTTAGTAGGTTTCATTGTATGGCTAGAATGGCGAAACAATGAGGTAAGTACGCCGTGAAATGAAGTTGAAAATATCAAATTAATAGTAATGGTAACAGCTTAGATCTGAGATAAAATTTGGCCGATGCTTTCATGAAAAATGAGATCAGCTTTATTATCGTAAGAGGTAGCATCGCGGTTGATTAAAACAAGGCGGTTACCAGCATAGTAATTGACCAGTCCCGCTGCGGGATATACCACCAGAGAGGTGCCACCAACGATTAGCATATCGGCGTTACGAATTGCCGTTACAGCGCCATTGATAATATTTTGATCCAATCCCTCTCCATATAGTACAACATCTGGCTTGATGGTGCCACCGCATCGGGGGCATTTCGGTACGCCCTGAGTATCCAAAATCATAGATTCATCATAGAAACTGTGGCATTTTTCACAGTAGTTTCTTTTCACCGAGCCGTGCAGCTCGTAAACAGTTTTACTGCCAGCCATCTGGTGAAGACCGTCAATATTTTGAGTGACTACGGCTTTTAGCTTCTTTTTTTCCTCCAATTCTGCCAGTTTTAAATGAGCCGCATTAGGTTTTGCATCAGGGAAGAGCATGGTACGGTAAAATTCAAAAAAGAGCTTGGGTTGATTTTCGTAAAACTCATGAGAAAGCATGATTTCTGGGGGATAGTCAAACTCCTTCTTTTGGTAAATGCCGTCATCGCTACGAAAGTCGGGAATGTTGCTTTCCGTAGAAACACCGGCACCGCCGAAAAAGACGATATGATTGCTTTCCTCCACCATTTGACGAAGTTGTTCGATTCGTTCTGCTTTGTTCATGGGAAGCCTCCTTCTTTGATGTTAAAAAGGGGCCGAAGGCCCCCTCGTATTAAAGTGGAATTTGTTTGGAATACCGCTCTCTCAGCTCGTTTCTGTCTGCCGGAGCATTGGCTGATTTTTCCTCTAAAGACTTTGCGATGAGAATCACCAGGGAATCAATGAGTGCCACCAGGGCGGTCATGGAATGGTATTCGCTATTGCCGCCGCGATAAACATAAAGATTGATATCGCCTCTGGTATCGTGCTCCGTGTAGAGACGGTCAGTTACCAGAATGGTAGGAATCCCCATTTTTTTTGCATGATCCAGAACCACTTTGGCTTCTATGGAAATTTTATGAAAAGCGAAAATAAAAATCAGTTCCCCCTGCTGGATACCTGCCAAATCCTCAAAAAGTTCCGAGCCGCTGGAGTGAATGCGGATGGTACGTTTTTGGAAGCACTTGAGACGGAAAGACAGCAAGTCCGCAGGACCTGAGGATGCTCCCTTACCAAAAATATGGATGACCTTGGTATCACGAATCATACTAACAGCCAAATTTACATCGCTTTCTGAGAGATTTTCAATGGTTTTATCAATATAATCCTGCTGCTGCTGCAAAAGGCTCTTGGCTGAATTCGTATTACTGTGGGCCAGCGTTTCATGAAGCTTTTGTGTAGGGGTGAGCATACTTTCATGAGACATGATAGCGGTTTTCAGCTCTTTATAGCTGGGATATCCCACATGGCGAACAAACCGAGAAAGGGTGGCAATGCTGACTCCCAATTCCTTGGCTAATTGGTCGATGGTAAGATACGGTACCACGGGAATATGCTGATAGATAAAGTCAATAATCCTTTCATCGCTTTGCGTCAAGGTGACCCCGTCAAGCTGAAACCTGAAATCCGACATGAAAAAGCTCCTTTGCTTCCATTATGATATGAATCTTCAAGATTCTATTTATTTATATCATAAATGATAGCCGTGGAAATATCAAGTGAATCTTTTGGGGTGAAAGTTTGAAAATCTTGACGTGACATTTGCTTTGTTTATGCTATAATGAAACTAAATAACAGTTAAAGGACATGAAATATGGAAAAGAAACTCGGACGCAATCAGGCCTTGGTGCTGCCCAATGGTGATATACTAGAATTACGTGGCCGTGGCATGGTTTTAAATTTTCAGGGAGCACGCCGTGTGCTCCATACTTCTGTGGCAGGCGGCGGCATACGATATGATTTGAAATCTTTATTTAATTTTGATTTAAAAGATGAAAACGGCCGTTGTGAATTGCGGGAAGCCACCTATGAACGGGAACTCATACGTATTGCCTCGGAGTTGAGATTAGAGCCTGAATACACGGCGGGAATGACTACCGCCGTAACAATGGACGACGTTGTGATAGAAATACAGGAATCGGATCAAATGTTTGTGGCAGCCATTGTCACCGCTGGCATTGAGAATAACGGTGGTTATCCCGGTGATGTGGCATCCTATAGGGAGGAAAACGATGGCTTTGTGATGATTGGTGGCACCATCAATACTATGGTAATGATTGGCGCTGATTTGCCTGACGGCATTCTTTGCCGTGCTGCAGTTACTGCCACCGAGGCGAAAGCCGCAGCCATTGGGGAGCTCCGCTTGCCTAGTGTTGTATCAGAAGAAATTGCCACAGGTTCCGGTACCGATGGTTTAGCAGTAATTTGTGATCCCTCATCTCCCTTAAGACGTACTGATGCGGGGAAGCACTCTCTATTAGGGGAGCTCATTGGAGATACTGTACGGATTGCCACTAAAAATGCACTGCTCCGCCATATGAAGCCGATTGATACCGATATGACGAAAATGAGTAACCGTTTGAAGCGTTTCGGCATTACTCTAGAGGGATTTCGCCAATATGTGGCTGAGCATGCTGCTGCATATACTGATGTTGATAAAGTGTGGCATGACGCCGATAAGAATCCTGATTGGGCAGCCAAAGCAAGCATGGCGGCAGCCATTATGGATGATATTCGTCATGGGATTTTTTCGCCCTCCTACGGGCTTTCCATGTTGAAACGTCAGCTTTTTCCTAGCTCAGAGGAAACAGATTCCCTTCGCCTTTGGTACGAAGCCCTGCTATAAATGAAAGATCCCTTTTGGTAATTGTGAGTTTTTTCATCGTTATGAAAATCATAAAAGGAAGATATGATTCATAAAATCACCATGACCTTTTGGAAAAGGAACGTGAGTATTATGGAGGAAATGACAGGGATGGCTTCGATCCCGGCCATTATGGTGATTTGTTATTTGGCGGCTTTGATTATTAAAATAACACCGTTGGATAACCGTTTTATCCCGGTGATTTGCGGTGTTGCCGGTGGACTTTTGGGTGTGGTTGCAAAATATGTAATGATAGATTATCCCGCTGATGATATTTTGTCTGCCGTGGCTATCGGTATTGCATCCGGATTCGCTGCCACCGGTGTGAATCAAGTATTCAAACAACTGAATCCTACGAGAAAACGAGAGATGGTGACGCGGCAAGTAAAAAGGAGCAGGTAGTTCTGCTCCTTTTGTTGTTTTATTTTTTTGTTTTTTTGAGTATCAGTAATTCTTTGGCGCCAAAATCCTGCTTTAAGTACCGCATGAGAGAGAGCATGAATATGATCTGTAGCGCTAGCAGGGGGACAGAGGTTAGAATTGAGGATAGCTTCACCGCCTCCATACCGCCGACGATCAGCAAGGCAATGGTTGCCAAGAAAATGGCTGCCGACCAAAATAGGCGGATCCATACCGGCGGTTCCTTACCATGATCCAAATCAAGGCAGCTGATATTGGACAAGGTATAAGCCGCGGAGTCGATACCTGTGGCCTGCGCGATCAGGCATACCAGAATAAAAAAGGGGATAAATACCTTGGATAGCGGCGAGGTGTCTAAGATTTCATAAATCACCGCTACACCGCCGGAATCATTGAGAATAGAAATTAAATCAATGCCCAAATCATAATATGATGGCGAAAATAATCAAGGTCCCGCCGCCGGCTACGAAAATCATGTTAAGAATGAAAGAACGGAGAGAGCGTCCTTTGGAAATCCTCGCCATAAAAAGGCCGATATAAATGGCCCACGACAGCCACCAGGCCCAATAAAATACCGTCCAGGTTTCCGGGAAGCCGCTGTTGACAATGGAATCGGTGTAAAAACTCATGCGAATAAAATTTTGACCCATGATTCCCAAAGAATCGAAAAAGTAAGATAAAATCCAAGCGGACGGTCCAGCGAGGAAGATCATAAGAATCATCCCCAGGAACATAATCATATTCATATTGGACAGTTTGGCGGTCCCCGAATATAGCCCTTTATAGCAGCTGCATCCGAAAATAACGGTAAAAAATAGGCCAATGGCGATTTGGAGCGTCAATGAGTTTTCTATGGAGAGGTAATTGGCGATCAGGCCCGACAGCATTGGGAAAACGAAACCCAAAGAAGTGGCCAAACCGCCCATGAGTCCTACGATTACTAAAATGTCGATAACCTTGCCAATGAGTCCTTCAGCATGATGTCCCAATATGCCGCCGCAGGCGATGCTGGCCCTTAATGTATGGCAGCCCCGTACATAAAATACATAAGCAAAAGCTACGGCAGGTACGGTGAAAATTGCCCACGGTGTAATCCCCCAGTGGAACGAGGTATAGGCCAAGGTCCATTCCCGTGCCGAGGCAGAAAACGCTTCAATGCCAAAGGGCGGCGTTTCCAGATAATACAGCGGCTCCAAAAATGCCCAGTACATGGCTCCGGCACCGATACCGGCGCAGAAAAACATAGCGATCCAGGTGAAAGTGGAAAAAATTCCGGCTCGTCCGTTTCATTCTCTAATTTGATGCGGCCGAAACGGCCCAAAGCCAGCCATAAGCTAAAAATGACGCATAGGAAGCAGACGGTTTCAAAGCACCAATCCAAATTTCCCGGTACCAAGGACATCACTTTGGGGATCAGTTTCCCGGAGCTTTCCTGAAAAACCACCATGGGTAGGTAAAAGCATGTTGTGACAATGACCGATATGATAAAAATTGGATAATCAACGCTGCTGAACCTTGCGTCATTTTTCGCTTTCATTTTAATCTCCCCATTCTAATCGCTTATTTTTCATTCGATTCGCAGGTCGCTTTTTCCTTTTGGCATTGGTTGGAATTTTTTTTTGCCGTTTTTCTTTAAAATATCTTTAAAGAAGGCCCAAACCATAATGACGATGACGATGACGACGGGAACGGATCCCACAATAGTGACGGTTTGTGACGGTTTGATTCCACCCAAAATCAACAGGCAGATGGCAATGGCGCCGATGCCCAGGGACCAGAAAATACGGGTCCAAATCGGGGGTTCGCCGTTTTCGTCCGTGGTTTTGCTGCCATGCTATAGCATTGCCCGTTCAGCAAGGTCTGCATGGAGATAAAACCGTATACCATCAAAACAGGGAACAGGAACTTAGCAAAGGGAATGTAATCCCACAGCGCCATGATGGCCTCGCCTTGGCCTTTTGAGGCGATGATAGAAGCAAGGTCGATGCCCTCGGTCATGAAGGTAAAGATGGAGAAATTTTGGAATACCGCGAAGAACAGCCCGGTTTGAATGGCCAGGGCAATATACCAGCACCAGTAAAATACGGTCTAAGCCTGAGGGGTACCGGAAGCGGCATAGGGGTCAGTGTTCAAGGGCAAACGCATGAAGTTCTGCAAGTACATCCCAATGCTGTCAATAAAGGCGTCGCCCATAAATACTTTGGGCCTACGATCATGAGGAATACCAGGATGCCGAAGCCGACCCATACACGGAAATCACTGAAAAAGCGGATCCCTTTTTTTAAGCCGGTATAGAGCAGGATCGCCATCAAAACCGACCAAGCGATAATGACTATGGCTTCCACGGTGAAGCTGAGTTCATGACCTACCACGCGACCAATGATACCAAAGAGGGTAGGCACATTAACGCCGACGCAGCAAACAACGGAGCAAAGCAAAGCGATGGCGAAAAAGGCATCGAAGATTTTCCCCAAAGGTCCATTGGCTCTTTTTTCCCCAATGACGGGAACGCATAAAGAGCTGGGACGCACATCCGTACTCTTTTTGCAATAGAAATGATACGCGTAAACAACGCCCATCAAAGTAGCGATGGCAAAAGCCACTGGTCCCCAGTGATGCAGGGGATAAATGGAAGCCCACTCCATTGCCTCGGCGGAATAGGACTCCATACTCCAGGTGGGAGTTTGGGCGTAATAGAACCATTCAATGGAGGTCCAGGTCAAAACACCGAAGCCTGCCACGGCGGTAAAAATCATACCCAGCCAGGAGAAGGTGGAGAACTCCGGAGGCTCGTCCCCCAAACGTTTTTTCCCCAAGGGCGTAACGCAAAGAATCGCACAAACAATAACAACGGCGAAAATATAGAATTCAAAAAACCATCCCATGGAACCGGTCACGAAATTGTAAGCCGCGGCAAGGCCGTTAGCGGCTTTTTCCGGCATGGAAAGAACCCAAGCGCAAAGTAAGACAATAAATAAAAGGGGCGAAAAAAACAGCCAAGGATCAATTTTTCCGCGTTTCGCATTTTTACTCATTTAAGACAACCTCCCAATCGTTTAAATCACATTGAAAACTTTTTGATAGACAAGATATTGATTTGTTCCTCCTTTCTTTTCCTTATCCATCCTTTGGCATTTTATATCGCAAAATTCTTGCCAAAGATAAATAGCTCCAAAACTCCTGCTTGACAATTTCTTTCTCCAGGTACAAACGGCGGAGTTTACAGCATTTGAGTCATTGTGACTCGATTCGACGAAGTAGAAGAAGGAATATTCTGGTTGGAACAAGGGGAACCCACCCTTGGGAGGGCGGGTTCAAGAAGGAGAATCATGGTGTCGGCTCAACCCATGATTTTTTCATATAATTCTGAACGTCTCTATCAATATCGGTGGGGAGCATCGTTTCAGGAGCTGCCGCCAAGATTTCTTTATAGCGTTTGTTGGCGCGTTCCACGATATCGAAAGCACCCTCGTTATGCCAATCATTGTAATTTTCGCATTCGGAGATGTTGTTCTGGAACGTTTCTCGGCAATACATGAAGGTATTGGGGTTGGTAAGATAATCGCCGCCTGGGCCAACTTCCTGTATCACGTCAATGGAAAGGGCTTCATCGGAGAGATCAAGGCCGTCACGGATGTAAAGGCAACGTTTGATAATTTCTTCATCGATGATATGTTTTTCGTAAGAAGTGGTCATAATGGCGTCAAGAACACCAAGACATTCCACGATGATGTCAGCGCCGGTCATAACGCCCATCATGATGTTCTGCATGGTTTCGAGACCGGCTTGGGCGTCGGGGACCTTGGAGTCGGTCATGCCGCACATGCAGCGGGTGGGCATTTGATAATAGTCATGAGCCATTTGCAACAAAGGGGAGTTGATCAGCATCATTTCGGGGGTACCTGTCATGTAGCTACCCTTTTTCATATAGCCAACAGTAGATGAGGGGGTGTAGATCACAGGAGTTTCGGGATTTACCAGGTAGGTGAAGACGATCCCCGAAAGCACTTCAGTATTCTGGAGAACAATGGTGCCAAGAGGTTTCATAGGGCCGGTAAGACCTGCCATAATGCAGGGGAGAAGGTAGAGTCCCTGACCTCTTCTGCCATATTCCATCATGGTTTCGCAGGTTTCCTTGGACCAGCTTAAGGGGCTTAAAGGGTTTACGCTGACGTTGGAATACTGTTTGTCAATAAGGGCGCCGGGCGTTTCGCCCATGGCGACTTCCAGCAAGTCAAGATATTCTTTGGCGTGCTGGCCGCTCATACACCAGCCCAAGGTGGGTTTGTCGGAATTTTTGACGATTTCGTAGCCCATGTAAAGGTGTTTGAATTCGTCGGGGACGTTGGAGGGATTGACAGGATGAGCGCCAACCAAGGTCACAATATCGCTGGCCTGGGCCAGTTTCATAATGTTGCCATAGTCCTCAATGGTGGCGAGACGGCGGCCGTTGTCAATGTCCTGGATGTCCACAGCGCCGGCATTGGGCTGTACCAAGAGGTCTTTCCCGACGACCACGTTTCTTTCGGGGGTTCTGCCATGGAAAGCATAGGTACGTTTGAGAGATTTTACAGCGTCATTGACCATTTCTTTATCAATATAAACACGCTGTCCGTCGGTTCTTGCGCCGTGTTTTTTGAAGATGTCCACAGCATCATCATTTTGGAACACAATACCAGTTTCCGCCAGGATTTTTAAGGATGCCTCATGAATACGTTCAAAGTCCTTTGCTTCTAAAAAATTCGATGGTAGATTTCAGTCCACTTTTCATTCCCATGTGAGAGTCTCCTTTCGATTATGTCAATGAAATCTTGTTTTCTATTTATACTGCAATAACCATGCCAAAACGCAATATTATTCTGTCAGACTCTCAATTCCCTGTACAATAGAGAGAAAAAAGAAAAAAATGGCATTCCTGGAATGAAGAAATGCCATTTTTAGAAGAATTCCCAAAATCAAAAAGACTTTTTCTGAATCATTTTGCATTAAGTCCCGGAGGGACTTAGGAAAAGTCTCTTTTATTGTCTAATGAAAACCACGCGATCGTGGCGTGGTTCTATAGGAGCTTTAG
>CAZWWH010000022.1:0-33130 GCA_964637365.1 uncultured Peptococcaceae bacterium
TCAGCACCATTTCTGCGTATTCCAGAGGCGCATTGTAAATGAGCCAGTCCATCTCCGACCGCTGATCCATTGTCGTTTCGATGCTGTTCTCCACGGCGGTGCAGTCGATGGCAAGCATACGCCCATCGGAGTAGCGAAGCTCCACGCAGCCGGTGTCGATGTTAAACTCACAAGATGTTAGCCGTTTCATGGTGATACCTCCACAGAATGATATTCAGCATGAGTATATGTAAGCGTGGATTGTAGTGGTGGTATCTTTAACTATTGGAAACTCCAGACTCCCACTTCGCCACAGCCTGACGGGAGACACTAATTTTTTCCGCCAGTTCCTCCTGGGTCATGTTATGATATTTCCGCAGAAACAGTAAATTCTTATCAATCATATTTTTCATACCTCATTTTTACGGTAACATAGTTATGATGATTTTTCCACCAACTTATCATAACATTTTTTGCGAAAATGTGTTATGATAAGTTACCAAAAATCAACGCGATTTGACAGATTGTGGAAACCCATCCGGTCAGTCCCAATCCCCAATCTCAAAAATTTCATAAAGAATAGCAAAACAGCTCGGAAAGACGATAAAAATCCTTGAAAAAACCGAAAAAATAGCTTACAATTTATTATGGTTTATTAGTCTTAATTACAAGAAAAAGTGCGGAGAGATTCTCCGCTGTCATCAAATATTCCACTCAGGAGGAACAAATGTCAGAAGATATCAAAGAGGCCTGTGGCGTGATTGGAATTTATAACAACGATCACTGGAATCTGCCCAAAGATTTATATTATGGTATTTTCGCCTTGCAACATCGTGGACAAGAAAGCTGCGGCATGGCTGTAAGCGATAAGGGCGTAGTAAAATACCATAAGGACATGGGGCTTGCCAATGAGGTTTTCACAAATGACATCATTGAATCGATGCAAGGCAACATTGGCATCGGCCATTGCCGTTATTCCACCACCGGGGACAGTGAAAAAAATAATGCTCAGCCCTTAGTCATGCAAGCTGTCAGCGGTACCTTATGCATTGCCCATAACGGAAATCTCGTAGACTCCGGTGATTTGAAGCAACAGCTCATGAAGGAACAGGGAGCTATTTTTCACACCGCCATCGACTCGGAAATTTTAGCATATCTTATTGCCAAAGAAGGAGTCAAGTACCCCCATTTAGAAGAATCGGTACGACGCGCAGCAGAGCAGGTCAACGGCTCATACGCTTTATTGGTGATGTGCCCCACCAAACTGGTGGGAATGCGGGATCCCCTGGGTATCAAACCCCTATGCCTCGGCATGAAAGGGAGATCCTATATTCTGGCATCGGAAAGCTGTGCCATTGACGCCATTGGCGGCACCTTTGTACGGGATATTGAACCCGGTGAACTGGTGGTAATTGACCAGGATGGCCTGCGTTCTTATCCCAGAGAAAATGAAAAAAGATGTCCCCGTCCGTGTATCTTCGAGTATATTTACTTTGCCCGTCCCGATAGTATTATGGATCAACAGAGTATTTACCTCTCCCGGCAGCTAGCTGGACGAATCCTGGCGCAACGCTATCCCGTTGATGCTGATGTGGTAATCGCGGTTCCCGACAGCGGCATTGATGCGGCCATCGGTTATAGTCAGGAATCTGGAATTCCCTATGGCGTGGGTCTCATCAAGAACCGCTACATTGGGCGAACTTTTATCCAGCCGGTACAAGTTCAGAGGGAAGAAGCGGTTCGTATTAAGCTCAATGTTTTAAAGCACACCGTTGACGGTAAAAAAGTGGTGTTGGTTGATGACAGTATGGTACGAGGTACCACCAGCGCAAGTATTATCAAAATGCTGAAAAAAGCCGGCGCCAAGGAAGTGCATATGCGTATCAGTGCGCCGCCCTTTGTTTGGCCCTGCTTCTACGGCATTGACCTGCCGGAGAAAAAACAGCTTACAGCCTGTAACCATACCATCGAGGAAATTCGTGAACTACTGGATGCAGACTCCTTAGGCTTTTTCAAAACAGAAGACCTTGTACGCATCATTCCAGACTGCCGTTTCCAAACTTACTGCGACGCTTGTTTCTCCGGTGACTATCCCACTCCCGTCACCATCGAAGAGGACTAATGATGGAAGACAAAAATGCGTTACTCAAGGACTCTCTACGGAGAAAAAGGGACGATCGCAGCCTGGCAATGCTCAAAGAAGATCCGTCCCTCTGTGATGAAGAGGTAATTTGTCTGGCTTTGGATTATAGCTGTCTCAAAACCATCCGCTATCTCCGGGAGCATGATCTCATCACCGCAGAAGGTAAAGAGGAACGAGATCGTCAGCGCCTGGAACATTTTGTAAGCCAACTGGGCGCGTTCCGCAATATTTTAGAAGGAAACAACAACGGCAACAAGACTCAACCAAAGGGAGGGCACCATGGCGCAAGAAACACAAGCCATTGAAATCACAACGGAACTAACGGAAATTGACATGAGAAACGCCATGTTTTATAATCTCTTTTTCCGCAAAAAATGGGTTTTTGCCTATGTAACTGTTTTTGTACTTTTTTCTGCCGGCGTACTCGTAACGAAGCTGGCTGGTATTTTCAATGTTCCTACGTTGTTATGCTGGATTGCCGGTGGTTTTTTGGTATTGCTGGCAGGTTTTATTGCCATGATTTTCGTATCCAGTAAAACCAGCGGTTCCAAACCGAGAAAAATTATCTTCAACGAAAAGGGTATTACAACCTCGGCAGGTATGGATAATAAGATGATTTCCTTCTCTTGGGAAAAACTCTTTTACGTTGGACGCACCGGCAAATACTTTTACCTATATCCCGACGCTTCCCAATTCATCATTGTGCCGAAACGATACTTGACAGCGGAAGAAATCAAACAAATCACAGAATACGCCATTTAAATTCCAACGAACCGAAGCAATGCTCCGGTTCGTTTTTTTCAATGATTTTACAAAAATGTGAAGATGATCTAATAATTAAAATTTATACTCATACTATCATCAAAAACACCTCATGTACTGCCCCTCTCTTAGTTGTTTTCGATGATAACCACCGTCTCTCTGAACATAGGAATATAACAAAATACCTTCTTCGTTTGTTAGATTCCTAGCGTCCCCAACGAAACTTTATTCTTTTTCCCTTACTCCCCTCCCCAGGGAGTTATTTTTTTAAACGAATCATCCGCAATAAAAAGAGGAAGGAGTGAATCCTTCCTCTTTCATGTTTACAAACCAAAATGCTCTAATCATAAGTGACATCCTCATTTTATAAGAGAATCCGGCGGATATCGGCTCCTAAATTACAAAACAATTTTTCGATTCGATCATAGCCCCGGTCAATATGGCGGAGATTTCCCAATAGAGTCTCTCCATGCGCTGCCATGCCCGCCATCAGCAACGCTGCGCCACCTCGCAAATCCGTAGCGTCTACCCTGGCGCCGTCGAGATGGCGAACGCCCTGAATCACAGCAGTACGGCCTTCCACCTTAATATCGGCCCCCATACGGCGAAGCTCATCACAATGCTGGTAGCGGTTTTCAAAAATGCTTTCACAAATCACAGAGGTTCCGGGAGCCACAGACAGCACCGTCATAAATTGGGGCTGAATGTCTGTGGGAAACCCGGGATGAGGCAGGGTTTTTAAATCCACAGGGCCAATAGTTCCCACATTATGAACGCGCAAACGGTCGCCGTTACGTTCTACAGGAATCCCCGCCTCGGCCATTTTGGCCAACAACGGTTCTAAATGTTCGGGAATCACATTGGTCACCGCCACATCGCCATGGGTAAGGGCTGCTGCCAATAGAACCGTTCCCCCGACGATGCGGTCGGGAATTACAGTGTACTCCAAAGAATGCAGAGCTTTTACCCCTTCAATTCTCAGAGTATCGGTACCGATACCGCTGATTTTGGCTCCAGCCTCCTTTAAAAAGCAGCAAAGGTCTACCACTTCCGGTTCTTTTGCCACATTACGAAGAATTGTCACACCAGGGATTTTGACCGCAGCCATCACCAAGTTTTCCGTTGCTCCAACGCTGGGGAAGTCAAGATAAATTTCACTACCTTTCATGGAGCGGCCATCACTGATGATATGACCGTGATGCTCTTCCACAATGACCCCCAGGGCTTTCATGCCCTTAATATGAATATCCATGGGACGAATACCGATGGGGCAGCCGCCAGGTAAAGGGATATCAGCCTTGCCAAAGCGTCCCAGAGAAGGTCCCCAAATTAAGTTGGAGGCCCGCATGGATTTCATCAGTTCATCAGGCAACGCATTTTGCGCAAGACCTTCGGTGGAAATCACCAAAGTATCATCTTCCATGGACACGCTGCATTGGAATAATTCTAAAATCCGGCGCATACCAAGGACATCGGTAAGCGCCGGGACGTTATGCAATATAATTTCGCCATCAATGAGGAGACAAGCGGCCATCATTGGCAACACGGCGTTTTTTGCTCCTCCAAGGGAGGTTTCCCCCGCCAGCCGCTGTTGGCCTGCGATTTTGAGTACTTCCATGGTTTCCTCCTCGCATATTTCGCATTGGTTATTTTTCACCAATCAGACGCACTTCAGGCTCTAACATAATTCCGAATTTTTCATTGACAATGTGCCGCACCTTTTCAATAAGGATCAGTACATCTTGGGCTTTGGCTTCTTTGATATTCACAATAAAATTTCCGTGTTTTACCGAAACCTGGGCGCCGCCATATGTAAGGCCCCGCAAACCGGAGGCCTCCACCAAACGGCCTGCGTGATCTCCGGGTGGATTTTTAAACACACTACCGGCAGAGGGTAACTCCAAAGGCTGTTTATCTCTGCGGCTTTTTAAAGTCTCCTCCACGGAAGCGGTGAGTTTCTCAGCGGAATCTTGGGTCATCTGCACATAGACCTTCGTTACCACAGCCCCCCGCCGCATCAGCGAAGTATTGCGGTAGCCATATTCCAATTCATCTACCGAAAGAGTAGACCGTTTTCCGTCGCGGTCGATGATTTCCACTGCATGCAGGGTCTCATAGAAAAAGTGACCGTAAGCACCGGCATTCATCACAGCGGCCCCGCCCAAACTGGCGGGAATCCCCGCGGCCCATTCCAACCCCTTAAGCCCCATTCTTGCCGTTTCGCGGGCAATTTTCGCCAAAATGCAGCCGCTTTGGGCTTCCATCATCAAATCGTCACGGACATTGTAAGACGCCATGTCATCGCCAATACGAATGACGAGACCGCGAATACCGCCATCCAGCACCAACATATTGGAGCCATTTCCCATGACCATATAGGGAATATCCCGTTTTTTAGCGAAATCCAGCGCAGCGGCGATATCTTCACCGTCTTTCGGGAGGAAAAGACAGTCAGCCTTACCGCCGATCCGCCAGGTTGTGTATTGAGACATCGGGGCATCATAAATCAGCGTCCCCTTTACCTTCGTATCCAGACCGCTGAAATCCATTATTTTTCTCCTTTAAGATAACTGCCGAACTGCTTTGTGGTTTTCCAAATATCCCCGGCACCCATCATCAACACCAGATCGCCTTTTTGGACATTGGCTTTGAGATAATCCATAAGCGCTTCACTGCTCTTGATATAGATAGGATGAAGTCCTTTTTTCTCCAACTCATCAACGATGATTTGAGAAGTGACCCCTTTGATAGGGTCTTCCCAAGCGGAATAGATCTCGTTGATGACAATGACGTCGGCATCCCCGAAAGAACTGCCAAATTCCACATAATGATCCAGCACACGGCTGTAACGATGGGGTTGGAAGACTGCCATCACCCGTTTGGGGCCGCAATTCCGTCCCGCTTCGATGGTGGCCTTTACTTCCGTAGGATGGTGGGCATAATCGTCTACCACCATGACATCGTCATCTTCGTAAATTACTTCAAAACGACGGCCCATGCCGGTAAATCTCTCCAGCGCTCTGGTGGAATCGGCAAAGGGAATCCCCGCCAGATAGGCGGCGTACATAGCGCCCAGAGCATTGGAAATATTGTGGCGTCCGGGGATGTTAAGATGAAGATCCGCGACTTTTTCCCCACGATAATACACTTCTGCATCGGAAGAACGACCGCTGAACCGCAAATTCCGTGCGGTAAGGTCCACTGCCTGGTGATTTAAGCCGTAGGTATGATACGGTTTTTCCAGCATCTGGGCGGTTTCTCTGACCATTTGGCTGTCAAGACATAGAATGACATCATTACTGTTTTGGCAAAAATCCGCAAAAGCCTTTTCCAAATTTTCTGCGGTTCTATAATGTTCCATATGTTCTTCCTCGACATTATTAACTACCGTAAGATAAGGATGAAGTTCGAGGAAGGAACCGTCGCTTTCGTCAGCCTCAATGGCCCAAAGGTCGCTCTCACCCTTCTGGGCATTGCTGCCGATTTGAGGCAAAGTGCCGCCGATAACGATATTGGGGCTCTTTTTCATTTCGTGCATAATCAAAGCCAACATCCCAGATGTGGTGGTTTTGCCGTGGGCGCCGGCAACGGCAAACCCCTGGCCGGCATTGACAAGACGTGCCAGCAGGGTTCCACGGTGGGTAATGGGGATATTTCGTTTCAAAGCGCAGAGGTATTCCGGATTTTCCTCCTTATTAATAGCGCTGGAATAAATCACTTCCCCACAGTTGGCAGGGACATGTTCCGCAGCGTGGCCGATGTAGATGGTAGCGCCAAGAGAGCGGAGTTCCGCTACGCGGTCAGAATCTTTTTCATCAGACCCACTGACGTTATACCCCATGGATAATAATATCTTTGCCAGGGCGCTCATACCAATGCCGCCAATGGCAATAAAATGCACAGATTCCTTTTGACTTGTCATTGTTCTCCTCCCTAAGGATCTTCACCCTTATGTATACTATGCAAAGCCATGCAAAGGGTGCATGACCTGAAATTTTCACATCTTTTTATTAACGATGGAATCGAGACACAGGTTCCCGTTAACGAACCAAGGCCATCCCCGCTTCCACAATCTTGTCCAAAGCGTCGGCTTTTGCCTCACCCAGCATTTTTTGACCCACCTCTTTGCGGTAAACATCATCGTCAATCAAACGATTCAGCGCCTCTACAAGTCCACCGGGCAAATCCCGGTCTAAGACCATTTTCGCAGCGCCAATGCCGTCAAAGTAGGCTGCATTTTTCTCCTGATGGCCATTGGAAAAAGGATACGGCACCAGAACCGCAGGAATTCCCTTAACCGCCACCTCTGCCAAAAAAGAAGCGCCGGCGCGGCCCACGCAAATATCAGTGCGGGCCAGCACGAGATCCATCCGCTCTTCGTAGCTTTTCACTCTCACATGAGGGGCATGTTCCACGGCGGTTCCGTCTGCATTGTTTTGTTTCCCCACGATGTGATAAAATAAAATATTTTTTTTTCTATGGTACTGTTTGTAATATTCTGCCATAGCCTCATTGATATGGTGCGATCCCTGGCTGCCGCCGGTAATGGTCACCAGCAGGGTATTGTCATCGATTCCCAGATACTTGCCGCCCTCTTCCCGGGTGGAGATCTTTACACTGTCCCGCACCGGCATACCGGTGATTTTTACATTCTTGGCGTTTTTTATCTGACGGGCCGTACTCTGATAGGTAACGCATAGACAGTCAACTTTCGTGGCTAGGCGTTCATTGGCCTTGCCCATTTCCGCATTTGCTTCATGAATCATGGTTTTCACGCCAAGGCTCACCCCGGCGTCCAACACCGGAAACGAAGCATAGCCCCCGGTACCAATAATAAGGTCGGGAGCAAATTCTTTCACGATTCTTTTTGCTTGGCTACGGGAACGCAACAAACGGTATACCCCTTTGGGCAAAGTCATTAAACTACGGTTTCGCATGGCCTCCACAGGTAGGAGATCCGTCGGAAATTCACCGTTTTTCATAATATCTTTTTCGATTCCCCCTTGGGAACCGATATAACGCACTTCGGCGCCGCGTTCTTGAAAGGCATGACCGATGGCAAGAGCGGGATAAAGATGACCGCCGGTGCCGCCGCCGGTAATAATGAGACGCATGAGTTTAGCTGCCTCCTTTGGGCATATATGAAGAAAGATTGAGCAACACGCCTGCCGCCGCCAAGGTAAACAGCAGAGAGCTGCCACCGTAGCTAATAAAGGGCAAGGCAATGCCTGTCACAGGCATCATGCCTGTGGCCACAAAAAAATTAATCAAAGTCTGTACCCCTACCATAGCAGTAATCCCCAAGGCCAGTAAAGCGCCAAAGGATTCCTCCAGAGAAAGGGCAATGCGGATGCCCCGCCATACAAAAACGGCAAAGAGCATCACTGTGAACACCGTACCAATGAAGCCCAGCTCCTCCCCGATGATGGAGAAAATAAAGTCAGTGTGGACTTCCGGCAGATAGTACCACTTAGCGCCGCCCGCTCCCAGGCCCACGCCAGAAAAGCCGCCGGTACCGATGGCAATCAGGGACTGCACCGTCTGAAAGCCATACCCCAAGGGATCGGCCCATGGGTCTAAAAATGCCGTAAAACGGGCCATGCGAAAGGGCTCCAATAAAATGGCCAGACCTACTAGCGCCACACCCAAGCCAATGAGGGCGCCCAGGTAGCGAAACTTCACGCCACCGCTGACCATCATCAAAAAGGCAGTTCCGGCCAAGGCCACAGAAGTGCCCAAGTCCGGCTGAAGCATAATAAGTCCACAAAAAACCGCCAGCACAATCACATGGGGTAAAAATCCATAGCGGAAAGTGCCCATCACTTCCTGATGTTCACTCATATTATAGGCGAAAAACAAAATAAGCGCAAGTTTTACAAATTCGGATGGTTGGAAATGGATAGGTCCCAAAACCAACGTACGCTCGGCTCCCAAGGAAGAAGCGCCGGCGCCGATTTTCACGAGGACAAGGCAGATGATTGCCGCGATCAGACCAGGCAAAGCTACCCTTTTTAACAGGTGATAGTCTATTTTCAGCATTAAAACCAACACAGCCAAGCCTAGCGCCGCCCAAAGGCATTGCTTTTTCAAATAATAAAGGCCGTCATTGATGGCGCTGTTGGCCGCCATATATTGACTGGCGCTGAATACCATAATAATACCAATCATCAAAAGACCAATCACCGACAACAAAAGCAGAAAATCAGGTTGTTTTTTCCTCGTGGGCAGTTCGGGCATGGTTCTTCCCCCTCTTAAGATTTAACACGATGTCTTTGAAAGCTTTACCACGATGCTCATAACTATCAAATTGATCGAAGCTGGCGTTGGCAGGAGACAGTAGGACGATATCGCCCTTTTCGCTATGCTCCGCGGCCAAAGCCACAGCCGCCGCCATATCCTCGACGATTTTATACTCATGGAAATCCGCTTTTTCCGCGGACTTGGCAATATCCTCAGCGGCTTCGCCGATGAGAATCAAATATTTCACACGCTCCGCAATGAGCCGTCCCAACTCATCGAAGGAATTGCCCTTATTCCGTCCCCCGGCAATAAGAATCAGCGGCGTATCGTCGTAAGAGGCCAAGGCTTTATAAACGGAATCGGGGTTTGTCGCTTTGGAGTCGTTGACGTAACGGACACCCTTGATGGTGGCTACATCTTCCAAACGATGGTTCACTCCTTTAAAGGATTTCAGGGTTTTCTTAATGACTTTATTGTCCACGCCGAGAAGTTTCGCCACGGTAATCGCCCCCAGGGCATTTTCTAAATTATGGGGACCGGGCAGGCGAATATCGCTGCATTTCATAATGATTTCGCGGTCACAGCAGGCGCCAGGGACATAGACAATTTTTTGCCCCCACACAAAGGTGCCTTCATAGAGGAATTCCTTTTGACTGAAAAAGACGGTACGGGCCCGGGTTTCCTTTTCCAATCTGACGATGTACGGGTCATCGTAGTTCAATACAACAAAATGCTTTTTCGACTGTTTGGCCGCGAGATTCCCCTTAGCTTGGAGATATCCCTCCATGGAACCATGACGATCCAAATGATCCGGCGTCAGATTCAGGTAAAGGGACACCTTGGCATCCAACAAACTGATGGTTTCCAGCTGAAAGCTGGACATTTCCACTACATAATAATCGTATTCCCCGTCTACAGCTTCCAGCAACGGCGTGCCAATATTACCTCCCACAAAAGTACGGAAGCCGGCATTTTTCAGTAGTTCTCCTATCAAAGTGGTGGTGGTGGTTTTGCCGTTGGTACCGGTGATTCCGATAATTTCTCCGGAGAGGAACCGGGAGGCCAGCTCCAGGTCGCCCATTATGGGGACATTTTCTTCCCGCAAAGCTTCCACTACGGGATTGGTCAAAGGAATTCCAGGACTAATCACAGCAAAATCATAGTGGGAATGCGCCAAATCCGGAGATTTCCCTAAAATGAACCCGACTTTGGAAATTTCATCATATTCCGGCTTCCTTTGGGCGTTGCCATCGTAAAGATCCACAGAAGCGCCCCGCTCCATTAAAAATTTCACCGCACTGATGCCACTTTTGCCGCCACCCAATACCAAAACTTTTTTATCCTTTACTTGCATTTTATGTTACCTCGAATTCAATGAGACTATTATTTTTTATTCCGAAGGCCTGACTATTTTAAAAATACAGCAATAAAGCCAAAGCCATGAATGCAGCAGAAGCAGCCCAAAAAGTTGGGACTACCTTTGTTTCCTTCCAACCAAGGCCATGCTCCACCTCAAAACTGTGATGAATCGGCGTCATGGGAAAAACTCGTTTTCCCGTCAATTTAAAGCTGACTACCTGAATCATAACGGACAAAACTTCAATGACATAAACACCGCCCATAACAACGAGGAGCAATTCCGTACCGGTGAGAATGGACAATACCGCAAGCCCGCCGCCTAAAAATAGGGAACCGGTGTCCCCCATAAAAACCTTGGCCGGAAAATGGTTAAAGAAGAGGAAGCTCAGACAAATCCCAGCCATAATACCGGCAAAGGCAGTCAAGGTTTCATAACTAATATTGGCAAAGGGCGGCTCGCTGATACAATGGAAACTAATAATTCCGAAGCCGAGATAAGAGAAAAAGCAACAGCCAGCGGCAAGACCATCCATGCCGTCAGTAAGATTGACGCCATTGGTCACACCGGCCACCAAAATAAAGGCCAAAACATAATAGAAAATCCCGGCGTCCCACATGCCGACCCAAGGTACCATCAATCCAGTGCCGCGCCCTAATGCCAAAGTAGCGCCAAAAACCAGCAATACGGCAATCACGACTTCCCCCAGCATTTTCTGCCAAGCCCGTAGGCCCAAGGAGCGCTTTTTCACTGTCTTAATAAAATCATCGGAAAAGCCCAGCAAGCCATAAAGTCCGGTTACAGCCACAGCTAACCCCATGGTAAGACCGAATTGGCCCCAGAACAAGGTCATGAGAACCATGTTAATGACAAAAACCACACCGCCCATGGTGGGTGTTCCGCTTTTTTTCAAATGGGCTTTTGGCCCATCATGACGGATGTTTTGTCCAAAACGGAGTCTTCGCAAAATAGGAATGGCAATCGGTGTTAAAATCAGGCCCAAAACAACGGCGCTCAAGAGCGGCCAAAGTAAAATTTTCATGGTAGTTCCTCGTTCCTTTTCGGTGCTATTCTATCGTTCTTCGTAAAGAGACAGGGTTTTTTCTGCCTCTTCAAAATCATCAAAATGGATTTTTTCTTTGCCCAAAATCTGGTAATCCTCATGTCCTTTCCCAGCGATGACCACCATATCCTCAGGCTTCGCGTTTAGAATCGCCGCCTTGATCGCTTCCCTGCGGTCGATAATGACTTGGTAATTGCCACCGCTCTCTTTGACTCCATCCTCAACCATAGCAACGATGGAAGCTGGATCCTCGGTGCGGGGATTATCTGATGTAACATAGGCAAAATCCGACATAGAACCGCCAATTTTACCCATGATGGGACGTTTTGTTTTATCGCGGTCACCACCGCAGCCAAAGACCAAAATCACCCGTCCCTTTTTCATTTGATTGGCAGTGGTCAAAATATTTTCCAAACCATCGGGGCTATGTGCATAGTCAATCACCACCGTAGGCCCTTGTTCGGCTTTGACTTTTTCAAAGCGGCCGTGTACCTGGGGAGCTTCGGCCATGGCCGCCAAAATTTCGGACATGCCAATGCCCAGGCTTCGGGTAACGGCAATGGCGTTCATCACATTATAGACGTTAAAATCGCCGAGAAGCGGCGTTGACACCGGGTAAGAAGTTCCTTCACAGTCTAAAGTAAAGGTAGTACCTGAGGGAGTGATTTCCACATCACGGCCGCGGTAATCAGCGCCTTCCCCATGACCGAAGGTTTTGGGTTTTACTGCAGAGGCCTCAAGAAAACCTTTCGCGTAAGGGTCATCAAAATTCACCACCGCTATCGCATCTTTCCCCAAAGATCGGAACAAAATCTGTTTTGAAGCCTGATAGTCGGCAAAATCCTTGTGATAATCGAGATGATCCTGGGTGAGATTGGTAAAGGACGCGGCAATGAAATCCAACGCCGAAACACGTCCCTGTTTCAAACCATGGGAGCTAACCTCCATCACAGCGTATTCGCAGCCACAGTCCACCATTTCCCGCAGATAAGCGGAAATCTCCAAGGACTCTGGCGTGGTATGAGTCGCAGGAGTCACCTTATCGCCAATGATGATGTGATTGGTGCCAATAAGCCCCGTTTTCTTCCCTTGGCGGTCGAGAATCCATTTAATGAGGTGTGTTGTGGTGGTTTTGCCATTGGTTCCCGTAAGGCCGATGATTTTTAAGGCTTTTTGAGGATGGCCAAAAAAAGCTTCCGCCGCCAATGCCAAGCCATGACGGGTATCAGCCACCTTGAGCTGGGGAACATCACAGCCAGGAATTTCTTCCTCTACGAGCAGCGCCACAGCGCCCATAGACACGGCCTTGGCAGCAAATTGATGGCCGTCGGCAGCGGCCCCCCGCAAACAAACGAACAAATCTCCGGGGGTTATTTTACGAGAATCATACTGAATCCCGGTAATTTCGGTATTTGCGCGGCATTCCAACGACAATGCCGCCGCAATCTCCTGCAATTTCATTGTTTCAACCTCCTAAAAAGGGACGATTCACCCCAAGTCCCATATTATGTTAAGGCGAAAGCGTTTCCACTTCCGTATCATCCTGGGTCTCAAAAATGACCTTGATTACTTCGCCGCGCTTAATCTCTGTTCCTGCTTTCGGCTGTTGAGACACAGCTTTTCCTGTTCCGTCAGGCACAAATACAAGGCCCAGAGCCTCGGCGGTTTCGCTACAGGCTAAAATCCCCTTACCCTTGAGATTGGGAACAGTTACAGTGTCCTTGCCATCATCGCCCATGGTGAGAATCACCTCGTCACCTTTGGCAGCCTTTGCCAAAGCGCCGGGAACCTGGGACGACACCACGTCCCCTTCCCCGCTGAGACGAATGGTCAGGCCGCTGTCATTCAATATTTTTTCTGCTTCTTCCTGGGAAAGTCCCGTTACAGAAGGCACGGTAATAGTTTTCGTTTCCAATTCTTCTTTTATACTTTCGTCACTGTTTTCCTCTGTGCTGTCCTCGGAGATCTGGGGCTCCACGCCGAGATACGGCAGGGTGTCGGAGACTACCTTTTGAAATACTGGAGCAGCAATGGTTCCACCATAAATGGGGAAACTGCCGGGTTCGTCAATCACCACCAGGCAGACAATTTCAGGGTTGTCAGCTGGGGCGAAGCCAATAAAGGAAGCGACGTATTTACTTTTAGAATAAGCGCCGTCGATAAACTTTTGGGCGGTACCTGTTTTTCCGCCGACGCGATAGCCTTCAATGTATGCCTTATTCCCGGTGCCGTTGGCCACAACGCTTTCCAAAATACTGCAAACTCTGGATGAGGTTTCTTCGCTGATGACACGGCGTATTTCTTTGGGTTCAATGGTTTCTTTGGTATTACCGTTACTGTCCCGAATTTCCTTTACCAGATGAGGTTCCATCAGGGTACCACCATTGACTGCGGCGGAAACCGCCGTTACCAGTTGAATCGGCGTCACGCCGTAGCCCTGACCAATATACATATTAGACACGTCGATGGGGTTAATTTCATCCAAAGCCGAAAGATCACGAAGACTACCAGCACTTTCCCCGGGCAGCTCCAAGCCAGTTTTCTGTCCAATGCCAAAGGCCTTTAAATAACGGTAAAAGGTTTCATCATCCTTAGCGTCAATGCGCTGTCCCACTTCCACAAAGCCGGGATTACAGGAATTTTCCGCCACCTCCACAAAGCTCTGACTGCCATGGGGCGTAGAGGACCAACATTTTATCTTCAATTTACCAACAGAAATATATCCAGGGTCATAAAAGCGATCCTCTTCGGAAACGACACCTTCCTCCAAAGCAGCACTAATGGTCAAGATTTTTGCAGTACTGCCAGGTTCGTAGAAGTCACTCATAGCGGTATTTCGCCAGGTGCTGCTATCGTAATCGCCAAATTCATTGGGATTATAATCGGGGCGCACTGCCAGGGCTAAAATCTCACCGGTCTTCGCCTCCATCATCACGATGGCGGCGCCCTTGGGATTCACGGTGCCCTTCATCAACTGATCAAGCTCCCGCTCACAAAAATACTGAATATTTTCATCAATGGTCAGTACAATACTATCGCCATTTTCGGGGTCCACATAACTTCGGCCGGAGCCGGTGATTTCCTGTCCATGACTGTCGTATTGGGCTAAAATATAACCGTCGGAGCCGGTGAGGGTTTCATCCATCATGGCCTCCACACCCTCTAACCCCTGATTATCAACACCCACAAAACCTAAAACATGAGAGGACAAATTGCCGTTAGGATAACTGCGCTTTGTCTCTGTGGTAAGTCCAATACCAGCCAAATCCAATTCCCTTAGTTTCGCGGCGGTTTCATCGTCAATTTTACGACGAATCCACTCATAGGACCGCCCCGAAGTCAATTTTGCATAAACCTTTTTTTCGTCCAAATCCAGCAATTCTGCCAAAGTTTTAGCAATTTCCGGAGCTTCTTCAGCACTAATTTCTGTGGGACTAGCGTAGACGGAATCTACAGAAATGCTGGCTCCCAGAATGCTGCCATTGCGGTCGAAAATGGTACCCCGTTCCGCTTCCACGGGAACCTCCCGCATCTGCTGCTGGCGAGCTTTGATTTTTAATTCATCGGCCGATACCACCTGCAAATAAAAGAGCCGCAGAACGACCATGAGAAAAAGCACAAAAAAAGCAATAAATACCAGTAAAATTCTGGTTCTGAAAAATTTCGACATGACAGGGTTTTTTGTCTTCATGATGATATAACCGCCTTTCAGATAATGCTTATGAAAGGAACTGTTGAAACTTGACAAAGGTGCTTAAACTGTCATTGGCTTTTTTCTGCCTCGGAAAGCGCTTCATAAAGCTGTTGGCGCAAAGATGAGTCATTCTTATGGTTCTGGGATTTTTCTTTCTTCTCCGAATCTGCTCCGTTATCTTTCTCAGCAGGGTAAAATATTCTGTTGTTTTCTTCACAGGAAACCATGCCCAATTCCCTGGCCGCAGCTTCCATATGAGTGGGCGAAGTGAGGGTCGATTCCTCCAACGCCAATTTCTTATTTTCTTTGCTTAATTCATCCACATCCGTCTGTAACTGGCGGATATCCGCGCCTTTTTGTTCAATGACGCTGTTGGTAGAAAGATACAAAAGCGCCAGGGAAAAAATCATAGCTGCCATGAGATAACGCAGGGGCGTTTCCCGAATTAGGCGCAAGGTGCCCTTCTTTGGGGCTGATGTCATTTCCTTTGCTGTCATGAATTGATAACCACTCCCGTCAAATGCGTTCACCGACACGCAGTTTGGCACTGCGCGCCCGGGGGTTCTCTTCCAGTTCGTGTTCGCTGGGCAAAATAGGTTTTCTGGTTAAAATATGAATCAACTGCTTTTTGTCACAAGTGCAAACGATTTGATGAGGAGGACAGATACAATCCTTGGCGAGAAATTTCAAGGAATCCTTTACAATGCGATCCTCCAGAGAGTGAAAACTGATTACCGCCAGTCTCCCTCCAGGGCTTAAATATTCCGCTGCTGCTTCCATAGTAGGAGCAATGATGTTTAATTCATCATTGACGGCAATACGCAGAGCCTGGAAGGTTTTTTTCGCCGGATGATGGCCGCTTTCCCGCACCTTTTTGGGGATAGCTGCCTTGATGATAGAAACCAACTCACCGGTGGTTTTAATGGGTGATTCTTTCCGCCGTTCACAGATAAACGCGGCGATGCGCTTGGCCCATCGCTCTTCCCCATAACGGAAAATGATATCCGTAAGCTCTTCTTCACTGGATTGATTTATGAGTTCCTCGGCCGAAGGGATATCTGCTTGCTGGTTCATACGCATATCCAAAGGCGCATCCTGCTGGTATGAAAATCCCCGCTCTCCATGGTCCAACTGGGGAGAAGAAATACCAAGGTCAATAAGGATACCGTCCACGTGCCTGATATTCAAATCCGCCATGATTTGTCGAAAATTGCGAAAATTATTCCAAACAAAAATAGCTCGATCACCATAGGGTGCGAGCCGTTCCGAAGCCGCTTGAATGGCCTCCTGATCCTGATCTATTCCGATAATGCGACACTTTGGGCTTTGCTTCAGGATAGCTTCACTGTGGCCGCCGGCACCCAGGGTGCAGTCCACATAAAGCCCGTCTTTCTTCCATACCAAGTTGGCAATGGTTTCCTCTAACAAAACCGGCTGATGCTGAAAATGATCCATAACTTCTCCTATATAAGGGTAACCTCCGGGGATTACAGGCCAAAGTCGCTAAGACACTGGTCATAATCAAGGAGTTTGCTATCTTCTTCCATAGTCTGTGCCCAGTGTTCTTTGGGCCATACCTCTGCTTTGGAGCCAACCCCAACCACAACAACGTCCATTTTGTCAGTAAGTCCAGCGAATTCCCGCAGGCTTTGAGGCACCAAAACACGACCCATGGCATCGATTTCCACATCCTGAGAACCACCGATGAAATTACGGATCAGGAATTTACCTTGGGGTGTGCTGCTGTTTTCCGCATTTAAAACTTTTTCTTCTGCTTTTTCCCATTCTTCCATAGGATAGAAACAGAGGCAATGATTGGGTCCTTTAGCCATCATCAAAACATCGCCAAAGGTTTCTCGGAATTTGGCGGGGATGCTCATACGGCCTTTTTTATCAATAGTATGAAAATACTCACCGCGAAGTCGCTTCGCTCCGGCCATAATGCATCCTCCTTTCCGAGAAAAAAAATCCTGCCCGACTACGGGCAGGCGAAGGGCAGAACCTCGGGCAGCTCTACCCTCGCAGTTTTTTCCGCCGTTCCTTATTCGTTTTTATATCGTGAACGGCTTTGCAGTTTTTCATTTTCGCCCCTTATTGGAGCATTTGGAGTTTTGGCAGTTCCAAAATAGAAAACGATCATTGGTAACACTTATTTTTAAATTTTCACGATGCAGCCCCACGCTCTTTTTAGAGTCTATGGGAATGGTCCCGCTTTCTTTTTTGCGGTAACCACAGTTTTCTTTTCACACTCTTTACTTTTTATGGTTTTATTTGGCAGAGGTATGGGATTTCATGCCTTTTTTTTGGAAAAAACACTACTTTTTACCACTGCAATTAAATAATAACGTATAAATTAGGATTTGTAAAGCCCTTTTTGAAAGTTTTTTCCTCTTCGACAAAAAAAGTCCGATTCCGCAAATTTGCGGAATCGGAACATTTACAGAAACAGCGGCTTTAAGGAAAAGCCCGCGACATCCCAGACGCATATTGAACGATATAGAATGCGAAACAAAAACGATATATTGCTTAGCAAAAGCCCTCTATGCCGTATACTCCAAATACGTTAGGGGGTTGATACGGCGACGCCGATTTATGATTTTTTAGTTTTCCTTTTACGGTAGTAAACAATACCACAAATCACCGCCACTAAGACCAAAAGAATGATAATCATTTCCTTTAGACCAATGATATCGGCAAGCCCCACAAAACCCATAGAACCTAAGGTCATAATAGTACCAGAGATACAGGCGCCGGCGGTGAGACATAAAAAGGATTTTAAGGGATTTAAGCCCAACAAATAACTAATCAGAGAACCGGTCCAGACACCAGTCACGGGAAGAGGAATCCCCACAAACACAATAAGCCCCAAAGCACCGATTTTTTCCATCTGCTGCCCTTTGGTCCGGGCTTTGTCCACATAACGGTGGAGGGGCTTACGGGTAAAGGGAATAGCATCGAAGAAACGGTAAACCAACGGCCAAAGCAGCAAAATCAGAGGAATTGGCAAAAGATTTCCCGCAACGCCCCAGAACCAGGCGGAAAGCGGTTCCATACCGGAAGCAATGCCAAAGGGAACTGCCAATCGCAACTCGGTAATGGGAATGGCCGAGGCAAAAAAGACAATCCAATTGAGAGGTAAATCTGATAAAAACGCAAAGATACTTTCGGACACGAAGCATTCTCCTTTCGTTGGTCCAAATCCGTCACGGTGATTTTCATTGTGAATCACGTTCTTTGTCTAAATTATAATTTATTATATACGAAGATATACGCCGCCGTCTACGGTATCTCTCTTAAAATACCATTAAAATATCAAAACCAATTCTGAAACGGCATAAAATTACCCCCAATCATAGAGCTTTCTAAAATTGGGGGTAAATTACTTCCATCAAGCATCAAAGCTTATTCTTCATTTTCTGCATCATCGGCGGGAGTCAACAGAGATTGTGCCGACTGAATCAGCATATTAGCAGTGGAAATGATATCGGAAGGTGTTTCTTCCGTAGATTCTGAAGTTTCTTCCTCAGTGGAGTCTTCACCATCTTCCGCCTCATCTTCCTCGTCCTCAGCTTCTTCTGCATCAGCAGCCAAGGGCTCTAATACCTTAATTGCGTCATTCAGGTCATCAATGATGGCCTGGTATTCTTTTGCAGTATAGAGAAGCCCAGCATAGGTCTGCAGATAGCTGGAGCTGGGTGTTGTAACCTTGAGGCTGTCCTGGAAATGAGCCCGGGCGCCCTCCAGATCATCGGTAGCGATATCCCCGCGCATCAGGAGCAGGTAGGCTTCCTGCCATTGGGCATCAGTGGTTTCAACAGAGCCGTAGAGCTTCAAAACCTTATCGGCATAATCTTTCATCTGCTGATAACTTTCAGCAGATTTGTCTCCTTCATTATAAAGCTGCTGATAAACGGCGAGGTTATAATAAGCGTTAGCAGCGGCCAGTACGTTTTCGGCATCATCGGAACCTTTTGCAGCTTTGGCTGCGGCTTTGGCAGTGGCCGCCAGATCTTTAAGGGTGTCACCGGTAGAAGCAGAATTAGTCCCCGTGTTAAAGGACGAACCAAGGTAAGCAAAAGAACTAAGAAGCCCTAAAATTAAAACAATAATTACAACCAAGGCGGGAACTTTCCATTTCTTTTTCACATTGCGCAAGTTTTCAAATAACATCAAATTTCCCCCTAAACTATTTTGGTATGCATGACATAATCATATAAAATTCTGCTTAAGCTGTCAATCTTTTTGACTTAGCGGGGATATTTTCCCGGCGGGGGCACCTGAATGCCCATACGATCCAAAACCCCTTGGGCAGCGCCGTGACCCAGAGGCTTAAAAACTTCTTTTTTCTCCGTACCGCCGCAGTGGGGACAAACGGAATCCCACTTTTCCTCATATTTGCAAGTAACGGTAAACTCTTCTTTACAGTTTTGGCAGGTAAAGCTGTACTTTGGCATAATGTCGCTCCTTTTTTAAATGTGCTTCAGGGCTTGAGCCAGCTTTTCGATGGAAGACGCCTCATACATCGAGACATAGGGCTGAAATGCTTCTACCATTGGATACCGTTTCCAGCTATCCTGCTCCATGGGATTTAGCCAGATAATCTCCTTAGTCTTTGCGGAAATATATCTCAGTTTTTCCGCGGTAGCGTCATACTCAATCGTTTTTGTATCGCTGAGGATCAATACCACTGTTCGTTTGTTTAATATTTTATCATACTTTTCCAAAAACTCCAAGAGGGAAGCGTGAAGATTCGTAGTTTCTCCCAATCCTTCGATTTTACCAAAGCTATCATCTGTGGCATCAAAGTTGCGGAGATCTACCTTCGCCAGATGGTCGGAAAAGGCAAAGCATCTCATATTGGGCAGAGCTTCCGACAGGCCAAGCATCAACTGGATCACAAAACGGCTGTATTTCAGCATTGAACCAGATTTATCAGCAAAGATGATAATGGAGGGCTTTTGCAGCCGACGCTTTTGGTAGGCTAAATCAAGAAGCACCCCGCCGTAACGCAAGCTATTGCGGATTGAGCGGCGCACATCCACGGCCTCCCGTTTGGAGCTACGTTTATACCGACGGCCAATGCGGGTGGCCAATCGACGGGCCAAACGCCGAATCAATACCACAGCTTCCTTTACCTCATCTCCGGAAATATCCCTCATATTTTTCGTCATAAGATCCTGAATATCACTATTCTTGGAAACTTCATAAAGGATGGAGTCAAGTTCTTCCTGTCCTGTGGTGTCAATGGGCATAATTGACGCCTGTCCCATATGGGAGCGGTAGTAATCCAGTGCGCCGCGAATGGAGCGTTCCAACCATTCCTGATGGCGTTCCGTCACATTGTAGCCAAGGTTGGTCATCTTGATAAACTGGCGGATTTTTTCCCGTTCCGACAAGGGCATCGAAGCATAGGTATCAATATCTTCCTGCGAAAGATCCAAAGGCTTTTCTTTAAAAATCAGATCCTCTTTGGCCTCTTCCACCTCTTCTTTTCGTTCCCGAAAATCATCAATTTGCTCCTGGCGTTCCACTTGGGGTACAAAATACGACTGAAATATTGCGGTAAATACCGGCAGGTCCATGGGCGACTTCACCAGGACAGCGGATAAAGCCGTATAAAGCTCTTCTTTTCGCGCCATATTTACCAATTTAATCGCATGAAGGGCGTCCAACAATTCCGAAGTGCCAATAATCATACCGGCAGTGCGCAAAATCTGGACAAAAGTCACCAAACTATTTTCTAAATATTTTTCCATAGCAGGCCTCTATCTTCCCGGATTAATGCTCTTTATTCTCACATCCGCTTTCTGCGCATTCCGCTGCCAGCAT
The DNA here is from genome assembly GCA_964637365.1 of uncultured Peptococcaceae bacterium. Taxonomy (GTDB): domain Bacteria; phylum Bacillota; class Dehalobacteriia; order UBA7702; family UBA7702; genus Cryptoclostridium. Next base: position 21,068 of record CAZWWH010000022.1, read on the forward strand.
CGCGCGAAGCATCTGGCGGGGGCCGCCGTTATTGCGGAATTCCATGAAATCTTCCTCGTCCTTAATCAAAACATTCATCGTATCATCAATGAGTTTTTCCGTAAGGCGATCCGCATTAAATTCCAAAAGGCAATGGGCCCAATCCAAAGTTTCGGCAATGGAAGGAGCCTTTTTTAAATCCAACTCCCGACGGAGCCATGCCACGCCGCGAGCCAGCTGAAGGGTGAGCTCGGTGCCCAACTCCGGCACCTTGGTTTTTACAATGGTTACTTCCTTTTCAATGGATGGATAGTCAATATTGAGATAAACGGAACGGCGTTTGAGGCCATCGGATAATTCCCGTTCTCCATTACTGGTTAAAATCACAATGGGAATATGCTTTGCCTTTACAGTCCCTAATTCCGGCACAGAAACCTGAAAGTCAGAAAGGACTTCAAAAAGGAAAGCTTCAAACTCCGCATCGGTTTTATCAATTTCGTCAATCAAAAGTACGCACTGTTTTTCACTGCGCAAAGCTTTTAAAATGGGACGGGACAGCAAATATTCCTCAGAAAAAATATCCTCTTCTTTCCCTTGGCTGCCCTGGATATTGAGAAGCTGTTTTTGATAATTCCATTCATAAAGGGCTTTGTTTTCGTCCAGGCCTTCATAACATTGGAGACGAATCAGTTCCATATCAAAAATGGACGCCAAAACCTTGGCAATTTCCGTTTTACCAACGCCAGCGGCGCCGGTAATCAGTAGAGGTTTGCCCAAACGTAACGATAAATAGAGAGGAATTACAATGGCATCCTCCGCGACATAATTTTCTTTGGCCATAGCTGCACGTAACGCATCAATCGTAAGTTTTTCAGTATCCATACGGTTCTCCTTTGTCAATTCAGATATTGGCTTTCATCCTGCCAATCAGCTTCCAAATATAAGTCCAGCCCATCGGTTAAAATATTTTGGATATTCTGCATCAATCTCGTAAGATTGTATTCTGCCGTAAGGTATTCCCCCACAGAATCCTCTTCTTCCATACGGATACAAAAATCCTCCAAAGCTCTGTTAAGCTCATCCACACCTTCACCTGCCATTTTAGCAAATTCCAAGGCCACCTGATATTGGCGATATTCCCGCAGCATAGCAACGGCTCGGGGGTCTTCTGATATTTTTTTCTTACAGCGCAAGAAATCCGCATATTCTCCACTGGCTTTAATGGAGGCGGCAAGATCTGCGGTTTTATCATAAATATTCATGAAAAGATTCTCCCTTTTCCTGATTTACCCTTAAAATTATTCTCCAAAGGTTGGATTTCACCTGCAATCATTTGAATATGACAAAAATTTACAAAGCGTTTTTTCCCTCTCGTCTTCCTCATTTTTTAGGCTTTTTCTTCCTAATTGACTGTTTTCCAAAATTTCGTTATAATAGCATTAAAGATATATTGCGTTTCAGTATATTATTTTCACAACAAGGGAGGATTCATACGATGATGAAAAAATTCCTGACAATTTTCTGTATCGCTATTACGGCGATGTTCCTTTTTGGATGTATGAGTCCTGAGGAAAAACAAACCCAAAATGATCTCATTGCATATATTGATGACATCAACGCCCTGGAAACAGAAATCAATCATTTCTATGACCAACTGAATATTATGGAAAGCACCGCGGACTACACCGCTATTGCAGAAACGTTGCAGCAAAATATTTTACCGGCTCTGGAGAGCATCACCTCAGCCATTGATGAAATCAAGGTAGAGGACGACATCATTATGAAGGTTCATCAAAAGATGATTGACGGTTGGACCATCATGCAAACAGCGCTCACCGACATGCATAACAGCCTTGAAAGCGGTGATTACAGCGCCGCCGATACGGCTATGAATCAAATTGAAAAAGCGGAAGACAGCTTCACGGAATTTACTACGGAGCTGCAAGCGCTTTGCGATAATTATAATATTGATTTGGAAATGGAATGAACCAATAAAAACGACCTGCCCTTTGTTGGGCAGGTCGTTTTTCTTTCAGCGATTCAGCACAGTGTTTTTTTCACCCGGGAGCCGACGAGACACAATCCCAACGATATTGCCACCCCAAGAAACAGTGGGTCGAAGGACAGTGAAAACAGGTTTCCGATCAGAACGGGCACCGGTCCCAAGATAATAGCGGCCATGGCCCAATGGGAATCAACATGTCCGGGTAAGAAAAGGGCAAAGGTCAAGGGTATCAGTACAGCAGCGCCGCGGAATCCCATAGAAAGGAATCCAAAATCATTGATGACAGCACCGGGGACCAAGGATGCCACCGCCGCCGCTGCAATGAGGACGAAAATCAAAGTCACTCTAGTCAGATATAGCCCCCTGGTGCCACTACCGGCATTGGGTTTCAATTTGCAGAAAATATCATTGACCAAAATGGTAGCGACGCCCAAAGAAAGTCCCGCTCCGCCCCCTACTACCGTCAGCAGCAATGTGCCTAAAATGATACCGCCCAAAAGCGGCGGCATATGCTCCATGATGAATACAGGGAAGGCCTGGGCCGAAGAAGAAATCTCCGTCAGCCCCTGAGGTATGGCTTTGCCTGCCTCAATAAGTGCTGAGATTTCTTCTGTTGTAATATAATGCCCCCGCATATAAAAGCCCATAAAAATACAAGCAATGCCAATGGGAGGTACCAAAAATCCACTAAGCAAGGCCCCCTTCCGAGCAGCGCTGTTGCTTTTGGCCGACCAAATGGCCTGGGCATAGGTTTGGGTAGAAAGCACACCAAGAATCAGAGAAAGGCCCGAGCCGATATCCTTCATAGCGCCACGGGCCACAGGGTTTAAATAGACACTGTCCACTGCGGCATCACTACGAAATCCATAAAGCCCTCCCAAGGCAGTGCCTCTTAATGTTGACCGCAACGTTTCCAACAAACCGCCCAAACCGCCGCTGACGACAAAAACCAATAAAAAACCAATCACGGAAGCGATATAAAGCAAAACTAGCTTCACAATACCGCCCATCCCCGCGCCCCATACGCCGCCAAAAATCACATAGACCGCCATAACAGCCACAGAAATGGCAGCGGCCTGCCAAACGCTCACGGGTAGAATCGAAGAAAGCAAAGCCGCAAAGGCCAAGATATTAGAAATAACGCTGATAAAAATCCCGATGGAACACAAAATCGAAGCGACACATTCCGCACGGCCGCCATATTCTTCACCAATAATTTGCAGTAAGGTCATATTGCCGCTTCGCCGCAGCGGAATGACATAGCCAATGGCCAGCACAACGCTGCCGATCCCCGCTCCCAGTGTAAACCACCAGGCAGAGATGCCGAAAACAAACGCCATCTGCACGGTTCCCACTGTGGCCTGACCGCCGATGAGACTTCCCATAATGGCGCCGCCCACTAGCCAGGGGCCGGCGTTTCCGCCGCCGGTGGTAAAATCCGCCGCGTCTTTCACTCGCCGCCCGGAAGTCACGCCGACCACGGCAATGAGAGCCAACACCAACAAAATCCCAACAATATGCCAAACACCGATTTCCATTGTAAGCCCATCCCTTTTATGTCGCAAATAATCCGTTTTCTAAAATTATAGCACAATTCCACAGCCCTGCCTGTTCAAATCCCTGTGATTTTCAGGCCTCGACCTCAGAAATCCTCACAGGCAGGCACTCGCTTTATATATTAAAACAAAAGTCTTTACGATGAAAAACGCATTTGCATTTTTTACTTTTTCCCCATATATTCCTCTGAAATTATGGAAAAAATCTCCTCCGGGGATTCTTTACAACCGCTGTGCAGCCATCTCTTAATTACGGCGTTTAGACCATTACGAAAGAACTCCATATGGTACTCAATATATCGGTTATCATAATAAGCCGCCGCTTGGTAAACATCATATTCCGTAATTTGAAACCGACCATCCAGCCCAAGTTTAAAGTACGTTTTATAAAATAGCTGATTCTCTTTGATATGGTAAAACAGCTTCAAAAAGTCATTGCTGTTATATTTTTGTTCCCGCTCCTCCTGATACAAGTCAAAGACTTCATTCTCCAGTCTTTTCTGTACGGCGTCAGCCAAATCGTAAATATTAAGATAATTGGTATAAAAGGTAGTCCTATTTACCCCGGCTGATTTACAAATGTCAGTTACAGTGATTTGCTTCAATTCTCGGTTCTGCAATAGCTTTACAAAAGCTGTTTCAATTCTCCGCTGGGAATCTTTTCTCCGTTTATTATTGGGCGTATTCATAAAAGCCTCCATTATCTCAACAAATGTACCGATATTGATGATTGTTTTGCCGCTTCAAATACATTATACTATACACCAGAAACCCAAACAAGTGTTGAGATAAAGGAGAATATGCGATGTCAAAACTCAAACAAGCAAACAAAAAAATTGAAAACACCGTGGTTAATGGTTACAAAAAGATTGAAGATACTGTGGTTTCCCGGTATAAAAAAATTGAAGACAAATTCGTCGATACCTTTTTGGCTGAAGATGGCGAAACCACTGAGGAGGCCAAAGCTAGAATTACTCAAAATACCGCGCATCTCCAAAAACAATGAGAAAGGAACCATCAATAATGAAAAAAGAAAATTTTGCAACATTGCTGTTGGGAACTCTTGGACTCACTCTCTTTGCTTTAGGGATATGTATGTGCCTGGTAACGCCTTGGGACGTTTTCCTGCAAGGCATTGTGATGGGTACCGCCGGCCTCGTAGTATTATTGGCAACCTTGATCGTCCGCCGTAAAATCCAGGGGAAACCGGCTTTTCGGCTCAATGGGAAAGCTGTTGGTATCGCTTTGATAGGGATTGCCGGTATGCTGGCCCTAGGAGTGGGGATGTGCATGACAATGGTGTGGGAAGGTCTAATGGTTCCCGGAGTCGTGATTGGCATCTTTGGTATCATGCTAATGATTTTTCCCTATCCCCTCTGGAAGGGTCTACAATAACAGGCTCACACGATGAAGAAGTATCAAAGACTTCTACAAAAAATACGATACCCCCGCGGTATTTATCTTATCTTATTACTATTTTTTTCCGGCATTGCCTTGCCGACCATTTTCATACAGAACGCAGAGCAACAGCCTTTTGCTTACGCAGTCTATATGATATCCGCCTATACAACCTTTGTAATGGTTCTACGGATTACAAGCCTGATTAAAAGCGGTCGGGCACTGGTTCATAGAAATCAATTTCTGCATAAATACTTTACCGACCTGGATTTTAAAGCAGAAGTCTCTCTTTACCTATCCCTAACCATTGACATCTTCTACTCTGTATATACTGGTTTAACAGGTATTTTTCACCATTCCATCCGGTTTGGCGCCATGGCTTTTTACTATTTGATACTCAGCGCCGAGCGTTTTTTACTTTTGCATCATCAAAGAACGAAACGCCGAGATCGAATTAGGGAATTCAAGCAATACCGATTTTGCGGATACCTCATGTTGATTTTAACTCTCTCTATCATCGGAATAAACTGTCATATTATTTATGAAGGAAAAGTGATGGAATATCCCGGTTACATGATTTATGCTGTTGCAGGATATACCTTTTACAATTTTGCACTGGCCATTATTAATATCATAAAATATAAAAAACTTAAAAATCCCATTTTTTCAGCCAGTAAAATCATTACCTTTGTAACGGCTTTGGTTTCCATCTTTGTCCTGCAAACTGCCATGCTTGCAGCCTTTGGATACAATGCTCCTCAAGACCCAAGTGATATAACGATGAATTTATGGACAGGATTTGGAGTATTTACCCTTACATTGTCAATGGCTCTCTTTATGATTATCCATGGCAGCCTATCCATAGCTCGTCTCGCCTCAAAATAGTTAACACCAAAACCGCCCCCGGAAATTCCGAGGGCGGTTTTTCAATATAATAAGTTAGGAGGAAACATTATTATTCACGGTTTCTAAGAAACCACGGACAATCAAGACAGCGGTATTCGCAAACCATATCCGCAGGTAAAACAATAATTTGTTGACCGGGATAAATGACGTCGGCGTCCTTAATTTCAGGATTTGCCATCATAAGCTGCTTCACGGTAACATTGAATTTATGGGCAATGGAATAGAGACTATCACCCTTTTGTACTACATAAATACGGGGATGCTCCGTCATTTCACTTTGGGCCATGCGTTCCTCTTCCATTTCCGCAGATTCACTTTCCTCATCTCTCATGCAGCCGCCGCCACGAAGAGGAATCATCAAGATCCAACCGGGTTCGATATAATTAGGATTGGTGATTCTGGGATTGGCGCGAATGATAGCGTTGACCGACACTCCATACATCCGGGCAATTTTGTAGAGAGTATCCCCCTGTTTCACCGTATAGCAGGTGCAATCCGTAAAGCCAATGGGAATTCTCACCACTTGGCCGGGGAAAATCATATCGGGGTTTTTGATCTGGGGATTGGCCTTAATCAAGTTTTCCAAAGATACATGGTAGAGTCCCGCAATTTCATAGAGGGTATCTCCGGGCTGCACCACATAATCGACACCTACAGTATTCTGAGGACGGCGCATCATATGCATCGAGGGAATCCGCACCATGGTCCAGGGGAAAATCATATCCGGATCTTCAATTTGGGGATTCGCGGCCAATAAAGCGTCAAGATCAACACCATAAAGATTCGCAATGGAGGTAAGGGTTTGCCCCTGCTGTACCTGATGAGGTCCGGGGATACGAAGGCGCTGACCGGGGAAGATTCGGTCAGGGTCGGTAATTTGGGGATTAGCATTGGTAATGGCTTCCACTGCCAAACCGAACATTTCCGCGATGCGGTGGAGAGTATCCCCCTGTTCTACGGTATACAAAGCCATATCTCCGTTGGGCATCCGGGGAATATAAATTTTTTGCCCCACGTCGATGCGATTGGGATCTTTGATTTGGGGATTAATGCGAAGTAACGCTTCCTGGCTGACACCGTGCATTCTTGCAATGGAGAAGATGGTATCCCCTCTTTTTACCACATGAACGCCAGGCAGATAAAGCTGCATACCGGGGACAATACGATCAGGGTCTTTGATTTGAGGATTGGCCAGAATCAACGATTCTAAATTCAGAGCATAGCGCTGAGCGATATGGAAAAAGGTATCGCCGCTTTTTACGATATAAAGACGTCCGTTACGTTCCTTGGCCGGCGGCATAGGAGGCATGGGGGGCATGGGAGGTGCTGGGGGCATGGGTGCAGCACCACCGCCAGGAATATTCAAAACTTGGCCGGGAAAAATCAAATTCGGATCTTTGATTTGGGGATTGGCCTTAATCAGATCTCCCAAAGAAATCCCAAACTTCTTTGCAATATTCCACATGGTGTCTCCGGGACGAACCGTATAAACGGTACCGCCTCCCCCGCCGCCGCTGCCGCCTTGAGGAATGAAGATTTTTTGTCCTACATCAATGCGGTCGGGATCTTTGATCTGAGGATTGGCCTTCAGAAGGCGCTCCAGAGAAATGCCGAATTTCTTCGCGATGAGCCACATTGTATCCCCGGGTCGCACCGTATACACAGACATTCCGCTTTCCGATGGCAAAGGGATGTTGATGCGATTGCCAGGATAAATCTTGTTAGGGTCTTTGATCTGGGGATTGGCACGAATCAATTCCTCCAGAGATACGCCGAAGCGCTTGGCAATGAGCCAAAGGGTATCGCCCTTTTCTACAATATAATGCTGCATGGATGCACCTTCCTTTAAAAAATTTACTGTATACCATATGCGAAACTTTAGCAAACATTGCATGGCCACTCAAATATCCAGTAATTTTTTCCTGAAAAATCGCCAAAAAATAAAAAATTGTACATTTTATTGATTCCTTTCATTTTTTAAGATTTTTATTGCATCATATCAAAAAATTACACTATCTATGTAAAAATAATCCACCAAAAAATTACAAACAAGCCCTTTACCTTTTGCCGGATTTTTGTGATAATAGATACAACAAAGAAAAAGTGCCGCAGAGAAAAATGGCACGTTAAAAATAAGGAGGTAATTCTAATGGCAACTTTAGAATCCGTAGCACAATGCGTTATCACTGGTAACTTAGGCGAAATCAAAGGTCAGGTTCAGGCTTTGATCGATGCTGGTACTGCTCCCCTCGATATTATCAACGAAGGTCTCATCGGCGGCATGAACATCGTTGGCCCCCGCTTCAAAGCTGGTGAAATGTTTGTTCCCGAAGTTCTCATGGCTGCTAAAGCTATGGGCGCTGGTGTTGAATTGGTTAAACCCCTTCTCGGTGGCGACGATATGCCTTCCTTGGGTAAAGTTGTTCTCGGTACCGTTAAAGGTGACTTGCATGACATCGGTAAAAACCTCGTTGGCATGATGCTCGAATCCACCGGTTTCACTGTTGTTAACGTTGGTATCGACGTTGCTCCCGAAGATTTCCTCAAAGCTGCAAAAGACAGTGGCGCTCAGATCGTTGCTATGTCCGCTTTGTTGACCACCACCATGTTGGCCATGAAAGAAACCGTTGACTGCTTCAAAGAAGCTGGCTTGAACGACGTTAAATTGATCGTCGGTGGCGCACCTGTTTCCCAGGAATTTGCTGATGAAATCGGCGCTGATGGTTTTGCTCCTGATGCTGCTACCGCTTGCGACCTCTGCAAAAAACTCTTGGGTTGCTAAGTTATTAAGTTTTAATCTTAATCAAAAATTCAAAGGAGTCGGTTCTCTGAACCGTCTCCTTTTTTATTTATACCAAAATCAATTCCATAAACACCTGCATCCTAAAGCACTATTGCCTGTCCAGACGATGTATCACTATTTAAAGCAGTAAATTCTAATCCCTCCTGTTGACTGGTGTCATAAAAAAGTAGCCAATATTTACTTAAACGCACTCAATGAATAGGCTAAATTCTTTTGAATGCCCCCTCAATACGTAATGCGCTTAAAACTATCTCAATCATCATTCATAAAAAATTTTTATGGTTTAAGCCGGAAGAACATTTATGCATTGATAAATTAATAGTTCCCTTTACAAAATAGCTCACAAAATTTCTTCTTTTTGTCAAGAAATCCCAGAAATATCCTGCTTCCCTCGGGATTTTAATTGACTTTTTCAAACCTGATAAGTATAATTAATAATGGTTGCTTTTCTACGTTGCGTCTTTCGTTAGAAAAGCATTTTTCAATTAAAACAAATTTAATTTACCATATTCGTAACTCATTAAAACTAATTTTGGAGGATCGCAAAATGAAGAAGCTAATTACTATCCTATTGTCCGCAATTTTCTGTCTTTCCTTGATAGCCTGCAGTGCAGACAAAAATGATACCGATGAACCGTCCAATGCCACAGAAAAGACAGTAACTTACAATGGACAGGATTACACCATTCCCGCAGACGCCACACGTATCGTAGGCGCCACTCCTTCGGTCACAGAAATCATTGCCGGTTTGGGTGCTGCCGATAAATTGGTAGCTGTTGATAATTACAGTACCGATGTAGAGGGCATTGACACTGCTTTACCCACTTTTGATACGATGTCCCCTGACATTGAAATGCTGATGTCCTTGGAACCTCAGATTCTAATTGCTTCTACCAACAGTCAACTGAACGATGACGATCCCTACAAGACCTTGACAGAGCAGGGCGTTACCGTCATTTATATGGACAATTCCGTTTCCCTGGAAGGAATTATGAACGATATTAAATTCCTCGGTGAAATCGTCAATAAAGAGGATGAGGCCCAGTCCATGGCCGACGAAATGCGAAAATCCATTGATGAAATCGCAGATATCGGCAAGACAATCACCGACCAAAAAACCGTTTACTTTGAATTAGCGCCGTCCCCGAATATTACCACCTTCGGTACTGGCAATTTCCTCAACGAAATTCTTGAGCTTTGCGGCGCTGTCAATATTTTTGGCGATGAAGAAGGCTGGATCAGCCCGAATGCGGAAACCATTATCACCAAAGCTCCCGATGTAATCATCACCAATGTAGATTACATGGATGACCAGGTGAACGCCATCAAAGCCAGAGAAGGTTGGAGCTCCATTCCCGCTGTGGCCAACGATGAAGTATATTTAGTGGAGGCCAACGCTTCCTCCCGCCCCACGCAAAATGTAGTAAAAGCCATGAAGGAAATCGCTAAGGCTGTTTATCCAGAGTATTATCAATAATTGAACAAAAAGGCGTAATCTGTCATGAAAAAGAAAATTATCGTCAGCTTGATCTTGACTTTCGTTGTCATCCTTTTTTCCGTATGTATCGGCAGTCAAACCATTTCCCCACTACATACTTTTAGCATCTTGGGAAACAAGCTGTTCCACATTCCCTTGGGAGACTCAGTGTCCAGTAATGAAGTGGCCATTGTTTGGCAGCTTCGATTGCCCAGGGTGTTGCTGGCCTTTTTGGTCGGCGGCGCCTTGGCCGCCAGCGGCACGGTGGTACAGTCTGTTTTGAGAAATCCCCTCGCCTCTCCTTTTACCTTAGGGGTTAGCTCCGGGGCATCATTAGGCGCCGGCTTAATTATTATCTCCGGAATTTCACTTACCGGAATTGGTATTTTCACTTTACCTTTGGTGGGGCTGATCTTTGGCTTGGCCACAGTATTTGGCAGTGTTTTACTGGCCAGCAAAATCGATCCGAACATGAGTAATAACACTATCGTCCTCACAGGGATGGTCTTTTCCTTATTTATCAATGCACTGCTTCAGGCATTAACCGCATTATTTCGGGAAAATCTGGAATCCATCGTTCTGTGGCAAATGGGCTCCTTTGCCTTAAAAGGCTGGAAATACGTGGGAGGGATTCTGCCCTTTTTCCTCATTGGTATCATTGGCTTGATGTTCTATGTCAGAGAAATGGATATTTTGACCTTTGGTGAAGAACAGGCCAAAGCCGCTGGCGTGGAAACAGAAAAAGTCAAGTGGATTTTACTGGGCCTTACAGGAATTCTCACTGGCAGTGCCGTGGCCTTTGCCGGCGTTATTGGTTTTTTGGATCTTATCGCTCCTCATGTTGTACGAAAAATTTTCGGTTCCTCCCATCGCTATGTACTACCAATGTCAGTGTTTCTTGGAGGCATCTTTATGGTAGTGGCCGATCTTCTGGCTCGGACGGTGGTGCCTTCTTCGGAAATTCCCGTCAGCGTGATTTCCGCTTTAATTGGCGCGCCCTTTTTTGCTTACGTATTTTTCAAAAAAGAAAAAGTGAGAACCACATAAACATCAACAATCCCCATGGAAAGCAGGTATTTTATGCTTGAAGTCAACCATATCAGCTGCGGTTATCAGGATATAAAGATTGTTCATGACATCAGTTTATCCCTGCACCGCGGTGAAATTCTCTGTATCATTGGCCCCAACGGTTGTGGTAAAACAACACTGCTGCGGGGAGTTACTGATCTTTTGCCTTATGAAGGCAGTGTGACCTTGGACGGTCAAGAGGTTCGCACCATGAAGCGGCGCGATATTTCCCAAAAAGTCGCCTTAATGACCCAAGTCAGCACTGCCACCTATTTTTCTTATACTGTATACGAAGCTGTGGCTTTGGGGCGTTACGCCCACCAAAAAAGTCGTTTTGGCACATTATCTGCTGAAGATAAAGACTTTGTGGATCATTGTATGGAAGAGGTCAACCTCATGGACATTAAGGACAAGCCCATCACCCAGCTATCCGGCGGTCAAATGCAGCGGGTATTTTTAGCCAAAGCATTGGCGCAAGATCCAGAGCTAATTTTATTGGATGAGCCTACCAACCACCTGGATATTCGTCACCAGCTGGAGTTGCTGGAGTTTTTAAAGCACTGGTCATCGGAAAAAAAACGGGGCGTCATAGGCGTGCTCCATGACCTCAATATGGTGCGGGACTTTTCCGATAAGGTGCTTCTGATGAAGGCGGGTCGCATGGTGGCATATGGCGGAAGCAACACCATCTTTGAAGGCGACGCTTTGGAGGAAACCTACGGCATTGACATTAAAGCCTGGATGAAAAGCCTTCTGGAAAAATGGTAATACTCGTCTTTGATGCTATAAGAAAATTACAGACCGAAAGACGGATTGTGAACTGCACCCCATTTGTTAGACAGTGTGGTATACTATCTAATGAAAGGGGTGT
>CAZWWH010000023.1:0-27038 GCA_964637365.1 uncultured Peptococcaceae bacterium
AAGCCCTTTCAGTTGCTTGAACAATTTTGCTTTTTTATTCTCTAACTTTTGGGGGCACTTCAGATGATACCGTCTCTTTTCGTATTGGGTTTTCTTCGGCCCTCTGTCAAGCTGTAATGTCCTTTTTGATATAGCGTATCACTCCCGCCGCCCCTAGTGCCGAGGCGTAGACGCAGCCGAGGAGAACTAACTGCCAGTCCAAAGCCATGGCCTCCACAATATCTGCAGGCTCGGCATAGGCAAAGGGCGTGATATATCGGAGGAGTTTCCCCTTGGCACTGATATTGCATAGAATGTTCATAAAATACAGAATCGCCGCTAGGCCAAGACCGATACCTATATTTCCACGCCGTAAGAATCCAGAAATACCGAAACAGAGGATTCCGATTTCCATCTGCAAAATGATATAAGCGCCGTGAAGGAGCAATAATTCCTTTACCGGCAGTTCTTCTCCGATGATGATGACTGAGACTACGGAGAAAATTAAAACCACAAGGTTCATCACGAGAATTTCTACCACCATGGCCAAAAGTTTTTGTAGCACAACGGAAAGGCGCGTGACAGGATGAGTCAGTAAAAATTCCGCGGTGTGTTCATGTTCTTCCTTCGCCAGCATCCGAATTCCCAGGTAAGCTGCAAACAAACCGCCGCCGATTCCCAAAATATTGCCACATTCCACGCCGTAAAACCCAATGAAGGTGCCGAAGTTTAAGCGATCCATGCCAAAGGCCTGGGTGAAACCGCCCATATTGGCAAACATTTCGGAAACGCTGTCCATCTCTCCTTTTATTTCGGGAAACATCAGCACACAGATTACCAGCATGAAAGCAATGGCCGCTGACCAAATCAGAAAGCCCTTGCAGCCACGGCGCAGCTCTGCTTTGAAAATTGTCATCGCTCTCCCTCCGTTTCGTAGTAATGCAGAAAGATTTCTTCCAAATCAGGTTCGGTGACGGTCATATCGGTAATGGGAAGCCGATTGATTTCAGAAAGTAAATTTTTAATATCCCCCTGATATAAGAAGCTGACGGTATCCTCCGATGTGCTGACAGATTTGCCGGGAAGTGTTTCGGGCAAATCTGTGATGCCGTGTAGTGTGACTCGTTTGGCGTTGGACTGTGAGAGGTTTTCGATTTGGTCCACTGCGGCCAAGCGTCCCCCACGGATGATGGCTGCCCGTGTGCAGTTATGTTGTACCTCAGACAGCACATGGGAGGAAAAAAACACCGTCGCCCCTTGTTGATTGCGCCGTCGAAGTAAGTCAAAAAAGGTTTTCTGAGCAAGAGGATCCAGTCCACTGGTGGGTTCGTCTAAAATATAGAGCTGAGGCCTATGCTGAAGCGCGCAGACAATGGACACCTTTTTGCGGTTACCCAATGACAATTCTTCTACCCACTTTTTTGTGTCGAGATGTAGCATTTCACAGAGATCCTTAGCTTCTTGGGCGCAGTCCGCGGCACAGCCCGCGCGCCGTAGCTTCGCGGAATAGGCGATGACTTCATTGACTCGCATTCCACTGTAGAACATGGCTTCCGACGGCATATATCCGATTTGGGACAAATAGCTTGAAGATTCCGTGAGGGGACGGCCCAATACCAGTGCTTTGCCGGAGGTTGGTGCGATGAGCCCCAGTAATGTACGAATGGTGGTGGATTTTCCCGCGCCATTGGGACCGATAAAACCGAAAAATTCTCCCTCTTCCACCGTAAGGCTCAAATCTATAATGCCTCGATGTTTGCCGTAGCGTTTGGTAAGATGGCTTGTTTCAATGGCGTACATACCTCATTCTCCTTCCAAAAATTCTTTTTTATAAAACTGTCTTTTGAGTAGATCCAGGTAGTCCAAAAATTCATCGTTGACCTTGTCTAGGTCTTCCAGTTGTTCCGGTGTTAGGGAACGCATATATCCGTCTGCCATCCATAAAACAATGTTCATGGCCTGCTCTGCCGTGATACCTTCTTGAAATCTGGATGTATCGGCCCGGGCTAAGAAACGGCTTTTACTGTCCATAAGGATGTTGCCGAAACTTCGATCCAGCTCTCCGCGAACCTCCTGGCTTTTTTCAAAATAACCACGCATCAAAAACAGCATGATATCCGGATAGACTGATAGTATTTTCATTTTGCATATCTGGGCGTCGGTGAGAATATCAAAAAAATCACTTTTTTCATGATGATGCAGTGCTGACATCTCTCGTATGACATAATCCTCAGCATATTGATTGAGGAATAAATACAGCTCTTTTTTGCTGCCAAAATAGTGGAAAATCAGCGCTTTGGAAATGCCTGCGGCTTTGGCGATATCCTCGGTGGAAGCCTTTTTATAGTCGTATTTTGCAAAGATACTGATGGCTCCACGCAAAATTTCCTGCTGTCTTTGTTGTGGTAGCTTGTAAAATTTGTCGTTCATTTTATATCTCCATTAACCATTTTGATTAATAATATAGTAGCATTGTTGACCGAAATAGTCAATGATAGGGTTCAAAGAACGGCGCCAAGAAAACTCTTGGCGCCGTTGACTGACGGAAACAGATTTTATTTCATTAGGTTTTCTACCTCGCTGTCGTGACCGAACAGAGCGCAACCTCCGCTGTGTGGATGGTTCATCAAAGAATTCTTTTGCAGCTTCTGAAATAGTGGAGATCGTAGGCATTGCGCAATGGTAGAAGTTTTTAAGTTTGTGTCGCTGTGAGGAGAAAAGGGACAGGGCTCTGCGCCGCCGGTGGGATTGATATAGAAAAATCCACGTCCCGCCGCCAAACAACCACCCAGGGCTTCTTCGTCGCCGGGGAAGGCAATCATTACCGCTTCCGGACTATCCTTACGACGCTGATTTAAACGAGTTTGGAAGACCTTGCGTTCCTCCTTTCCCAATGTTAGAAGTTCGGTTCCTTGGGTCGCAGGAACGTATTCGATGTATAAAATAACCCGGCATCCCTTTTTCGTCAATGTGCCCACGAATTCTTTTGAGGTGACTTCCCCGAGATTGTCTTTGGTTACTGTAATGGAAGCGCCAAAAAGAATCCCCTTTTGGGCCAGAAGCTCCATGGCCCGGGAGAGACTTTCATAAGTGCCGTTTCCTCTTCGGCGGTCAGTGGTTTCCTGTTGTCCTTCTACGCTGATGATGGGTACCAAGTTGCGGTGGCTGTCGAAGAACTCCGCTTTTTTCGGCGTAAACAGTGTGCCGTTGGTGATGACAGGGAATATAATATGTTTGTGGGCAGCGGCTTTGTCTATGACATCTTGGCGCATCATCGGTTCCCCACCGGCTAGTAAGATAAAGTTGATGCCCAGGGTCTCCGCTTCATCGAAGATCTGATTCCAGCGGGTGACCGAGAGCAGTTCCCGGGAAGATTGACAATGGTTCACATCACGGGCGTAACAGCCCACGCAATGTAAATTGCATTCCGATGTAATGGCGGCAATGAGAAATGGGGGAACGTGAAGCCCCTTTTGAGCCATTGCCTTCCGCCGTTTGGATGCCTTTTGCGCGGTACGTACGGCCCGGGAAAGAAACGCTGTTTCTTTGGGATTTTGCAGACTGGTTTTCAGAGCGCCCTTGATGATAGCTTTTAGCGAATTCGACATATAATCGCTTAGTTCCCGTTGATTCATGAAAATCACCCTCCATATAGGAACATTATATGTTGTGAAGCTTTTCTTGACAACCGGTACAACATTAAAATTTGATGGAAAATTGTCGCTAAATTTCCCTTTGGAAATTTTTTGAAGGGGATATTGTGATTTTTTTTACCTGTGATATAATAATACCTAGTACATTTTGAACGCAAAATAATGAAAGAGGAAGAAACATGATCTATCATAATATATTAGAAGCTATGGGCCATACTCCGGTAATACGACTCAACCGCATGGTGGAGGCGGACAGCGCGGAGGTCTTAGTCAAATTTGAAGGATTAAACGTCGGCGGCTCCATTAAAACGAGAACCGCCTTTCATATGATTGAAGACGCTGAAAAAAGAGAAATTATTACGCCGGAAACAGTCATTGTTGAGCCTACCAGTGGTAATCAAGGCATTGGTCTGGCTCTGATTGGAGCAGTGAAAGGGTATCGTACCATCATTATTATGCCAGACTCTGTCAGTGAAGAACGGAGAAAATTGGTGCGGCATTACGGCGCTGAGGTAATTTTGATTCACGATACCGGAGATATCGGCGCCTGCATTGATGAATGCTTACAGACAGCATTGGATATGGCCAAAAAAAACCCCAATATCTATGTACCTCAGCAATTTGAAAATCCTGCCAATCCTATGGTGCATCGCCATCATACCGGTGTGGAAATTTTGGAACAGGTGGCAGGTCCCATTCATGGCTTTTGTTCCGGTATTGGAACCGGCGGTACCATCAGCGGCGTTGGGGAAGTGCTGAAAGCCCAGAATCCCGATATCGTCATCTGGGCGGTGGAACCGGAAAACGCCGCTATTTTGGCGGGCGGAACCATCGGCACCCATTTGCAGATGGGCATTGGTGACGGGCTGATTCCTGAAAACCTGAATCAGAATATCTATGATGATATTTATGTGGTATCCGATGAGGAAGCCATTCAGACCGCCAAGGACTTAGCGCGGCGGGAAGGGCTAATGTGTGGCATTTCTAGTGGCACTAACGTCGCCGCTGCCTTGCATCTGGCGAAAAAGTTGGGCAAGGGGAAAACCGTAGTAACGGTGCTCCCCGACACGGCGGAGCGGTATTTTTCCACACCGCTGTTTGAAAATGAATAATGTAAAAGAATGAAAACAAAGCAAGCCGTAAAATGCGGCTTGCTTTTTGCTTGGCTGAATTCTTTGTCACTGTTTGGGGAAAATATTGACATGACTTGACAACTGGTTGTTGAGTGTCTAAAATATTAATAAACAATATACTCCCACAGGGTGTGGGTGGTTAATGAGTCGTTTGGCCATTAAATCTATGTACAACTTTGGTCAGATAAAGTAAAAATGGTAAATTTACCGAATGTCAGGTGATGTGATGAAGAAAGAAAAATTTAATGTGCAGGGCATGACTTGTTCTGCCTGTGCGGGGCATGTGGAAAAGGCAGTAAAAAAGACCGAGGGCGTGTCATCAGTGGCGGTGAATTTATTGCAAAATTCCATGCAAGTAGAATACGATGGTTCTCCCGCAACTGCTGTAGCCATTATTGATGCAGTAGAAAAAGCCGGCTATAGCGCTGCGCCAGCAGCCGCTGCCCAGAACCCGCAAGTCAAAAAGGAAGCTGCGTCCTTCGGCAGCGACGAAACGATTGGTATGAAACGGCGGCTCGTGCTTTCTGTCTGCTTTTTGATCCCGCTGCTCTATGTCTCCATGGGACATATGATGGGACTTCCGCTGCCCTCTTTCCTTCTGGGAATGGAAAACGGCGTTGCCTACGGCATGACGCAATTTTTACTGACCTTGGTGATTATGTATCTGAACCGCAGTTATTTTCAGAAGGGCTTTAAAGGTCTATTTCACGGCGCTCCTTCAATGGATACCCTCATTGCCCTTGGAGCTTCCGCCGCTGTGGTTTACGGCGTTTATGCTATTATCCGTATTGGCTACGGACTCGGCGTTGGCGATATGGAACTGGCCATGTATTACCATATGGACCTTTATTTTGAGTCTGCGGGGACGATCCTTACCCTGATCACTGTGGGCAAATATTTGGAAACGCGTTCCAAGGGAAAAACTGGCGACGCCATTGGCCGCCTTTTAGATCTGGCTCCGAAAACCGCTGTCAAAGAAGCCGACGGCGTGGAAAAAGAAATTCCTCTGGAGCAAGTGGCAGTCGATGATATTTTGGTGGTGCGTTCCGGCAGTGCTGTGCCGGTAGATGGTGTCGTTGTAGAAGGCTATGGCGCTGTGGATGAATCTGCCATTACCGGAGAAAGCCTTCCTGTGGAGAAGATCCAGGGAAGCCAGATTACCGGAGGTACTGTTTTGAATAGCGGCTATCTGAAAATGCGGGCCGTTCGGGTGGGAGAGAATACAGCGCTTTCCCAAATCATTCGTTTGGTGGAAGAGGCCAATGCCGGGAAAGCGCCCATTGCGAAGTTGGCAGACCGTGTTAGCGGTGTATTTGTCCCCATTGTGATTGGCATCGCGATTTTGTCCACAGTCGTCTGGCTTTTAAGCGGTGCAACTGTTTCTTTTGCTCTAAGTATCGGCATTGCTGTTCTCGTTATCAGCTGCCCCTGTGCATTGGGTTTGGCCACGCCTGTGGCCATTATGGTCGCTACAGGCAAGGGCGCCGAACATGGTATCATGTTTAAATCTGCGGAAAGTTTGGAAACGGCTCACCATGTCAATACCGTGGTTCTTGATAAAACAGGCACTGTTACCATGGGAACGCCTTCTGTGGTGGGTGTATTTTCCGCCTCGGAAATTACGGAAGAGCGGTTGTTATCTTTGGCAGCGGCGACGGAATATCCTTCGGAGCACCCTTTGGCTAAGGCCATTGTGTCAGAGGCGGAAAAAAGGCAGATCGAATTCTCCCGTCCCGAAAAACTGACTCAGTTCCCCGGTGAAGGTGTGGAAACGAAAGTAGAGGGACGGCGGATTTCCGCCGGAAACCGACGCATGATGGAGCGTCTTTTCATGGATCTTGCTCCTTGGCGCCGCACCGAAGATGAAGCGGTTCAGAGAGGGCAAACGCCGCTCTATTTTGCAGATGACTGTGGTATTCTGGGAATGATTGCCCTGGCAGACACCGTCAAGCCATCGGCCCAAGATGCCATTGCCGCTTTGAAGAAAATGCACATCACACCCATTTTACTCACGGGGGACCGTACTTTAACGGCTCAGGTGGTTGCCAAGGAGGTAGGGATTGACACTGTTATTGGTGAAGTTCTTCCCGATGAAAAGGAAAAAACCATTCGCAGTCTTCAAATGGAAGGGCGCAAGGTTGCAATGGTGGGGGATGGCATTAACGATGCGCCGGCTTTGGCCGCCGCCGATGTGGGGATCGCCATTGGAGCAGGCACCGACATTGCCATTGAAAGCGCTGATATTGTCCTGATGAAAAGTGATTTGATGGATGTTGCCGGAGCTCTTCAGCTTTCAGCAGCTACCATTCGCAATATTAAGCAAAATTTATTTTGGGCATTCTTTTATAATTGCATTGGTATTCCCTTGGCGGCAGGTGTGTTTTACTCTTTACTGCAATGGAAGCTAAATCCCATGTTTGCTTCGGCAGCCATGAGCTTATCATCTCTATTTGTTGTCACCAACGCATTGCGACTGCGGTTTTTCCGCCCCCGATATAAGCTCACCGAAAATGTTTCGGTTCCTGCTGCTCCTCTATCAAACAGTCATACCATAAACTCTCAAATAAAAGAATCAAACCAAGGAGGAATTATTATGAAAAAGAAACTTACCATTGAAGGAATGTCTTGTAACCATTGTGTGAAAGCTGTTACCAGAGCCTTAAATGCCATTGACGGCGTTACCGCCGAAGTGGATTTGGCGTCGAAAACCGCTGTATGCAGCTTGAGCAAAGATGTGGCTGACGATGTTTTAAGACAAGCTGTGATTGACGCTGACTTTGAAGTGGTCTCCGTCGAGGCAATATAATATGCGGGCTGATAAGGATAAAATTACTCGGTTGTTAAAAACTTCCCGTGGGCAGATCGACGGCGTCCTGAAAATGATTGACGAGGATAAATATTGCATTGATATCGCCAATCAAATCATGGCCAGCGAAGCAGTTTTGAAGAAAGCTGTTAAGGAAATTCTGCGAGCTCATATTGAAGGCTGCGTTTATTCAGCCTTCGCCGATGGCTGCGAAGCGGAAAAAGAAAAGAAAATTGATGAACTGATTGCCGTTTTTGATAAAATGACCAAATAAGGTCTTCAAAATTAAAAAATCCCCCTAACGTAGGATGATATCATTACGATAGGGGGGATTTTATATCAGAAATCACGGGCGCATCTGGTAAAGAACAGGATTGGCACTGTTTTCGCTGTGCCACTCCATTATTTTTTTCTTTTAAGAGTTTTCGCCTGTCCGACCATTTGGGGGACTGGCCATTAAAATATTTCGATGGGTTGCTTTTGCATTATTCCTGTGGTGTGATGCCGTTTTTCTCGAGAATTTTTAGAACTACAGCTTGTCTCGCCTTTGCTTTGTCTGGATGACTTTGAGGATTGTAAGCACTGGGGGCTTGAGGAATTCCCGCTAGCATGGCCGCATCTTCAAATGTTAAATTACCTGGTGACTTACCGAAATAACCGTGACTGGCTTGATTGATGCCGTAGTAGCTTTGGCCAAAAAAGATGATATTGCAATAAAATTCTAAAATTTCATTCTTGGAATAATTTTTTTCCAAATCTATGGCCACCAGGGCTTCGGCAATTTTTCGGGTCAGTCGTTTCTCATTGGAGAAGTAGAGATTTTTGGCCACCTGTTGAGTAATGGTACTGCCTCCCTCGCTGAACTCTTTATTTCTTAGGTTGGTGATGATGGCACGACCAAAACCGATGGGATCCAGAGCACCGTGATGGTAATATCGTTTGTCTTCCACGGTAACGATGGCGGTGAGGAAATCTTTGCTGATTTCATCACTGGTGACATATGAGGAATCACTGCGGATCTCCGAGACTTTTTCCGGTAGTGGGGTGGCTTCTATGGCTTCTTTGTAGTCCATGTATCCCATAAAAAACAGGATACCTGCAGCGATAAGCCCGATGATAACGATCATTAAAAGAAAACGGCCTAGGAAGCTGCGTTTGTTTGCCAAATTACCACCTCCTTATGGTCAGTCGATTCTGCGCCAGACAACTTCCCCGTCTCGCATAGATTTTTCTACTTTGTTTTTTTGCAATAAGTTTTCTAGCACAATAGTTAAGCCGTTGACGTGCGCGTGACGCTGTCCGCAACCTTTTAAAGCGTAATCAGCACTGAATTTTGTGTTGAAGGCCAAAAACTCTTCGGGATATTCTGTCCGCAGCTCCATGGATAGAGATCGCACCGTATGCGCCGTCTCTGAATCCATAATCTCATAAAGATATGGTTCAATTTTGTCAAAATAGTTATCAGATAAAAGAGAATTTTTGTTCATTTGTCAATTTTAATCTGCTTAAAGGCTTTTTTCCCTTTTTGCAGCAGAAGTTTTCCATCTTCAAAATCGTCTAAAGTAATCATTCGGCTGAAATCATTGATGGCTTCACCCTTCAATTTAATTCCGCCTTGCTGCATTAAGCGGCGTCCTTCTCCTTTGGAGGGAATAAGACCGCATTTCATATAAGCGTCTAAGATATTCATGCCATCTTTGAAGTCATCGGCCTTCATATCAATGGTGGGGATATTATCTCCGCTGCTGCCTTTGGCAAAGAGCGCCCGCTCTGCTTCCTGGGCTTTCTGGGCTTTTTCTTCCCCGTGGACCAACTTTGTCACTTCATAGGCCAATACTTCTTTGGCTTCGTTGATTTTGGAATCCCGCAAGGCTCCCAAACGGCGAACCTCCTCCATGGGAAGGAAGGTCAGTAAGGCTAAGCAGTTTTCCACGTCTGCATCGTCGACGTTCCGCCAGTAGTGGTAGAATTCGTAAGGCGTCGTTTTCTTTTCATCAATCCACAGTGCGCCTTTGGCTGTTTTGCCCATTTTTTTTCCTTCAGAGGTAGTCAAAAGTTTGAAAGTCATACCAAAGGCCTGTCCCTGATCAAGTCGACGCACCAATTCCACACCGCCCAGGATGTTGGACCACTGGTCGTTGCCGCCTAGCTGTAATTGACAATCGTATCTTCTGTAAAGTTCCAGAAAGTCATAGCTCTGCATCAGCATATAATTGAATTCCAGGAAGGAAAGTCCCCGTTCCAAACGGCTTTTAAAACATTCCGCCGTCAGCATACGATTGACAGAGAATTGGCTGCCCACCTCTCTGAGGAAATCCACATATTTTAAATCGCGGAGCCAATCGGCGTTATTGACACAAATCGCTTTATCGTCACTAAAATCGAGGAAACGGGAGAACTGTCCCTTAAAATTAGCGCAATTTTGGTCGATGGTATCCACCGTCAGCATCTGGCGCAGATCCGTACGACCCGAGGGATCACCCACCATACCGGTGCCTCCCCCCAGCAACGCAATGGGACGATGGCCTTCCTTCTGCATATGCATCATGACCATGACTTGAATGAAATGGCCTACATGGAGACTATCGGCAGTAGGGTCGAAGCCGATATAAAAAGTTACTTTCTTTTGATCGAGTAATTCACGAAGTTCCTCTTCGTGGGTATTTTGTTCAATGTATCCTCTTTCTTCGAGAATATCATATACGCTCATGCTGTTCACCTCAAGAATTATTAAAAATCGTTAAAATATTTGTATCATTTAATCTTATTTATTTTATATAATTTGACAGTAAAAGTCAATCACGATAGGTGATGATGGACTTCTTATTTTCCTTGTGATAAAATATATTTTAAAATACAGTGTGTGAATGGTCTTCGGACATTCATGGCTTTCAGCCATTCGCTGATGATTGGAGGTTTTATGATGGCAAAAATAGTTTTGATATCCACCAGCCCCAGAAAAAAAGGGAATACAATGCTGGCCATGGGAGAAATGGCTGCGGCCATTCAGGAAAACGGCGGGGAAGCGGAAGTCTATTCTTTTGCGGGGAAGAGCTTTGGCTCCTGCAAAGCCTGCTATGCTTGTAAAAAAACGGGGAAATGCGCCATTGATGACGGCGTGAATGAAATGGCAGAAGTCCTGAAACAGGCTGACGGCATGATTATCGGTGCGCCGGTTTATTTTGGTACGGCCCGTGGGGACTGTATGAATTTTCTTCAACGTTTAGGCATGATTAATTTCGCCAATGACCGCTTCCTCGGTGGTAAAGTGGGCGGCCCAATTACGGTCGCTCGCCGCGGTGGACATACCGCTACCTTATCGGAAATGCTGATGTTTTTCTTTATCAACGGTATGATTGTCCCAGGCGCTAATTATTGGAATATGGGATTTGGTAAGGTTCCCGGAGAAGTAGCCGAGGATACCGAAGGAATGGAGAATTTTAAGCTTTTTGCGGCAAATGTATTGAAGGTCGCTAACCAAATGGCAAAATAAGTTTGTTTCATTGTCATTTCATCGACTGTATATTTTTACCTTTTTTGTGCCATATTATGATTGGAGGTGCAGAAATGGAAAAAATATCAAAATCCAGAAAGAGTAAAATGAAAAAGACCCCAGATGACGTTGAAGCTATGAAATTAGAAATTGCAGAGGAATTGGGGCTTTTGGATAAAGTCCGTGAGGTCGGTTGGGCTGGTCTTAGCGCGAAAGAAACCGGTCGTATGGGCGGTTTGCTCACCAAAAAGAAAAAGGATATGATGGCATCGGAGCATTCTCAGGAGAATTCCTGAGGGTGAAAACAGATGCCTGATCAAAGTGGAGCCTCAGTAGAAAACGAGATTCTGCGCAATTGATAAACGAAAAATAAGTAAAACCGCTGAGCTGCCAACTCTTATCTCTATGGGGGTTCGCCGCTCAGCGACTCTATGAATTGTTATTAACTTCCTTTGAAATTTTGAACCCCGGCATGAGCCGGGGTTTTGTCAGTATCTCAAAAATGTAGAAGAGAAAATATTACTCTGTCATAATACCGCTGAATATATCGCTCATATTCATTATGACAGAATAAGCTCCGCCTGTGAGCGCATCAGCCAGTTCCTGGTTTTCGGTGATATTATCAATGCTCCAACCACCTTTTGATTTGGTTAGATTGACATTTGCTGTGGTTGTCTTTGCCTTTTCCAACAACTGGTCAAAGGCATTCAGTAGAGCTTCTTCCACCAAGAGATTGATTTCCTTTTCGCTGGTGCCGGAAAGTGTTAGTTCCAATACCTGGCTCATAACCTCCGATGCTGCGGATTCAAGCGTTTGGCCAAAATCATAAGTGGTGATTGTGATTTCCACGGTGGCAGAATCGTCGGTGATGGTTTCTTTGCCAATTTCATAATCGAAACCTAACAGCTTTTCCATAACGGCAGTAAAACGTTCTCCGGTGAGTATCTGGGGTTCCTCGTTGTTTTCTGCAGTAGGCGTAAAATCTAAGGGCTCTCCAGCGTACAAAGCGTTGAAGGCTTCGGCATCCTGAGATTTTAACGCTGCCAGCGCTTCTTTTGTTACCTCGCTGGGGGATTGCTCCGAACAGGCAGTGAACGAAAAAAGCATACATAAAACAAGTGTGATCAGAATTGTTTTTTTCATCGTTGGCATTACCTTTCATAATATTTTAATTTATTTTAGCCCATTCTCAGAAATTGGTCAATCGTTTCCGCTTTGAATCTGCTTTTCCATTTGATGATAGCAAAGCGTATGGCCGTTTTCCGTTACGATTTGATGGTAAGAAACAGGATGATATCCACGTTTTATGTACATAGAATAGGCGGGGAATGAGGATGCCAAGGTAATCACGTCATGTTGTGCGAAAATAATAGCTTCCAATTCCTCCATAAGTCTGGTACCGCATCCCATGTGCTGAAACTCCGGCAGCACGAACAAACGTCCAATTTCATTGTCTTTGATGCTGCCAGTGGCTACCCACTGGTTTTGGAATTTTAAAAGGTAGACTTCACCCTGGGCCAAAGCCTGCCTGATATGCTTGCTATTATGGTGCTGAAGGAAGTAATTGACAACTCCCTCTGGATAATAATTGGGATAAATGGTCGCAATGGTCTGATATACGATGTGTTTGACAATGGGATAGTCGTTTTTATCGGCCAAGTATATTTCCATCATATGGTTCCTCTGTAAATGTTGATTATATTATTATATCAAGTTTTTTTCTTCTTTTCTAATAATAATCCAACCAGAATTAATTTGAAATAAAAATGCGGTGGTTTTTTGTTGTAATTTTGAATGAATGCTGTTTTTTTCGAAAAAAAACGAAATTTCTCTTTACCTCGGCGTTTAAAACTACTATAATAAAACAGATAATGAGTTGAAAGGAGAAATTTTCATGGCTGTGAGCAGATCCAACCGTCGGGGGAGATCGCAACGAAGCCCGCTTCCTTCCTACAGTAGCAGCCGGGGAGAGTTGCGCAAAAGGAAGCAAAAGCGCAAACGGAAAAACAGCAACTGGATATGGAAAGTCATTCTCCTGATGATACTCTGTTTGGGAGTCTACTTTTTCCTTCACAGTGGATTATTTACATTGAAAACTATTGAAGTCGAGGGCAATCACCGCATATCTGATGAGGACATTATTGTACTTGCAGATATTACCACCGGTGGTAACATTTTTGACGTAGACCGAGAAAAAGCCGAAGAACACGTAGCTCTTCATGCTTTGGTAGATTCCGTTGATGTAAAAACCCGCCCATTCCACAAAATTCTCATTCAAGTCCAGGAAAAAGAGGCGATTGCTTGGCTTTATCACGAAGATGATGGTTATTATTTGGTGGATGAAAATGGAAACTTATTGGAAAAAAGGGAAGAATATAACGATTATCTGCCCTTGATTAGCGGTGTTGAATTGCCGAAGTTTCTTTGTGTGGGGATGCGTCTTGAGACACAAGACGCCTTGGAGGCTTTGAAAGTCTCTGCGGTATTTGCCGACTTTTTACGGGATCAACCCAGAGAAATCACAGTATCTTCGAAAAAAGGTATTATTATGATCTTAAACACCATGGAGCTTCGTTTGGGAGATTCCGGGAAATTATTGAAAAAACGCCATCTTATTGAAGATTTGATGGACGAGATTCCCGCCTCTGACTTGCCTCAGGTGGAATATATGGATGTATCGTCACCCCGCAAGCCGGTTTTGGGTGGGTATGATCTTGAAGCTGCCGCGAAACAGCGTCAGGAGCAGAAGCAAACCCAAAAGGATTCACAAAAACAAGAATCCGGCTCACAAGAGGAATCCGGTGCCATGCCCGAAGAAAATCCTGAAAATCCTGAAGGCAACGCCGCCCCGGAGAATTGACATTTTACGAAAAAAAGTTTATAATTTAAGCAGGTATATGTATCTTTTTGTAGAAAGATATAAAATTGAATTCTCATTATGATAAATCCATTACGTTTACGTTAGTATATAAAGGGAGGAAATGGCATGGCATTGGAATTCGAAGATATGGAATATGATCAGTTTGCGAAGATCAGAGTAGTAGGTGTCGGCGGCGGCGGCAATAACGCCATCGATCACATGATTAATTGTGAGGTCAGCGGTGTGGAATTTATCGCCGTTAATACAGACCTTCAAGTTTTGAAAAAATCTTTGGCCGGTGAAAAATTGCAGATCGGTGCAAAGCTCACCAGAGGTTTGGGCTCCGGCGGCAATCCTGAAATGGGGCGTAAATCTGCCGAAGAAAGCAGAGAAGACTTAAAAGAAATTTTGGCCGGATCTGATATGGTCTTTGTCACTGCCGGCATGGGCGGTGGTACTGGTACTGGCGCGGCCCCTATTGTGGCTTCCGTAGCCAGAGAGTTAGGCGCTCTTACCGTAGGCGTTGTGACTCGTCCCTTTAGCTTTGAGGGAAGACGCCGCGCACAACAGGCCGAATACGGAATCGCGGAATTAAAAGACCAGGTCGATGCCTTAATTACCATCCCTAACGATAAATTACTCCAAATTATTGACAGCCGCACTCCCATGACGGAAAGCTTTGGTATTGTCAACGATATTCTCCATCAAGGGATTCAGAGTATTACCGACCTTATCGGGATGCCCGCTTTGATTAACCTTGACTTTAACGACGTAAAATCTGTTATGAAGGACGCTGGCTCCGCTTTGATGGGGATCGGCATTGCCCGTGGTGAAAACCGCGCTGTGGATGCTGCCAATGCTGCGATTTCCAGCCCCTTGTTGGAATCTTCTTCCATCAACGGTGCTCAAGGTGTCATTTTGAACATCACTGGTTCTCCTAATATGAGTTTATTCGAAGTCAACGAAGCAGCAAAAATTGTGGAAGAAGCAGCGGATAAAGATGCCAACATTATCTTTGGTGCTGCTGTGGATGATTCGCTTGATGATGAAGTGAGAGTCATTGTTATTGCTACTGGTTTTGATGGAAATGCTCAGGTGCAAGAACAAGAGGAAGAAGAAAGCAAATCCTCTAGTTTCAGTGATTTCGAAATGGAAGACCTCAGCATTCCTGCTTTCTTGCGCAGAAGAGACTAATTTAACATTACTTTATTAGGATATTGAAAAAAGAGCGAAAATTTTCGCTCTTTTTCTTTTGTAATATTTGACTTTTTGGCAATTACAGTTTACGATTCGTTGCCTTGTCATAAGGAAATTATTTTGGTTTTCCTTCATTGGTGATATGGGCAGTAACCGTCACATTGAATTCGGCATTATGATAAACTTCATCAAAATCGTGAGTTTCGTAGTATTTATGGTGAAATCCACGAAGTCTCTCTTCAATAGCCATCGGATCGCAGTTAACTGTCGATAAGATTCTGGCCACGGTAACAGTGTGTTCAGAAATATATTGTTCCACAGACATCGTGATTTCATCTAACGAAAAATCATTGCGAATACGATTCCACTCCATTTCGTCAAAGTAGCCATAGATTTTCATTTGGGAATCAATGAGCAAGTGCTCTTCTTGGGGATTTGTCTCAATCTTATTATCGGAGCGGTTGATATGCAAGGTGGCAAAGGTCTTTTCTTTTTCATTGGATAGAGGAATGTTTAAAACATAATCGGTATTGCCACCAGAGGACAACAGCATTAGCAAATATTTGGTATCGTCGCTATTGAGTTTCCCCACCATGTTTTCATCGTGAAAAAGTGCGGTACCCTTGACCACGATATCTTTTTCCTTTGCTTCAACGATGGGAAATATGGCATCAATGCCCTTTTTGAGGTAATCCAAGTTATAATCATGTAGGATGATATTGGGACAAAAACCATTCTGAGCTGAGGTTGTCAGCAACTCGTCAAGATAAGAAAAGGCGGTGTCTCCTAAATCCATTTTCTTAAGGGCGTCAAAAACAGTGTTTGTCTCTGTTTCGCAAATAATGTAGTCTGGCATAAAACGACTGGTTTCACCGAGATAATATGTCCCTGCATCTTTGATGGCTCCCTTTTTAACCGCCTCTTCGGAAATGATGAAATTTTGTAGCTTCTCAATGACTAAGGGACATCTCATTTCTGCGTTGGCAAGATACATGGCCTCTTCCATTACGGTTGCCTGGGCAGACACCGTGCGGAGGGTTCCCTTTTTGTCTACAACCTAGCCAAAGGCAAAGGTATACTGATATCCCTCTCCTTCTTGGGCGATATCAATACCAGTGCTCAAAACCATAGACGTGTCCTCAAATTGACGTTGGTCCCAGCAGCCTGCGCACAGGATCGTTGTCATTATGAGGGCAATGCATATCAAAAGCCTTTTCAAAACGCCCTACACCTCCTCTTGATGATATAGGCAATATAGGATAACACCATAATGGCTGCGACAATAAGATTCGCTACATTTCCGGCGGTATAAAGATCCCAAATTCCTTTGGGAACGGAGGGATAAACGGTTAAAAGGATGGTGAGTATCGCCCAAATTAACGTCAAAAGGATATTATGGTTTTCCGAAAAATTTTGAAAGATTTGCCGTTGTTGTTCCATGAGTGTGGAGAACCAATAGGACAGGAATAACCCCATTAACGGTAATAAAATTGCCATATAGAAAATATCAACTCGTTCCAGAAGTCGTCCTTTATGAACGGTGTCAATGTGGTAGAAAGGAAAGCTCAATTCTGAAAGAACGCTGCCAAAGTAAGAGAGGCCAATAAAATATATTACCAAAACCATGACACCTGAAATAAGTGAAAAGAACAAAATGCTGCGGGGAATTCGCTTTTGATTGGTTATCTGGGGGAAAAGGTAGAAGCTGCCAAGGATCGCAGCGGAGGTAAAGCAAAGAGGTAATATGTTATTGACAATCAATTTTGGCTTTGTATCGAACAAAGGGAAAACAGAACAAATATCATAATTGCGTTTCGCCACCAGAAAGATAATAAAAAACACAATGATAAATAGATAAATAAATTGGGAGGCGTGCCCCAGGGATCTTAGGCCGAAAAGAGCAATATACAGTGACGGTAGCATGATAAATGCCGCTACGATGATTAATGGAGTGTGGGGCAAATAATAGACATTGATGATATACACAAAGGCACGCAAGGTAATGGCCGATAATACCGCCAGATATACGGAGAATAAGAGACAAACGCTTTTTCCTAGGCGTTCCCCAAGCAAATACTGACATACTGTGGTAACCGTAGGAAATCCTGCTTTTTTTATGACAATATAAATCAAGGTTAAAAGCAGATAGGTGAATACTGAGATAATGAGAATTCCAATCCAGCTTCCCCGCCCCATAGCTTGAAAGAACATCGGCGCCAAATTCAATAAAGCTACGGTGACAACGGAAGTGAGCAAAAATGACGTAAGCTGAGATGGAGATAAATTATTTTTTGCCATGGCGTTTCCCCCTCATTTGGTCCAGAGGCTTGGCCTGATTGGGGCGAAGCCGAAGTTGCTCAAAGGGCATACGAATAATGGTATTGGCCAAATTCTTTCTTTGCAGCGGAAAAAGGGGCGCAAGATAAGGACGGTCCAGGGATGTGAGGTTCAACAGGTGAATAAAAAGCAAGCTAGCACTGATGATTAATCCTGCAATGCCGAAAAAACCGGCGAACAACATCATGATATAGCGTGTGAACCGCAGTGTTTGCGCTAAATTTTGATTGGGAATCAGAAAGCCTGCAATGGCTGTGATGGAAACCACAATGACCATAAGATTGCTGACAATACCAGCCTCTACCGCAGTTTGACCGATAATGATACCGCCAACAATACCAATGGTTGTACCGATGAATGAAGGCAGCCGCACCGAGGCTTCTCGTATAATTTCAAATAGAAATTCCATGATGATGGCCTCAACAAGAGGTGAAAAAATGACCATGGATCGAGAGGATACTAAGGTTGATAACAGATTCAGCGGTACAATATAATAGTGATAGGATAAAACCGCGATATATGTCGCAGGTAAAAATAATGACAAAAACATCCCAATAAAACGGAAAATTCCCAGCAAACTGCCGGTCAATGGATGGAAGGTGAAATCGTCTATGGTTTGGAAAAAACTCCAAAAAGAAACCGGCAGAATCAGTACATTGGGGGAGCCTGTCAGCAAGATGAGAATGCGCCCTTCCAATAAAGCAGCCTGGGCTTTATCAGTTCGTTCTGTGATGATCCATTGGGGAAACGGCGTGCGCTTTTGGTCGGCAATCATCTGTCCCACATAGGAGGTGCTAAGAAATCCGTCGTAGTTCAACGCATCCACACGTTTTCTGAGTCGTTCCACCATATCCTCATCAGCCAATCCATGAATATAGGATATCATCAGCTGCTGATTTGTGGAAGCGCCTAGATCGTGCTGTTCAAAACGTAAATTGTGATTGGCGATTTTTGTTCGTAGAATCGCCATGTTGGTACGGATATTTTCTACAAAACTATCTCTGGATCCTTGGATACTTTTTTCATTATCTGGAGATTCCGGCATTCTGCCGACCCACTGTTCAATGCGGACTTGGAAGCCCTTCATGTGTCCTTCCAAAAGGAAAAACACGCCGCCGGTGGCAACACCGGCCAAGGCTTCATTCAGAGAAAGCACCTCTTTAATAGGTGCAGCCGGAATGCGGCGAAAGTCAAAGTCGTCGCCACTGAATTCCATAATGGCAGGTAAAAGTTCTATATTAAGGATATTGCTGTTGACCATATTGTCAATATAGCATAAAAGAAAACGTGTTCCATCTTTTAGTTTCCGTTCGAGTATGATATAATCAGGAGAGTTGGCAGCGGCTTCTTGGAGTAATTCCATATTTTTATCGAAGTCATTGCTGATTTTCACAAGGTTCACCTCATTTCTTCGTGAGGTTAGTATGAACCGGAAAGAATGAAATTATAAGATGAACTATCATAATTGTGTGGAAGCCACGTTTCTGGAACGTATCAACCGTTTTGTCGCCAGGGTGATGGTGAATGGGCAGGAAACCAAGGCCCATGTTCCCAACACGGGACGCTGTCGGGAAATCTTTGTGCCAGGCGCCACTGTTTATCTCAGTCGTTCCGATCATCCAGCTAGAAAATATCCCTACACTCTTTATGAGGCCTACAAAGGGGATATGTTGATTCATATCGATTCTGCCGGCGCAAATCGTTTGACAGAGGAAGCCTTGGAAAAAGGAT
Organism: uncultured Peptococcaceae bacterium; assembly: GCA_964637365.1. Lineage (GTDB taxonomy): Bacteria > Bacillota > Dehalobacteriia > UBA7702 > UBA7702 > Cryptoclostridium. The sequence continues at coordinate 19,190 of CAZWWH010000023.1, forward strand.
TGATTGAGGAATTGGCAGGCGCCACAGAGATTGCTCGGGAAAAACCTTACGGTACCTCTCGCTTCGATTTTTGCTTTCAAAAGGACGGCCGTTTATGCTATATGGAAGTAAAGGGCGTTACCTTGGAAACAAACGGCGTGGCTAAATTTCCCGATGCTCCTACAGAGCGTGGCGTGAGACATCTGTCGGAACTGAAAATGGCAGCAGCGGAGGGGCTGGGAGCATATGTACTTTTTGTGGTTCAGATGAAAGGGCCCAGCAGCTTTACCCCCTTTGTAGAACGTGATTACGCTTTTAGCAAGGCCCTTTGCGATGCTGTGGCCCATGGCGTTACTGTGCTGGCCTATGACGCTAAGGTGACACCGGAGCATATCACCTTGGACCGTCCGGTTTCTGTGGTGCTCCCAGATTTGGAGGAAACATATGACTAAAATTGAATTTGGTTTCGGTAAGGAAAAATTGCCGGTAGAAATTCCGGAAAGGAATCTCATAGCCTCTTTAATGCCGAGACAAACAGAACATAAATCCCAGGGAGAAGATGTCATTGCCGAGGCTTTGGCGCATCCCATCGGTACAAAAACTTTGAAAGAAATCGCCAAGGCAGGACAAAAGGTTGTGATTATTATCAGCGACGTTACACGACCTTGTCCCAGCTATCGTATGCTTCCATCGGTGGTGGCGGAGTTGAACAGTGCAGGTGTGAAGGATGAGGATATCCGAATCGTGTCTGGCTTGGGTAGCCACCGCCGCCAAACCGAAGAAGAATGGCAGCGTTTGGTGGGGGAAGAGATCTTTCGCCGTATTTCCGTGGAGGATTCCTCCGGAGACGATTTTGTAGAAATCGCTGTTAGCCGCCGCGGTACTCCCTATGAGGTTTACGGCCCAGTCGTCCGCGCGGATCTTCGTATTTGCCTTGGTAATATTGACTATCATTACTTCGCCGGTTACAGCGGCGGCGCCAAAGCAGTGGTGCCCGGCGTCTGCACCCGCCGTACCATTGAGTCTAACCACTCCATGATGTTGGAGGATGGGGCCAAGGTCGGCCATATTGAGGGGAACCCCGTGCGGGCCGACATGGAGGAGGTGTTGGAGCACATCTCCATCGACTTCATTTTAAACGTGGTTTTAAATGAAAAAAAGGAAATCGTCGCCGCTGTGGCAGGGCACCCCATTGACGCTCATCGGAAGGGCTGCCGCATTCTGGATGAAATTTATAAGCAGCCTATTACGGAATTGGCCGATATTGTCATTGCCTCCCCCGGTGGGCTTCCCAAAGACCTTAATGTTTATCAAACTCAAAAAGCTCTGGATAACGCTCAATGGGCAGTGAAGGACGGCGGCATTATCATTTTGGTTGGCGAATGTAAGGAGGGATACGGCGAAGTCACTTTCAGCCAATGGCTGGAGGACGCCACTTGTCCCGATGATTTGATCAGAAGAATCCGCAAGGAATTTCGTTTGGGAGGACACAAAGCTGCCGCGATTGCCAAAGTAACGAAAAAGTGCAGCGTCTATTTGGTTTCCTCATTGCCCTGTGAAATGGTGGAACGTCTTTATATGCGGCCCTTTTCTGATTTGGAAACGGCATTTCAAACCGCGATGAAAGAAAAAGGTGAAAAAGCCAGAGTGTATGCGATGACTGTGGGGGGCACCACCTTGCCCCACTACCGGGAGGCCTAACATGGAAAATCAGAACTATGAAGGTATTTCCAAAATCTACGACATGATGATGATGGGTGTGGATTATGAAGGCTGGGCCGATTACATTCTCGAAGTGGCGAAAGCCATGGGAGCATCGCCTAAAACAGCCATTGATTTGGCTTGCGGTACCGGGAGCACTACCATTCCTTTGGCGAAGCGGGGGCTTACCATGGCGGGGCTTGATCTATCTTCATCCATGCTTGAAATTGCTGAAGAAAAAAGTAAAGAAGCTGGGGTGGAAATTACCTATCACTGCCAGAATATGCTGGCGATGGATTTTTCCGAGACCTTTGAAATGGTGGTTTCCTTTCAGGACGGCATCAATTATCTGACTGGCGACGAGGATTTTGAAAAACTCACGGAAAATGTTAGCCGCATTTTGAAAAAGGACGGTATTTTCCTTTTTGATATTAATCTGGTGGATCAGTATTCCGCTTCGGAAACCACCGTGGTGGATCTGGATGAAGTCTATATGGTCTATGAAAATCATTATGATGAGAATCGACGTATCTGGCATATTAAAGTCACAGGTTTTTTGCCCGAGGGGGATTTGTACCGGAAATTTGAAGAAACACACGAAGAAAAAAATCACGATCTCAAAGAAGTAGAGGCGGCATTTCTTCGTCATGGTATGGAGCTTTTTGCCGTCTATTCCATGTTTACCAAAGAGCCCCCCACGGAGCAGACTCGCCGTGTGTTGGTAGCGGCCAAAAAAAAATAAGTATATTTTGATGATAGAGAAAGGAAGTTACCTGACATGAAAAAATATTTTTCATCGCCGTTGTACTATGTCTTTCCCTCTGTTTGGGCGGCTGCGGCTCCAATTCCGATGGCAATGAGACTAAGGTTTCCGAAAGCGGAGTGGAATACCGTGTTTTGGAAATTTCCTCCGATGAGATGGAACGTCATGTCATTGACCTTATCGTTGATGATGAGGTCAATGAAGAGACCTGGACGCCGAATCATCAAATTGATATTCATGACATGCTTGAAGAAATCGTGACGGATTATACCGCGGAGCATGAGGTAACGGCCTTGACCGTTACTATTTATGGTAGTGAGGATGACCGTACCCACGGCATCTTCAGAGGCTATTGCAAGTATTATCCTGAAGGGGATTACGAGAAATCTTCCCAAGTGAAACCAGGGGATTATACTACCTTTCAGGCAGAATATGACCTCAATTATTGGCGCAGCACAAAACTGCCACCGGATTGATTTTGAAAGAAGGTAAAACAATGCACATTGTTCTATATGAGCCGGAGATTCCCTCTAATACAGGGAATATATCCCGTACCTGCGCGGTGACGGGAATTACGCTGCACCTCATAAAGCCATTGGGCTTTTCTTTGGCAGATCGTTATTTGAAGCGGGCGGGGCTGGATTATTGGGATAAGCTGGATCTTCATATTCATGAAAATCTGGAAGAATTCCTCGCGGAAAATCCCGGCGCTCGTATTTATATGTTTTCTACCAAAGCAGAGAAGAATTATGCGGAATGCCAATATGGTCCCGATGACTACTTGATGTTTGGTCCGGAAACCAGAGGCATCCCGCTGGAAATTCAGCAAAGCGGTATCGGTACTCCCGTTCGTATCCCCATGGGGAAGGATATTCGCTCGTTGAATTTGTCCAATTCCGTGGCCATCGCCACTTATGAAGCCTTGCGGCAACAGGGATTTCCAAATCTTACATAATTAATTGTTGACAACTTTGCAGGATTTGGATATAATATAAATGCAGTTTTTTCATTTTCACACCATCTTTTGCTTTTTAAGGTTTTATTTTTAGTCGGAGTGTGGCTCAGCTTGGTAGAGCGCTGCGTTCGGGACGCAGAGGCCGAAGGTTCAAATCCTTTCACTCCGACCATTTTTCTGCCCATTTTTAGATGAATAGCATGAGAAAAGCAGGCCATGCCTGCTTTTTTGTTTTTGTAATCACTGCATATTTATGTTATAATTAATTTAAAATACAGGGAATGGAGGCCTTCTTATGCTGGGGGCGATGATTGGCGATATTGTTGGCAGTATTTATGAATTTGAGCCGATTAAAACAAAAGAATTTCCCTTTTGGGGCCAGGGTTGCTTTTTCACCGATGATACGGTGATGACGGCGGCGGTGGCCAAAGCTCTGCTGGAAAGCTGTGATCTTGACCACAGTGAGATACGCAGCGCTTTGATCCGCAATATGCAGGAGTTCGGCGCTCTTTATCCCAATGCCGGATATGGTCTGCGGTTTGAGCGATGGCTGTGCTCCGAAGATCCCCAACCCTATAACAGCTGGGGAAACGGTTCTGCCATGCGTGTGTCCTCCGCGGGTTGGCTTTGCCATAACCTGGAGGAAACCATGACCTTGGCTAGGCTCAGCGCCGAAGTAACGCACAATCATCCCGAGGGTGTCAAAGGCGCCCAAGCTGTAGCTGCCGCGATTTATCTTTTGCGGACGGGAAAAACAAAGCAGGAAGTGAAGCGATACATTCAAGGCATCTTTCAGTATGATTTCCGCAAAAAATTGGTAGAAATTCGTCCGGACTACGGATTTGAGGCCAGTTGTCAGCGGTCAGTGCCCCAAGCTATGACCGCGTTTTGGGAGAGTGAAAGCTTTGAGGATTGTATTCGAAACGCTATCTCGTTAGGAGGGGACAGCGACACCTTAGGGGCTATTGCCGGGAGTCTTGCCGAGGCCTATTACGGGATTCCCGAGGATTTGAAGCATGAGGGAATGCGACGCCTTGATGAGCGCATTCTCAGTGTTTATCAGGATTTTTTGAATTGGAGGTTATAAAATATGAGCAAAACAGAAACTGTACAAAAAGAAATGGTTGCCGCTATGAAAAATAAAGATAAAGAACGAAAGGAAAGCCTGACGCTTCTTTTATCGGCCCTTAAGGCCAAAGCCAAAGATAAACAGGCGCCTTTGACCGAAGAGGAAGAAGACGCCATTATCATGAAGGAAATCAAACAAACCACGGAAACTTTGGAAAGCGCTCCCAGTGACCGTGAGGATATTATCAAGCAGAGCAAAGACCGTTTGGCTGTGCTGCGGGAGTTCGCTCCCTCCTTTATGGGGGAAGATGAAATCAACGCTATCATTGACCAAGTTCTAGCGGAATTGGGGCTGAAAAATCCCACTCCCATGAACAAAGGGGTGATTATGAAAAAGCTGATGCCCCAGGTGAAGGGTAAAGCCGAGGGCAGCGTTGTCAATCAACTGGTGATGAAGCGCCTGCAATAAGCCGTGTTTTGCTTGAATGATTTGGAAAAGGGAGACTGCATTGGATGCTGGAACAAGGTGTGATTTTTGACTTGGAGGGAATTCTTCTCACCATAGATATGGATGAGAACGCCAAAAATCAAATGGTTTTTGAGTTCCTGCGGGAGCGTAAATACGTTTTTCATCCCGATGACCTGGAGGGAAAAAGCCCTCTGGATTTTGCCGCTTCTTTTGCGCGATGGCGTGACCATGACCGGGAAATTCTGGAGCAAGAAATTGGCAAATTTGAACGCCGTGCCATGATGAACGCCAAAGGTGATCCCTCGGCCAGCGGTGTTTTGGAAATGATTTCCCGCCGCTATCGTGTGGTGGTTTTGAGCCGCAGCCGCGGCGACGGCTTGGTGAAAACCCTTGGTAAATTGGGTATCCGCCAGTTCATTCATTCTATCGTTCCCGCTGAAGATTGGGTCAACCACCCATCTCCCGTCATTGGTCTGGAGCTTGCTATGGCGAAGTATCCGGAAATCCCCAAAGGAAAGTGGCGTTATGTGGGATTGCCGGATTCTCGAGCCAGGGCCCATCAATGTGATCTGGCCTTTTATCCTTTCGGCATTCCTCCTTTGAAGGAATTGGAGGATGTAATGGATGAATTATTGTAAATTGAAATAAAGAAAAGGAGTACGCAATTTAGACGGAGGCCCATAAGGAAGTAAATAAGATTTCCGGTGAAACCGGCGTGGCGGAAGGTAGCTACCCATAAAACAGTATCAACCAACAAACTGAAATAGGGTAGCTGCCATACAGGGTGCAAAGTAAAACAGGCATATTACTTAAACAGTGATATGTCTATTTTATTACACGCTAAAATATTGATATGAAAGTACATAATTTCGTGGTAAAATATAAAATAATTTTTTATGAGAGGAAGCCAAAATCAGACATGGGAACTATAAAAGCATTATTAGTAGGGGTGTGCGAATACTTAGCAATCAAATGTCCTCCTTTGCCTTTGTGTAAAAATGACTTATATGCAATGAAATCTGCTCTTATTCATGGATTAAATATAAACTCAGATAACGTATTCTTATGCGGTGAAACAGGGGTGGTAACAAAAAACGCTCTTGTTACAGCGATACATACCGTGATTAAAGGTGCAACAGAAGAAGATACATTCATTTTTTATTTCTCTGGTCATGGCGGAAAAAATTGCTTAGTATTAAGTGATGGTTTACTCAATTTGCAAGACCTAATTAATACAGTAGCGCAAATACAAACGAAAAATAAAATTGCAATTTTGGACAGTTGTCATTCGGGTAGCTTTGTACTTAATAGCGTTCCTACAATAGACATTAATGAAACGGTTGAACATTTTGCTGGACACGGCTTTGCAGTCTTAGCTTCTTGTGGAGCTGATCAGGTTTCCGGGTTTCATAAGGAACGGGAAATAAGTTTATATACAAGTTTTGTGTGCGATGCACTAACATCGCGTTTCCTAATTCGAAAAGGGAAAAAATCTCTCGAAGCAATAAATGAAGCTATTTTTCGTTTTGCAGAAATATCAAACAGAAATGGAACGAGTAATGTGCAACAACCAATTTTTCGTTCGAGTATAGGTGGAACTATATTCTTTGATGTCGAAGAATATAATCCATACAAAGTCGCAAGAATTTATGAAGAAACAGATAACTATATCATCTATAGTGTTGAACCAGTACATCACGCTGAAGCAAAACGACTATCTGTAAAAGTAATTTTGCGCTTTCAAAGCTCTATGGAGCAAATTGCCGAAATTGCAACAGAGATTAAAAACAAAGTCCTTTATTGCGAAGTATACCAGAACGAAATTGCCGAAGCACGTTATAAAGGTCGTGCAGCAAATATTGTTTGGTGTTATTTTGGATATGACGAGGACGATATGGTAAATTGTAATTATATTTGTCACACCACATGGGTAGATGATTTGCAGGACAAAAAATGGTGGTATCGAACTTCTAAGAATACTGTTGTTGCAAAAGGGGTTCATATTGATATACATAGTTCATACGAGTTAATTAAGAGCTTTAACGAAAATACTATAGGCAAAGATGAATTAATTAAAATTACGCGAGAATACACTGCAAATATTATATCTGCGGCAGAGCAATATATTAAAATATTTAGAGAATACCTTAACAACACTATAACAGAAGAACAACTTATAGATAGCGTTGCTCCCCTTAATATTGAAATTTCAAAATGGTACTTTAAGCAGAGCGAGTTGCCAATACCTCAGAAAGAGTTACACGATTGGGCGCATATACATACAATGCTTTCCTGTACAATACATGATTTCTCTCTTTTTTATGATAGAAAAAATTTAGAGATATGGGAAAGTGAAAATCGTAAATGGTTAGTAGCAAACGCTATTAAAAAATATGAAACGGAATTAGAGGAATTAAAGGTAGCAGACACGTTAATTTAATCATGAAAATTTGTTTATTTAGTTACGCAGTAGAACACTATTTTGACGATAACGGTATAAAATCCTTAACTTGCTTTGGACGCGCTTTGTAAGCCGCATAAATCAAGGAAAAGTCAACCTCTACTGCGTAACATTCCATAATGGATTGAGAGCGTAAGCGGTTTATCCGATTGCGCTCTCTTAGCTGCCTAACAGCAAAGACAGGGAAAGCCGTCAAGGACGCGCAAGCGTGCATTTTATCCTTGACGGCTTTTTCTGGCTCTGCTACTTTCTACCTGTCAAACCGGAATTGCAGGATAGCTTTGATAAGCTGTGCTTTCAGTCTGTCTTGAATATCGTCGTTGATATGTCCTCGATAGGTAGACAGATATTTGATACGTCCGGCATAGTGCCGCAGTACCGCATCTATCGCTTCCGGTTCTCCGGCGACAGCTTTTTCAATGACTTCAAAGGGTATTAGCTTCTTGTTCCTCA
>CAZWWH010000024.1:0-25688 GCA_964637365.1 uncultured Peptococcaceae bacterium
TTGTTATCCGTTAAATTTATTGCCTCTTTTCCGATTACTTTTTGTTATCACTGAACAATTCTATTTAAGCATTTCTCACGACCTGTATTCATTTATGATTTCACTGTAACGATAGAACCGTCTCAAAGCACAAAAAATACGGCGAGCGTATGGCTCGCCGTAAATCAAGACATATATAAGACTTCATCAGAAAAATAATAGGAATCAAGTTTACCGTCTACTTTAGGGTAGCGATAGTAACCCCCGCTCCCCCTTCATAATAACCGCCAAGGCGCTGTTCTTTGACCCGGGTATCTTTTTTCAGATTTTCGTAAACCATCTTTTTCAGCACGCCGGTACCAAGACCATGGATAATGCGGACAGACTCGATATTGGCCATAACAGCATCATCGAGGTATTTATCCAAATCCATCCAGGCCTCTTCTCCGGTCATACCGCGAAGGTCAATTTCGGTTTTAAAGGTTCTGGCTTTTGAGGCGGAAACTTGGGCGTGGCGGGTACGCTCTACCTCTTTTTCACTCTGATGAGGCGCGCGAAGATCTTTGACTTTCATATTGACTTTCATGATGCCTGCTTGAATGCGAACTTCTTTGTCACTGATGATTTCCACCACGGCTGCATTCTTTTTCAGACGGGGCACATAGACCTCATCGCCAATTTTCACCTTTTCCAAGGGTCTGCCGCTGTAAGTCGGCTCCACCCATTCCGGCGCCATATTTTCAATCTTCTTCACCTTTTCTCGGGCCTGCTTCATTGTGACTTCCCGAACTTTGGCGTTTTCTTCATTCACCAAGTCCTTTAGTTCTTTCACCAAAGCTTCGGCCTCTCTGCGTTTTTCCCGAACAATACGGTCGGCACGGTCCCGAGCCTTTTCCATCATTTGGGTTTCTTTCATCCGCAGGGCCTCTTCTCGTCCACGGATTTCCCGCTCCATTTGTTCCACCCGGGCTTTTAATTCTTTGGCTTCTTCCTTTGCCTTTTCCGTTTCCACTCGTCCTTCTTCCAAATTGGCCAGGAAATTGGCGACCTCTTTGGATTCCTTGGACATATATTCATCAGCTTTGGCGATCACATTGGCGCTGACTCCCAAGCTCAAAGCGATGTCAAAGGCATTGCTTCGACCGGGAATCCCCATCAGCAGACGGTAAGTAGGCCGCAGCGTATCGATATCAAATTCCACGCTGGCATTGGCCAAGCGTTCATGGTTATAGGCATAGGCTTTCAACTCACTGTAATGAGTGGTAATAATAACTTTGGAGCCTTTGGCCAAAAGGGTGTCAATAATGGCCATGGCCAAAGCGGCCCCTTCCACGGGATCAGTCCCCGCTCCCAACTCGTCGAGAACCACCAGGTTATTTTTCCCAGCCTTTTCCAGGATGTTGACGATATTGACCATATGAGAGGAAAAGGTACTTAAAGATTGCTCAATGGATTGCTCGTCGCCAATATCGGCATAGATGCCACGGAACACCGCTACCTTACTGCGATCCGCCGTAGGCAGATGCAGGCCGGCCTGAGCCATCAGCACAAAAAGGCCGGCAATTTTCAGGGACACGGTTTTCCCGCCGGTGTTGGGGCCGGTAATAATGATACCAGAGAGCTCCGGCGCCATTTCCAAATCAATGGGCACGGCACGTTCCCCCAGCAAAGGATGGCGGGCCTTTTTCAGATGGAGGTGCCCTTGGTCATTCAAGATGGGCTCAAAGGCATCCCAACGAAGGCTTAAACGCCCTTTGGCAAAGATAAAATCCAACTCCGCCAAAACCGCAAGGTTTTCCTTCAATTCCACGGCATTGTCCATGACCATACCCGAAAGGCGCACTAAAATCCGCTGAATCTCCTCCTCCTCTTTGCCGTGAAGGCGCTTTAAATCATTGTTAAGATCCAGCACCGACATGGGCTCGATAAAGAGAGTGGCGCCGCTGGCGCTCTGGTCATGAATCAGACCGGGAACCTGATTGCGGTATTCCTGACGCACTGGTACCACATAGCGGTCATTGCGAATGGTAATAATGGGGTCTTGAAGATATTTACTTTGATTGGGATTGCGAATCAAGCCATCCAGCTTATCTTTGATGCGGTCATTGGCCACACGAATTTGACGGCGAATATTTCCCAGCTCCACACTGGCGGTATCTAGGACATTGCCATCGTCACCGATGGCGTCTTCAATGGCGGTTTCCAGAGAGTTGATGAAATTGATACGTCCTGCCAAATCTTTGAGAATCGGGAATTCTCCCTTCATCTGAGTCAGGTTCAGTTTCACCCTCTTCCCGGCTTTGGAGGTACTTAAAATTTCCAGAAGGCGGCTACCCTCCAATACCCCATTTTTCTGAGCCAAGGCCACAGCGTCTTTGACATTGCGGATACCGCCCAAAGAAAAGTTGGGCTGCAACATTAGAACCTCTCTGGCCTCGGTGGTTTCTTTTTGTCTGGCGGAAACAACCCCCAATTCACGACTGGGGGATAGCTGATCCACTAATTCTTTCCCCAGAGAGCTGCCGCACTCCGAGGAAAGGATTTCCATAATTTTATCGTATTCCAGTTTTTTGAGTGTTTTTTCGTTCATGATTTTACTCCACGATAGAAATGACCTTTGGTAAATCCTGCATTGGAATAAATTTGCACCGAAGAGATCAGGAACTCCTTTTGATACTCCCCTTCTCCTTTGGCGAGAGCCTGCTCTCTGGCAGTGCGGTAAAGTTTAATAATTTCTTTCAGCGAACCGATGTCCGCAAACTGTCCCTCAATGCGCCAAACCTGGAAATGGGAGAGATGGTCCAGCTCATCAATGAGACAAAGCTCCTTGCAATTATAGAGATTCATATTGTGGTAGCGATCCCCTACCACAGGAAACGTCATCCCCATGCGATCCTTTAAGTAAAGGGTATTCCCGTAACAATAGTAGCCGCAGGGTACTTTTGTTTTATCCTTTCCCAAGGATGCGCCTATTACACAGTGGCGGCTGAGCATCATGGGCATACGGCCGTGAACCACGACTTCCTTTGAGCCGGCGGTGCGGGCCAAAGCATCTAAATCTTCTTTTTTCAATTCCAGGGAACAGGTGACTCGTTCAAATCCCATATCAAAAAGTTCCCTAGCAGTATAATTATTGAAAACATTTTGGGAATAATCGCCGTAAAAACGCTGTATCTGAGGATAGCGTTCCTTAAGGCGTAAATCCCCTGCCTGACCACAAAGGAAGGATTGGAAGCCATGGGAAACAGCGGCTTCAATATCCCGTTCCAGCCAGGCTTGTTTGTCATCCTGCCGCACAGCGGGTAAGGCATAGACCAAAAAATTAGGATGCGCCTCGTTGATAACCGCCAGCTGCTGCCATTGCTCCTCTGTCATCGCTTCAAAGCCAAAGTGGGGCGCAAAATAAATCAACTCCGCGCCACTGTCCATGGCTGCTTTGACTTGGTAAACGTCACGAACCTTTACCGCGATTTTCGGCACGTTGCGCTTTGGTTTTTCCTTGGTCAAAGCTAGGTATTTCTTTTTGGCTTCCTGATAGGGGTAGTTTTTCACCACAGGATATCCACCCTGAACCTGTCGGTCAAGCTTCTCCACCAACTCACGACGTACCTGATTCAAAATGCTGGCGGGCAGAATAATACCGTCGTCCAAAATGGCGTGGAGCTTCCTTAAGGAATATCCGCTGCCGCCCAAACGGCTCAGCTGCTTTTTCACCATAGCTTCGTCGGTGGCGGTTTTTTGGGCTGCTTCCACGATGTAACTAGAAACGACTTCGGCTTTGGCTCCGCGGCAATCTATGGCGGAAATGGTGAGCAGCTGCCCGAGATGGGCTTTCACCGTAAAATCCACCGGCAAATCCAGAGAAAGATTTTCATAACTGGCTACGGCGTCTGTCATCAACTGGGCGTCATAGGTTTTAAAGACACGGTCGCCTTTGCTGATACGGCCCGCCATATGAATTTCTGCTTCCTCACCGGGATAGGCCACGGTGGTCTTCTGTTTGTTCACTCGAAGGTCGGAAACGGTGGAGCCTGTACGGCCGCCGACCTTGACCCAAATTTCAATGCCATCGCCCAAATGAAGCTCCCGTTCAAGTTCCAAGGTAATGATCTTGCCATTGACTTTTTTCACACGGCCCACCAAAACCCCACGGTTATTGGGCTTTTGGTGGCTCATCAAATGAAGTCCGGGGTTGCCGTAAAGGTAGCCTGGGGTAAAATCACGATTAAATACCTGCTCCACCAAGTTGGCATCTTCAGAGGAAATTCCGCTTTTCCCTGCCAGTATGGCATTGATGGCATGGCGGTAAACTCTCCCCACCGAAGCCACATACTCAGGACGGCGCATTCTGCCTTCGATTTTAAAACCATGAATCCCAAGTTCCATTAAGTCTTTGAGATGCTCCAGGGTGTTCATATCCCGGGGACTCAAAAGATGGCTGGGTTTTCCCGTAAGGCTTCCCGTAAAAGGGTCGCATAATTCATAAGTCATGCGGCAGGGCTGCGCGCATTGACCACGATTGCCGCTGCGTCCGCCGATAAGACTGCTCATAAGACATTGTCCCGAATAGCTGATACAAATGGCACCGTGGCAAAAGACCTCCAGCTCCAAATCGGGAACTGCTTCTCTGATGGCCTTCATTTCAGACAGAGTGGTTTCCCGGGCCAAAATAACCCGGCGAAAACCGAAGTCATAAGCCCAGCGGGCAGTATCCACATTATGAATGGTCATTTGGGTACTGCCATGTAACGTAAAAGCAGGCAGGAGCGATTTCACCGCCCCTGCCAAACCGAGATCCTGTACAATTAGGGCATCAACACCCAAATCATAGAGGAATTTCACATAATCCAGAGCCTGAGAAAACTCGTCGTCCCCCACCAGTGTATTCATGGTGACGTAAAGCCGTACCTTGCGGCTGTGACAGAGCTTCACTGCCTGTTTCATTTCCTCGTCATTGAAATTGCCAGCGCTGGCCCGGGCCCCATAACGGTTTCCGGCCAAATACACGGCATCTGCGCCGTTAGCTACAGCAGCCTTCAATGATTCAAATTTGCCCGCAGGCAACAGCAATTCTGTTTGATGCAGCATTTCTGCCTCCGGTTATACAATTTCGATTTTGTTCAATTCTTCCAAAAGACCTTGGTAGTCTTTTTCCAGTTGGTTCATCTCGTCCTTCAGTTCGAGACACAAAAGCACAGCAGCTCTGGCCGGTGTGAGGGATGGATTTTGGTCACGGAGTTCTTTCAAACGCTGGTCAACGGATTTGGCAAGCTCACGGACATACTCACCGTCGTGATCTGTCTTCAAGCCAAGATTTTGACCGGCAACGGTCACGGTTACACGTTCTGTTTCACTCATGGTTCAACACCTCCTATATGGCCTTTCTCTGCCGAAAAGCTTTTCTCAGGAACGCAGCACGACATGAAGCTTCTGTTCCAAAGCGCCTTTGATTTGTTCCACGGAATCGTTGATTTCCTCCGCTGTAAGGGTACGTTCTTTGGCTTGGAATGACAAGCTGTAAGCAAGACTCTTCTTCCCTGCCTCAATTCGTTCCCCTTCGTAAATGTCAAAAAGCTTCACCGAGGAAAGATATTCGCCGCCAACCTTCTTTACCACCGCTTCAATGGAACCGGCGGTAACATCGGAATCAGCCACAAAGGCCAAATCGATTTCAACGGCAGGATATTTGGAAACGGCTTCATAAACGATGGTCTGGTCGGAGACTTCACAAAGAACAGAGAAATCAAGGTCAAAAACTACAGATCTCTGGGACATATCATAATTTTCCATCACCGTGGGATGCACTTCACCAAGATAGCCAAGGTATTGGCCATTGACATAGATACCGGCGCAGCGTCCCGGATGAAGGAAGGGTTCTTTGTCCTCCGCCTTTAGTTCCCATTGCTCCAAGCCAAGGCCGCTCAAAACCATTTCCAAAATGCCCTTCATGCGGTAGAAATCCACGGCTTTTGCCTGACTGCGCCAGGTTTTAGCGGTTTCTCCGCTGATAAGGGCTACCACATGGGAGGTTTCCTTTGGCAATTCTTCCCCTGCCACAGGCTCAAACACGTGGGCATATTCATAAAGAGATAAATTGCTATTCTTACGTTTCATGTTGCGGGCTGCTACCGTCAAAACTGCGGGCAGCAATATGGTACGCATGACGCCCTGCTCATCGCTGAAGGGATTCATAATCATCACACTGGCACGACGGGAATCATCCTCTGCCAAGAGAAGATCATCGTAATTCTTTTTATTCATGAAGCTGTAAGTAATCAACTCGTTAAAGCCAGCCGCAGTCATCAGGGAGCGAACTTTATCTTCCATTTTCTGGGAATAAGTCTTCTTCCCTTCGGTCATTTTGCCTTGAGGCAAAGAAGTGGGAATTTTATCATAGCCATAAAGTCGGGCGACTTCCTCAATTAAGTCTACCTCTCTGGTGATGTCCTGACGGTAATAAGGCACAGTGATTTTCAGACCGCCTTCGATGCGCTTCATAGGGAAGGCTAGGGAAGCCATGATATCATCCACAGCCTGGGCAGGAACTTCCAGCCCTAGAGTGGCGTTAACGGTTTCATAATGGACGGAAACCACAGTCTGGTCGAAGGCGCCGTCGTGGCTGTCAAGAGTCCCTTCCACCAGGGTGCCGCCAGCCAATTCACAAATCAGCTGACAAATCCGTTCCGAAGCCCTCACTGAGGCCTCCATGTCGATGCCTTTTTCAAAGCGGGAAGCCGCTTCGGAAGCCAGGCCCAATTTACGGGAGGTCTGACGGATGGATTTCGGATAGAAATAAGCGCATTCAATGAGAATGTCTTTGGTACGATCGGTAATTTCGGAGTTGAGACCGCCCATGACCCCAGCAATGCCGATGGCCTTTTGACCGTCGCAAATCAGGAGCATATCTTCGGTCAGTTCCCGTTCTGTTTCATCCAGGGTTATAATTTTCTCCCCTTTCTCCGCACGGCGCACGATGATATGATGGTCAGCGATGTCGTGATAATCAAAGGTATGGGAGGGTTGGTTCATTTCCAACATCACATAGTTGGAGATGTCAACAATATTGCTGATGGAACGGATACCGGCGGCGGCCAGACGGTGGCGCATCCAGTAGGGAGAGGGACCGATTTTGACGTCTTTGACCAATTTCGCAGTATAGCGAGGGCATAGATCCTTATCCATCACATCGATTTTCGCGTAATCATTGATATTGCCTTCGGCAGCAGGGAGTTTTACTTCCGGCAGCGTCAAAGGTTTGCCGCTGATGGCAGACACTTCCCGCGCTACATTGATCACGGAAAGACAGTCGGCACGATTGGGAGTTAATTCAAATTCCAAAATAGCATCGTCCAGCTTCAATGCGGTGACGATATCCTCTCCAACCATACATTCCTCGGGCAGAATAAAAATGCCATTATCACTGTCGGCCAAGGCCAAGCCATCGGGCAAGTCCAATTCCGTGGCGGAACAAAGCATTCCATAGGAGGTAACGCCGCTTTTATCGGCAGGACCGATATGGATGCCACCGGGCAATTCCGCGCCAACCTGGGCTAAGGGCACTTTGATGCCGGGGCGCACATTGGGAGCGCCGCAAACGATGGTCACGGTATCCTTCCCGGTATTGACTTGACAAACATGCCACTTTGTTTTGGATTTATCGGGATGTTCCTCCACCGAAAGAATTTCGGCGACGATAACGTTTTTAATTTCGTGATTGAAATAAGAAACCTGTTCCACGCTGAGTCCGGCAAAGGTCAGGCGATCAGCCAGCTCTTCGGGGCTCCATTCCACAGGAACCAGGGATTTTAACCATTGATAAGAAACATTCATGCTTGGGCCTCCTAAAACTGATTGAGAAAACGGGTGTCGTTTTCAAAGAATACACGCAGGTCGTCAATGCCGTATTTCAGCATTGCCACACGTTCCACGCCGATACCAAAGGCAAAGCCGCGGAGCTTGGTGCTGTCGTAACCGGCCATTTCCAGGACATTGGGATGTACCATCCCGGCACCGAGGATTTCCAGCCAGCCGGTATTGGCACAGGAACGGCAGCCTTTACCGCCGCAGATACCACAGGAGATATCCACTTCCACACTGGGTTCAGTGAACGGGAAATAACTGGGACGGAGGCGAATTTCACGGTCTTCGCCAAAGAGCTGGCGAAGCACGGTAAGGAGGGTTCCCTTCAAATCCGCGAGGGAGATATTTTCGTCAATCACAAGGCCCTCCACCTGATGGAACATGGGCGAATGGGTGGAATCGTCGTCACGGCGAAATACCTTCCCTGGGCAAATAACTTTCACAGGATATTCCGGCACTTTTTTGGCCATGGTGCGAACCTGCACCGGAGAGGTATGGGTACGCAGGAGAATATTGTCGGTGATGTAGAAAGAGTCCTGCATATCACGGGCAGGATGATCTTTGGGCAGATTCAAGCCTTCAAAATTATTATATTCGTTTTCCACTTCGGGACCTTCGGCAATTTCATAGCCCATGCCAAGAAAAATTTCCTTAATATCATCAATGACCATGGTGAGGGGATGGCGATGCCCCACTGCCACAGGTTCCCCGGGCAGGGAAATGTCGATGCGTTCATTTTCGATTTGGGCGGTTAAGGCGGCTTCCTTTAAGGCCTTGGTTTTAGCTGCAATAAATCCTTCCATATTATTGCGGATTTCATTGGCTACTTGACCGACTTTCGGGCGGTCTTCACCGCTGAGCTTGCTCATTCCCTTGAGGATTGCTGTAAGCTCACCTTTTTTCCCCAGGAATTTTACGCGAATATCGTTTAGTTCTTCCTGGCTGACAACTTTTTCCAACTGGGATTTGGTTTCTTCCTGAATATGCTCCAAATCCTTCAACATCTTTTCCAGCATTATTTTCCTCCTTATGGCGTAAAAAAGGATCTCACAATCCTTTTCCTAATATGCAAAACCATCATTATACTGGTTATTTCCATCCGAGAATTTTCATTTGTGATAATTCTACATTAGAATATTATACCAAATCATATATTTGATTTCAAGCATCTGCGGCGAAAATCAAAGGCCATAATCCCTCCTGCCATAGCCACGTTTAAAGACTCCACCTCATTGGCTTGGGGAATATAAACTTTACGGCAGCGACCGCGCCAATAGCCCGAGGGGCCATTACCCTCATTGCCCAAAATCACAGCGCAGGGCTGCTTCATAGGGAGCTCCCAATAAGGAATGTCTCCAGACATATCTGCCATGAAGACCTGCGCATTGCAGCGGCGCAGCGTCTCATCTATGGTTTCGGCACTCATATCTCCGAAAATGGGTACCCGTGCCACCGTTCCCATGGTGGCGCGAATCACCTTGGGATTATACAGATCTACGGTTCCATCCTCCAGGAAAATCCCCTTTACATCGGCGGCAGCGGCACTGCGGATGATTGTACCCAAATTCCCCGGATCCTGAATGCCGCTGGCTACCAGAATTAAGGAGGGCGCCCCAACATAAAAATCTTTAGATTCCGGGCATAGCTGAGGGAAGGCGGCGATGACACCTTGGGTATTTTGAGTATCACAGATTTTCTTCATCAGAGGGTCAGCCACCATAAAAGCCATATCACTTTTGGAACAGGCTTTTTCCAAAAACGCGATATCCTGAAAACGTTCACTATATAGAATCAGATGAGGAGTGAGGCCTGCTACCAAAAGACCTTCCACCAAACGTTTGCCCTCTGCGCAAAAAAGACCGTGCTCACTGCGGTATTTCTTTTTCTGAAGATCCTTCATCAGCTTCAAATATTGATTGTCTTTCGATGTAATCATGGAAGCCCCCCTCTTTTTCTTCCATCATATCACATAAACGGAAAAATGCACAGGGGTCAACGGGAATTCCCCAAGAAATCACTGAAACACAACAGCATTTTTCCCTTTAAAAGATCAATCAGACAGAGAGGACAAGCATTCAACAAAATAACAGGAATAAATCGCCGATTCATAAAAAACATGATCCCGATTTCAACAGCCTTTGCCAAAGGAAAAAGGTATAATAACGGTATCAACTCAATAAAATCAAGAGTAATAGCATCAGGAAGGGAGGCGATATCGTGAGGCGATGCTGGTACCATTTACCGGCGGCAGTCATTGGCATTATTTCCCTAATATTTTGGTGGGGCACCGTTTTTCTATGGGCCACGGAATCACCGCCTTCCGATACCGTAATTCTCCTGGACAATGACGTTTCCATGGATATGACGGCCTTTCCCAATCTCGAGGCCTGCCCCTGCTTAAATCCCAATCACTATTATATTGACCCCGAAAACCCATCCCATAATCTACGGTTCAGCGACTCCTTTCCCGACGATGGTTCTGAAATTTGGCGCTACCATTATAACAGCGATGAAATATTAATCAGCGTTTTGAATCGGGATGAAAAAGGAGATATTCGGTGCGAAGCTGCCAATGAGGCAAAAGGCTGCTTTGACCGCCGCATTTTGGGGCAACGAGCCGTAATTACCCTCATGCAGAATATATTATCGTACAATACGGAAAACCGCATTGCCTATTTGCCCTTCGATGACGCTAGCCACACAGTAGCATTCACTTCAGATATGGAAATTCTCAGCGCTGCTTTGGAGACCACGAAGTCATCCACCCATGGCAATGAAACCTATGCCATAGCCAAAGCTCAAGTAATGCTGGAAAAGCGAACACCAAAAGAAAAGCAGGAACGACCAGGGCACATCATCATTGTAACAAACAGTCAAAACAAGGAAATCAAAAAGCATGAAATTTTAACGTACACCTCCCACCAGCTTTTTCAACACATCGCATTAAACATCAACGATACCGAAAAAAATAAAAAAAATGATACCTATACCCATATTATTGATTTATCCGACGATGGAGAGGTTCTGACTGTAAAGAAAAGAGGTCAAACAATTTACTGCACAGGAAGCGACCAAGAGAGTTTGGTACACGCCACAGAAAGAATCAGCACAGCGATTTTATCAACGCCCAAGCATTAACGTCAATTCCATGAAAAAACTGTCACTCCCCAAAATGATTGTCCCCTTTCCCGAAGGACAAAAAAAAGAGCCGTTTCTACGGCTCTTTTTTCTGTTCATCCAAAACGCCCCATCAACCACATAATAACGCACCCCACAACTATCAATCCCACACCGGTCCAATGAAAAATTTTAATCAGACAGCCGGCAATCGGCTCCTCGGGCACATAATAGCGGCTTGGGTTCTGAGGATCAAAATACAAATCCACAATTTGCCCCACTCGCAAGGAACGGAGAGTACTGCTGTAAATACTTTTAACAGATATGGCTTCGTCGCCGACAGTGTAGCGATAACAGGGAGCCCCATTGAAAAACCCTTCCACCACGGCGGTGGTTTTTTCCGTACAGCGCATCGCTTTGCGCTGTTCTAGTTTCGCAAAGAGCAGGGAGATACCCCAGAAAATAATCCCAACCAGAACAAATATCCCCCAAAGGAACCAAGAGGCCAACATCCCATCACTCATAGCTTTCACCTACAATCGACAATAGCTCACGAAGAGAGGAAATTTCATATTTGGGTGTAAAATCGTTGGGATTGGGAATTCTCTGAGGATTGTACCAGCAGGTATCCAGTCCCGCATTGATACCGCCCAAAATATCGGAATTCAGAGAGTCTCCGATAACGAGAGCAGTTTCCTGGCGAAAATCGGGAATTCCCTCCTTGACCTGGTCAAAGAATTCCTTCTGAGGCTTGCGAACCCCCAATTCTTCAGAAATAAAAACGTCCTTCACCATTGTTCCTAAAGAAGTTCCGGCCAAACGGGAACGTTGGGTACGTGCCACTCCATTGGTGATAATGTAAAGGTCGTGATTTTTTGATAATTGACGGCAGACATTTTCCCCATTCTCCAGCCAGAAAAAGCCCTTGCCCAGGTTTTCCTGATAATCATCTTCAAAAGCAATGCCGTCGCAGTGAATGTCCAAGGCTTCAAAGGTACGGGAAAAACGACTGTAAAGCACCGTATGAAGGGTTACTTCCCCTTGTTCAAAGCCATTCCATAACCCACGATTAATTGGGAGATAGGTCTCCAAAAACTTGTCGTCCAAAGGAATACCATAGGCCTCTGTCGTCATACGGAGAGCGTTATCTTCTGCTTTTTTAAAATCAAATAAAGTACCGTCTATGTCAAATAATAGCGTTTGATATTGTTTCATCCATAAATTCCTTTTCTTTATGATTCTGCCTCATCATCGCCTGCGTAAAGGCGATAGAGATGATAGTATTCCCCTCTGCGTTCCATCAGCTCTTGATGGTTGCCCTGCTCCACAATGCCTTCCTCCGTCAGCACCAATATTACTGTGGCATTGCGTATCGTAGTTAAGCGGTGAGCAATGGTAAAGGTGGTGCGGCCATGGGCCAGACGCTGCAGAGAATGCTGCACCAGAAGTTCACTTTCGTTATCCAAAGCCGAAGTCGCTTCATCCAAAATCAGGATGGGCGGGTTTTTCAGAAAAACACGGGCGATACTGATGCGCTGCTTTTGGCCGCCGGAGAGTTTCACGCCTCGCTCGCCAACATAGGTATCGTATCCATCGGGCAGCTGGCTGATAAAGTCATGGGCGCCAGCCAGCTTGGCGGCGGCCTCCACGTCTTCTTGGGCCGCACCGGGTTTTCCATAGGAAATATTCTCCGCCACGGTGCCTGAAAAGAGATAGACGTCCTGCTGCACCATGCCGATTTGAGAGCGCAGGGAATGAACAGTGACATCTTTGATATCCTTACCGTCAATGAGAATCCGCCCGGAGGTTACATCATAAAAACGAGGAATCAGATTGCAAAGGGTGGTTTTGCCGCTACCCGAGGGGCCTACCAGAGCCACGTTTTCCCCTGCTTTCACATGGAGGTCGATATTGGACAGAACCTCGGTATCACTGTCGGAGTACTGAAAGCTCACATGGTCAAAGTATATATCACCGGTCACGGGCGAGAGGTCCACAGCGTTTTCCTTGTCGTCGATTTCCACAGGCTCATCCATAATTTCAATGAAACGCTCAATACCCGTCATACCCCGCTGGAATTGCTCGGTAAATTCCACGATGCGGCGAATGGAGTTCAGAAGCATGACCACATAGAGAAGGTAAGCCACCAATTCCCCGGGAGTGATTTTTCCATGAATCATAAAAATGGCCCCAACCACCACTACCACGATGTACATGATGCCGTCAAACAATCTGGTAGTACTTTGGAACGCCGCCATATAACGGTACATCTCCCGCTTAATATCCAGGAACAGATGGTTTCCTTCTTCAAATTTTCCTGTTTCCACATCTTCGTTGGCAAAGGACTTCACCACACGGATTCCCAAAAGGGTATCCTCTACTTGAGAATTCACATCACCGATTTGATTTTTCGACTTTTTAAAGGCCGTCCGCATCCGGCGGCTGTAACGTCCCGCAAAGTAAATCATCAGCGGAATAATGGCAAAAACGATCAGAGTCAAGGGAATACTGGCGGTGCAGAGAATCACAAAGGACACGGTGATTTTCAGTGCCGCAATGAAATATTCCTCGGGACAATGGTGGGCAAATTCCGTTACCTCAAACAAATCATTGGTGATACGGGACATCAGCTGCCCCACCTTGGTATTGCTGTAATACGAATAGGAAAGATCCTGCATATGACGGAAGAGGTCGCTCCGCATATCAGTTTCAATTTTTGCCCCCATCACATGGCCAATATTAGCCATATAGTAATTAGCAAAAACATCCACAACACGGAGAAGCAAATAGAGCCCGCCCAGCATAAGAATGGTACGCAGCGTCAAAGCGGAAATATCTCGTATTCCGGTATCGGTGATATAGCTCACGATTTGGGGAAGCACTAAATCACAAAGGGTTGTCATAGACGCGCAAAATAAATCAAAGCACAAAACTTTGCGATATGGTTTAAAATACGGCGCGAAACGTTTCATCAGATAGGAAGTCGTATGAGTATTGATGGAATCAATCTTGGCCGACAAAACAATCATCTCTTTTCTTTACTTTACTTCCATAGTATACACCAAAATATTAGCCCAAACAAGAATGCCGTTACTGCGAAAAAACAGCAATCGCAGCGATTGCTGTTTTCTTTTTTCAGTGCGGGCCACAATGGCAGGCACCCTTTCCCACAAAACCTCGGCGGGACTTTGCAGAGGAATTAAAATAAATGACAGGCGCAGCATGTACATTCTCAAATATGAAAAAGCTTTCTTTGGAGCCACTGGCAGCGGCGTTAGGTGGTCTGGGAACCCAATGGTTTTTCCCGATTGACAAGATAGATCCCGAAACACACCATCACCAAGGCGGTGATGCCATAAAAACCCCAGATGTGGCTGCCTTCATGGAGAAAGACTGCCGATAAAATAACGCCGCAAACAGGGTTCATGAACCCATAAACCGAAACCTTTCCCACAGGATTGTATTTCAGAAGCTGAGCCCAAAGGTAATATGCCACGGCGGAAAGGGTCGCGAGATACAAAAATAGCGCAGTAGATAATGGGGTAAAGCCCGTCACACGACCGCCAAGACAAAGCCCTAGCAGAACCATCAAAGCACCGCCGACGATAAATTGATAACCGCACAGCACAAAGGTGGATTCTGTCTTGGCATACTCCTTTGTCATCACGAAGGACACGGCATAGCTGGCGGCGGCCAAGAAGATAAAGCCTTCGCCAGTAAATTTCATAGTCATGTCGAGAGAGCCGCCATTCAGATTAATCAGCACAACGCCGCCAAAGCCAATCACACAGCCCAGAATTTTCTGCCAGGTCAGCTTCTCCTGCTTCAGCAGAAGCGACGGCACCAAAATGGCGATAAAAACATTGGAGGACTCAATGATGGATGCCTTCACACCGGTGGTATTGGCAAGCCCTACATAAAAAAAGATATATTGAACAAAGGTCTGTATAAAGCCAAGCTTTACCACAGGCCACCAAGAACTCTTTTTCGGCATCGGAAAACGACGGGCGGACACCCAGCCGATGAGTACCGTAATGATACCGGAAAGGAAAAAGCGCATTCCTCCAAAAAGAATTTGACTTCCCACATCATTTCCGGAAATATGAAGCAGATTATAACCGATTTTCACAAAGGGGAAAGCACTGCCCCACAGGACGCAACACACCATGGCCAAGCCACAGACCACGATGGGCCTTGTCAATGGATGCTTTGATTCATTTTCCATAGGAACTCCTCGTTTTCGTCATAGTACACAGAAAAAGGGACAGTAAAACTGCCCCAATGTTTCTAAAAAAACAAGCTGATACCATCAGTATGCCTGATCCACAATGGCGACGCCGTTGGTTTCCAAAATCTCCACGGCCTTTTCTGTATCGCTGACCCGCAGTATAATGCAAGCGTTTTCTTCCGATTTGCTGACATAAGCATACATATATTCCACAGAGATGTCAGCGTCACGCAAGAACGTAAGGATGTGGGCGAGACCGCCGGGCCGGTCTGTAAGTTTTACGCCAATTACCTCGGTAATGGTAACGGTGCATCCACGTTCCCGCAACACCTCCAATGCTTTTTCGGGATCACTGACGATCAAGCGAAGAATCCCAAAGTCCGTGGTATCAGCAATGGAAATGGCACGGATATCAATGCCGCTATCCCCCAAAGCAGTAATAATTTCCACCATGGTACCGGGTTTATTTTCAACAAAAACGGAAAGCTGTTTCACTGTCATGGTAACACTCCAATCCGCCCAAAGGCTTGTAATGATATGATAGCTCCCGATAAAGTACCATACTTTACCGACTACCAATTATTTTATTTGGATTCTCCTCGCAAGTCAACCACCCGTTGGGCTTTCCCGGCGAAACGCTGAATCTTTTTCGGCTGAACCAAGGTGACTTTGGCATCAAGCCCCAACACGGTGCGGAGTTTGGCGCGGATTCTTTGGGTAAGATTCTCCAAATCGGCATAGCGTTCCAGCAAGGAGCCGTCCAGCAATTCCACTTCGATTTCCAAGCTGTCATTGTAGCCTTCCCTGCGGATATACAACATATAGTGGGGGCCAATTTCCTCAATGGGCATCAGGACACTTTCAATTTGTGAGGGGAAAACATTCACCCCTTTGATTTTTAGCATATCGTCACTGCGTCCCATGACTTTGTCCATACGTGCCATGGTGCGGCCGCATTCACAAGGCTCTTTATTGATACGTGTAAGGTCGCGGGTACGGTACCGAAGCAGCGGAATCCCCTCTTTGGTCAGAGTGGTGATAACCAACTCACCGACCTCCCCTTCTTCCTTAGTCTGCAAGGTTTGGGGATCAATAATTTCCGGCAGGAAATGGTCTTCAGCAATATGAAGACCGCAGCGAAGCTCGCACTCCCCGGAAACGCCGGGGCCCATCAATTCGGACATCCCGTAATTGTCAGTAGCAAAAAGCCCCAGTCGTTCTTCGATTTTAGCGCGCATTTCCGTCGTGCAGCCTTCAGAGCCAAAGAGACCGATGCGAAGTTTAAAACCATTGAGATCATACCCCAATTCATGCGCCAATTCCCCAAGGTACATGGCATAGGTAGGAGTCGCGATCAAGGTAGTGGTTCCCAAATCCTTCATTAGCATGATCTGCTTTTCACTGTTGCCGCTGGAGGATGGGATGACACTGGCGCCGATACGTTCCAAACCATAATGGAGTCCTAGAGCGCCGGTAAATAAGCCGTAGCCAAAGCAGATTTGCGCTACGTCTTCTTGGGTCACGCCGGCGGCGCTGATAATACGAGCCATCAGCTCCGACCAGGTATCCAGATCATTTTTGGTATAGCCCACCACCGTCGGTTTTCCGGTGGTACCGGAAGAGGCGTGAATACGCACGATGTCTTTTTGGGGAACAGCGAAAAGTCCATAGGGATAATTGTCCCGCATATCAGCTTTCGTCGTAAAAGGAATATATTCAATATCAGACAAGGTGCGGAACTTATCAGGATCCAGCTTATTTTCATCAAAGCGTTTCCGGTACATTTCCACGTTATCGTAACAGTAACGAATGATCTTTTTCAACCGTGCAAGCTGCAATTCCTCAATTTCTTTCCGAGGCATCGTTTCCGCTTTTCTGTTGTAGATCATATGTTTCACTCCATTTCTACACAATACACAATAATATAACGATTTAACACCATAGCCAAAGCCGCTGTGAAAACAGCGGCGTTGACGAAATCAATTTTACTTTTCTTATCAATTTTACTTTCCTTCTTCTTCCAAAACCAGTTTTTGCGCGACAGTAACAGTTTCATCATAACATACAAACATTTCATCCACAAGAGCGCGCTCCATTTTCGGTGTTACCAAGCTGACCAAAGGAACCACAATCAAGGAAGACATAATGGCGATGGCTCCGGCCATGGTGGGAGCGGCAAAAGGATGGAAGAAATTCAATACCGTAATACCAATCCCCACGACAAAACTGGCCCATACCGAGGCTTTGGTGGTACCCTTCCAGAAAAGACCGTAAAGCAGGGGACCAAGGAAGGAGCCTGCCAAAGCGCCCCAGGAAATCGACATCAACGTGGTAATCAGATTAGTGGGATTCATGGCAATCACAGCGGAAAGAATGACGAACAAACCACACAAAACTTTAATCATAACTACCTGAGTTTTGGGAGACATATCCTTTTTAAAGCCGCCGATAAAGTCCAAAGTAATGGTAGAGCTGGAGGTAATAACCAGTGAAGACAGTGTGGACATGGAAGCTGAAAGAACAAGAATCAAAACGATCCCAATGAGGAGGTCTGGCAAAGCATTCCCCAACATTGCGGGAACCACTTCGTCAAAGGCTACAGTATCACCGGCGGGAGTGTAATAGAGTTTTCCAAAGGAACCAATGAAGTAGCTGCCACCAGCGATAATCAAAGCAAAAACCGTAGAAATGACAGTACCGGTTTTGATAGCTTTTTCGTTTTTGATGGTATAAAACTTATGTACCATTTGAGGTAGCCCCCAAGTGCCAAGGCTGGTCAGAATCACGACCCCCAAAAGCCCCAAGGGATCGGGACCAAAAATGGAAACGAAAGCCCCGTTAAGATCCGGTGTTGTTTCACAGGGAATCTGAGAAAGCTTTTCCATGGCCCCCATAAAGCCTCCCTGGCCATTAAGAACGGAATAAATTACGGCGCAAATCCCCACAATCATGATAAGTCCTTGGATAAAGTCATTCAGTGCGGTGGCAGTATAGCCACCAGCAATGACGTAAATCGCAGTCAGTAATGCAACACCGATGATGCAGTAATTAAAGCTAATGCCGAAGGACATGGAGAAGAGACCCGAAAGACCTTTGTAAACCGAAGCCGAATATGGTACCAGAAAGATAAAAATAATAAAGGAAGCCACAATCTTTACGGTCTTACTATGAAAACGTTTGGAGAAGAACTCCGGCATGGTAGCGGATTCCAAATGCTTTGTCATAATACGGGTACGGCGCCCCAAAACGACCCAAGCGAGCAAGCTGCCGATAATGGCATTACCAATACCGATCCAAGCAGCAGCGACACCAAAATTCCAGCCGAACTGACCGGCGTAGCCCACAAATACAACCGCAGAAAAATACGAGGTACCGTAAGCAAAAGCGGTCAGCCATGGGCCGACTTCCCTACCACCCAACACGAAATCACCGACATTGGTGGACTTTTTACGACAATAAATACCGACCCCGATGGTAATTGCAACAAAAATACAAATCATCAATAGCTTTTCGAACATTGTTTTCCCTACTTTCTGTTTATTTTTTGAAGCCGAAAAGCAAGGCTTCTGATATTTGCAGATTCGGGCAATAAAAAACTCCCGCCATCTGCTTTTGCAGAGGACGAGAGACAATCCCGTGTTACCACCTCTATTTACCATTGCCTCACGGCAATGACCTTATCAGGTACAGCAATCTGCGATACCTTATCGCTGTAACGGGCGCCCCCGGCATCAGCCTACTTAGGATATTCCCTTTCGGTGTGCAGCTCTCGAAATGTATTCAACCTGCTCTTCCCTGCGCCTCTCACCAACCGGCTACTCTCTATTGGGCGTCTACAGATTTACTATTTTCCGGTCATCGCTTTTGTGTTGCTTATATTATCACTGCTCGCAATAATTGTCAAGACTTTTTTGTAAAATCCTTCCCAAAATGTCGAAAAAACAAACCCGCATAAAGATTTTTTCACATGGAATAATTATAAATAATCTCAAGCGTTTTACATAAAGGTTCAAGATGGTTTTTTTGCCCCACCAGATAATAACCGGAGACACGATTCCAGGAGGCTTCGACGATGGGTCGGAGGATTTCGGCACTGAGAGCTGCGGTATCCTCCAAGGACAGCCCTTCGGTGAATTTTGACACGACGTCATCAGGTACGGCGATCCCCCGAATCTGTTCCTTAATGACAAAAGCGTTTCTTTTACTAAGCAAAGGCATCAACCCCAACAGTACAGGAGCTTCGGTATGTCCGGTAATGGTCAAGACCTTTTCTAAATCTTTCTCACAATATACCGGCTGCGTCATAAAAAACGTCGCGCCAAACGATGCTTTATCACCCAGTCGTTTCGCTTCAACCTCCACTTTCCGATGATCATAATTGACAGCCCCTCCATATACAAGGGGGCTTTCCGTAAAAATAGTTTCGTTGAGCTCTTGAGCTAACGCCATAAGAGAGATGGAATTACAATTAAAAACCGCCTTTACATCATCACGCTTCCCAGAAGGAACAGGATCGCCGGTAACAAAAAGGAAGCGGCGAATTCCATTCAGATATCCGCCCATAATGCGGGAACGTAAGCCGATTTTATTTTGGTCACGGCAACAAATATGGGGAATCGTTTCTATCCCATAATGGTTTCGCACCTTAATACCCATGGCCACGGAATCGGCCCGGGGATTACCGCCAGGTGAATCAGCAAAAGTAATGACGTCAATCCCCCATGCTTGAAGCTGTTCCACTGTGGACATTGTCTTTCGGTCATCGCCTGTTTTTGGTGGATCCAACTCCACCGCGATGGTTTTTCCTTGAATCATTCATCTCATTCCTTTTATAATTATGCACAACAAAACTTTTTCAAAATAACATGTCAATTCCCTCAGTTGACAAAAAGGGTTTTCTTAAGCTATGATATTAACGGTCTATCCATAAGATTCCAGACAAAGGAGCCTATTATGACTGTTAGAAAACTACATTACAATGATGATATCGCCCTTCATCAGCGCTGTGAACCTGTGGAAACCATAGATGACACTATCCGGGAGACGCTTCGAGATATGGTAGATACCATGTATCACGAAGATAATGGCGCAGGTCTAGCTGCTTGTCAAATTGGAGTTATGAAGCGCCTTGTAGTCATTGATATGGGAGAAGGACTGATCCAGTTGGTCAATCCCCAAATTGTAGAAACTCACGGAGCTAGGCAATGTATGGAAGGCTGTCTCAGCTTTCCCGATTTGGTGGGAAAAACAATACGCCCACAAAAAGTAAAGGTAGAGGCCCTCAATGAACAAGGTGAGCCCATCACCTTATGGGGAGAGGATGATTTAGCTATGTGCTTCTGTCACGAAATCGACCATCTCGATGGTATTGTTTATCTCGACCGAGCCACGGAACTCTATCGTATCGTGATGCCGGAAAAAGACACAAACTAACAATCAAAACCGATGATATCATACATCGGTTTTTTTATGTTACGCAACTTTCACGAAGCAGCAACCGCATTCCGCAAAATAAAGTCCGGCTATAAGCCTGCCACCATCAATCAGATCATAAAAACCTTCTCGGCGGTGGATCATTGAATTTTTTCAGCAAAGAGTCACTGAGCCTCTCAATCAGGAAATTACATTTTGAGGATGTCCCTCAAGATACGCCTTCAGATTATCAACAGCAATGGCCAACAGACGTTCTCTCGTTTCCTTGGGCGTCCATGCAACATGGGGCGTAATCACAAGATTCGGAACGTTCAAAAGCAGGCAGTCTTTACTCATCGGCTCCTGGTCCAATACATCAACGGCTGCACCGCTGAGTTTTCCAGATTGCAAAGCTTTGACCAAAGCTTCTTCAGAAATAACACCGCCCCTAGCCGTGTTAATAAAATATGCCCCATCTTTGCATTTGGCAAAGGCATTTTCATCAAACATTCTTTCGGACGCTTTATTTAGAGGGCAATGCACGGTAATGATATCGGAGCGGAAAAGCATTTCATCGAAGGATACAAATTCCACGCAGGGAATGTCCTTTGGTGTTCTGGTATATACAACCACTTTCATGCCAAAGGCCAAGGCGATGTCGGATACCGCTTTCCCAATGCTGCCGAAGCCCACAATGCCCAAAGTTTTTCCGCAAAGCTCCATAGTGGGGAAAACCGGAGCCGTAAAAGTATCGCTGGAAATCCATTTTCCTTCCGCCACAAAATCACCGTAACTTGCGATTCTGCTATAATGATTCAAAATCATGGCAAAGACGTGCTGCGCTACGGCATTGGTGGAATAGGAGCCGGCATTGCAAACAGTGATGCCGCGATCGTTGGTATAGGGAATCTCAATATTATTCCAACCAGTGGCAAAAATCCCGATATATTTCAGATTCTTGGCATCCTTCAGGGTCTCATGGTTCATGAGGGTTTTATTACAAATCACAGCGTCGGCATCGGCAATGCGCTCCGCAATCTCCTCATAGGCTGTCAAAGGATAGGAAACTACGTCTCCCAATGCTTCTAAAGCAGAAAAATCCAGGTCGTCTCCGGCTAGGGTTTTTACATCTGTTAAAACAATTTTCATCTATGGAGCTCCTTTCCCGTGTACTTTTTTATTCTTCTGATTTTAATAATTTAAAATCCGTATTCATCACACGAAAGATCTGCCACTGCGTATAGCATTTGGCGCCGAGGGAAAGATAAAATTGGCGGGACGGTTCATTCCAATGAAGGCAAGTCCATTCCATGCGGCTACAATTCTCCTGCTGGGCAATTTCCGCCAAGCAGTGAAAAAATCCCTTGCCAATGCTATGACCTCGGAACTCTGGCAACACAAAAAGATCCTCCAGGAAAAGCCCCTTTTGCCCTAAAAAAGATGGCAGACTGAAATAATATAGGGCATAACCTGCAACTCTCCCTTGAACTTCCGCTAAGAGGCAATGGCCGATGCCTTCTTCAAACATCGTATGACGAAGAGTTTCTTCATTGGAAACAACTTCGTCCTCCATATGCTCATACTTAGCCAGCTCTTTGATTAGAGACACGATCATTCCGCAATCTTCAGGAACAGCATTGCGGTAAGTCACATGACCGTCATTTTGCGCCATTGTCCTTCACCACCTATCATGGAGTATGAATAATTTAATATTAACAAATCACACCGAAATTATCAAGCATTGATACCAAAAACAGATTGTATAAAAGAGTATTGATAATGATCCATTTTGTGTATATTTTGCATAGTTTAGTGGTTATATATTGATTCTTATAAAGATTATGCTATAATTTAAATAAATAAACTATGTTTGTCATAGTTCATCATTATTTTGTTCCCGCAGAATATATATTTTATGAGATAAAGGAGGGGGTTCAATGAGTAACATTTTCAAGAAACCCTACGTTTTAGAACAAGGTCCTTTGGTAACAAGAAAGCAAGCAGACAGCTATGCAATGGAACGCGGTGTCGAGGGCTTGATCCTTGGCGTCGCCGCCGGTCTCGTAATCGGCGCAGCCATCACCGTTCTTACTACCCCAAAATCCGGCCGTGAAACGAGATATGAAATCAAAAATGCCAGCGCCACTGCGATGAATGGGATGAAAGAGACCACCACTGTTGCAGCAGGCAAAGTCAAAGACGCAGCCACGGGAATCACTTCAAAAATCAAAGATAAATTCGCTGAAATTCGCGAAGCTGCTTACGAAGACGATATCGTTGTTTGCGAATGTTGCTGCGACCTCAGTGGTTACGATGATTTCGACCCGGAGGACGCTGCGGAAGTCATTGCTGAAGAAGTCAAAGAGGCAGTCAAAGAAGAGCTGAAAGACGTCATCGCCGAAAAACAAAGCGGCGAAGCAGAATGCTGCTGTTGTGAACAAGCCGTTGCTGACGATGAAGAGAGTACCGATTATGAAGAAAAGACCGAAGCATAAAGCATAAAAAAAATCCCGCTTTGAAAGCGGGATTTTTATGTCACATGATCCGTTAATCATCAAAATAAGGAGCTGTATCGTTATTCATCCATCGGGATGGGATTTTGAGTTTTTCCAAAACAGGGCAATCATCAAAAGCACCTTCTCCAATGGCCATGACTTCATCAAAAGGGCCAATGGTTCTCAAAGAAGCACAGTCACAAAAGGCATAATCTCCGATATTTTTTACACTTCTTGGCAACTTCATGGATACCAACTGTTGGCAGTGGGCAAAAGTTGCCCGGCCAATGCTGGGTACTCGCGACGGCAAATTCATTGACTTTAGAACAGTACAACAGTGGAAGGCATAATTACCGATAAACTTCACGGTTTCAGAAAGTTTCACAGAAGTCAATTTCCATTAGAGAACACAACAGATAATCCCCTTATAAATAACTGAATATCCCTCTTTGAAGCACCTGCTACTGACCGAGAGAAAAAATCGGTTAAACGGCGGGTGCTTTTACTTTTTCAAAAAATCAGAATATGAAGTCTAAAATACGCTTCCCATGCGGGCTACGGGGTGAGAGGTCAAATCCTTTCGCCCTTTTTGTTGCGCTTCTTGAAAATTGAATAACAGCCGCCAGAGGGATACCTGCCGCAGCGGACAGCAGAGCGATGATATGAGCCTGCCCGCTGCTTAATCCGTGCATAGAACCGGCAGAGAAAACGCCGCTTAAAGGAAGCGTGGAACTGTATGGGAGGGTTGTGCTTACATATCCCTGTTTACTTTGCAGGGATAAATCCATTTTCAAGGAGGAGACGCCTATGTGCAACAACAGGAAACCTAAGCGGAAGGAGGGATTGTATGCAGAAGCTGCAAACGGTCAACGCCGACACGCTCCTTTATGAGCCGCTTGAGAAGCCGTCCTTTGTGGTGGACGGTCTGATACCCACAGGCTTAACCCTGTTCTGCGGCTCACAGAAAATCGGCAAGAGCTGGCTTATGCTAAAGCTTTGTTTATGTGTGTCACAGGGCTTGCCCCTATGGGATATGCCCACATTGGAGGGCGATGTGCTGTACCTTTGCCTTGAGGACACCTTCTGCCGCATACAGGACAGGCTCTTTAAGCTAACGGACGAGGCAAGCGGACGGCTCCATTTCGCCGTGGCAAGCTGTAAACTGCCAGACGGTCTTATCGTGCAGCTTGAGGACTATCTGAAGGATGATTTTGTCAAGACTAGTTGACAAAATCATTCAGTACCACGCCCGAATTGCCTATGAGGACAGGGAAAAAGCGGTGGCTCTTGCTATCAGAATGAACGAGAAAGTGGACGGAAGCCGTGGGAAATCCAACGAAACAAAGCTGAAGCAGGCAAGGAAACGCTATGATGAAGTGACAAGGCTGTTTGACCGGCTCTATGAGGATTCCCTTTCGGGGCGCATCTCTAACGACAACTTCTCCCGCCTGATTGACAAGTACCAGACGGAGCAGGAACAGCTTTTAGGGCAGATACAGGCGATAGAGAACGCCTTGCAGGAGGTAAGGGACAACCAACAGAACGCCGTGAAATGGGCGGATTTGATGGCACAGTATGTAGGGATACAGGAATTGACCGCCGAAAACCTCAACCTTCTCATTGAGAGGATTGAAGTGTTTGACCGAACGGAAACAGACGGGGAAACCGAGCAGGTAATCCGTATCTGTTACCGCTTCGGCGGTTACATAGGGGAACACCGCTTTAAGGCAAAGGTTTTAAGGAATACGGGCGGTTGGGAACAACGCCGCAGAAAAGAAAGGAAAGACAATGGAAAAGTATCACTTGTATCTTGATGAAACGGAATGGCGGCTGATAATCTTCTGCTTAAATGAGTTGCGAAACAGGCTCATAGCCGAGGGCAGATATACCGACTGCGTGGACGATCTGCTGATAAAGGCGGCAGGGGCAAAGAAAGTAAAATTAAAAATACGGTAACGGAGGGAATGACAATGGGAAAAACAATATTTGAGGAAATGGACGGCAGATATGAAAGACAGGGCGATTACATTTTCCCCTGCCTTACCGTGCCGCCCGAAGAAGAAAAGCCGATAGGCGTTTTCGGACAACGGCACTTGCGGTATTTGCGGGAGTACCGCAAAGTTACATACACCAATCTTCTTACAAGCGGCAGGCTAAACGCCTACCTTGCGGAGATAGACAGGCAGGCGCAGGAACGCTTTGAACGGCTCATAGAGGGAATAAAGAACACAAGGTATCACGGAACAGCTAAAGGCGGAAAACGCCTTAGAATGGGTCGGGAGGATGAATAACATAAGGACGTGTGCGATGGAGATTGTGGAAGAAGAAATCATTTACGCATAACAGACAGGCGGCAAAGGGACATCACAACCCTTGCCGCTTTTTTCAAAAATGAAGATATCATACAAGAAAATACCGAACTTTTCGAGTATAATATGTAAAGCAAGGAGGTGTTATCGTGCAAAAAGAAGTACGGACAGTCTGCTATGACGAAGATTTACACCTTGAAGCATATCGTTTTGAAGGAATTGTGCAGCCATTTCCCAATCATTTTCACGACTATTATGTGATTGGGTTTATAGAAGCAGGAACACGCT
>CAZWWH010000025.1:0-24620 GCA_964637365.1 uncultured Peptococcaceae bacterium
TCTGTATATCTGCCCTGCTGTATGAGCTGATTTTTCAGTTCTACAAGGCTATGTACCAAAAGTGTCCTCTCTTGGTTATCCACATACAAATGATTTTTCTTTTCTCTCATAATCGCCACCATCCTTTTTCTTTCATTATATAAGGAATTGGCAGACGGCACAAATATGCAAAATCAAAGAGAGTTTAAATCATCTGAAAATGCTCCAATGCCTCCTTTATAGCCTTTTCTTTTTCTGGCGGGCATTTTGGCTGTCTGGAGTTTTCCGATTTAGGCAGGTTATAGTTTACCCTCTCAATAATACCGCATTTCTGCTTTACCTGTGCGATATATAAATTGCTGACCTTTAATCCTGTATGCTCAAGTACATACTCCTTGATTTCCTCATAAGTGGCTTTGCTCTCCGCAGCAGTCAAATCAAGCTCGTCCATCTCAAGCTCTACCTCGATATGTTGGTCTGAATGAAGTTTGGACAATAAGCATACCGTTTCCACATGAGCTGTACGGGGGAAGAGATTAAAAGGTTTGATTTGGCGGGGTTGGTAGGTGGAGGCAAGAATCTTTAAATCACGACTCAACGTTGCGGGATCACAGGAAATATAGATGAGCTGTTTGGCGCCGCATTGTGTTAATAACTCTGCGGTACGCCCATCCAAGCCGGCCCGTGGCGGATCTACCACCACCGTATGAGGTATTGGTAAACGCTCCAACAGCTTTTCCAAAGAATCTTCCGTCTTGGCGGCAGTGTAATGGCCGTTGATTTTATTGCGCAAAGCGTTACACTCTGCGGCGGGAATGGAATCCGCGAAAGACTCAATCCCCCAAACCTCGCTAAAATCTTGGGATAAAACAATCCCCAATGTTCCCACGCCGCAATATAAATCAAGAAGCACGCTATTTCTTTCAGGAGGGAGCATGGACTCATGCACAAAATCAATCAGGGATTCCATAGCCGCAAAGTTTACTTGAAAGAATCCTCGAGGAGACACATCAAAGTCATATCCCGCCAACGTCATACCGGGAACCACTCCAATCATGCTCCCGTTAACCTCTACGCCTTTGATATTGGAGCACTGGCTCATCAAATCCTCGGCGGTTCCCAGGGGCTCTTCACCATCGATGGCCGTAAAGACCTCTCCCTTCTGATTGGTACGGAGCATGACAGTATGAGCATGGCGGGGTGCGATACGGCGCAGTGCATCCGTGGCATCACACAGTGGCTCCGCCAATAAAAGGCAGTCCTCAATGGGTACAAACTCCGCGCTGCCCGCTCGGTAAAATCCGATGATGCCGTTTTTTATGTGCCACGTCACTTTATTGCGATAACGGTAAAGAGGACGGCTGCGATCCATCGGGAGCACCGAGAGATCACCAAAGCCACCAATGCGCCGCAGCACATTATTGACATGATTTTCTTTGGCCAAAAGTTCTGTTTCCTCATCACAGTGCTGAAAACTACAGCCGCCGCAAATACCGTAATAGGGACACGGAGCCTCTACACGGTGAGGCGAAGCCTTCAACACATCAGCGGCGAAGCCTTTGGCAAATTTCTTTTTAGAAAAGGTCACCCGATAATCTACGGTTTCTCCGGGAAGGCCCCCTTTCACAAAGACACATTTCCCCTTCTCCCGTAAAATTCCCTGACCAAAAATATCCAGTCCTTCCACAATACCCTGACCCATAACAGTTCCTCATTTCATATTTTCTTATACTGCAACGGCGATAATAAAAGCAAAGGGAGCGGTTCAAAACCGCTCCACAAATAGGTTTTTAAGTTTATTTCCGTGCTACAGCAGCTTTGGCCTTGGTCACGATGACCTCAGCGGTAAGACCATACTTTTCCAACAAGGCCTGTGGCTTACCACTTTCCCCAAAGGAATCATTGACCCCTACCATTTCCAGAGGGCAAGGAGCGTTTTTCATCAGGGATTCCGCTACCGCGCCGCCAAGACCGCCAATGATACTATGTTCTTCCGCAGTGACTACCGAGCCGCACTGTTCAGCGTATTGCGCCAGCAACGCATCGTCCAAGGGTTTGATCGAAGACATATTAATCACCGCGGCATTGATGCCTTCTCGGGCCAAAAGTTCAGCGGCATCCAAAGCCACGGAAACCATAAGTCCGCAGGCCACAATGGCAACGTCACCACCGTCCCGCATTACGACACCTTTACCGGGCTTAAATTCATAACTGTCATCAAAAAGTACCGGCTGGCCAGAGCGACCCAAACGGAGATAGCCGGGGCCTTCGTGCTGTGCCAGATATTCTACCATCTTGGCAGTTTCCACGCCGTCGGCAGGAACCAACACCTCCATATTGGGGAGCACGCGCATAATGGCGATATCCTCTACACTTTGGTGGGAGCCTCCGTCTTCCCCTACCGTGATTCCCGCATGAGTGGCGGCGATTTTCACATTCAATTTGGGATAGCAGATACTATTACGGATTATTTCAAAGGCACGGCCGGCGGCAAAGACCGCAAAGCTGCTGAAAAATACCGTCTGGCCGCCAATGGCAAGACCTGCGGCAGTGGCGGCCATATTTCCTTCGGCAATACCCATATCAAAAAACCGTTCAGGAAATTCTTTGGCAAAAATATTGGTTTTGGTGGATTTGGACAGATCTGCGTCCAAAACCACGATTTTATCATTATCTTTGGCAATGGCGGCAAGGGCCTTACCATATGCTTCTCTTGTTGCGATCTTTTCCATCTTACCCCTCCAGCTCTGCTTTGGCATTGGCAAAATCTTCGTCGCTCATGGGCGTTCCGTGCCAGCCGACCTGATTCTCCATAAAGGAAACACCTTTCCCCTTCACGGTCTCAGCAATAATTGCCACAGGTTTTCCTTTTACTTCTTTGGCAGCGGCAAAAACCTTTTGCAAGGCCGCAATATCATGACCATCCACATGGAGCACCTCAAAACCAAAGGCGCTGAATTTAGCGCCGATGTCCCCCAGGGACATGACTTGTTCATTAGGGCCGTCAATCTGGAGACCGTTATGGTCCACGATGGCAACAAGGTTATCCAAATGATAATGGGCCGCGGACATGGCAGCTTCCCAGATAATGCCTTCGTTCAATTCCCCATCGCCCAGTACGGCGTAGACACGGTTATCCTTTTGATTCAGCTTCAAGGAAAGAGCAATGCCGTTGGCAATGGAAAAGCCCTGCCCCAAAGAACCGGTTGAGGCTTCCACACCGGGGAGCTTTTTACGGTCGGGATGCCCTTGCAAACGGCTGCCAACCTGACGCAGGGTAAGAAGCTCATCATTTTCAATCAGTCCGCCTTCATATAGTACGGCGTAAAGCGCTGGTGCGGCATGGCCTTTGGAAAGAACGAAATAGTCTCGGTCTTCCCACTGAGGGTTGCTAAAATCATAATTCATCACATCGAAATAAAGTACCGACATGATTTCCGCCAAATCCAATGAGCCGCCGGGATGACCGCTTTTGGCATGACCTAGCATTTCAATGATCGCTCGGCGAATGCTTTTGGCTTTTTCTGCTAATACCTGTACATTTTCCATGGTTTCCATCCTTCTATTATCCAATCTCAATGGGGAACAAGACGATTTTATCCCCTGGTTTGATTTGATGACGCATTGTCACAAGGCTTTCATTGACAATGGCTTTCCCCACACCGGCGGTGTGAATCCCTGATTCAAACAGGGTTTTACCTAAGTCATAATCGCCGCCTTCAATGTCCTCATCTGCGGGCAAATTAATTTTCAAATCGGCCAAATAGCCGTGGAGCTCCAGGGTGACAGAACCTTCGTAGACCTTGACATCTTCAGGACTCATACTTTGCCCTCCTATATTTATTACTGTTTTAAAATATTGTAACCAGATCGTATACAATTTAGTATATCAGATTTTAAATGATGAAACAAGAAAAACCATGAGGAAATCCCATGTTTTTTGGAATTTTCATTCCGGAATTCAAATTATTTTTTCAGATAAATTGATTCAATTGTAAAAATATGATACAATCATGCAAAATTAATTATGAGGTATTTATGAAGATTTTATCTTGGAATGTCAACGGTATCCGGGCGATAGAGAAGAAGGGCTTTCGCCAATGGCTTTTGGAAACCGATCCTGATATACTTGCCATTCAGGAAACCAAGGCCCATATTGAACAGCTGGAGGATGCTTTAATTCATATCAACGGCTACCACTCCTATTTTTGCTCCGGTCAACGGAAGGGGTACAGCGGCACGGCTCTTTACACCAAGGTGAAACCGAATTTGGTGGAATACGGTATCGGTATTGAGAGGTTTGATTGCGAAGGGCGCATCATCATCGCTCATTACGATGATTTTATCCTTTTTAATTGCTATTTTCCCAATGGCGGTGCGTCGGAGGAGCGTCTACAATACAAAATGGATTTTTATGACGCTTGCTTGGATTACTTCAAAGCAATGCGGGGAAAGCATATCATTATTTGCGGCGATGTCAACACCGCACATCAGGAAATTGATTTGGCTCGTCCCAAAGAAAACCGTAATATCTCGGGTTTTCTGGATATCGAGCGGGCTTGGATTACCAAAATGCTGGAGGAAGGATTTATCGATACCTTCCGTTATTTCCATCCCGAAGAACAAAAATACAGCTGGTGGTCCTACCGTTTTCATGCCCGAAGCCGGAACGCGGGATGGCGTTTGGACTACTTTTTTGCCGATCCCCACATGAAAAGCCGCCTGACCAGCGCCGAAATTCTCAATGAGGTAGAAGGCTCTGACCACTGCCCCATTTCTTTGGAAATACGATAATATTTCGAGGTGAATACTAAGTGGAAACGAGACGATTTGCACAACAAAATATCTCTCTTTTAGGCTTAGGCGCCATGCGACTGCCGCTACAAGAGGACAGTAAAACTGCTATTGATGAAATCAAGGCAGGAGAAATGCTGGACTACGCGCTTGGACATGGCATCAACTATATTGATACGGCTTACATGTACCATGGCGGAGAATCCGAATCCTATTTGGGTAGGGCTTTAAAGGCCTATGACCGCAGCAGCTATCAGCTTGCCACCAAACTCCCGGTTTGGATGGCCAAGGATACCGTGGACCTAGAAAAGATTTTTCAAGAACAGCTCAATCGCCTTCAAACCGAATATTTTGATTTCTACCTTTGTCACAGCTTGAATCAAAAGAACCTTGATTTGGCCCGAAAATATAAGGCATATGAATTTATGTTCCGTATGAAGGAGGAAGGTCGTATCCGCCATCTAGGATTCTCCTTCCATGATAATCCCGCGCTTTTGGATGAAATATGCAAAAGATACAACTGGGATTTTGCGCAAATCCAACTGAATTATATTGATTGGGATTTTCAGAAAGCCAAAAACCAATATGAAATTTTAGAGTATTACGGATTGCCCTGTATCGTTATGGAACCGGTTCGAGGCGGCGCTTTGGCGGACCTCTGTCCCGAAGCCAACAGCGTATTACAGGCAGCAAGCCCATCCCGCTCCATCGCCTCCTGGGCCTTACGGTTCGCGGCCCAGCTTCCCAATGTTTTGACTGTGTTAAGCGGCATGAGTAATATAGAGCAGCTTCAAGACAATATCAATACCATGACAGATTTTCAACCATTGTCTCCCCAAGAAGAAGAAACCTTATCAAAGGCTCTGGAAATTTACCGAAGAACAAAGCTAATTCCCTGTACAGGGTGTCGCTATTGCATGGACTGCAAGCAAGGAGTGGACATTCCCAAAATGTTCGCCTTACATAATGAATACCGCTTGGGAACATCAGGAGATATCTATTTGGAACACTACGAAGCCACCAAGCGTTCTCAAAGAGAATCCAACTGTACTGAATGCGGCCGCTGCTCCGAACATTGCCCGCAAAATATTGACATTCCCACAGAATTGAGGAAAACCGGGGAAGTCATCTCAGAACTTTATAAAAACCGCTGAGGGCTCCTGGTTTCTACACCAGTTCCGAAGAGAATTAGAATTCTTAGAATTCGCTTTTTATGGTTTTTCTAAAAAAACCCTTGCAATCATTTTTGCTTTATGCTATGATAATTGGGTAGTGCCGGAATGGCGGAATTGGCAGACGCACAGGACTTAAAATCCTGCGGTAGCGATACCGTACCGGTTCGACCCCGGTTTCCGGCACCAAATCAATATAATCCGAACCTTTTTCATGAGATAATCGGTTCGGATTTTTTTATTACCATCTATAACGGGCCAATCAAATATTATCTTTTCCATAAGAATACATGGATTTTGAAAGGGTATACTAAATCTATCAATAAGGGAGGTATACCTAAATGATAGAACAAGACACCATTCGACTGCTTAGAGAATGTGACGCCGGTGTGGTCATGGGAGTTTCTGCCATTGATGAGGTTTTTGATGATGTGAGAAATGCTGACTTCAGAAAAAGATTATCCGATTGCAAAGCAGAACATCAAAAATTGAAAGGTGAAATCCAACAGCTGCTACATCAGTATCATGACGACGGAAAAGAACCCAATCCCATGGCCAAGGGAATGTCCTGGCTCAAAACCAATGTCAAAATGACCATGGATGAATCGGACCAAACCATTGCCGATCTCATGACCGATGGTTGTAACATGGGAGTAAAATCACTGAATCGATTTCTTAACCAATATAAAGCTGCCGATGAGGTTTCCAAAGATATCGCCAAACGGTTAATTAATCAGGAAGAACAACTGGCCATTGATATCAGACCATTTCTATAAATTATTTTCCCGCGGCTTGGGATAAGCTCCTCACAACCTTTCTGTTCAAAGATACGAACGTTTATTTTGAAGCATATCACAAGATGATAAATCATCTGCCTCAACTCAAGCAGGATTGCCGCTTACAATAACAATTTAACTGCGTCCTTATCAAAGCCCGCCGAATCATTACATTCGGCGGGCTTTTCTGATTTACGGATCAAATTTTCCTAAGAATAGCTATCTCCATAAAAAGCAACAATTCCTAACTTCATTCAAAAATCAAAAAATCGTCAACTTTCGGCAAATAAAAAAATACTATTGTATTTTCAAACAGAATATGGTAAGATAGAAAAAAACTTATAAACCATATTATTATCTTATGGGTAATCCAAATTGGAATTTAAAGTACTATTATCTCAAGGGATATAATACCTCTAATCAATCCATACTGGAGAATGTCTTTAGTGACAAATTAATTTTTTCAAATAAGGAGGAGTCAAATGAAAGTAAGATTCAAGATAATCATAGAAAATCCACTGACGCTTTGATTCATCATCGTGGCATTCCAAAAATTTTATGCGCTTATCAGTTGAAAAATCAAAAGTTTTACTGTCCCCATAAAACACAAGCATTCACTTTATGGGTTTTATGGGACAGTAAGGCTGGCATGACAAAAGCAGTCAAATCAAATTCATTTTAAGGAGGTGAAAAACCATGCGGATCAAATTGGAATTCCAGTTAAAACAAACAGCCATTCCTAGAAGTTTTAGGAAGAGTTTCATGAGCTTTATCAAACACTCCATTGATGAGTATCATCCGGAAGCCTTTGCTGATTATTTCGATAAAACAAAGTGTGTCTCCAAAAGCTATAGCTTTGCGGTGGCCTTCCCTCGGGAAACAAAATTCCAAGGCAATACCATTATGTTACGGGAGTCCCACTGCTCCATGACCTTTTCTTCCGCAAACCTTTACGACATCACCATGTTTTATAACGCTTTTATGAAGCAAATGAACCGACCCTACCCCATAGGTCCCGACAATTACCTTATTCTCCATGAATTAAGCTTTGAGAATGTAATGCCGATTCTTAAAGATACCGTCACCGTTCAAATGCTCAGTCCCCTGTGCTTGCGGCAACATGACAGAGCAACCAACCGGGACCAATATATTACCTGGGAGGATGAAAACTTTGAGCAAGCGGCGGCAGAACACATGATCGCTCAATTAAAAGCCATGGGGCGTCATCCGTCGGAGATTCAGTTCACCGCTGTACAAGGGAAAAAGACCATTGTATCGGAATTCGGCATTACCTTTGCCGTGAGCATCGGTACTTACCGTATTCAAGCGGATCCCGAGACTCTGAATCTGCTGCAATACGCAGGCATCGGCAGCCGACGCAATGCGGGCTTCGGGCTGTTTCGAGTCATTCAATAATCCAATGGAAAGGAGGAAACCATGGAAACAGAAATCAACGGAACCGAATACCTATCCATTACCACGGCGGATTTTTATCTCAATGCCGGAATCGTAGGATTCCTGAATCTGTTGGAATCCATTGACGCCATGGAAGGGCAGGATTACCGCATCCACGAAGATGAGCTTATGGTAAAAAAAGAATTATTGCTCCAAAGGGATTTGGCGCAGGATTACATAGACGCGTTCATCAAACGGTTTGAAAAGGACACCGCTTATACCAGAATACTGACGGCCATTGACAAGTTAGAGTATCAACTGGAACAAAATGACGGCTCCAAAGAGACGTCAAAAAAAATTGCGGAGACCACCAAAAGCATCGCCGACGGGTTAAGCTCTGCCAGTTACAAATCGGGCTATGGCATCATCCAGGGCCGAGGCCACGACTGTAAGATTCCCGGACTCGTCACCGCTTTAAAAAAGGAAAAGGATTTCACTGTTTTACCTCTGCTCAAGGCAGAGCTGCAAGTTCCCATTGTGAGAGAAATACTCACCTTCAAAAATATTATCTATACCCGCATCAATATGTTTTGGGAAAACCGCGCTTTTCTACTGCGCAGTGATTCCAATAAAGATATCAAATCGCTGCTAAAAAAAGAATTCACAGACCTTTTTTGCCAATATCTCACAGAAAGCAACGGGAAGCGGAAAGACTCTTGCATCTGCTGCGACGCACCAATGTCAGCTAAGGAAAAAAGCTCCATTGCCTTTGTCAAAGATGTTGCTGACGACCTAGGACGGAAGCGCTCCGCTTTTTGGAATTGCAATGTAGACGCCTATATCTGCCCGGTTTGCAATTTTCTCTATGCCCTTGCTCCCCTGGGCTTTATGAAAATCGGCCCGGATATGGTTTTCATCAATGACAACAGCTCCCTTCGTCAGCTTCTGCAAATGAACCGTCAAAAGGACTTTCAGAAAGAAAATGAGAATCGATCCTGGAGCGTTTTATACAATGAAATTTTGGGCAGAGAGCTTTTGCAGACAACAAAGCGCATCGGAAACCTCCAGGTGGTAATCCGCCGAAAAGAACAGGATCGCTACGACTTGAATATCATCGGCAAGGATGTTTTGTCCGTGGCCTACAAAGCAAAAACAAGTTTGGACAATCTGACAAAATGGAGCGCCATTCGATTGAGCGACGGCTATCTGAATGTTTACACTGAAGCTTTGGACAACCTCCTGCATCACCGCAATCAGTATCTTCTGATCGACCGCTTGTTCCGGATGTCCATTGACACACCAAATCTCATCTACTGCATCACCAGTCTGCTGCATTTGCAAGACCAACAAACACACCATAGAATTCAGACCCAAGGAGGGAACGAAATGGGTAAAAATGACACATTATTCGCGGCTCAGGCCGGGGCAAAGTTTAGGGAAAACCTCGTTAAGGAGCGCCGTGTTAGGGAACGCATCACCGGAAGTGATAAGGATTCCGCCGATGCCAGCCTGAGAGGCTTAACCTTACAGCTACTGAACGATTTAAGAAACAGGGATCAACACAGTTTTCTCAATCGGCTTTACCGTATTTATGCCGCAACCAGCCAGGAAATCCCCAAAATTTTCGGTCAGATGACCCAAAACGACGACGCCTTTCTCGACTTAGGCTATCACTTTATTCGTGGGTTAAAAGGCGGGTATTTTGAAAAGAAGCAAGAGGAGGAAGTAAAAGATGAAAAATAAAGGTTTAACAATAACAATGGTGTTTGCTGCCGAAAGCTCCAACTACGGCGAAGGCTACAGCAATTTGACGGTGTTAAAAAAGATG
Organism: uncultured Peptococcaceae bacterium; assembly: GCA_964637365.1. Lineage (GTDB taxonomy): Bacteria > Bacillota > Dehalobacteriia > UBA7702 > UBA7702 > Cryptoclostridium. The sequence continues at coordinate 9,945 of CAZWWH010000025.1, forward strand.
ACCCGAGGCGACGCCAATCAGTATTCCTATATTTCCCGCCAGGCCATGCGCTACAATATTGTGGAACAAATGGGCTGCAATGACACGCCGGTGACAGCGGAAAACAAGGTGGTACAATTCTCCCCCGAGGCCACCATCGTTGACTATCCGGAAATCGACCTCTTTGGCTATATGAAAACAATGAGCAAAAAGCAGGACAAGGAAGGCAAAGGCGGCGCCGCCACCCGCAGCGCGGTAGTGCGGTTGAGCAACGCCGTTGCTTTGGAGCCCTTTCAAAATGATTTGGACTTTTTGACCAATATGGGCCTTGCCAAACGCATCAACGGAGACAATGCCATTGCTCAAAGTGAAATTCATGCCTCTTACTACGCCTACACCATCGCCGTGGATCTGGACCGCGTCGGAGAGGATGGCGATATCCATCTGGATGGAGCGGAAAAGGCACGCCGTGTCAATCTGTTATTGGATACGATCGAATTCCTTTATCGAGATATCAAAGGCCGCCGGGAAAATTTAGCTCCCTTCTTTGTGATCGGCGGCATCTATGACCGCAAAAATCCCTTCTTTGAAAACAGAGTAAAAATCAGCAAGAACCGCCTTCATGTAGAGCCTCTCAAGGAAATGCTGGACTGCAACAATATGCTGAAGGGGCATACTCATGTAGGGCTTTTAAAGGGACTTCTGTCTAATGACGATGAAATTGCCGAAGCCATGAACATTGATACGGTAGGCAACGTGTTTGCCGCCATCAAAAAGGAAGTAAGTGATTTCTATGCCTGATGTCATTCGTGTAGAGTGCCGCCAAACTCTGACCAACTACAAAAAGCCTACCAGCTTTATGATCCGAGAAACCTATCCCCTGCCCCCTTATTCCACGGTCATCGGCATGATTCACAATGTTTGCGGATTTACGGAGACCCATCCCATGGACATCAGCATCCAAGGGGATTCCACCGCCACGGTGGCGGATCTCTATACCCGTTATTCTTTTGGCAATGCCAAATATGAGGCCGGCCGTCATAACCTGTCCGTAGAAGAAAACGGAGAAAAATTGGGACTGTTTCGGGGCATCGCCCATGCGGAGTTGATTGGAGAAATCGACCTTATTCTGCATATACGTCCTCAGCCCGAGGATTTCGAGAAAGTGTTATCTGGCCTTCAACAACCAAAAATCTATCCCGCTCTGGGGCGATATGAAGATCTGCTGGACATTACAGCCGTAAAAGAAACGACGCTGCGCGTAGAGGATACCGCCTTTGCCAATCACGACATTTATGTACCGCTGGAAGCGCTGGACGAATACTCCGACAGCCACAGCGGCACCATCTACTCCTTAAATAAGATCTTCCGTGTTGACGGCAATCTCCGCCGTTGGACAGAAAAAGTAAAGGTAAAACATATTTGTCGGGAAGCGGTATTCTTTGATACACCGGTAGACGACTACGATGACATTGTATTTCTGGCTTAACGGAACGAGGTACCGAAAATGAATCCACCCTTAGAACTCGACAAACATGCTTTTCTGGCAAAAAGCCACCCCAGTCAAACCCTGGCCGACCATATCAGCGATCTGCTAGTCTGCTACGATAACCTCATGGCGCTTTATGGAGACCGCTTCACCGAAACGGAGCGGGAGCTCCTGCGCCTGGCTTGCATCCACCATGACGATGGAAAAATGAACGATTATTTTCAGAAACGCATGAAGGGTCACCGTGGATGGAAACGGCTTGATAACGAATTACCCCACGGTCACCTCAGCATTCTCTTTCTCGATCATTTTGCTCTGAAAGAAAAATATGATATAGATTGGCACAAGGCGTTGGTTACAGCCATTTATCACCACCACACGCGAAGCGATGAACTCTCTCAAAAAGCATATTATATCGTAGCTGAGAATTCTTTTCATAATGCTGAATCTCTTGGAGTAGACCCCAAAACACTTAAAAGAAATCAGAGAAACATCGCCCAACTGTTATTCCGCAACATAGAAAATCACATCCAGTACCAATTTCCCGAAAAGTTCGAAAACGCTTATCTTCACTACCTGGTGCTGAAGGGACTGCTAAACCGCATTGACTACGCTGCCAGCGCCGGTTTTACAACCATTGAAGTACCGGCGCCAAAAGGCGGCGCCGCCCTTCCTGTTCAAGAACGCTTCGGCGAGTCTCTGCTGCCCGCCCAGCAGTACCTGGCAAAGCACCGAGACGAAAGCTGTATCGTCATCGCCCCCACCGGCTCCGGTAAAACCGAAGGGGCCATGCTTTGGCTGGGGGAAGATAAGGGATTTTATACCTTGCCTCTTACAGTATCCGCCAACGCCATATATCAGCGCATCAAAGGGGTATACCGTTACGATAATGCCGCTTTGCTCCACAGCGATACTCTCTCTTATTACATCAAGAGCATTACAAAAGAAAACCAACGTGAGCTCGACGAGATGTTTCGGGAATACCGTGACGCCAAGCGATTGGCCATGCCTTTGACTGTCTGCACCGTTGACCAACTGTTTCACTTCGTATTCAAAAGCCTGGGAACGGAAATATACGGAGCTACGCTCCGCTATTCCAAACTGATCATTGACGAGATTCAAATGTATGACGGACGCATTACCGCTTTTCTTCTTTACGGTCTGTCAGCCATTCATCAAATGGGAGGGAAATTCCTCATCATGACGGCGACGCTGCCGCCGTTTTTCCTAAATCTGTTAAAATCCCAGTGCGGCATCGACCTCACGCCCCAAACCTTTCTGGAGGGGAAATACAATCACCGTCACTTTATCTCCGTCTTCGAAGGGGATTTCGACTATGAAGCCATTGCCACGGCGGGAAAGTATAGAAAAGTGCTGTTCATTGTCAATACCGTCCAAAAAGCCCAGGAGGTTTATGACGCTCTCAATCAATATTGTGATAACCATCATATGCTCCACGCCCGTTTTATTTTTAAGCACAAAAAGCTGCTGGAAGAAAAAATTATGGACTTTTCCCGAAACGGACAATGCGGCATTTGGATTTCCACGCAAATCGTTGAAGCCAGCCTTGATATCGATTTTGACGAGCTGTTTACCGAAGGCGCTCCTTTGGACAGCCTGTTACAGCGCTTTGGACGCTGCTTCCGCAAGCGGAATTACCAGGGAGCGACTCCCAATATCCATATATACTTTAACGGCAACGGCATTGGCACTGTTTACGACGGCGACATCACGGCCTTTACCTTAGAGGCATTAAAAAAACAGGGTGACGGGATTCTGTCAGAAAAAGGGAAGCAGGAACTGATGCATGAAGTTTACGCTATGGAAAGGATCAAGAGCACTGCATACTACCAAATAATCAACGATACGCTGGAGCAGATCAAAGCCATTACTCCAGCGGAAATCCCCAAAAGCCAAGCGGACCACTTGTTTCGAGACATCCACTCTCTCAATGTCATTCCCGATAGCATCTATAACAAAAACAGCGAAGAAATCAACGATGCCATTGAAACAATACATGATACGGAAGCCTCTCTGCCCCGCCGTTTGGCAGCTCAGGAATATCTCAAGGAATTATGCGTTTCCGTTGCTGTCAACCAAGCAAAGCAATTCCACTTGGATGGATTTACTCCGGAATTCTGCCGCTCCCGCTGTGTATATGACTTTGATATTGATACCTGCCGGGGTAAAGGGCTCACGGCCGAAAAAACAGAAGACGATACAATTCTTTAAATGATGGAGGAATCTATGAGAGCGATCACCGGCGTGATTTATTCTTACTACTTTTTATGCCAGCGGAAGATGTGGCTTTTTGCCAACGAGATTCAGATGGAGGATCAGCATGAAAACGTGGCCATTGGCAAGCTCATCGACGAGGCCACCTACCCCCGAGAAGAAAAGCATTTCATGCTTGACGGCATTGCCAATATTGACTTCCTCAAAAACGACGTAGTGTTTGAGATCAAAAAAAGCGACGCCCAACTGGACATGGCAATCAATCAGGTAAAGTATTACATCTATTTGCTGCGTCAAAAAGGATTGGACATTTCTGAAGGTTCTATCAATATTCCCACAAAAAAAATCACCCATTCGGTGATTTATGAAGAAAATGACACCATAGAAATTGAACATCGCCTGGGGGAAATCAATCGCATCATATCCAGACCCCACCCCCAAAAAGCAATTGCAATGAAAGCCTGCTCCCACTGTGCCTATTATGAATCCTGCTTTATTTAACGGAGGGTATTGATGAATCAGTCCTATTATATTTTTTCCTCCGGCGAGCTGCGAAGGAAAGACAACACGTTACAGTTAATAAAAAGCGACGGCATTAAAACCGACATTCCCATTGAACGCATTTATGACCTCTATGTTTTTTCTGAAATGACCATCAACACCAAGCTGCTGAATTTTCTCTCAGAATATGGTGTCAATCTCCACTATTTCAACTACTATGAATTTTATAGCGGCACCTTTTATCCCAGAGAGCGCAAAGTTTCCGGCAAGCTTTTGGTCAAACAGGTGGAACACTACACCAATCCTGAACCGCGTATGGCCATTGCCAAAGAATTTATCGAAGCTGCCAGCTACAATATTCTTCGTAATTTGCGCTATTATAACAACCGGGGGAAAGACTTATCCCAGCCTATGGAAACTATTATAGGGCTCCGGGAAAAGATTTCTTCCTCTGCAGAAATCCACGAACTCATGGGGGTTGAAGGCAATATTCGAAAAACCTACTATGACACTTGGAAAATTATTATCAACCAAGGAATCGACTTTGAAAAACGAGTCAAACGTCCTCCCGATAATATGGTAAACTCTCTGATCTCTTTCCTCAATACCATGATGTATACAAAAGTCCTCTCGGAGATTTATCACACACAAATCAACCCTACCATCAGTTATCTCCACGAACCCGGCGATAAACGGTTTTCATTGGCTCTGGATATTGCGGAAATTTTCAAACCGATTTTGGTAGACCGTCTCATATTTTCCCTGCTGAACAAAGGAATGATTTCCGAATCTGACTTTACCGATTGCGACCATTTTCTTAAGCTGAAAGAACCGGCGCTCAAAAAGATTATCAAAGAATTTGAAGAGACTTTGAAACGTACCGTAAGCCATAAATCTCTTAACCGAACGGTTTCTTACCGCCATCTGATTCGACTGGAGATTTACAAACTCATCAAACATCTGCTGGAAGAAAAACCATATGAAGGATTTAAAATTTGGTGGTGAACAGTGTATATAGTGTTAGTCTATGACATCAAACTCAATGAAGGCGGAGCGAGGGTGCTACGAAAAGTTTTCCAGACCTGCAAACGGTATCTGGTTCATTTGCAAAACTCCGTGTTTGAAGGGGAATTGTCTCCTTCTCAATTAATGTCATTGGAAAAAGAATTAAAACATTATTTGCGCAAAGACGAAGATTCCTGCATCATTTTTAAAGGACGCAATAATATTTGGATGGAAAAAGAGTATTGGACTAATGACGAGGATAAAAATACACAATTTTTATAATCACCTTCTGTCGGTAAGGAATTCCGTCAAAATGCCGGGGGTTCGACAGAAAATATTACTAATATATTTTCAAAATGACGTTTGTGTCCGTTCCAATTCCCTTCTATTGCTTTTCGTATTGCATAAAATGCATCCTAAGAACCCCATATATACAAATTCCACGACTTTCTAATCAATCCATACTGGATTGTAAATCAGTCGCACATCAGCATCTTTAACAGCTTTTCTAACTTTCTAATCAATCCATACTGGATTGTAAATTTTAATGTCCTCTTAGTTGTTACAAGATTAAGTTGCTTTCTAATCAATCCATACTGGATTGTAAATTCCGCTCAAGGTGAGCTAACCTCTAAGCTAAAGCTACCTTTCTAATCAATCCATACTGGATTGTAAATAAACATTTTATGACAAAATGAAAAAAGGCATTTTTACCTTTCTAATCAATCCATACTGGATTGTAAATATAAGATACTGTGCCGTTTTGAGATCCACTCCCCTCTCTTTCTAATCAATCCATACTGGATTGTAAATCCCTACGACATTAATAAGATAGGACAAAACTTCGACCTTTCTAATCAATCCATACTGGATTGTAAATAACCAACGGTATATTTCCGCGTCTTCGTCATTGACTTTCTAATCAATCCATACTGGATTGTAAATAGTACTGGCGCAGTATGGTACATCTTTCAGGTTGACTTTCTAATCAATCCATACTGGATTGTAAATATATTTATCGTACTTTTTCATTTTCTTGTCTCCTTGCTTTCTAATCAATCCATACTGGATTGTAAATGCATCAACAGGGTTGGGAGCAATAGACACGCTATGCTTTCTAATCAATCCATACTGGATTGTAAATCTAGAAACGAAAAGATAGACGCGCCGCAAAAGATTGCTTTCTAATCAATCCATACTGGATTGTAAATTAATCCATGGGCGCTAACCGAAGGCGATGCGGAACAGGCTTTCTAATCAATCCATACTGGATTGTAAATCTAGAAACGAAAAGATAGACGCGCCGCAAAAGATTGCTTTCTAATCAATCCATACTGGATTGTAAATTTTATACTTATCCGGCATGCTGCATTTCCCTCCTACCTTTCTAATCAATCCATACTGGATTGTAAATAAAGAAATCCCGTGATTGGCTGAAAGACAAAGGCGAACTTTCTAATCAATCCATACTGGATTGTAAATGAATCCTATGCTGGTTTTTAAATAAAAGATTGCTGTTTGGACCTATTTCTACATTATAATGTTATATCATAAAATTTTATAAAAGTCGTTCATATCTTTAAAGAATTCTAGAATTGTCAAAAAATTATTTCTTTTTGCACAATTGTTGATAAAGTTGTTGAAAACTTGCCGAAAAAAGAAATTTAGTCGAAAATCTTTGCGTTTTGGGATTATTTATACTGGAAAAAAGTGGATGAATTATTTTTTTATTTGAGGGTAAATTATGAATGTAGAAGCACCATTTCCATCCATCCATTAATCAATCGAAGAGAGCCTTTGGTGAGAGAATACCACCAAAGTACATCTCGAAGCAAAAGTGCCATATGCAAAGACGCATATGGCATTTTTGTTTTGAAAAAAAGTTTGACTTAAAGTGAACTCTAAGTGATATGATAGTTGTAAGTTATTTGCTGGCCAGTTACATTCTTGCACAAATATGTTATAATCAAATGGGGTGATACCATGACTATTGCAGAAGTAAGTAAAAAGTATGATATCTCAGCGGCAACACTTCGATACTATGAGCGCATTGGCTTGATTCCTCCGGTGCCCCGAAGTACTTCTGGAATTCGTGACTATGATGAGGAGTCCTGCGGCTGGATTGAGATGATGATCTGTATGCGAAAAGCCGGTGTGCAAATCGAGGCTTTGATTGAATATGTCGCTTTGTTTCATCAAGGGGATTCTACCATCGAAGCCAGGAAAGAAATTTTATTGGAACAACGTGAACGACTGATAAAGCGCATGACGGATATGCAGGCCAGTCTGAATCGTTTGAATGAAAAAATTAACCGCTATGAAAAGGGGCTCATGAGCAAAGAAAATCAGCTCCGTATGCTGCATGAAGAAAAACGTGAGAGTGTTTCGTTTTGAAGCAAGGCAGGGCTTTAAGACGGTGATAAGTGATTTGAAAAAATAATCAAAAAGAGACCATATATGGTCTCTTTTTGATTGTAAAATGTAACTATTTAAAGGGTGAAGGTCCCGTTTTCATCGGATTGTACCATCAGGATATCCTCTTGAGCGCCGGTGACGGCATTTAAGTAAATAAGGTAATCATGGCGGCCTTTATTGATGCGGAATTCATAACAAAGCACTTCTTTACCGCTGTCCAGGGGAATCACCGCTTTGGTGATATTTGATGGCGTGAGGCCAGAGGCTAATTTGGCTGCTGCTTCCTCAGAGGAAAGCTGCTGTCCATCAAAGTTCCGTTCTTTATGAAATTTCAAATAGTTTTTGGCATCCATCCCAACAATTGCTCCATCTGCCATATCCACCGTAACTTTTACCATTTCTGGATAAATAACTACATCCTGCTGATGAGATACAAATGTGATGGTAATGGTATTATCCTCGATCAAATAATAGTTGGATACCAAATCCTTGTATTCTGTCTTTTTCAGAAATTCTTCTGCTTTGACCACGGCCTCCTCTGGAGCCAGAGAGGCCTCGCTGCCACGGTCTACGGCGGTATATTGCACTGGATAGCCGCCAATTCTGCTGAAATCAAAGTAGCCTACAACTTCTTCTTCCGATTTCTTTACTGCCACAGTGTAAACTGCCATGCCTGCAGTGTCGCTACTTTTTCCATAAGCTTCATATTGATAATCCTCGCCAATGATGGTTTTCACTTTGGCTAGGACATCGTCCCATGTAACTTCATTGCCGGAAAGCTGAATGGGGTCGCCATTCTCCAGATGATCTGAAAAAGGGCCATCGTAAGTTAGTGAGGGTACCTCTTCCAGACCGCTGGTGACCTCTGTGAGGGATGTGTTGGCTACACCTGCGTTTTCTGTTTTACCGTCTTCAATCATTTTGTTGGCTGCCTGGATGGCTTTCCAAGAAAATGGATTCTCATCCTCCGATGCCAACTGATGCAAACTTTCGGAAACAGACTCTACTTCTTTGTTTAGTCCCTCCAGGGTTTTTTGTTCCTCATTTGTTAACGGTACCCCATTGACCGCTTTAGAGATTAAACTATGAGAAAAGTTTCCCATTTGGTTAAGAAATTTTTCTGTTCGGAGTAAGGCATTGTGGTAAACGGGTAATTGGCACAGATTTTCCTGAGCCACATAAGCCTCAGAGCTCATATCGGAATAAAGACGTGCTCGGCTGGAATTATCAGCAGTAACCAGGGATTTTCCTGATAGTACAGAGAGTTTCTCTACGGAATCTACCAAATCATAGAAGGCGCGAGCGCGGTCATTCTCCACAGTGTTACGGCTCTGATTGGATTCTGCCGTTTGGTAGAAGCCCCAACCAAAACCAATGGCCGTCAGTACGGCTAAAAATACAATAAGAATGTTTTTGTTCATGTTGTTGCCCCCTTATCGCGCAAAAACGTGTTGTCCATATTGAACGGTGATTTCTCTGGTCCAGACCCATTTGTTAACTTTTTTATAAGGATTCCAGAAATAGAGGGAACCATATGTGGGATCCCAGCCATTCAGTGCCGCTTGGGCAGCTTTTTGGGATTGTTGGCCGGCATTACTATTCATGCGTCCGTTACTTACGGATTCCAAAGCACTGCTTTGGTAAATCACACCACTGAGCGTATTAGGAAATTGGGAATTGTTCACGCGGTTCAATAAAACTGCTCCCACTGCAACCTTGCCAATGTAAGGCTCCGCTTCTGCTTCCGCATGGATGGCGCGGGCCAGTAAAGTAACTTTGTCATTATAAGACATTGCTTGGCCGCCAGACGCCGTATATTCCAGTAAGCTGGTTGGTGAAAAGGCCTCCTGATCAGAAGGTGTTGTGACATCGTCATATACAATATAAAGGGATGACACAATCATGAATGCAATGGCCACGATGAGTTTCATATATTTTGCCATAAGAACCTCCGAATTTGATATTGTTGGTTCTAGTCTTGCCTTTGGTTTGGATTTTATGCGCTGGAGTAATTCTTTTTTATCAAGATGGGGTGTACCCGTAGTGCTGATCTAATTTTTGCGAATGAGACAAACTTGAAACGGGTAGCCATTGGAGTTCTGAAAATATTTTTAAAATAAAGAGATAAAACACTTGCATTTCCTTTATGGTTGTGGTATTATATTTAAGCAATCGGTTATGGCGCTGTAGCCAAGTGGTAAGGCAGAGGACTGCAAATCCTTTACGCTCCGGTTCAAATCCGGACAGCGCCTCCAAATGAAATACCTGCTAGACATTGGTTTGGTAGGTATTTTTGTTGTTTTGTGATTGTCCTAATATATGAAATTAACGGCTTTTTACAAATATTGATTATTAATATTTTTATTGGGTACCTGTGTTGCTTTTCTCCCTTGCTGATTCGATCATTATATCCGTAACATGGGTATAAATTTCCGCGGTAATGCGTATAGTACTACGCCCTATTAAATATTGGGCTGTTTTTAGATCAACACATTTTTTGGCCAGTCCGATGCAATACGTATGCCGTACGGAGAACATGCGATACAAAGGATAAAATTGCCGTTTGCATTGGGAAACACATAGCTCGAACCGCTTTTGAGTGCTTCCTGTACTGCTTTGGTGAGTAACGGCAACACCAATCAGGGAAGGGGACAACTCTATTGCCACTATCACTTTTAGGTGCTTTGGTGCTATTGTTGGTTCTACGGAGACTGCCTGGAGAATCTTGATTTCTGCTTCCTTTATTACGCAAAATAAGGGGAGCACCCTTGATTCTTGCAGGCATACATAATGCCGGAAAAGCGTTTGTATGATTTGGAGAGACAAGGCACTTTTCCCCCGGATATGGGCCATCAGGGAACTTTTTTGTGGCTTTTGTTTTTAGTGAATTGTCTCTAATATCATAGCCCTTTATGTATATACATGCGCTTTTACCCTGTACGGCGTTAATATACCTTTGCAAATTTACGGTTCGCAAATCATACACATTGATATAACCGATATCGGGTAGGTCGAACCGTTGCATGATCCCTTCAATCTTATTAATTGTGCTTTGTGACACCTTGGGCGCTTTAAGCCTCAAGCCACGCTTGATAGCATCTATTGGACCGTGGTTCTTACGTTTATGACTAAGATTCCCACTTCATACTCGACTCAAACAAGTTTATTGATACAATAAGGAGTGTCAATCTATCTGCCCTATAAATTCCTCTCGGTGGTTCGAACCGAGGGGGATTTATATTTTATAATCCTAAGAATTATTTTTTTTTATAATTATATGTCTATTTATGTCGCATAGTGTTTGATATGTGTTTCTTAAGTACTTTTGTGTTGTAATTTGACTATGGAAAATATCTCTAAAGGAGGACTACAACATGAAAGACTTAGAAAACGTTTTAAGCAAGTTAGGTGGCAGCAGATGTGGTTTGGGGTATCATTTTATCACAACGGCAATGGAGCTACTACTTAAAAAGGAAGACGGGTTTCTGAATTTATACCGTCAAGTCTATCCGAAGGTTGCCGAGATACATCATGTCAAGACACATTGTGTGGAGCGCAACATTCGCACTTTTATAAAAGGATGTTATCTGAAAGGGAACCGTTCGTTCCTCAATGAGATAGCATGTTGTAAGATAGATCACCAACCAACCGTAAAAGAATTTCTGGATATGATTTTTAACTATATGAAAAGGTGATTTTGATGTTCCCCCGGTTACCCGGGGGAGCTTTTATTATTGCAAAAACTAAACCAACTTTACACTGAAATTTATGATGATCGCCAAGTCGTTTATGAAAAGACGCTTGACTTGATATATTCCCACAAGAATGGAAGGAGCTTTGAGATACGCCCCACGATCGGGATTTGAAAGGCTATCCCTCTGTTTTGTTGATTATGTGGGCAATGGGTGACTGCTTTCAAATTAAACCATACTAGAATGTAGATTTACCATCATTAGTTACGCTTTTTACGAGGTCGCGCCTCAGCCCTTGATAGTTTTACGATATTCTGGTCTATTTTGGGCATAAGAAAAGCAGACCTTTGTCAAAAGTCTGCTTAAACATTCTTAAATTATCATATTTTTATCTCTAACAAGTTATACTGCTGTAAGATCATTCCAATGCATTTCCCAATGGCTGGGGGCTATATTCTTTTTTAATCAGAACCTTATTTTAAGGAAGAAATTAATATCATGTTTCTCATAGGAAATATATGTGTCGGGTAATATCAAACGGCTCTTACCCGATTACGGCTAAGGTAGGCCGAAATAATATCAATAAATTGGGAATTAGTAGGTTTTTGTTTTAATTCATATCCCGCAATTTCGCACAACAAGTCACGGTTTCCGTGGATCCAACAAATATCTATCGCAGTTCGAATATTTCTTTCCACACATTTGGAGGAAGTTTGAAATTCTTCAGCAATCACAGTATAGACCATTTTAACGATATGTAGAAGGCAGTCGGAATTTTCCATTACCAGTTCTGTGGCGCGCACCAAATAATTAAAACCATATAAATGTGCCGTTACGCCAAGAGTGCGCAATAAAGACTTGATCTCCGTCATTCTCATCTATCCTTTTCGAAAGATTTCATCTGTAATTATAACTCCAAATATTACCAGGGACTAAATTTTCGACGATAATTGTCGTAATGCAACTTATTTCGACAATTATCAACAATTATACAAAAGATAAAACTAATGTATTATTTATATTGTATAATATTAACCAAGCAACTTCAATAGGAATATAGAAAAATAGCAATATTATATTTCTTTTGAGAAATAAAAAATACATAGAACTCTGCCTATACCTATTCTAAATCCAACTGGAATTCTGAGTAATTCCTCTTGCTTAATTTATTATGCAGACTGTATTTATAAGATACGGGAACTTTGGTAGTGGCAAGATACAACGCCAGAACAAATGAGTTAATGAAAACGTATTAATACGCTGTAAGCAGCGTCACATGATTGGAGTGAATGATATGAGGAATACGGAATCCGGGAAAATCTGAAAAAGGTTTTCCTTTTTTAATTCATTGAAAATACAGCGAGTACCGACTCCATTGCCGGAAAGACAAGAATCCCCCAAGAGGCCATTGCCGAAACAGCGGCACTGGCGGAGACGATCTCCAGCATAACGAGGATCAAAGCGGAAATGGATGCTACCCTGAAAGATGGGCAAAACGGCGTGTTCAATCATGAAACAGGGGTAATCGGACTGAATCCCAATAGTGACATAGAGACCTTGCGAAATGTTACCTCGGTTCACGAAGTGACCCATGCTATGAAAACAAGAGATGCAAGGGCATACAATGCCTTCCGCAGGGCTGTTTTTAACAGCGACGTTTTCCGGGAGTATGCTGAAATCAAAGGCAGCATGGAACAATGGCAAAACGACCTGAAAGATCTCTATTAGAGCCACGGCATATCCCTTAACGAGGAGAGTATGGCCGATGAAATGTTGGCCGACTTTACGGGTAGTGAGGCGTTTTCGTCGCCTAGATTTGTTGAGAGATTATTACAGGAACCGCCGAGTTTGCTCCAAAAAATTATCACCTTTATCCGTGACCTTCGCACCCGTTTGACCGGTACCCAACACGAAAAAGAGCTGCTTCATTTACAAAAGCAACTCATTTACAATCCAGTATGGATTGATTAGAAAGCTCTCTGTTTTGAGTGGTCGAACGCAACCTCCTGTAATTTACAATCCAGTATGGATTGATTAGAAAGAAAAAAATTTTTTGTACAAAAATTCCAGCAAAATGTTGCCCCCAAAACGAATATGGCTTGTATAGGGGAAGCATCGGAATATGATTTTTCTTTGTAAAATTAAACTAAAGAGGTGACATCAATGGGCATTACCATTTCTAAAATTTTAGAAATACCTATTATGGATCTTCTAAACTGATTGCGGGAAGTAACGGAGTTGACAAAGTGGTTGATGGCATTGCCCTCATGGAAAGCACCGATAGCGTACGGTGGCTGGTACCAAATAATTTTGTCATAACTAATGCTCAGATTTTACGAAGCGACCCTTCCATTGGAGAAAAAGTCGTAAAAACGTTAGCCAAAAAGAAAGTCTCAGGTATCGCATTAAAACTGAACCGTTTCATTAAGGATATTCCGCCCTCCATGCGAGAATGTGCGGATTCATACAACCTTCCCATCATTGCATTGCCTTATAACATTACATCCACTCAAATCATCAACGCAGTGACTTTTGAAATTTTTCGCAGCGAATCCCACAACTTGGAATATTCTTATGAAGCCGATTTTTTGAGAGATCTAATTTTTGAAAATGTTGACAAACACATTTTACGTAATCGTATGGCTAATTTGGGATGGAGCTTGCAGAAATCCATGGGGGTCACGGTCATAAAAGACAGCGAACTTCCCCTCTCCAAAGAGCTAGAAGAATTATGCGTCCAGTGTAAATTTCCTTATGTCTTACCTTTAAAAAGATACATCATAGCCATTACTGAAATTAATTCGGAAGCCGCTCCAAATACAATGGAGGAACGCGCGTTGCAACTCTATCATAAACTCAAAGACGTTTATCCAGATCATCACATTCTTATGGGCGTGGGAATTCATTAAGCCCAAAACCCATTACCTATTTTGGTGATATTGGCGTTTTTAGTATCTTGCTGAGCCGACAAAACATAGACGCAACCAATGGCTCTGATTGACCGCACCATCGGCTTTTTGGACAGACATGACAAGACAAAAAATTCGGAGCTCTTAAAAACGCTGGAAACTTTTTATGAAAATCAGATGAATATTGATAAGACTGCATCTGACCTTTATGTTCATAGCAATACCGTTCGACATCGCATCAATAAAGCCCAAAAATTATTAGAACACGAGATGTTCTACCGCACCTATCATATGGATCTAAGACTTTTGATTTTCTTGGAGAAAGTCCACAAGATTTATAAAAACGAATTTTAATAATCATCCGCCCGCATAGCGGGTATTTTTTCCTTTTCGGGTATAGCCCTAATACTACTAGCTGCGCACAAGTGCGCCTTTTCGTTGGCCTGCCAGC
>CAZWWH010000026.1:0-23432 GCA_964637365.1 uncultured Peptococcaceae bacterium
ACCCCTTTCATTAGATAGTATACCACACTGTCTAACAAATGGGGTGCAGTTCATTTTTGTAGAGGTTGTTTTTTTATTTTAGGCATAATAAAGGCCGTATTTTCGTAAAATGGTAAAAACGCCAAGGGACGGCATAACAATGGAGGAAGGTATGGCAGAGATCGGCGAAATCAGCAACGCCTGGGGAGTTGTACCCGAGGAAATGATTACCATCAAGGAAAACGTTTGGCGCGTCAAAGCCTCGGATGGAGAATACGCGCTGAAGCACAGTGGACTTTCTCGAGCCAAGCTACAATTCATTGCCGATGCTCAGGATCATTTGACCCATTGTGGTTTTCAATATTTTGCCCATCCCCTGCGGTGCCACGGTCTACCGTATTTTGAAAGTGATAATGGTCTCTATACCCTCTATGAATGGGTTGCAGGGGATCGTTGTGATTTCGATAATATCTCCCATTTAAAGGCTGCAGCCAAAACTTTGGCACGATTTCATTTGATATCTCGTCTTCCTTGTCCTGTGCCGCCTTCCGGAGAGCCTGAGCTGCGTTGGGTGCGCCGTATCAGTGCGAGAATTGAGGATATGGAACGCTACGCCGTGGTAGCATCGGAACACGCCGAAGGTTTTTTTGAAAAAATGTATTTGGCCTTTTATGGTCCGATGATGAAAAAAGCGGCGGATTCCCGCCGTCTGCTTTTGTCTTCGGAATATCCGCGGCTGGAGGAAGAGGCAAAGCAGGTAGGAAGCTTCATTCATTATGATGTGGCTGCCAGAAATTTTATTATTCAGCAAGGCGAGGCTTACTTGATCGATTTTGACTACTGTGTCAGAGACTTACCTTTGGTAGATTTGATGCGCCTTATCAAACGGTCGCTGAAATATGGCAGTGACGCGAAAGAGAAGTTGGAGGCCATTATTCAGGGGTATGGAGGTATTTGTCCTATGTCCCGAGAGCAGTGGGAGGTCCTTTATGCTTTACTGTTGTTCCCGCAGAAATACTGGCGGTTGGCACAGAGATATTTTCAAAACGATCCCAAACGGGATCAGGATTTCTTTAAAAAGCGTATTCGAACCGCTGTAGCGGAATTAGAGCGTGAAGATCAGTGGATTAAGATTTTTCGGCAATTTACAGGGTTGGAGGTGGCAAAATGAAGGAAGAAACAAAAGCCCTTTCCCATTGGGGGCAACGTGGAACAGTGAGCAGATGTGGTAAAAACAGCTGGCTCGTAAAAAAAGGAAAAGAAAAATACCGCCTCCTACGGCGTGAGGTCGGAGAAGGCTTTGCCATGAGTGAGGCAGCTTTGCGCTGTCATTTGGATGAAATGGGGTTTAAACATCAGCCCCGCTTATGTGTGGGCGCTCAAGGTGCCGTGTCCGAGGGGAAGTACTATCATTATTTGCTGGAGCATTGGGACGGTGCCAGCCGCTTTCCTTTTGATGATGGATATCATGTCATTGCCGCCGCCAAAGTTTTAGGGCAATTTCAACAAATGATGGGTAATTTTGATTGGCGGAATCATGGGTTCCCCACGAAGTCTTTGTTAGCCCGTCCCGGGAGGTTGGAAGCGATGTTAGACACGGGAAGGCATTATAAGGATTCCTTTCGTCACTTGCTGCCCGGCGAGGAGATGGATGAGATACTCGCCCGCGGAGAGCGTTCCTTGACAGCATTATGCAGTTCCCTTTATGAAACTGCGGTGGAGCAGGTTTTAAGTCAGGGAGGAATCTGTTATGGGGCAGTTAGAAAACGGGGCTTGATGTTTTTCCATGGAGAACCGTTATTAACCGATTTTTCGAAGCTCTCAGAGGATTTGTCCATAGTGGATTTGTGGCAGTTGCTGCGCCGCTATTTGTCCTATGAGGGAAGCCGTGGGGAGGTCATACAATCCGCCATCGCCGCATATGAAGGGCAAGTAGCACTGCGGCCAGAGGAAAAATCTCTGCTGATTTACTTCCTTTGCTTCCCTTATACGCTGCTGCGCATTATGGAACGATTGGAAAAAGACAAAGCCAATGATCGTTTGCGGCGTGAAGCTTTACACGTTTTGCGGGCGGAGTGTAGCCATAAAAGTTTTTACCAAGAATTGGAACAGGAGGGGCGCTATGAACATTGCCATTGATGGGCGCGGGGCCTTTCATTATCGTGGTACCGGAATTGGAACATATACCTGGCGCCTGATTGATGCCTTTGAACACGGAAGTGCTTTGAATGCTCCCAAACATCGTTTGCGGGTATTTCTTCCAGGAGAAGAATATCGTGGCATTACCATCGGTGATAATGCTCCGGTATTCCCTCATCAGGGCGGTGATTTGTGGCGGGATTACTTTTTGGGGCCAGCACTACAGCGTGAAAAGGCAGAACTTTATCACGTCCCACAAAACGGCATTGGTCTGCCCAAGGAAAAGCAGTGCTTGGAAACTGTGACAATTCACGATATGATTCCCTACGTCTTTCCGGAAACTGTTGGCAAAGGGTACCTTAAGGAATTTCTTGGGGAAATGCCCAGTATTATCCAACGCAGCGATGGTATTATTACGGTGTCAGAGTGCTCCAAAAATGATATTCTGCGACTGTTTGATTATCCTGAAGACCGCATTGCGGTGATTGCCGAAGCAGCAGAGCCTATATACCGTCCTATACCTAAGGAAAAGGCCAAAGCGTTTTTGGGAGAACGCTACGGTATATTCGGTGATTATTTGATTTATGTGGGCGGCTATGGCATTCGTAAAAATGTTAAAGCTTTGTTGGTGGCATTGTCACTATTGAAAAAAGAAAATGATATCAATGTGAAGCTGGTGCTCCCCGGAAAACGCCATCGTGATTTTGATCAATTGGAGCAACTGGCGGAAGCCCTTGGTATTGCTGATCGTGTGGTTTTTCCCGGTTTTGTGCCAGTGGAAGAGCTGCCGTATTTTTATGGCGGCGCACAGCTTATGGTCTATCCTTCCTTGTATGAAGGGTTCGGCTTGCCTCCCCTAGAGGCTATGGCCATGGGGATTCCTGTGTTGGCAGCCCGTTCCTCTTCCTTGGGAGAGGTTTTGGGAGACGCTGCTGTTTATTTTAATCCCTTGGATAGTTGTGAGTTAGCATCTTATCTTTATGCTCTTCTAAACTGCGACGGTAAACGGCGCATCATGGGAGAACAGGGCTTGGCCCGGTCCAAAGAATATTCTTGGCAGAAAACAGCCCAGGAAACAGTGGATTTTTGGGAACACATTAAGTCTTTGGGACCTAAATAATTTGACATGATATGCGATCCTTTCCTAATATAAAAGAGGCTTTGTATTCACAAAGCCTCTTTTTATCATAATGAATATGATTAAGATAATACGTTTTTTATCAGAAACCAAAGAATAGGTACCAGTAAGGAAGGGAGCATGTTCATGGTTTTGCAATCTTTGATGTTAAGGATCGATAACCCTGAGCTGGCGATGAGAATGCCGCCAACAATGGAGAGTTCTGTCATCAGCTCCGGGGCGATGAAAGCCCCCATACATTTTGCCAGCAAATAGATGAAACCCTGCCAGCAAAAAAGAATTCCAGCTGCAATGGCAATGCCGAAACCGTAGGCAGAGGCAAATACCATTGAGGTCACAAAGTCTAACGTTGCATTGGTAAAGAGAAAGGTATGATCTCCGTGAAGAGCGCTTTCTATAGGGCCTAAAATTGACAAGGTGCCGATGCAAAATAACAGCGTGGCAGTGGACAGCCCCTGACCCAGTTCCGAGGAGGAATATCGTTGGGATAGGCGTTGAAACCGCCCATCAATATTAACGATAGTGCCAAACAAACTTCCTGCCGCTAGGCTGATGATAAATAATACGGGATAATCGCTGTTAGGCAGATTTTGCACCAGTGCGTTGATGCCTAAGGCCGTAGCTGCCAAGCCCATGGCGGTAAATAGTGCTCCCTTATATTCTTCTTTGATTCCCTTTTTGGCAATGCTGCCGATGAGACTTCCCGCTAAAATTGTAGATGCATTAACAATGGTTCCTATCATAAGATGATTTCCCACTTTTTCTTTTTGAAATAAAAATAAACCCTCCAGTAGATAGAGGGTCAAGACTCTTTTTGAAAAGGAAGTTGAATTTCCGTCACAAATTTTTCTGAATCATTGGTAATGCCGTAGTCTATCAAGGTGATTTCCACGGAGTCTCCACAAATTTTATAATGGTGTTCTTGAAAATAATTGAGAAGGCATTGATAGTATTGTCCTGCTTCGGTATGCTTCCCTGAAAATCGAATGACGGCATAATCATTTTCTGGTAAAAAACTTTGAACTTCCGAATCTTCAATTATTTCCTCATCCAGTAAAACAAAAATGGCAGAGAAGCTGGAGTAATCGCCTCGAATAATGTTTTGCCGGTCAATGGAAACTCCCACATTACCCAAGAACATTAAGCCTTCCAGGTCGTTGGCTCGTTCTAATTGACGGATGGGGACTTCCAGATCGTCATCAGAGGGAATCTCTTGGCGTAAAATTGCCGCCCGCCGCGGCGGCAAATGAAGCTCCTTAATTTGGCACAAAGAAGAGGTCAGAGCATCGTCGATTTGATAAAGCCGGCGCTCAATTTTTTTGCCGATTTGCCTTAGGGCCGCAATCCGTTCTTCTGTTTCCCGCTGCTGTTCTTTAAGAAGATCTTTGAGCGTATCTGTATCCTTGCTGTCAAAAAAACGCGCGATGCGTTCCAGAGGCATATCCAGAGCCCGTAAATACTTGATGGTATTCATACGCTCGAATTGTTTGGTAGAGTAGTAGCGGTATCCCGTTGCGGGGTCTTTTCGTTCCGGAGGCAGCAGGCCGATGTTATCATAATATCTGAGAGTACGGATATTTGTTTGAAACAGCTTTGCCATTTCGCCGATAGAAAATAGTTCTTTCATGGTGCTTTTCCCTGTGTAGTGAAGAAAATTCTCGCAATGAAATATAAAAAACGCTGCCTTTGCGCAAAATCAAAGATAGCGTTTTGGTTTGGTGACGCGTAGGGGATTCGAACCCCTGAATGCCAGCGTGAAAGGCTGGTGAGTTAAGCCGCTTCTCCAACGCGCCATTATGGTAGCGGTGAGTGGATTTGAACCACTGACACCCCGGGTATGAACCGAGTGCTCTGACCACTGAGCTACACCGCCATAACGAAATATATTATTATACAAAACGATAAAAAAGTCAAGTACTTTTTCAAAAAAAGTTTTATTTTTCCTTTTTTACCAAAGAAAAAACGCCGTTTCGGTAGGCCAGAGTGTCGATTTGCCCCCAATGTTCCACATCGTTTTCCCGCAGAAAGTCCAAAACGCTATCTTCTTTAATCCCCAGTTCCTGCCAAATTTCCGCCTTGATTTCCCCATGTTCTACCAAAAATTTGGTTCCTTCTGCGCCGAAAAAACGAGGGGTAATGGGAGCGGCTTCGTTTTTTAGAATTACGCTGAAGCGGCCGCTGGGTTCCAAATTGGCAATGTCCACATCTTTTTCATCTCGCAGCCCTTTGATGCGCAGTTCCTCCATAACGGAGGCTTGGTCAATACGATGGAGCATCAAATTTTTTTGTAGTAATTTCCCATTGCGAATTACCGGAACCGGTCCGCCCTCCATGACCTTGCCCACCTTGGGAATTTTGGAATACAGCGCTGAAAGAATGATTTGCAGCGCCGTCAATGTGGCAATGGCCACAATGGGGCGCAGTAGCCCCTCTTCACCGCTGAGTGGGGAGCCCATGATTTCGCCAATCCCTAGGACAACCACATAATCTAGAGGCTCCATATCTCCAAGAGATCGGTAGCCCATCAGACGGAAACAAAATAATGTAAACACAAACAGCAGAGCGGTTTTGCCGATAATTATCATGGATTCCGCCATGGACTCTTCCTCCTTCTTGAAACAATCTGTGGACATAGTATACCCTGTTCTGCGGGAATTATGGCATAGATTTTGATGCAATGGAAAAACTAAATGAAAAAAGAAGGAGGGTTTCGTGTGAGCAATATCTTTTCTTTTTGTATGGCTGCCGTGGCCGGTGCTGCCATGGCATTACAGGGGACCTTTAATACTGCTGCCGGAAAGATCATTGGTATTGGAGAAAATACTTTATTGGTACATGTCATCGGCGCTGCCACGATGGGACTTATTTTACTTTTTGGCTTTGGCAAAGGAGATTGGTCTAAAATCGCAGAGATTCCGTGGTACGGATATCTTGGCGGTATTTTAAGCGCTGTCATTATTTTCGCGGTGATTGCCGGGATGTCATCTCTTGGCGTGGGTAATGCCACGGCGGTGATTGTTCTTTTTCAGGTGGCTATGGCTTTGATTATTGATAGCTTTGGTCTTTTCGGCGCTGACAAAATCCCTTTTTCCTGGTGGCGCGTGGTTGGTGTGGCCTTATTGGTAATTGGCACCAAATGTGTGTTTTATAAAAGTTGAGATATCACCCCTAATGCTTGAATTGTTTAGGCAGGCTCTGATGTACAAAATGTCATATAGTAGTTTAGCCAGATCAGTCAACGGACTGAAAAATTTTTGCCGTCGGAAAATCTTTGATATTTGCTGTCACATTTTGCGGCCGGAATATGGTGGGAACTTTCGGTGGCTTTTTGCGCCCAACGTTTGATGTACTCCGTGAAAGAATATTTTTCACCGAAGTCTGGGGAATTCTGTCGGTAAATAGTTGGCATGTCCCACAGGATGCGACATGGTTTGCGGCCATTTTGTCTTATAATGACAGCAGTAAATGAAGGAGTGAGGGAAATGGCCGAACAAGTGAGAAATAATCAATTTGAGCAATCTGCTCCCGAAATGAAACATGTGATATCCTTTGCTGAGCGGATGCGTCGCTGGAAAAATGCGGTATTGCTCCATGTCAATCTCATGGGACTGTTTTTTGCCGCAGCTGGATTCCTTCTGGGCGGAGCCTCTGTGGCGGAACACCTGTTTCCTTTTGGCATCGCTTGGTATGGGGCTTTAGGAGCCGCTGACCGGCGGAATCTGTTGTTTCAATGGGTGCCGATTATGGCCGGTTATCTAATCTGGGCGCCACATCCTGTGGTGTATGGCGCCATCCTTCTTTTGCTGTTTATTTTTTTGGGGCTTTATGCCCCAGCCGGGAAAAAACCGCGTCTACTTTTGCCTTTAACTGTTTTTTCCGCCGCTATTGCGGTGCGCGGCATTTTCTTGGTGTTTTCTGGCATTTCGGATCTCCTCCTGGTGGTCATCTTTGTGGAAAGCATCTTAGCTGCCGGCTTATCCTTTGTATTCTATCAGACAGCAGAGACCTTTCATCGTATGGCATACTTGGATAAGCTGGGCCGGGAGGAGCTCCTATGCACCTTTGTTTTAATTGTTTCCATTCTTCTGGGTATGGAGCATGTGGTCTTTGGGGCAATTTCTCTCAGTGAAATTGCTATGGGATTGGTGATCTTAGTTGGCGCCTTGCTGTCGGGAGCCGGCGGCGGTGCTGCCATGGGCGCTTTGATGGGGATGGTTCCCGGTTTAGCGGGACTTACTGCCCCCGAGGCATTGGGGGTTTTCGCCTTTTCTGGCTTATTGGCAGGTGTTTTTCAGCGGTTTGGTCGTATTGGCGTAATCGTCGGCTTTGTGCTGGGCAATCTGCTGCTGACCTTATATTTACTGAGCACATCGCATATTCTGGCGACTGTTGCCATGGCTTTGGCCTCTTCCTTAATTTTTCTGTTGATCCCTCAAGGGACAATGTTCCGGTGTAAAGAGTTGTTTCATCCGGGAACCGCTGTTCCCAGGGGGGCAAAACAGAAATTTTATCATGACTATGCCCGTGGCCGATTGGGAGAGCTCAGTGAAGGATTTTCCGCTTTGGAATCGGCAGTAGAGGATTGTCAGATTGGAGCAGCACCAGAGGAAGAAAAGAATATTAAATCTATTTTGGCTCATATTTCCCGTAAGGTTTGCCGGGAGTGTAGCTTAAGGGAAATGTGTTGGAAGGATGATTTTTACGGTTCCTACCGCGACGTCATGACAATGTTTGCCGCTGCCGAGGCTCGTGGAGTTGTTACCTCCAAAGATATGCCCGCTAGCTTTAAACGGCGCTGTTCCCATGAAAAAGAAATGGTGGCTACGGTAAATTGTCTTTATGAAATGTACCGCCAAGGTGCATATTGGCAAAATCAAGTTGCCGAGGGACGCCGTCTTACCATAGATCAGATGAAAAATACTTCGGAACTTTTGGAAAAGCTCAGTGGAGAAATCCGTGCTTTTCAGGACTTGAGAAATGTTTTGGCGGGAAAACTTCCCGGGGCTTTACGGGCCGAAGGACTTGCGGTGGATTATTTAACCGTAGCCGAAGCCAATGACAAGGTAATTGATTTGCGTCTCCGTACCCGTCGCTGTCGCGGCGGCTCCGTTTGTGGGGAAGTGGTATCCGACGCCATTTATAACCTTACGGGAAAA
The DNA here is from genome assembly GCA_964637365.1 of uncultured Peptococcaceae bacterium. Classification (GTDB taxonomy): domain Bacteria; phylum Bacillota; class Dehalobacteriia; order UBA7702; family UBA7702; genus Cryptoclostridium. The sequence goes on from CAZWWH010000026.1 coordinate 8,413, forward strand.
AGCTTCTTCCCGGCTTCTTGCCAGTGCAGTAAAGAAAAGAACGAGTTTTGCCGTTGTACATTACTGAAAGAGGGGGCGTTGACCTTGGATATCGGTTCTTTGCAAATCCCTCAAAGCGGCAGCGGCATTTCCGGGGATTACGCCGCAGACTTTATTCTTCCTGAAGCGTCTTACGGTTTGATTCTCTGCGATGGCATGGGCAGCGGCGACGAGGCCAGAGCTAGTGCGGAACGTACCGTGGAGTTAGTCCGCCGTATGCTCCAATGTGGCTTTGAAAAGGACTTTGCCGCGGAAATGGTCCACTATTTAACCATGATGGATCGTAATAATGAGGTCTATGCTACGATGGATCTGTGTGTCATTGACCGTAACGGCAAAGAGGCTTGTTTCGTAAAAATGGGTGCAGCCACCTCTTATTTCTACTCCCCAAAAGGCGGGGTTCACCGAATTTCCGGCAATAGTTTGCCCCTGGGTTCTTTGGAGGATCAGGCTGCTGAAGTATATCGGGAAAAAATCGCTCCCGGTGACATGATTCTGATGATTAGCGATGGGGTACTGGATACGGGGCTGAACCGTGATGAAATGGAGTACTGGCTTACCAAAACCTTGGCGGACAGTGCCGGAGAGGAGGCCCGTATCATTGCCGAACGTTTGCTCAATGGCGCTTTGGCCTTTTCCAAAGGCAGCGCCCGTGATGATATGACCGTAACGGCAGTGGTATTCAAAGAATAAATAATCAAAAGCAGGTAATTAAGGGGATGAGATAGAATATATAGAATCGACAATATGTCGATTCTATTTTCTTTTGAGCGCGGTGGAGTATGAAAAAAAACGTAAAAGATGTGACAAAACAATTTCATGCTGCAATGGAGCGGGCCAAAGTACTGAAGCAATCCGCCCGGTTTCTGCTGGCGGTTTCCGGCGGTCCTGATTCCATGGCTTTGCTTCATCTTATGGCTACAGAATATCCTAACGAAATATTGGGTGTGGCTCATGTAGATCACTGTCTTCGACCTTCCTCTGCAGAGGAAGCGGCTATGGTGGAACAGACCTGCCGCAATTATGGCATTGCTTTTCATTTCAAACGGGCAGACGTCGCCGCCATAGCCAAGGAACGAAAAATTGGTCTGGAAGAGGCCGGACGTCACTTGCGTTACGAATTTTTTTCTGTTTTGGGGTATGATTATGTTGTGACTGCCCATCATAAGAATGACCAGGCTGAAACCGTGCTTGGAAATATTGTGCGGGGCTGTGGCTATAACGGTATAAAAGGTATGGTGCTAAAAGACGGCCCTTTGCTGCGGCCGTTTCTGGAGATTTCCAAAGATGCGTTGGTTGCGTATTGCCGCCAGCACCAAATTGAATTTGCTTGGGATCACACCAACGATGAATTGTGCTGCCGCCGCAATGTTTTGCGCCACCGTGTTTTGCCGGAGCTCGAAACAATGAATCCCGCTGTGATTGACGCTTTATGCCGATTGTCCCATCTGGCGGAGGATGAGAATCAATGGATGGAGCAAATGTCCGAGGAGGCTTTTCATAATGCCGGTGTGGAAAAGGAAGGGGATGTTTTGCTGGAATGTAAAACGTTGGCGTCCTTTCCAAAGGCACTGGCCCGCCGCATCCTCAGGAAATGTGCGGAGCGCGTCGGCGGCCAGTTGGATTATGATACCACGGAACGGCTTTTTTCGTTAGGAGAAGGGAAGAAAATTCCGTTGGGCGGCTGTTATTTTTGTCGCCGCAGCGGAGGACGCTTGATTTTTTATCATCAAAATCAGCAGCCCAGTGACTCGAAAAGCATCACGCCAATACCTGTCAATTTGTATGGAGAAACATCTGTGGGGAATATAAAATTTTCGGCAGTCCCTCACAAAGGAACAAGGGCTGTTAAGAGCCATTGTTCGGCTCTGCTTCCTAGAACATCTCTTGAACAAAATGCGGTGTTTCGCAGCCGCCGTCCGGGAGATTGGTTTTTTCTGTCCAATGGCGGTAAAAAAAAGCTAAGTGATTTTATGATCGACGAAAAGATTCCCGCGGAAAAGCGGGATGATGTGTTGCTTTTGGCTGTAGAAAACCGTATTCTTTGGATTGTGAATTATCGAGTTTGCGAGAGTCCACAGGATGATAATATATTTTTCACAGTAAATTCAAAAAAATGAAGAACAATTACTTTAAAAATCTTCGTTTCTATGATATAATCTCTTGATAATGGGTTACAATTAGCTCTGAAAGGAGAACAGACTTGAAGTACGCAAAGAATATTATGATATATCTTATCATCGTATTGGCGGTGATGACCCTTTTTCAGTTCCTCAGTGGAAATAACTCTACGGTTGATGAGTTAACTACTTCGGAATTCAATGCCATGGTGCAAGATGGAGAGCTGGCCAGTGTCAATATCGTAGCCAATGAAAATGCCTGGGAAATTGAGGCAAAGGGCAACGATGATAAGGTTTACACAGCCACCATTCCTCCTAGCGAAGACTTGGTGAAAACCTTGGATGAGGCTAACGTAGACGTTAGATATCAGGAGGATCCAGGTGATCCGTGGTGGATGAATCTGGTCATCATGTTAGTGCCTGTTTTGCTGATTATGGGCGTTTTCTTCTTTATGATGAACCAAAGCCAAGGCGGCGGCTCCAAGGTGATGCAGTTTGGCAAAAGCCGTGCAAAAATGCAGGAGCCCAATACCAAGAAAGTTACCTTTGCCGATGTTGCCGGCGTGGATGAAGTGCGGGAAGAGCTGCAAGAAGTGGTAGATTTTCTGAAGGATAACCGCAAATATAGCGCATTGGGCGCCAAAATTCCTAAAGGCGTTTTACTCTTTGGTTATCCCGGTACCGGGAAAACTTTGTTGGCTAAAGCTGTTGCAGGTGAAGCCGGCGTGCCCTTTTTTTCCATTAGCGGCTCTGACTTCGTTGAAATGTTTGTCGGTGTTGGCGCTTCCCGTGTGAGAGACCTCTTTGACCAGGCCAAAAAGAACTCTCCTTGTATCGTGTTTATTGATGAAATCGATGCCGTGGGCCGCCAGCGTGGCGCAGGTGTCGGTGGTGGACATGATGAAAGGGAACAAACCTTGAATCAGCTGTTGGTGGAAATGGACGGCTTTGCCGAAAATTCCGGAATTATTGTGATCGCCGCTACCAACCGCCCCGATATTTTGGATCCTGCCTTGCTCCGTCCTGGTCGTTTTGACCGTCAGATCAGCGTTGGCGTTCCCGATGTGAAAGGAAGAGAAGAAATCCTCCGTGTTCACATGAAAGGGAAACCCATTGACAGTGATGTGGATGTGAAGGTTTTAGCCCGCCGTACTCCCGGTTTCACAGGTGCGGATTTGGCGAACTTAGTGAATGAAGCGGCTTTGCTTTCGGCTCGCCGCAATCATAGCACCATCCATATGGCGGAATTGGAAGAATCCATTGAGCGCGTTATTGCCGGGCCTGAAAAGAAAAGTAAGGCCATTAATGAAAAGGAAAAGAAACTGGTTTCCTACCATGAAGCGGGCCACGCTGTGGCCGCTTACTATTGCTCCACTTCCGACCCTGTGCATAAGATTTCCATTATTCCCCGGGGACAAGCCGGCGGCTATACATTGATGTTGCCCACCGAGGATCGCAATTATATCACCCAAAAACATATGGAGGATGAAATTGTCATTCTTCTGGGAGGCCGCATTGCTGAAGAGTTGATTTTGAAGGATGTCAGCACCGGCGCCCAGAATGACCTGGAGCGTGCTTCGGAAATTGTACGGAAAATGATTACCCGCTATGGGATGTCGAAAAAACTTGGTCCCTTGACTTTTGGTCACACTCAGGAGCAGGTTTTCTTGGGCCGTGAATTGGGTCAGGATAAGGGCTATTCCGAGGAGGTCGCCAGTGCCATTGACCAAGAAGCACGTCGTATGATCGATAATGCCTACGAGCGCTGTACCCAAATTTTGCAGGAACATGCTGACCAGCTTCATCTCATCGCAAAAACTCTTTACGAAAAGGAAACTGTGGAAGCGGAAGAATTTATTGCTTTGATGAATGGAAATGTGCTGGAAGCGCCGAAAGATGTCGTTGCCGATGACGCGACAGGCGCCGCGGTTCAGAATCAGGAAGAGGCTGTTCCCATAGATGAAGCCGTCGTGGTGGAATATGTCACCGTGGACGAAAATGTAGCAGAAGAAGTAAATCGAGAAAAGCACTATGAAGGAAATGACAAAACTGGGGAAGATTCTTAATTCTTCCCCTTATCAATCCTATATTAATTCCATTGCACAATGGGAAAAGACACGAGTATTTTGCCGCCATGACCGCAGCCATTTTCTGGATACGGCCAGGGTGGCTTATATTCTTTTTCTGACAGGGGAGGTTGCTTGTCCGGAGTTGGAGATCTTTCATCGGGATGCTGTACGGGAAATAATTTATGCCGTGGGGTTTCTTCATGACATTGGTCGGTTTCTGGAATACGAGGACCCCACCAAAGATCACGCCGCTGAGAGCGCTGTGTTGGCCCGGCCCTTGTTGGAGGATGCGGGGTTTGAGAAAATAGAACGCCAGTTAATTCTGAAAGCCATTGCCAATCATCGTAAAAAGGATAATCAGGGATTTGATCTTTTAATTTATCGAGCCGATAAAGAAGGACGGCCTTGTTTTTTCTGTGATTCATTGCCGCAATGCAAGAAATTTCCATCGGGGGCCATGCCTCCAGTAAAATATTAATCGTACTGCATGGTTTGGCGGTAGAAAATTTATTTGGAGCAATTTAGAGGTGTCAGAGATGAGTCAATTTAATGTTCGTACTGTGGTTCTAGATGAACCCAAAGAATCGGAAGCATTCATGAAGCAATATATCCATTGTGATGATGCTGGCGCTGTTTTAATGTCCCGCAAAGGCGGGCAAATCGCTATTGTGGTGGAAAATCTTCGTGTTCCCGCTTGCAGCATTTTGAAACAAACCATGTTGTCTTTGGGCGGAGACGCGGCGGTTCATCGCAATGTTTTAATTCACGCTGTAGATCGTTCCTCTGTACTATTGATGGGGACCTTGTCTCAGATGAAACAGTTGGTAAAAAAAATTAAGCCTCAGGATTTTGGCTTGGCCATTTTGTCCGAAGAATTGAACGAAGTTTTGGAGGCTCCCAAGCCTCGCAGCCAACGGGTAATGCCCTATCGAGGCGGTATGTTGGAATTCGGTAAAAAGACGTTGATTATGGGAATTTTGAATTGTACGCCGGATTCTTTTTCCGATGGCGGCAAATGGTATGACACTCAAAAGGCCATTGACCATGCTTTGGAAATGGAGCAGGATGGCGCTGATATCATCGACATCGGTGGAGAAAGTACCCGTCCCGGCTCTGACGAGGTCTCTGCGGAAGAGGAAATGAAACGGGTGATTCCTGTGATTGAAGCTTTGGCAGGGAAGCTCTCCATTCCTATCTCTATTGACAGTTACAAGGCCGTGACGGCGGAAAAAGCGCTGGAAGCCGGCGCTCATATTATTAACGATGTATGGGGTTTTCAGCGTGACCCGGAAATGGCTAAGGTGGCAGCAAAATTCCAGTGCCCTTCGATTGTAATGCACAATAAAACTGAAGCGGTCTATGATGACTTTATGAGTGAGATGATGGCTTTTTTGCGCCACAGCATTGAATTAGGCGTGGAGGCCGGTTTGCCCAAAAGCCAAATGATTGTGGATCCCGGCTTTGGTTTTGGCAAAGAGATGGAGCATAATCTTACATTAACTGCGAAACTAAAAGAATTGAGCGCCACGGGTTGCCCGATTCTTATGGCAGCCTCCCGCAAAAAAACGTTAGGTCTGATTTTAGACGCCCCGGCGGATCAGCGCATCGAAGGCGACGCTGCCATCACCGCGATGTCTATTCTGAACGGCGCCGATATGGTTCGCGTTCATGATGTGAAGGAAATGGTCAAGGTCGCAAAGGTAGCAGACGCCGTAGCTGCGGCTGATTATTGAAATGGGAGAAAATGATGGATAAAATTTATCTGGAAGATTTAGAGTTTTACGCTTACCATGGCTTTTTTGATTTTGAAAAAAAAGAAGGCCAGAGCTTTTTTGTATCCCTAATTTTAGAAATGGATTTGGCGCCCGCGGGGACTTCCGATGATTTGGAATTGACCGCCAACTACGGCGCTGTTTATGATATTGTGGCTGATATTACTCTGAACAATCAATTTGACCTTATCGAAACTTTAGCGGAACGTATCGCTGCGGCGGTATTGAAGGAATTTCCCAAGGTCGAATCTGTGACGGTAAGAGTGGATAAACCCAAAGCGCCTGGTTCAGTGAGATTCCACGCTGCGGTGGAAATTCGGAGGGAACAACCATGAAGCAAGCGGTCATCGCCTTGGGCAGCAATGTGGGGGATACTTTGTCCAATTTAAAGGAAGCCGTGGCCCTATTGGAGGAAGCGGGCTGCCGTGTTTTGGCAAAGTCAAAGCTGTATCAAACGGAGCCTTGGGGCTATGCGGATCAAGACGACTTCCTCAACGGCGCTGTGGTGATTGAAACCGAACAGTCGCCGGAAGAGCTGTTGTCTATCACCCAGGGTATTGAACAAGGGATGGGTAGAAAAAAACTGTTTTTGAATGGACCGCGCAACATTGATTTGGATATTCTGTTATACGAAGGGGAAACGGTGGCTTCGGAACACCTTGTGATTCCTCATCCCCGTTTACATCAGCGGCTTTTTGTGCTGATGCCATTAAATGACGTAGCTTCACAATGGGAAGTGCCGGGGCAAGGCGAGGTATCTCAGCTTCTAAAGAACTACAGCGGCAGCGAACGAGTGGAGGTTACGCTGTTGTCTCTGGATTGATTTGTCACCAAAATTGCAAAAAAACATAAAATAGGGTAGCGAAACAAAAGGAGTGATTCCATGTTGTTTCTGGCTGCCCTTATTTTTTTGTCTCTGACAGCGCTATCACTCTGGGTCGTGCTTAGCGGAGATGACGGTTCCGTTGACGAGGACTTTTGGGATGAGTATCCCTAATGCAGAACAAAGGAGGTTTTTTTGTGAGTAGCAAAAAGGATTTTCCCTGCGGGGAATGGGTATTGGAGGAAATGCTGAAGGTGGCAATGGAGGATGAGAAAAACGACCATATTAAGTATACCAAAATTGCCAAAATGGCCCGGCGGGAACGAGACAGAGCCAAACTGTTTCAAATTGCCGACGACGAACGACGGCACCGCCGTATGCTCATGGGACTTTATAAGAATTTATATGGCAATCGCCATATAAAATTGCAGGAACGTCCTCAAAAACTTTATCGTTTTGATGAGGCTGTGGGAAAAGCAATCATTAGCGAATATGAAGGAATTGCCTTTTATCGAGAAATTCTTGGTCGTATCCCCTGTGAGGAAATGAAAAATATTATTCGTAAAATCATGGAGGATGAACAGAGCCATGCCTGTATCCTTGAGGATATGTTGGGGGGATGTCATTGCCCGCGGAGATAGCGGCACGCTATGGATTGGCCGGGCGCCGCTTTGCGGGGTTCGGCCGTTGCCCTTTGCATAGAAACTTCTATGCTTGAAGAATGTGTCAAAATATGGTATCCTTTTGCCATTGGCTAGGAAGTCGATTTCCTGCCTATAAGAGAAATAAAAAATTGTAATAGGATCTTTCTCGGTGTTGAAGGCGCTTTCCTTTCAACATAGGTTTTCGCCTATTGCTAAAAAGAGGAGGTCTTTTCATGGACAAGTTATTTTATTTGCTGTTAGTTTTGGTGGGCGGGGTTGCCTCCGCAATTCAGTCACCGATCAATGCCGCTTTGGGAAAGCGTATCGGCGTTTTTGAAGGCGGCCTGGTTTCTTTCATTGTGGGAACCATTGTTATGGCGGCTTTGGTGCTGATTTTCGGAAAAGGCGACCTTCTTTCTGCTCTCCACGGTGCCAAATGGCAGCTGCTGGGTGGTGTTTTCGGCGTTATCATGGTAATGATGATTATCATTGCCACGCCGAAGTTGGGTGTTAGTCTTGTTCTTGCCGGCGTCGTGCTGGGACAGCTGGCAGCAAGTATGGTGATTGACCACTTTGGTTTATTTCAAACGCAGGTGGTTCCTATCAATATGTATCGTATTATTGGCATTTTACTGATCATTGCTGGGGTATTCTTTGTTTATAAAAGCAAAGTCAGCGCATAATATATCAAACTGATTTTACAAAATGGTGATATAAGATGAAAGATATCCAAGAACAATTAAAAACCCGTTGGTTGGGACGCAATTATATTTACCGCGAGGAAGTGTCATCTACCAATGACGTGATGAAGCAGTTGGCGGACGAAAAGGCTCCCATGGGCACCGTAGTGCTGGCGGAAACCCAAACTGCCGGCCGTGGCCGCCGCGGTCGCCCCTGGGAATCTCCCCAGGGAAAAGGCTTGTGGTTCTCCTTGCTTTTGCGTCCCTCGCTTTCTCCCAAGGAAGCCAGCGCTTTGACGTTGGTGACGGCGGTAGGACTTTGCCGTGGTCTTGATTATTATCCAGGGTTGGGCGTGGCCATCAAATGGCCCAACGATATTCTCTGCGACGGAAAAAAGCTTTGCGGCATTTTGTCGGAAATGAATGCGGAACCGGAAAAACTTCATTACGCTATCATTGGTGTTGGCTTGAATCTTCAGTCCGAATATTTATCCGAGACTGTGGCCCCCATTGCCGTGGGGATTGAGGAGATTCTTCAGGAGGATGTGGAGAGAGGGCTTTTGCTTTGCCGCCTTTTACAGGGATTGGAAAGTGCTTATGATGAGTTCTTTAAAAACGGTTTCGACCTGCTGCGCCAGGAATGGGAAGAACGTTCCATGGTAGTGGGGAAAAACGTTCAGGTCGTTACTGTCAACGGGGATTTGGATGGCGTTGCCCTGGGCCTCAGCAATGAGGGATTTTTGAGAGTGAAGCTGGAAAGCGGCAAAGTGGCACATGTGATTTCCGGTGATGTTCATATCATGGGAGATGGGCGGTGTAACCATGAATGTTAAAGACCGTTTTCTTCATTACGTTTCCTTTGATACTCAATCGAACCCCCAAAGCGGCCGTCATCCCAGTACGGAAAAACAAAAAGATTTAGCGAAGGCTTTAACAGAGGAGCTGACTGCCATGGGCGCCCAAAAGGTGGAAATGGATGATTATAGCTATGTGTATGGTCGCATCCCCGCCACTCCTGGCAAAGAAGCAGAACCTGTCATTGGTCTCATTGCGCATATGGATACGGCTCCCGATTGCTCCGGCGCTAATATTAAGCCCCGCATTGTTGCGGGATACGATGGCCAGGATATTGTTTTGAACGAAGCTGAGAAAATCATTATGTCGGTGGAGGAATTTCCACAGCTTTTGGACTATGTGGGGAAAGATCTCATTGTTACGGACGGTACCACGTTATTGGGAGCCGACGACAAAGCAGGTGTGGCGGAAATCCTGTCAGCGGCAGAAATCCTTTTACAGGGCGAGGGTCCCTCTCATGGGGAAATTGCCATTGCCTTTACTCCCGATGAGGAAATCGGGGAGGGGGCTGACCATTTTGACCTTCAACAGTTTTCCGCGGATTTCGCTTATACTGTAGACGGCGGCGCATTGGGGGAAATAGAATACGAATGCTTTAATGCCGCCGGCGTGCTGGTGATGATTAAGGGCATCAGTATCCACACCGGCGACGCCAAAAATAAAATGAGAAACGCTTCCCTTGTGGCTATGGAGTTTTTGTCAATGTTGCCCGGAGCGGAGCGTCCCGAGCATACCCAGGGCTATGAGGGATTTTATCATCTCCACCAAATTACCGGAACAGTGGAGCAGGCGGAAATGGAATTTTTGATTCGCGACCATGATAAAACTGCGTTCGCACAACGGAAAAAGACCATGGAGCAGATTGCCAATTTCCTTAACGAAAAATACGGAGAAAGCACCGTGTCTTTGGCAATCAAGGACAGCTACTATAATATGAAAGAGAAAATCCAGCCCCATATGGAAATTGTGGAGCGAGCCCAAAAGGCCATGGAGTCTCAGGGCGTGACACCTAAAGTGCAGCCAATTCGCGGCGGTACTGACGGCGCCCGTCTTTCCTATGAGGGATTGCCCTGTCCCAATTTGTCGGCAGGGGGCCATAACTTTCATGGCCCTTTTGAATATGTTCCAGTTCAATCTATGGAGACCATGGTAAACGTTTTATTGGAATTGGTATCCACAAAATAGGGAATCACGGGATAAAAACAGTGCCGATGTAATGTCGGCGGAAAGGTTGTGACAATATGTTACTGGCCATCGACGTTGGTAATACCCATGTTGTGATTGGCGCTTTTCATGGTGATGAAATTACGCACCATTGGCGCATCGCCACCCATGGGGAAAAAACCGAAGATGAAATCGGTCTGATTTTGTTGGAGCTCTTGGAACGCTCTCATTTAAGCGCCAAAGACGTTGACGGTATTGTCATCGGCTCTGTGGTGCCGACGCTGACAGAATCGCTGTTTTATATGGCACAAAAATATTTTAAGATTAAACCTTTGGTCGTTAATGGCCGCATCAAGACGGGAATGCCTGTATTAATGGACAATCCCATGGAAGTGGGAGCTGACCGTATTGCTGACGGTCTCGCCGCTTACCGTCTTTATGGCGGCCCTGTCATTGTGGTGGATTTTGGCACAGGAACCACCTTTGATTACATTACGGAACACGGGGAATACGCCGGCGGCGTGATCGCTCCTGGGATCGGTATCTGCATTGAGGCGCTGTTCAGCCGTGCGGCGAAGCTTTCTAAGGTGGAATATGTAAAGCCTCCTAAAGTCATCGGCACAAATACGGTTAATAGTATGCAGTCGGGGTTCTACTATGGTTTCGCCGGTCAGGTAGACGGCATTTTGTCGAAAATGATTGAGGAAATTGATCGCGATGACGTGAAAGTTGTGGCGACCGGCGGTTATGGCCGCTTGGTGGAGCGGGAAAGTAAATATATTCAGGTAGTAGAGGGGAATCTCACCCTTTATGGCTTAAAAATGCTTTATGAGGAAAATTTGAGACATGTCGATTGAATGGAACATTGGCGCCGCTGTCTTGAAAAACCCTGTGATTGCAGCGCCGTTGGCGGGGATTACCGATAAGGTATTTCGCCGCATTTTAGAGGATATGGGCGTGGGATTTTGTTTTACGGAAATGGTCAGCGCCAAAGCATTGATTTATCAAAATAAAAAAACCCATGCCATCATGGATATTAAAGGAGAAGAGGACGTTTGTGGGATTCAGCTTTTTGGTCCTGATCCCAACGAAATGGCCATTGCCGCCAAAATGGCAGAGGACCGTGGGGCAAAAATCATTGATATCAATATGGGCTGTCCTGTGCCGAAGGTGGTCAATAACGGTGAGGGCTCTGCCCTCCTAAAGGATATGCCCCGTGCTTTAAAAATTGCCGAAGCTGTGGTCAAAGCCGTCAAGGTTCCCGTTACGGTAAAGCTGCGCCGTGGTTTTGACGGCGAAGGCAACGGTATTGCCTTGGCGAAGGAGTTGCCTTCTGTGGGAATACAGGCTCTGACCATCCATGGCCGTGACCGAACTCAGTATTACAGTGGCAAGGCGGATTGGGAGGCCATTGCAGAAGTAAAACGGTCAGTAAAGGTGCCTGTGATCGGTAACGGAGATATTTTTTCTCCCCAAGATGCCGATGCCATGATGAAAGAAACAGGCTGTGATGGTGTGATGCTGGCTCGGGGAATTCTGGGGAATCCTTGGCTGGTGCGGGATTGTGTGGCGTCTCTGGCAGGAAAACAGGTTCCTGAAACGCCAGCCATCAGACAGCGGATTGATTTAGCCATCGGGCATTTGGAGGAAAGTTGTGGCCTTTACGGCGAGTGGATGGGCGTACGCTATATGAGAAAGTTTTTGGGATGGTATATCAAAGGCTTTCGTGATGCCGCCAAAATGCGTCACAGGATCAATGGCCTGACGGAAATGACAGAAATAAAAAAAGCTCTGCTGAAATATGCCGATACCTGCGAATCCAGCGACAGCGGCGGCGCTTGGGACGCGTCGGTTCCTTCGGATTTATAAATGAATCGTAAAGCCTCAGGTATTTTTATGCCTGAGGTTTTGTATACTACAGAAAAGAGGTGGTGCTATGACTTTAATCGCAGAGCCTGTGAGGGATTTCCGCCGTGGCTCGCTTTTTTCCAAAGAACAAACTGGTCAAAAGATCTTCATCGCCGATGCTTCCTTGATTCCCCTCTTTTGTAGGGAACAAGCGGGATTATCCTTGCTGCACCGCCGCCGGCCTTTGGCGGAAATCCCCGACTATGTCACGGAATCATCACTGTGTTTGCCAGACTCTATGACGGAGGTTCCCGTAGTAAAGGGTGAAGTTGCCGCGACCCTTGCTTTGGCCGAGGAATTGCATCGCCACATATCTTTGCGGGGATGCGCTGTGATTTATTGCGGTCTTCAGGCCTCTACGGCACTTTTTTGGTGCGGATTTTTGTTGTCCCATGAGGCGGAACTTCATTTGTGGGATAAAGATGTCGGCGCTGCGGAACGATTCTCTTATGGCATTTATCATCAAACAGGAATTGCCGTCCCAGTGGTTTACCGTCCGCGGAATCATACAGGGACGTTGGTTTTAAATAATTTTAATGCTGAACTGCCTTTTTTGCGAAATCCCGTAGTCTCCTTGAAACCGAGGGAAATCTGTTTCCAATGGGGAAAAACAAGGTTTTCTCCCGCGGTACTGGAAGGTCTTCTCCTGGGCCAGGGGTGGGAACCGCCTGGATTTGACGGTTTAGAAAACGCTCAATACCAGGATGTCTTTTCTCGTCGTTTGAGGGAGAATCAAATCACAACTTGGCGAGAAGGAAAACTTGACAATTTGCCTCGGGGGAAATATAATACATATAATTAGACAGCATTGATTACAGCTATCTGTAAATCTGGGTGGTTTTATCGTTCGATAGAACCGCCTATTTATCATTTTAAAAAATACTCAAAGGAGCAATTACATGAGTAATGAACAAGAAGAAGTTCTCTTAACAGCGGAAGGCTTGGAAAAGCTGAAAGAAGAATTAGAAAATTTAAAAACTGTTCGCCGGAAAGAAGTTGCCGCCCGTATCAAACAGGCTATTGAATTCGGTGACATCAGTGAGAACTCCGAATACGACGATGCCAAAAACGAACAGGCTTTTATTGAAGGCAGCATCCTTGATTTGGAGAAAAAGCTGAGTCATGCTAGAATCATCGACGATGACCAGTTCGATGCTGAACGAGTCTCTATCGGTTCCACTGTAATATTGGAAGATGTAGAGTTGGGCGAAAAAATGGAGTATACTATTGTGGGCTCTATGGAAGCAGACCCCATGAAAGCCAAAATCTCCAATGAATCTCCTGTGGGCAGCGCCATCCTGGGGCAAGCCTTAGGCGCTGTTGTGGACGTAGCTGCTCCTGCCGGTACGATTCAGTATAAAATCGTCAATATCAAAAAATAAACAAGAGGGTACAAAATGTCAAAAAATGAATCCAAAGAGGCGCAGTTGGGCCTTAATGATCAGATGCTGATTCGGCGTCAGAAAATGGATACCTTGCGTGAGCAGGGTATTGATCCCTTCGGGCACCGTTTTGAAAGAAGCTGCTTTAGTCAGGATATTATTGAAAATTTCGATACAATGGAAGGACAAACCGTTTCCGTGGCTGGTCGTATCATGTCCATCCGCGGTCATGGCAAGGTTTCCTTTATGGAGCTTTCAGATTTAAAAGGAACCATTCAATTGTTCTTTAAAATCGACGCCGTGGGAGAAGAATCCTTTGGCCGCATCAAATTGTTGGATATTGGTGACATCATTGGTGTTACCGGTGAAGTGTTCCGTACGCAACGGGGCCAAATTTCTGTCCGTGTGGCCAACTGGGAGATGCTTTCTAAGAGCCTGCGTCCCTTACCTGAAAAATACCACGGCCTCAAAGATACGGAATTGCGTTACCGTCAACGCTATGTAGATTTAATTATGAATCCCGAAGTGAAAGACGTCTTTGTCAAACGGAGCAAAATCATCCGTGCCATTAGAAATTATCTTGATAATGACGGCTTTATGGAAGTGGAAACGCCGACTTTGCATACTTTGGCCGGCGGTGCTGCGGCACGCCCTTTCATTACCCATCACAATGCTTTGGACATGGAACTCTATATGCGCATCGCTTTGGAGCTCCATTTAAAACGATTGATTGTTGGCGGGCTGGATCGTGTTTATGAAATCGGCCGAGTATTCCGTAATGAGGGGATTGATATTAAACATAATCCCGAATTCACCATGCTCGAAATTTATCAGGCCTTTACCGACTATGAAGGCATGGTAGACCTGCTGGAAAATATGGTGAAAAGCGTTTGCATGGATGTGCTGGGTACTACCACTGTTATCTACCAAGAAGAAGAACTTGATTTTTCCCACTGGGAACGTATGACCATGGTGGAAGCGGTGAAGAAATACAGTGGCATTGATTATTACGATTTTGAAACCTCGGAAGAGATGATTGATGCCATCAAAGAAAAGAATATCAATCTTGAATATGAGGGCACACCTACGAAAGGTACGCTTCTAAATCTTTTATTTGAAGAAACCGTGGAGGATAATCTGATTCAGCCTACGGTGATTATGGATTACCCCATCGAAATTTCACCTCTGGCCAAACGTATGGAAGATCCCAATTTTACCTACCGTTTTGAAGCCTTTGTCTATGGCCGTGAGCTTTGCAACGCCTTCTCTGAATTAAACGATCCTCTTGATCAGCGAGAACGCTTTGAAAAACAAATGGAACTTCGGGCCCAGGGCGACGATGAAGCCCATCCCTTGGATGAGGATTATTTGCGCGCCATGGAATATGGTCTTGCCCCCACCGGCGGTATCGGTATTGGAGTTGACCGTCTCGTAATGCTTCTAACCGATAGCGTTTCCATTCGTGATATCCTTCTTTTCCCGACGATGAAGCCCATCGACGGGTAAAGGGCCGAAAAATCCAGTGTTTATGCGGGATTTCGGCAACAGAGAACACCGTAAAAAT
>CAZWWH010000027.1:0-21758 GCA_964637365.1 uncultured Peptococcaceae bacterium
ACCAGTGGCTTGAATTCTGGCGCATATCTTTTCTTTGGTTCTCCTTTGGGCATAACAAACACCCCTTTCATTAGATAGTATACCACACTGTCTAACAAATGGGGTGCAGTTCAATTTGATATCGGCCTGTTTTCTTAAAAATTTTATCCTTGAAACAATGCATCACCAATGGCAGCATCCCAATGGCCATCAATAAGAGCGACTTTGCCTTCATCTACAGCAGCGGCAACTCTAGGATCAATGGGCAGACGGCCCAAAATCTTCAGGCCAAATTCTTCCGCAGTTTCGTCCAAATGGCTTTTTCCGAAAATTTCTATTTTCTTTTTGCAATCGGGGCATTCCAGATAAGCCATATTTTCCACGATCCCTAAAATCGGCACCTTCATCATCTTGGCCATGTTAACGGCTTTAGCCACGATCATAGACACCAATTCTTGGGGAGAGGTAACAACGATGATACCGTCTACCGGCAGGGATTGAAAAACAGTCAAAGCGACGTCCCCTGTACCGGGAGGCATATCCACGAACATATAATCCACATTTCCCCAACAAACATCAGACCAAAATTGCTTCACGGCATTGCCGATCATGGGACCGCGCCAAACCACCGGTGCTTTTTCATCCTCCAGCAACAGGTTAATCGACATTAATTTCACACCTTGATCACTAACGGCAGGGAGCAAGCCGCCTTCACAAGCCTGGGCGCGGCCATGCACTCCGAAAGCCTGAGGAATGGAGGGGCCTGTCAAATCCGCATCAAGAATGGCAGCTTCATAGCCCCGTCTGGCAGCATCCAGAGCCAGCATCGAGGTAACCATGGATTTACCTACGCCGCCTTTGCCGCTGATGACGCCGATCACTTTTTTGACGCTGCTCAAAGCATTTGCTTCTTCTTTAAAGCTGGCCTTTCTACTGTCACAGTCCAATTTACAGGAACTGCATTTTGTATCGTCACAATTTTCCTTCTTTGCCATAATTCGGTAACTCCTTTTTTCCATGAATCTTCTTATTTGTATTTTTATTTTATCACAAATTTTCACTTGTATCCATAGTTTGATAGCGGTTATAATAAAAGAATCCTAATAATTGAGGTGTTATTTTATGTTGAAAGAACAAAAACGTGTTGTGGCCATTCACGATATTTCCTGTGTGGGGAAATGCTCCCTAACGGTGGCTTTGCCAATATTGTCCGCAGCCGGTGTGGAAACCAGCATTATTCCCACTGCCGTGCTGTCCACCCATACCGGAGGCTTTACCGGTTATACCTATCGGGATCTTACTGACGAAATTTTGCCCATTACCGACCATTGGAAGACCCTTGATTTAAAAATCGACGCCATATACACAGGCTTTCTCGGCTCCTTTGAGCAAATTGACATTATGAAGAAGGTTTTTGATACCTTTAAAACCAAGGACAATCTTATCTATGTAGATCCCGTTATGGGAGATAACGGCGCTCTTTATACCATTTTTGACCAAGAATTCGCCAAAGGCATGGCCTCCCTCTGCGCTAAAGCGGACATCATTATCCCAAATATTACCGAAGCCTGCTTTATGCTGGAGGAAACCTACTTGGACCCCCCTTATGAAAAAAGCTACGTAGAAAAACTTTTGAAACAATTGGCAGCGCTTGGCCCTAAAAAGGTGGTATTGACAGGAGTGGCTTTCAACGAAGAAAATTTGGGAACTGCCGTTTATGACAGTGAAAAGGGAGCCATTGACTATATCTTTGCCAAACGGATTGAAGGATATTATCATGGTACCGGTGATGTCTTCGGCAGTGCATTGTTGGCAGGTTTGATGAACGGCTGCTCTTTGAAACGCAGCGCCGAGGTAGCGGTAAATTACACCGTTGGTTCGATCCAACGCACGAAGGACGCAGAAACAGATGTAAAATATGGCGTAGACTTTGAACGGGGCGTTCCCGATCTCATTAAAGATTTAAAACTTTGATATGTAAAAAAATCCGAAGTCCTTTCGATTTCGGATTTTTCTTATAAACGAGACAAAAGGAAATAATACACATAAATCATGGAAAAGCAACTATAAAATCTTCTTAAAATAATTGTAAAATCCAGAGAAGAATGGTATAATAATTCTGTTTTATTCAACCGCTTCTTGTCGATATATGTCAAACCAGACGCGGCGAAAGAGGTCTTGATTTCATGAAATTTTACAAACGATTTTCTTGTCCTATTTTATTGGCCCTCATATCAATTCCCGTTGTCTCATTCATTATAATGGGCGCCATCGTCCTTTTGGAACCTAACTATAGCGGCTATTGGTTTTCCACGGCTATGGAATCCCCCACACTATTTCTTTGGAACTATCTGCCAATTTTCTTTACCTTGGCGATTCTTTTTTTCTGCAGCGGTAATCTTCCCTTTTCTCTGATTACCGGCAGTACGCTGTGGATCACCATGGGGCTCATTAGCCATTACAAAATTATACTAAGGAGCGAACCTTTCTTGCCCGGTGATATCACCCTGGCCCGGGAGCTAATGGGAATCATTGATACAGTGGACCCAAAATTAATGATTACCGGTGTGGCAATCATTGTTTTTCTCATCATTGCCATTGTCCTATCCTTTTTATTATTTCGCCGCTGTAAGATAAAGTGGTACATTCAGATTTCCGCCTTGGTAGTCACATTGATAATTACGGCGGTGTGCTATCAGACCTTTTACACGACTTCCAAATATTATAATGAATTCCCTGTGAATGGCTATGCATACAATCAGGTCGATGTCTGTGGCTCTCGGGGATTTCCCTATATGTTCGTATATGAGATTCATAATTCTTACGTACAAAAACCCGATAGCTATAGGAAAGAGAATTATCAAGCCATAGATGACCCTCAGGTTTCTACGGAGAGCTACGATACCACAGTAAAACCCCACATCATCATGATAATGTCTGAGGCATATTGCGATATCAGTGAAAATGTCCACCTCACCATTGCCACAGACCCCATGAAGAATTTTAAGGCCGTTGCCGAAGAATCTGTCATGAGTGGCCATGTAGTCACGAATATCTTCGGAGGCGGTACTGTTGTTTCCGAATATGAAGCACTGACTGGTATCAGTCAGGCGAATCTGCGTACCCAAACTGTGCCCTATTATTTTATCCGCAGAGGAATTGATGGGTTGCCCCATATTCTATCCTCTATCGGTTATGATACTGAGGCGCTTCATCCAGGCTTCAGCTGGTTTTATAACCGCCAAAACGTCTATCAACACATGGGCTTTGATACGTTCAAACACGCTGATAATGCTTTCACTGTCAACCGTTCCGCTGCGGGAGGCTATCTTTCCGATAAAACTGCTTTTGAACAATTGATTCTCGATTTTCAAAGCCATTTAGAAACCTCAGACGCACCATTGTTCCAATTCCTCGTTACCATTGAAAATCACGGTGGATACGCAGGGAAATACGGCTTAACCGAGCCGCTGGTGCAATGTGACATTCCCATGAGTAGGGAAGATCTCATGGTTCTTTCCAACTATATTGTCGGGATTTACAATGCGGATGAACAAATTGGCCGCCTCACAGATTATCTCGAAACTGTCAACGAACCAGTAATTCTCGTTTACTTCGGAGATCATAAACCTGCCATGAACAGCGTTTTTGAAACCATCGGCTACGATATTACCGATACGGCGGCGGAAGACTCTCTCATTGACTCCTTGGAATATTATACCACGCCGTTTTTCATTTGGGAAAATCAAGCCGCTGAAAGTACCTTGTCGCTCTCTACCCGCACCGTGGAGTTGGGGCTGGAAAACCTGGATTGTTTTAGCGTGGTCTATCTTGGTACCACTCTCATGGAGCTATTGGGATTTGATGACCTATCTCCCTTTATGCAATCGGTCAATTCTGTACGCCGAACACTCCCCGTCTGGAATAAGGCAGTTTGGATGGACAGCAGCGGCACTATGGGGGAAAAAGAGGAAGCCCCCCAATCCACCAAAGATCTACTCAGTGAGTATAAAAATTGGTCCTATTACAAACTGTTTGATGACGATATTAACAAATAAGCAAACAAATAAAGCCCTGCATTGCAGGGCTTTATTTGTTTAGAAATTATACTCCACATATATTTTTATATTATAGAGCCGATGGGATAGGAAGCAAATCACTGTCCATCGGCTCTATGGCTTATCAATTCTGGATTGGCAAGGTCAGTATTACGGAAAAACCGTGGTGAGAGCTATGATCAATGGTGGTGATTCCGCCATGGGATGCGATAATCTGCTTTACAATGAGAAGTCCCAAGCCGTGGCGTTGTTCCGTAATATTTTCGTCGCAGACCATATAGTGCGGCGCAGTGTTAAGCTTTTGGATTTCTTCCTCCGTGGCTCCGAGTCCATCATCAGAAACCTCTATATTACAATTACCATCCTTTGTGGTAATGCTGACAAAAATTTTACAACCTTGCTCATTGTGGTTCATGCTGTTCTGAATGAGATTACTGATTGCTCGTTTTATCAAATCTTTATCGACATTGACCGGGCAGACAGTCAGGGTTTCATCGGTTTCCCATACAATCGGGTGCTTATCGGAAATATCCATATTAATAAAGTCAACAACGACCTGGCGGGCGAGGGCTATGATATTTTCTCTGGTTGGATTGATTGGCTGCATATTGTATTCCAATTTTGACGCCAAATTAAGGTCATTAATTAAGCTCCGTATGCGCTGGCTCTGCTTCACAATGACCGCCGCCTTTTGGCGCTCATTATCGGTTAAATGAGGATCATCCTTTAATTGCCCGGCATACCCCATGACCATTGACAGGGGAGTTCTAATATCGTGAGAAACGCCGGCAATCCAATTTGCCCTTGCTGTTTCCTTTTTACGCAACTGATAATTCTGAGACTGCAACACCTCTGAAGTTCTATTAATGTGGACGGCTACCTCCGACAATAAACCTTTTTCCTTAATTTGAACAGGTTCGCCCGCGGGTAAAGCCTGTATGCCGTTGGTAATTGGTTTCACAGACCGCAACAGCTTGGTATTGACCACAACATAGATTAGAAATATAAGGGCTACGTTAACAGCCACGACGGAAAAAAGAGTTTGGGGCAAATGTGCAATAAACTCATAATCCCAGGTTGGCCACATTGATTTCCAATATCGATCCTTCGGATAACCTAAAACCACCAGGCCATCCTCGGCCTCCCCAGCATAGGTCGGATAATCCTCGATATAGCCAAGGGTCAATTCTGAAATATCCGAAAGAGAATATTGCCGGGGGATATTCTCCGGCAGGTTATCGGTATTCCAGACCACTTGCCGGGTTTCATTATCAATACAAATCGCCCACACATCGTCTTTTTTTAAGGTTTCTATCGATGCGGCGTCTAACGTGTAGCCATTTTCGGTTCTTCGTAAAGCCCGGGCGATTTCATCTGCCGTTTTATATGGAGAGCCGCTGGAGGTTTGAGTCGCCCCGATCATGAGCAAAAGCCCAATATTTAAAAGCAGAAGGAGAAAGGAGCCGATAAGTAAGATACCGACAAAACGTCGAATGAGTTTGGGAACACTTTTCATATTATTTTCCTTTCACAATCAGCTTATAGCCTAAGCCCTTAATCGTTACCAAAGATAGGGGCTGAGAAGGACTTTGCTCTATTTTTTCTCTGATGCGCCGTATATGCGCCATCAATGAGTTTTCATAGCCAAAGGGATTATCACCCCAGGCTGCTTCACACAATGCGTCAATCGTGACGATTCGCCCAGCGTTTCGATATAGAGCCGACAGAATATCGTATTCCTTAGCAGTCAAGGGAATACGCTCTCCGTTTTTAAGAACCTCGGCCCGGGTAAAATCAATTTCACTGTTTTGTAATACAACAAGGGGATTTTCTCCCTTATAGCTTCTGCGAAGAATCGCCATGACACGGAACAACAACTCCTGAGGAAGGAAGGGCTTAACGATATAATCGTCAGCTCCCAGATCAAAGCCCTTTAATCTATCATCGTCTTCTCCCCGGGCAGTCAGAAACAAAATGGGATAATCATCATTCCTTTTTAATTGTTCCATCAAAGTAAAGCCGCTGCCGTCAGGAAGCATAACATCAAGAATCGCCAGATCCGGAGTGGATTTCTCCACACAGGAAAGGGCCTCCTTTATGTTTTTAGCTGTCAAAATATTCTCGTAACCATCGCTGGTCAAGATAGATACCAGCATATCCAAAAGCTCCTGTTCATCATCAACAAGCAGAATCTGTTTACTCTTTAAATATTCAGAATTCATGAAGATACCTTCTTTCTGTTTTGAGTATAGCACAAAAATACCCCTCAGTTCTATGGTGCGGATAAAAAGTAAGGTAGATGTAAGGAAGAGAGAATGCTGCCGTAAGGATGGATTTGTACAATGAAGACGCGATGAGAAAGGAGCGATAAAATGAATATTATTGAAACCAGTCACTTAACGAAATCATATGGGGAATTTACCGCTGTATCGGGACTCAATCTTCATATTCCCAAAGGCACGGTTTATGGTTTTCTCGGTCCAAACGGAGCCGGGAAGTCAACGACAATGAAAATGTTTCTGGGACTGACCAAGCCCACCAGCGGCTCTTTTAAAATTGACGGAAAGAAATACCCGGAAAACCGCGTTGAAATTTTGAAGGAGGTAGGATCGCTGATTGAAGCCCCTTCCTTTTACGGAAATCTCAGCGGCAAGGAAAATCTGGATATCGTCCGTAAAATTTTAGGCTTGCCAAAATCAACGGTTTCTGAAGCTCTCAACCTTGTAGGGCTGACTCAGCACCAAGGCAGGCTTGCAAAAAAATACTCTCTCGGTATGAAGCAAAGATTAGGCTTGGCCAGTGCTTTGCTGGGCAGACCGCCAATTCTGATTCTCGATGAACCCACCAATGGGCTTGACCCCGTGGGTATCCACGAAATCAGAACCCTCATCCGTTCCCTGCCCCAAAAATTTGATTGTACCGTGCTGGTATCCTCGCATCTGCTTTCCGAAATCGAACTAATGGCAGATAACATCGGGATACTCAACCATGGGCATCTGCTGTTTGAGGGAACCCTTGAGGACTTGAAAAAGAACGCCGTTTCCAAAGGATATCCCACCGACAATCTGGAGGATACATTCCTCGCCCTGATTCAAGCTGATAATAAGCAAAGGGGTGGCACAAAATGAGTTTTTATTTAGAATGTAAAAAAATAAAACGAACAGGATTTCTGCCCGGTCTGATCGGCGGTGGGATTCTAGCGGCCATTGTCCCTGTTACAAATATGGCATTCCGTTCAGAAATTTATCTAGACATCACCGCGCCGCCTATGGAAGTGTTGCTGAACGCCAATTGGCAGATGATGGCGATGCTGAATGTACTCATCGTTATGGCAGGCGCATGTCTTATGTATCATACGGAATATGGAGATAACGCTATCCAAAGAATGTGTACGCTGCCGATTCGAGAGAGCGAAATATTTTTTGGAAAATTTATGCTGATGGCGGCAATATGTTTTTTGATATTATTCATAGAAGCGGCGGCAATTGCTTTTTGTGTCGTGCGCTGGTTTACACAGCCAACGAGTTTAATCATGGAAATATTTAAGAACTTTGGATATTCCTTTCTGCTGCTGATGCCAACGGCGCTGCTATCTTTACTGATCGCTGCGGCTTGTAAAAATATGTGGATTTCCCTGGGGATCGAAGTGATCTGCGTATTCACCGCCACCCTGCTGCCCACCCATGATTCTATGTTATCACTGTTTCCCTTTTCCCTGCCCTTTCAGATATTTACGGGCACTGCAGAATCCACAATCCGCAATTTCATCATCGCAGACATCATTGAAATGCTTGCTATCGCATTGGCAAGCACAATCTTTTTAAAGGTTAGGAGGTCTCTGGAATGAACTTTTTATCTCTTGTTGGCGTTGAGTGCAAAAAAATTCGCCGTTCAAAAATCCTTTTGATTCTGCTGATAGCAGCAGTTATTCTTTGGCTGCCTTCTATCTTTAACGCCCATTTAAATTTCGAGATGCAGGCAGAGGGGATTTCACCGGAAAATAACTTTCTGATCCAGGGCTTCATGGGAATGGCTTGGTTTATGTTTCCCGCAAGTATGGTTGTCGGCACCGTCCTGCTGAATCAAACGGAACGAAGTAATAAAGGCATTTTTAAAATGCTTACCCTGCCGGTATCCACGGTGAAATTATGCTTCGCCAAATTCGTTGTACTGACGGCATTGGCAGCGCTGCAAATTTTGATGACCGTAGGAATGTATTTTGTCAGTGCAGCCATCGCATCTCATACCCAAAGTTATGACTTCATGTTGTCACCGATATTCGTTTTCAGAGAAGCCGGGATCATTTTTCTATCCTCCATTCCAATGCTCGCTTTCTTCTGGCTTTTATCCGTATGCATTCAAACGCCAATTTTTTCCATTGGACTGGGACTCGCCTCTGTTGTACCGTCCGTTCTAGTCATAAACACCAAGGCTTGGTTTGCATATCCCATGGCATATCCCTTCTTTGTTGTATCTTCAGAATATGGAACACTGGCAACACGCTTAACGATGCCTCAGGTTGCATTCATTCCATGGCTGCCTGTTGCGTTGGTCATTACCGTAATTTGCTTAATGGTTTCCTGCTGCCGTTTTGGGCAGGCTGAAAGGAGATGATTTTTATGAAAAACATTCTAACGGCCGTCAGCGCCATTATGATTTTTATCCCCTGGACAATTCTTCCGCTGAGAATGTTTGAGTGGGCCTTAATGTCACCTGTTGCAGAAATTATGATATCCTGTTATGCTGTCTTTATGATTTTTAGCGGCATTTTTACCATTGTTTCCTATGTGAAAGCCCGGGCACAAAGCAGTCTTATGAAGGTTTGCCTCGTGATAAACAGCTTGTATGCCATTGGCGGCATCGCCGCACTGGCTATGATGGTATTATAACAAGCATACACGGAAAGCCGGTAATGTGAATCTAGAAAAATATGATAGTAATATGGAAGCAAATAAAAACGGCATTGCCACAAAACAGTACCGTCATTTGAGAAGAAAACGCCCTTGCACCAAATCAGGCAGCAAGGGCGTTTTTTAGATTGATACGAAAAGGGAAACAACTTGGTAAAAACTGAAAGCGCAAAGCCAGGCCACAGTTGTCTGAAAGGCCGAAGCCAGAGCGGCTTTTCCCAAAGAGCCAAGCTCTCGCCGGGTAACGGCAAACGATGCCACGCAGGGCATATAAAGCAAGGTAAAAATCAGAAAGGAATAGGCCGACAAAGGCGAGAAAATAGCACCAAGGGAGGAGGCCAACGCCACAGAATCACCTGCCCCAATTAGGATGGACAAGGTACTGATGACGGTCTCTTTCGACATTAGGCCAGTGACCAAAGCAGTAGAACAGCGCCAATCTCCAAATCCCAAGGGAGAAAATATCGGCGCTAAAATCTTCCCAAATCCCGCCAGCATACTATCACCGCTGTCCGCCACCTGATTCAAGGTGAGGTCAAAGCTCTGAAGCAACCAAATTACGATGGAGGCGGCGAAGATCACCGTAAAAGCTCGCGTGATAAAATCCCGGGTTTCCTGCCACAAATTCATGGCCACTACCTTCTTATCGGGAATGCGGTAAGATGGCAGTTCCATCAGAAACGGCATGGGTTTTCCCTTAAAAATCGTATGTTTCATCAGCAGAGCGCAGAGGATCCCTACCAGGATTCCTCCAATGTATAGGGAAATCATAACCAAGCCACGGTAATGCTGAAAAAAGGCCATGGTAAAGACGGAATAAATGGGCAGCTTAGCGGAACATGACATAAATGGAAGCAGCAAAATGGTCATTTTGCGGTCACGGTCGCTGCCCAAAGAGCGGGTAGACATGACCGCGGGTACGGTGCAGCCAAACCCCAGCAGCATCGGCACAAAAGAACGGCCAGAAAGGCCGATTTTGCGCAAAAGATGGTCAAAAACAAAGGCCACACGGGCCATATAGCCGCTGCCTTCCAGCAAGGCCAGAAAAAAGAACAACAATATAATGGTGGGTAAAAAAGAAAGAATTGAGCCCACCCCGGCAAAGGCCCCATCAATCACCAAGGAACGCACAACGGGATTCAGGCCCACATCTACCAACAAGGTTTCAGTAAGCGCAGTGATTTCAGCCACGCCAGCGGCCATCCAAGCGTTGAAAATCGGGCCGATCAGCCCAAAGGTCAAATAAAAGATCACCGCCATAATCGCCACAAAAATAGGCATGGCCAAGACGCGATGGGTTAAAACTCTATCAATTTTAACGGAACGGACATGCCCGGTATCGGTATTTTCCCCTTTGAGACAGGGACAACAATGCTTCTCAATGAACTCATAGCGCATATCGGCAATGGCTGCGTCACGGTCGGTTTCCAAGCGCAGTTCCATTTCCTCCACCAGAATTTCTACCAGCTTGCTGTCGTATTCAGACAAGGCCATGCGGGATTTAATCTCATCATCCCCCTCTACAATTTTAGAGGCGGCAAAGCGAATCGGTAAATCGGCGGCCACAGCTGCGTCCTCTATGATATGGGCGATGGAATGAATGGCTTTGTGGGTAGCGCCGCTGCAAAAATCCATTTTTTGGGGCAACACCCGATTTTGGGCAGTATCAATGGCGATTTTCACCAACTCATCAATGCCTTCGTCACGAAAGGCGGAAATTGGCACCACAGGAATGCCCAACACGCGCTGTAGGGAGTCGATATCAAGATGACGTCCGCTGGCACGAAGCTCATCCATCATATTCACAGCAAGCACAGTGGGAAAATTCATTTCAATGACCTGCAAGGTCAAATATAAGCTCCGTTCAAAGCAGGTGGAATCAATGACATTGACAACCACATCTGGTTTGGATTGCAGCAAATATTCTCGGGTAATCCTCTCTTCCTCGGTATATGGGGAAAGAGAATAAATCCCGGGTAAATCCACAATCTCGGCTTCATGATGATGTTTCACGATGCCCTGTTTCATTTCAACAGTGGTACCGGGGAAATTGCCCACATTAAGGCTGGATCCGGTCATCTGATTGAACAAGGTTGTTTTACCACTGTTCTGGTTCCCCACCAAGGCTATTTCAACGGACATGGAGGAACCTCCCTGACCTCGATATTTCGGGCGTCATCCTTCCGCAAAGTCAACTCATAGCCACGGAGGCACACCTCCATGGGATCTCCCAAAGGAGCGACTTTACGTACCATAATACGGGTTTTTGGCGTGAGCCCCATGTCCAGCAAACGGCGGCGCAGAAGCTGTTCACAGCGAACGGCTTCTATGATACCGCTTTCGCCTGATTTCATTTGATCCAGTGTCATAAATCTCTCCATCCAAATTCTCAATGACTCTATACTCTCAATATTTTTAGACGCCCACTCTCTCCAAAGTGGACGACGTACCCCAATAGTAAGCAAAAGCTAACTGAAAATTAGCAAAAAGTAAGCGGCACACGGTGCCGCTGCAAATTGCACATAAAAAACAGAACAAAACAGGTCGTAGGCCATATTTGAATCAATGAACAGTATCCCCCTACTTGCACTATTCACTGAAACCGAACAAATTAATGCTTATCATATGGCGCTGGAACGCCAATTTTCTTTTTTGTATCATTATCATAGGGCAAAGCCTATCGAATGTCAACCATCATTTTCTTGCGATTTCATGGAATATCTTTAGATTCAGAAAATTCCAACAATTCATCTAGAGTATGGAGGACCTTTTGGACGCCTTTTTCATGGATGTCTAACACGAACCGTATCTCCTCCTTGGTGATGTTATCAAGATGAAATCCCGCTGTAACCACACAGCGGCACTGATAACGGCGGGACACAGTCTCCGCCAGAGACTCGGCCAAAGCGTCATCCCGATGGTTTTGTGCAGTATAGGTCATGGTCTTACCGCAATCCCCCACCGTTACACTGCCAATATGGGCAACACCGCCAAAAACGGAAATCAGGACATCACCGCCGAACAAACGAAGGTCATAGGAAATGGCCGTACGGCCGCGGCCTGCTTTAATTACCATAAATCATTCCCCCCATCTACGGTAAAGATTGTGAGGAATCTTCAGCAAATCCAGGAGTTTTCCCACAGATTGATCCACGACGTCTTCAATGGTCTCAGGCTTATGATAAAAAGCAGGCATCGGAGGTACCACAATGCCTCCGGCCTCGGTAACGGTCAGCATATTTTTCAGATGGATGGCCGTCAACGGCGTTTCCCTGACCATCAACAAGAGCGGACGGCGCTCCTTTAGAGCCACATCCGCACTGCGGACAATGAGATTGTCGCTAAAGCCGTTAGCCACGGCGGACAGAGTTTTCATGCTGCAGGGAACGATGATAGTAGCGTCAATACCATAGGAACCGCTGGCAGCGGGTGCAGAAAGATCGTTATAGTCGCAGACAGCGTCGGCTAGGGAAAAAATGTAGTCTTCGGTAAACTCCGTTTCCAGTGCCATAGTCTCTTTTGCCCAGGGACTCATCACCAAAGTAACATGGTGTTCCGTTTCCTTTAAGATCTCCAACAAGCGGATCCCATAACGGGTACCGGTAGCACCGGTGATTCCCACAAGGATTTTCATATCATTTCCTCCCGCAGTTTTTTGGTGGCGGATTCGTCAACGCCATAGTCGGTAATGACAACGCCATAAACCTCTTTGGCGGTTTCCACGGTGATAATTTCGTCCAGCACATCATCATAAACCTTCTGAACAGGACGTTTTAAGGGATTGCCCCAACCGCCGCCACCACAGGATTCAAGATAGACGCGATCGCCCTTAGCAACGTGGCGGGGATATTCTTTACTTTCCATAGCAACAGCATTCCCTTCGTGAACAAAAACGGCCTTGTTGAGACTGCCTTTGTGTCCCCCCTCCAGACCATAAGGCGCGAATTTCATTCCGTCGCCAAACATAACGATATCACTGGTATCGTCATATATTTCAAAGGCAAAGCGCATGCCGGCACCGCCGCGATACTCCCCAGCCCCGGCAGTGTCGGTATTCATTTCATGCCATAAGGTGAGATGGGGATATTGGGCTTCATTGGATTCAATATTGGGGGTCTTCACACCACCGAAATTAGACATGGCAGACATATAGGCTTTGCCGTCCATTCCCTTCATGGCTCCGCCGCTGCCAGTGGAGCAGAAAGAAAAACCAACGTAAAAACGGTTGGTACGAGGATCCACACCATAATAGGAGGGACCTGCATAACGGCCGTACCCTGCGGAAACGCGTCCCGAATCCGCCTGGTCCAGAGCCTGGAAAATCGTGCCAATGATTTCGCTGGCCGGCGTTAAGGTACAAAGGGTCATGGGAGCAGGCTCATAGGGATTTACCAGGGATCCTTTGGGCAAATTCACCTCAATACAGCGGAAAGCGCCGCCATTGCGGGGAATATCCGCGCCAAGGAACCATAAGGCCGCGATGCCCGACGCTGTGGTAGCAGTCACCACCGAGGTATTGATAAAGCCTTTGACTTGAGGGTCTGTCCCCTCAAAATCTACCAGCATACGGTCGCCGTTAATTTTAACCGCCACTTGGATTTTTACCGGTTCTTCCTGGAAACCGTCGTCGTCGATGTATTCCGTGGCGCAGTAAACACCGTCAGGCACCTCGGAAATGCGCTTACGGGTAAGGGCCTCCGTCTGTTCCAGTGTTTCCGCCACGGCCTTTCGCACTGTGGCGGCGGAATAAGTATCTACCATTTCCTTTATGCGCTTGGCGGCCAAGCGGTTGGAACCGATTTGTGCCAACAGATCGCTTTTCATCATGGCGGGGTTACGGGTATTATGAATAATCAGCTCCAGAACATCCTCGAGCATTTCATTGTTTTTCATCAGTTTGGTGGGAGGAATGCGAATGCCCTCCTGAAAGATTTCCGTAGCTTTGGGATTGTAGCTGCCGGCGGTGGAGCCGCCGATATCGCCATGGTGGGCGCGGCTGACGCAAAAACAGAGCAACTCCCCTTCGGCAAACACGGGAGTGATGATTCCAATGTCCGGCAGGTGATTCCCGCCGTCATAGGGATCATTGATAATAAAAACATCGCCATCCTCAATTTTGGTTCCGTAGCGGCGCAGCACAGACTTGACACTAAAGGAACCCGCCGTGGCCAAAATGGGAATGCCGCTCAACTGGGAGACGAGATCTCCCTGGTCATCACAGATGCAGCAAGCGAAGTCGCAAGCCTCGGCAAAAATAGGAGAATGGGCGGAATGCTCTAGAGACAAGCCCATTTCTCCGGTGATACTATCGAGTCGGTTGGCAATGACTGTGCGGTTGATGATATCCTCCATACGCTGTTCCATCATTGTTCACCTCCGTCTTTTCTTAAAGTGAGAATACCGTCATACTCTACCGAACCGGTAAAGCCTTGGGGCACTACCACTGTAGTATAATCGAAATCAATCAAAGCGGGGCCTTGAATCCCTTGGGCCAAGTTCCCTTCGCCGTAAACAGGTACGGTCACCTCGCCGTCGAGACCAAAGGCGTCACCCACCACGGTTTTTTCTCCCGCTCCTTTGTGGGAGCCGAAAAGGAACAAAGCATTTTCCCCCATTTCCTCGTAACAGGCCAAATGGAGGTTGATGATTTCCCAATCCTGATCCCGCTCGGCGTATTCATAAGTGGCTTCGTGAACGTCATGGAAGGCCTTTTCCACCGCGTCCCGGCTGGCTTCATCAATGGTTCGGTCACCCCAGGGAACACTGATTTCATGATGCTGGCCGATATAGCGCATTTCCAGCACCACGTCGAAGCGACGGTTTTCCTCAGCCACGCCGAGACGGGCCAATTCCACGTCGCCATCCTTCCGCATCGTATCAAGCATTTGCGCCAAGGCGCTACCGTCCCACTGGCCTTTTTCCATAAAAAAGCTACGGGTAAAATCGTAACGACAGGAAGCCCCCAGCATCCCCCAGGAGCAGAACACCGGCCCCTGGACGGGAATGAGAACCTCTGTCATATGGAGAGAGTCCATAATCCCCGCGGCAAAGAGAGCAAAAGCGCCGCCAGCACTGAGTAAGCTGTAAAAACGGGGATCGTTTCCTTTCTGCATGGTAACGAGGCGCAAGGCGTCGGCCATCATTTCCGCGGCGATGCGGTAAATAATGCGGGCGCTGTCCATAACGGAAAGTCCCAAAGGCGCGGCGATTTTCTTGGCCACGGCTTCTTCGGCTTTGGCTCGGGATAATTTCATGCGGCCGCCAAGGAAGTTATCTTCATTCACCAGGCCCAGCAGCAAAAGGGCATCGGTGACAGTTGGCTCCTCCCCGCCTTGGTTGTAACAGGAAGGCCCCGGTACGGAACCCGCCGAGGCGGGGCCAACCAGAACACGGCCGCCGTCGTCCACATGAGCGATACTGCCGCCGCCGGCGCCGATGGAACTGATATCGATCATAGGGATACTCAAAGGATATTCCGCCAGCTCCGATTGAGGAACCAGCTGATTTTTCCCACCGCTGACCACATGAACGTCAAAGCTAGTACCGCCCATATCCGCCAGCACCATATGGCTTTTACCTAGCATTTGACCGAGAGCCTCATTTCCCACAGCGCCGCCGGCAGGCCCGGACAATAAGGTTTTAGCGGCGAAGCGGGCCACTGCCTCGGAATCACTGAGACCACCGCTGTTGAGCATAATATGAATGGGTTTATTCCAGCCGTACTGGGCCAACTCCTTTTGAATCACCCGGAGATAATTTGCCAGCACCGGTGTGAGATAAGCGTTGATCACCGTGGTGGAGGTGCGTTCATATTCCCGAATCCGGGGAGCCACCTCCGAAGATAAGGAAACAAAGACCTCGGGAAGCTCCTCGTGGATAATCTCCGCTACCCTCTGCTCGTGGGCAGGATTTTGGAAGGAGAATAAAAAGCAAACGGCGATGGCTTTTACTCCATATTCCCGACATTTCGCACAAGCCTGACGAACGCTATCTTCATCCAGGGGAATCACGATGTCGCCCTTATAATCCACCCGTTCACGGATACCCAAACGCAAACGGCGGGGCACTAGAACCTCAGGCATTTGAATGCGCAAATCCCACTGATTTTTCAGCTGGGAGCGGCGTACCTCCAGGGCGTCCCGAAAGCCTTCGGTGGTAAAAAGCGCGGTTTTAACCCCCTTTTTTTCCAGCAGGGCATTTAAGGCTAACGTGGTGCCATGGGCAATTTGAGTGGTTTGGCTTAACAATGTATTCAAATCGGTATCCCAGGCCTTGGCCAGCTCCCGAAGGCCGGACAAGATACCTCGGGCGGGATTTTCATGGTCAGTAGGATTTTTCACAAAGACGCTGCGGGAGGCACCGTTCTCCAGGGAACCAACCGAGGTGTAATCGGTAAAAGTGCCGCCGGTATCAATGGCAATTTTTATCATAAAACGAACCTTCTTTTCTCAAAAATTCATGGAATCAAACGGGGAAGGCCGCCTAAAAAGGCGGCCGGGTTCATAGATTATTTGGTGTATTTGTGGAGCCGCTGTACTGCCGCTTCCACAACGGGATCCATTTCGATTTTAGGGGAGAAACCGCTCATGGGTTTGGTAGCGTCAATTCCCATTTTCGATGTTCTACTCAATTCATCGGTAGAGGGGTCGAGGGTAACTCCCATACCCAGATGCTGTGGCAGAATCGTCACGCCGTGATCGGCCTGCAATCGCGTGGCCAAAGCCCAAAGGACTTCTTCCTCATTGAAAACATCCACATCTTCATCAACCACTACCACCATTTTGATGTTATGGTCTACGGCAAAGGCTGCGTAAATGGCCTGCTGCGGCTGCCCTTCGGCGATTTTTTTCATGGAAATATAGCAATGGAACAAGCCGCAGGCAGAAAAAGGAGCATGTACGGCTTTGATATTGGGTAAGGTTTGATGGAGGGCCTTCAACACGTCGCCTTCTCTTTGAATGGCCACAACGGTGATGTGCTCGCTGCTCATGCCGGGGGTCACATCGTGATAAACGGCCTTTTCCCGATAGCGGATGGCCTTGACCTTAAAGACGTTTTCAGTGCTGCGGTAGCAGGCGTAGTTGGTAAATTCCGCAAAGGGGCCTTCCTTTTCACGGACGTCGGCCATAATTTCCCCTTCCAGCACGATTTCGGCATAGGCCGGGACCTGTAAATCCACGGTAGCGCACTGAGCCACCTCTAAGGGTTCGCCAAAAAGACCTCCAATGGCGCCATATTTACCCTGATCATAGGGGACAAGAGCCATGGAGCCCAAAGAAATGTTGGGATGGACACCGATGACAATGGCAGCTTCCAGACTTTCCCCTCGTTCCTCACTGCGGCGGAAATATTCCCAAAGCCGCTGGCGAGAATGGAGAGAAATTCCCAGCTTATCCTTCCCCTTGAGCTGCATCCGATGGAAGCCCAGGGTTTCAGCGCCACTTTCCGGATCCTTAGCCACACAAAGCCCAGAAGTCACATAGGGCCCCGCGTCAATAGGGAAATGAGTGGGAATGGGCAATTTGTAAAGGTCAATATCATCCCCGGTGATACAATGGGCCGCGAAGGGCGGATTTTCCACCACTTTGACCTCTTCGATGCGTTTGCCGATGCGTTTGGCGAACTCATTGGAGACCTCTTTCGTTTCCACCCCCATGGCCTTGGCAAACCGTTCTCTGGTGCCCAAGACATTGGTAATCACAGGGAATTCGCTGTTTTCCACCTGGTCAAACACCATCACAGGATAACGGTGTTCCTTTTCCAGATCCATCATCAACTGAGTAATTTCATATTCTCGCTTCACTTCTTCAGTAACGTGTTTGATTTGACCTTCTTTATCTAGTTGTTCCAAAAATACACGCCAGTCTTGACTCATAATTTCCCTCTCATTTTCTTTTTCTTAAGGGCAGACGGTTATTTCGCCAAACCCGATTTTTTTACTTTATCGTATACAAGTTTCGTAAAAATAGTGGACAGCGGCCAACAAACAGCGACGATAATCAAGGATTCAATAATCGCCACATTCAAAGGAACACCGTAAATTTTCACCAAGCCCACACAGATACAGCAATTTCCCAAGAAATTGCAGAAGAACTGAGCCACAATATGGTGCCACCATTTTTCCATGGAGCATTTCGCTGCCACGGCGGAAACCGCAATAGAACCGATGGCATTAGCAAAGACAAAAACAAGCCACAAGGGACTGTACCAAATGGAAATAATGGCTTCTACTTCCCCGGCGATGATACCTGCGGGCTGTCTGTAAAGCAACGTAATAATTCCGGTGAAAAAGGCCCATACGGTGCCGTTAATTAAATACATCCCCGCTTTTCCCCAAGGGAAAAGATTGTCGATTTGTCCTGTTACCTGACAGGCGATGACGAAAACGATCCCCAAAATAACGGAACCCACCAAAGCTTTTGTATCGGTTCTGAAAACACTACTATTCATTGTTTCTGCCTCCTAAAATGATTTCCTTCTTTTTCTTTTAAATTAAATAAAATATGATAACACTCTTTGCGCGCACAAGAGTAAAATCATCAATATGACCACACCGAGGGCGATTCTTTCCCAAGGTTTTATGTCGAGTTTTGTTGTAAAAGTTCTGGTCTTTTCCCGGCCAAAGCCCCGCAGCTCCATGGAAAGCGCCGTTTCCGAAGAACGACGGATGGCCCGGTACAGGAAGGGAAAAAAGGTTGGTAAAATTGTTTTTACTTTATTCCACACACCGTCGCAGGGTAAACCGCGCACCGTCTGACTGTCACAAATGGAAAGGTATTCCTTTTGCATCAGGGGCAAAAAGCGGGCGGCCACACCCGTCAGCATAGCGTAGCGATACGGCACATGCCAGCTTACCAGCATCAGGGTAGCCTGCTTGGAGGAAGTCCAGGTCATGCACTGAATGGCCGCCATAGCAATGGCGGAGGTGCGAAGGGTGCCCAGAAGGGCGACCTTCCAAAAATCACTGTAAACCTTGATGATGCCCCACTGCCAAATAAGGTGTCCCTGGCGGCAAAATAAGAATTGGATCACGAAAATCTGTGACGCCACCAAAAGCATCAAGACTACTAACACCTTATATTTCTTCAAAGATTTGGTGAAAAGTGCGTCCATCAACACCATAACGGCTATGATGGCCAATTCCCCGGGAATCGTGGCAAAGGTAAAAGCAGCGATAATCAAAAATACACACCAAAAAATTTTCAAACGGGGATCCAGGCGTTCCGCGAAGTTCATACCGTAAGCCCCCCTTCAAAAACGAGACCAATGCGTTCCAGGGTATCCAAATGATTGCCCATCTCAGTCCCAGGGATATCCAAAACGATTTCATGGCGGTACATAGAAACAATACGGTGAGCATATTGCTTTGCCATGGACAAGTCATGTGTGACCAGCAGTACTGTTTTCCCCTGCTTTACCAATTCTGAAAGGGCGTCCATAATCATATAACTTTGGGCTTCATCAAGACCGGAGGTGGGTTCATCGGCGATAATCAAGTCTGGATCACCAACTAACACTGAGGCTAAGGCCAGCATTTGCCGCTGTCCACGGCTGAGTTTTTGGGGATGCTCTCCCATATAAGAAAGAAGTCCGCTCTGGGCCAACGCAGCCTCTACTCGTTCCTTGATGACATTCTCCGGCAGCTTTCTCAGCTTTAGGGTAAAGGCTACCTCTTCTTCTACTGTTGAGGCGAAAATCTGAAAATCGGGATTTTGAAAAAGAAAGCCGATGCGCTTCCGCAATTCATTGATGTTTTTCTTCGTCACAGTCTGACCAAAGAGCTCTACGGAACCTACTGAAGGAGTAAGCAGCCCTTCCAGCATTTTCATCAAGGTGGTTTTACCGGAGCCGTTCAAACCAATCACGGAAACAAATTCTCCTTGGCCGATAGAAAGGTCTAAAGGCTCGCAGCCCACGAAGCCGCCTTTATAAGTGTAGCCTGCGCCGTTGACCCGGGCCACGATATCTCCACCGTTAGTTGGATTGGCGCTGTGTGCCTTGTGGGCATCGCGCTCCTTAGCGGCAAAGGCTTCGGGGGTATATTCATGACCAATGGTGCCTTGGTCCATCACCAACACTCGGTTGGCACAGGATAGCACCTCTTCGGTACGGTCCATAACCATAATAATGGTAACACCCTTTTCTTGATTAAGGGAAGCCAGGTGCTGATAGAGGTCTCTGCGGCCTTGGGGGTCAAGCTCCGCTGTGGGCTGATCCAAAATCAAGATGGGAGCGTCCAGGGCCAGAACCCCTGCTAAAACCACACGCTGGGCCTGACCTCCGGATAATTCCTCGGTTTTGCGTTCTTCCAGACCGGAAAGCCCCACAAAATCGAGAATTTCATGAACTCTTTGGTCCATTTCTTCCCAAGGCACATTTTTATTGCCAATGCCAAAGGCCACGTCTTCATAAACGTCAACGCTAACTACCTGATTTTGCGGCTCCTGCATCATATAACCGAGATAATCGGACATTTTGGGCAGAGGAATTTCCGCAACATCCCGTCCCATCACCTTAACGTTGCCCCGCAGATCCCCTTCGTGGAACTTGGGAATCGCGCCGGTGATACAGTGCAAAAGCGCGGATTTCCCTGACGCCACGGCGCCAGTAATGGCGACAAAGTCCCCTTGAGCAACAGTAAGGTCGATATCATGGAGGGCCGCCTTGGTTTCAGGCGGGAAAGTCAAAGATTCAATTTTAATCTGCACTGCGGGTTCCATCAAAGCCTCCATAAAATAAAAAAGCTCCAGCACATAAGCAGACCAGGCGTCTGATTAAAGCTGAAACTTTACCATTGTTTCGTCTTAATATTTTACAGGCAGGTCTTCTGACTCATGGTTTTCACCGATTGCCGCGCCTTCCCGATGACTCAGTGGCATTATGCGGCTCTCACAACCATTTACAGCGGCGGGTCCGTTTCGGTTTTGCACCGAATTCCCTATTATCCCCAAAGGGCACCAGTAAAAGATATTATATTTTCGTGTTTATTATACGGGATTGGAAGAATCTTGTCAAGAGACGACAACGACTTTCATAAAAAAATTAAGCTTCTTCTCAAAACAAGAAAAAAATGCTACATATCTAAATATATATTGAAAGTCATTCTATATTATGTTACACTGGTTGCGTTAAGGAAAGAAAAAGATTCATGCAGGAGGTCATACCGGATGACGAACTTATGGCACGACATTAGCCCCTCTCGGGTGAACCCCGACAATTTTCTGGCAGTGATTGAAATTGAGAAAGGCTCCAGGAACAAATATGAGCTGGATAAATCCACCGGCGCCCTGATTCTCGACCGCATTCTCTACACCTCTACTCATTATCCCGCCAACTATGGCTTCATTCCACGCACTTATGCTGACGATGGCGACCCTTTGGACGTTTTAGTATTGAGCAGTGAAAGTATTTTACCGATGAGCCTGGTGCGGTGTTATCCCATTGGTGTTATCACCATGATGGACAATGGGAAATACGATGAGAAAATCATCGCAATTCCTTTTAAAGATCCCAATTACAATACCTTTAAGGATATTGAACAGCTGCCCCAGCATCGCTTTAAGGAAATGCAGCATTTCTTTCAGGTATACAAAAACCTTGAGGAAAAAGAAACCATCGTTGATGAAGTCCAAGGTGCGGAAGCTGCAAAAAAAACCATACAACAATGCTTAGATAATTATATTGAAACCTTTTGCCGCTGAGAATATCAAAAAAGAGAACCCACAGATTGAAGTGACCCCCAAAAGTTAGACAATAAAAAAATCAAAATTGTTCAAGCAACTGAAAGGGCTTGTTGTCTGTGAATCGCAGG
>CAZWWH010000028.1:0-21257 GCA_964637365.1 uncultured Peptococcaceae bacterium
CCCTTTCATTAGATAGTATACCACACTGTCTAACAAATGGGGTGCAGTTCAGTTCTTCCATCTGTTTTTATGTGTCATTTCTTGTCGTGCATTTTTCCCAAAATTCTTTTAAAGCCTCTTTGACACCGTTTCGTACCGCCCATATGATAACGAAATATGCCACAATCATCAGGGCAATGACAGTGACTGCATGAATTCCTAAATTAGCCCAGATTGGGACGATCATTTCCGCAAACATTGATCCAAATGCATTACTCTCCCTTCCTCCTTGTTTCATAAACTAATGTCCCCAGTATTTTTCTTTTCGTTTTCGTTGCCACAGTTCATACCGGGGCTCTTACTTACTGGCGGGACTCTATTTTTTGAATTTATAAAGCGTTTGTCCATCTTTTTCCTCCTGCAATTGTCACAAATAAATGTGACTGATCACAGTTCGTTTGAACAGCGGATTGTTCAAATACTGTGGTGTTTGCATCTTTTCACACAAAAGTGCGGTATACTGCTCCGCTGTTAAATTGAGATTTTCCTGAATGAAACAATTGATATTACATTCCAAAGATTCAATCAGCCTAATCCCGTTTTCAACGGCCCGACTGATTTTCACGTCACTGATAAGCCGTATCCCATGCAGGACAAAAAACTGCATCGCATCTGAAAGCTTGTAGAGCAGATTTAAACTTTTCAAGCTTTTTTGGCTGTCAATATAAATCGGTATGTCACCTGGAACCGAAATCGCATCCCCTGGAAACAGAACTCCCGGTTCTCGTAGCAAGTAGGAAATGTCGTCCATGGAATGGCCTCCGGTACTGATTACCTCAATTTGCAGATTCGGTTCCAGTGACACGGTTTCTCTATGAGATAAAATCTGATCCACTTTCACAGATGCAGTTCCCGCCAACTGATAGAAATTAGGAATCGGCCGTTTTCGGTATTCAAGGTCAATGTTTTCAATCCAACACCGCTCGCCTTTGCTGGCATAAATACGGCAGTTGGTCATTGTCTTCGGTTGCGCCGCCGCGCCAATATGGTCGGGATGGGAGTGAGTCAAAAAAATGCCTTTGAGTTCTGGAATATCCCGTCCAATGTTGCTTATATAGTCGGAAATAATCCGTTCGCTTCCGTAAACCCCGGAATCAATCAGATAGACATATACACACTGTTTGACCTGCTCCGTCACCTGAAAGTCAATTCTTATTTGACCATATCTGCCCATTTAAAGCGTTTCAAAAATCCTGGCGCCATTTGTCAGAATCCATCTCAAAAGGACAGCGGACGCTGCAAGCAGCAAAGCCCCCGTGCAGATCAAATAGATAAGAGGTGTAAGAAAATCCTTCACGGCGAGGTAAAGTAACGCTATCGCCACGATTACCACCCAGCCGCCAAACAGGGCAAACATCACTCCCATGCTCTGTTTGATGGGAACAATCTCGCTGGTCCAGTTCAGGTTCGGCATTTTCAGATTGATACACAGTCCGAGCGCCGCCATAAAGAGAACAAACAGAGCGACTACCGTGGGAATCAGGACGGCAAACGCCGGTTCCGGCCTTAACACCCATTCCACAGCAGCCGTCAAAACGGCAGCAGGAATCAGCGTGAGAAGCAGATGTAGTTTCAGCTTTGCCATCAGCACCTGTTTGCCAGACACCGGGAACACCTGTGCAAGCCACAAATTTTTTCCCTCCAGTGATACGGACGGCGCGGTGATGTCGTTCATGGCAGTCAAAAGACAGACAGCAGCTGTTGCAAGGAGCGGGATCATTTCCGGGTCGTCAGAAAACACGCCCGCGAGGATTCCG
Source organism: uncultured Peptococcaceae bacterium (assembly GCA_964637365.1). Classification (GTDB taxonomy): domain Bacteria; phylum Bacillota; class Dehalobacteriia; order UBA7702; family UBA7702; genus Cryptoclostridium. The sequence continues at coordinate 1,797 of CAZWWH010000028.1, forward strand.
CTAACCGTATCCGCTTTGATGAGCAAAGCGGCAGCAGCCACGACCATGAGGATAATGCCAAGGCCACAGTTAAGCATATAATTGGAGCTGCCCAGGAATCGGCGCAGTTCTTTATACAGCAACGCCCTTCCTGCGGGGCGCAAGACCGCCCGTTGCTCCCTGTACTGTACTCTCGCCGTACCGCGGTTTGCGGTTGCAATCTTTAAAAAGCTGCGGGACAACACCAGGTAGACGATGGCAAACAGAACTCCGACGATGGCTGTAAAAATCAGCATGGAAAGGAAGTTTCCTTCTGCCGCCAGTCCCATTTGGTAGAAAGGATAGAGGATGCTCCTAAAGTGACCTCCCACCACCTGTGAGTTGGCAAGGATGCTTTGGAGCATGGAATATGCCCGCATATATAAGTAATAATAGGCGGCAATGAACAAAAGGGACAAAATCACCACCACAATATTTTTGTGCTTCAGTTTCCCGGCAATCAGCGCCACCACCCAGCCGAGGACAGCGGAAAGAATCAGCACCAGTACAGACAGCACCAAGGGAATCAGAAGCGTACAGACAACAACGATGAAGTTTACCGGCACAGTGAAGAACCAGACGAGCATTGTGGGGATCATAACGATCAGCTCATACATCAGTCCCATGACGAACACTCCAGACAGCCGAACCAGCAGAATCTTCGCCGCCGGAATAGGCATGGAAAGCAGAAGATCGTTGTCCTTGGCCTGATATAAAGACGCATAGGTGTTGAACACGCTGCCGAAGACACCTAGCGCTACCGCAAGTAGCCCCATAATGGCAAAGTACAGCCAGCCAAAACCTGCCGTTTGCAGCGGCTCACAGAGTGTACTTGCAATCATATAGAACATGCTGCCGAGGAAGACGAAAAGCAGAAGATACAGCAGGACATATACTGTGAGTCCTTTCCCAGAGCGATTCTTATTGGTTTTTTTATCCCGATAGACCCAGGAGAAAATCTCCATCATCTGTTTTTTAAACAGCGCTCTTATCATTACTCTCCCTCCAGTTCCAAGAACACATTTTCAAGGGAAGTATCGCCCTTGACTCCCTCCATCGTTCCGGATTTGATCAGCTGCCCGCCCTTGATGATAGCAATCTTGTCGCAGAGCTTTTCCGCCACTTCCAGCACATGTGTGGAGAAAAAAATGGCTCCGCCATGATCGCAGATTTTTCGCATTAGTTCTTTCAGTAGATAAGAGGCCTTTGGGTCAAGGCCGACAAAAGGCTCGTCCATGACGATGAGCTTTGGTGCGTGCATCAGTGCCGAAATGATCGCCAGCTTCTGCTTCATACCGTGGGAATAGGCCGAAACCGGCTGCGCCAGGTCGGCAGTGAGTTCAAAGGCGTCGGACAGCCATCGGATGCGCTCCTGCCGGTCTGCCGCGCTGACGCTGAAGATATCCGCCACGAAGTTCAAAAACTGGACGCCGGTCATAAACTCGTACAGATCAGGATTATCCGGGATATAGGCAAGCTTTGCTTTGCAGGCCAGTGGGTTTTCCCTGATGGATACGCCATCCACATAGATTTCGCCGCCGTCATACTGCAAAATGCCGCAGCAGGCTTTAATCGTGGTGGTTTTACCCGCGCCGTTGTGGCCGATAAAGCCGTAAATTTCTCCCGGCTGAATGTGCAGGGACAAATTATCAACCGCTTTTTTCTCACCATAGATTTTCGTTAAATGCTCGATTTTCAGCATGGTAGTTTTCCTCCGTTTTTCATTTTGCTCTTTAAATATGACCTGCCTGTTCGGGGGCGGCACAAATTTCACTTCAAATCTTTATTTCACAAATCTGTTATTCAAAAATAACCTCCATTTTGCATTCTTTTCTCTTTCATATTCTTTGAAGGCACCTTTGACTGCGCTTTTTATGACCAAATATGCCGCCGCAGCCACGACAGCAATGATAACAACATACATCAGTTAAGATTAATGACAAAACTCCGGCACGTCGGGCAGATAACCGATAGAACGATTCGTTGCCGTGTTCCCATAGTGAACTGGCTCCCCGTTTACCAGAATCTCTCCCTTATTACAGGCCAGGAGTCCAAGAACCAGCTTCATGGCGGTGGTTTTTCCGGCACCATTTTGCCCCACAAACCCAAAGACTGTATGTTCCAGGAAGCCAAAAGTTATATCCTTCAGCACCTGCTTTGTCCCAAAATGCTTCGCAATATGAGAAAGAGTCAGCATATCCATATCATTCATCCTCTTTTCCCAGCAGAAAATATAAAATCGGGCCAATAAACTCCATACCTACAATAGCAACCACAAGCCACATGGTACGACTGCCCCGTTTATAGGTCTTGTGCGTCAGAATATGACGGATGGTATAAATAAGCAGCACCAGTTCCACAATCAAAAGTGGAACTATAACGGCAATACTTTTTTGATGTCAGGCATTCTCTCTTCCTCCTTCCGATATATGACTATAAATCCTTTTAAATTCTTCGGTCTCTTTCAAGGCAGCGAATGCAGGATGGGATAATGCCTGTAACGCACTCTGCTGTGCAAAGCTCTTGTCCCTAGGTGCCATGTCACCAAGGGGCAGACGTTCAATCCATTCCTCCAGCCGGTCAAAATAATCATCCCCATGGAGCAGGCTCTGTGTGCTGTCCAAAAGGGCACAGACACATTTTTCAAAGCGTCCGAGCTCTATCAGCGCTCTTTCATTTCTTCCATTTACTCCATAAATGACAGCCGCCTGATAATAAAACTGTGCCGACAGATTTGGGTGCAGATCATTCAGACGGTACAATTCTATGATACCCTCCACGCGTTTTATAGTTTCTTTGCACCGCTCCGGCGCTTTCTCATGTAAAGACAGGAACAGGATTTCCGCACTGACCAGGCTCAGCAGATGGGTGTATATCCGAATTTGTGTATAGCTTTTCGCCCTCTCAGTTTCTCCTGACTGCCGGTATGCCTGAACCAGCATCAGGTCATTTTGTCCGGAGAGACGGCTCGGATCTGCCAGTTCCTCCAGCATTGTAGCTGCGTCCTTTGTTTTCCCAAGCTGGAGATACAGCACGGCTTTTAAGGATGTAGCATCCTCACAGATGCTAGTGTCCTTGCACCGTTCCAGAATGTGGTCACAGAAGGTATCCGCTTCCTGTAGGATGTTTCTGTATTCGTCTTCATTTTCTGCCAGCATAGCATGGTTGAGATATAAAATGCCAACCTGCAAAAGGAGCTGATAGCAGGAATAATAGCGGTGTGCATAAGACCTTGCCTTATCAAGTGCTTCTGAGAAAGGTAGCTTTGTAAAATCCATGCACAGGTCCCCGTAAATTTTCCGAATCTGTTCCCGCGACAGTTGTGCTTCATAGCCCATCAGTTCATCCACAGACACATCAAAGAAGGCTGCAAGCTGTGGTAGAAGCAAGACATCCGGTGTACTCTTGCCACTCTCCCATTTGGAGACGGCGGCTTTTGTGACACCGATAAAATCAGCAAGTTCCTCTTGGGTAATCTTCCTGTCATGGCGCAGACGTATAATATTGTCTGCTATATGAAGTGCATTCATGATATTCGTTTCTCCTCGTATAATAGTAGCGCCTCTCCCCCAAGGTTCGGCGGCTGTCGTCAGAAGGCATCTTGAGAAATGCTTTGCATTTGCCTTCCACCTCTTATATCGTACCTCAAACACACGTCAAACTGCAAGGGAACAGCATGCAACCTTTTGCGCCAAAAGTCAACCAACAGGAAACTCAGTGCTGCCAAATACACTTCTCAAGATAATGTATAGCTTTTCCTGTTTCAGATAAAAAGAGCCAACCACTGTATCCACTACAATGATTGGCTCTGCATTTAGCAGATGTTCCTGGTATTACAATATTCATGCCATTTTGTGCAGAAAGAATTCCTTTTGCTTCTACTTCATGCATATTCTCACGTCCCGTTTTGTATGCTCATTCATTATGCCAAGCAAAAGTTCCAGTGTCAATTTTTATGTTTGCCCAAACTCATGTATCTTTTCTGCATGTTCAGGCTATCACTTATTTTTGCATACAAGAGAGGATGCCAATATTTATCTATAGTTCCAATACTTTCTGCAGTACTTCTCTGATATCTTCCTCAATGCAGAGCGACTTCTTCACAGTCTCCTTCGGAGCAAACGCCTCTCTATGATTCACACATACATAAAAGGCGTCTTTCCATTGGAAGGTCATCTGCCAGAACGGATACTTGATAATTCCCGGAGTGTTATACCCTACCCCTAATTCCAGAAACAATACGTTATCCTTCCTGTGTCTGTCTAAAAAACTTTGATAACGCTCTGCCGCCGCATGCCAGCCGGAGTCCTCCACAAATGTGCCATCTGCCCGAAGGTTCATCGACATCGGCCTATGGCAGACCGGGCAGTGGGGAATCAGCTCAGACGGAACTTCCATTTTCAAAGTAGTCTCCGGCGATACAGTTAGCTTTCCATCCGCTTCAAACACATAGCCCTGTGCTTTCAGCATCTTCCGAATTACCTCTTCATTATCATAGGTATTGTGGTGGCATGGCTTTGAGCATTGTAACAATCCGTAATCTCCCTGCGTATAAAAGAGCCGTTCTTTCTCAAATCCAGCAATTTGAAACTGATGATCCACATTGGTCGTTAAAATCTGATAGTCCCTGCCTTCCACCAGCTCCCTCAAACTTTGATATGTCCCATTGTCCACATCCATATAACGATTGATGTAAATATAACGGCTCCAATAGGCCCAATGTTCTTCTAAAGTCTCAAAAAATAAAAGCCGCCGGAGTACATATCCTGAAAGCCATATTTATCAATAAAGTCCTGAAAGTACTTGTGAAACCGTTTTCCTGTATAAGAAAAACCCGCCGAGGTAGAAAGTCCGGCTCCCGCACCAATAATCACCGCATCAGCTTTTTGCAAAAGTTCTTTAACATGCCTGAGATTATCCAAGTATTCTCTTGTAGATTTCATAATCCTCCTGTTTGAAAACATTGAATACCACCTTTTCTATCTGTGTGTCTGTTCGCAAAAATTCGGTAACTGTTTGTACGGCAATTTCCGCCGCTTTATCCTGTGGAAAATGGAATTCCCCAGTAGATATACAGCAAAAAGCTATACTCCTTAAGCCATATTCTGAAGCGAGCTCTAAGCATGATTTATAACAATCTGCTAATTGTTTGCAATGTGTGTCCGCAAGTCGTCTGGATACAATCGGGCCGACTGTATGAAGCACATAGTTACATGGAAGGTTAAACGCAGGTGTAATTTTTGCCGTACCTATCGGCTCGTCATATCCCTGTTCGGTCATAATCTCATCACAAGCCAATCGAAGCTGAATACCACTAATGCTGTGAATGATGTTATCCACGCACGAATGACAAGGCACGAAGCATCCCCTTAAAGCACTGTTTGCTGCATTTACGATCGCATCAACCTTTAATGTAGTAATATCGCCACGCCAAAGGACAAGACGATTATTTATGGGGGATACTGGTAAATCATCCCCATCAACTGTACCTTTGGCAGCTACTTCCCCGCTCAAATATTCATCCTGTACTTTCAGAAATTCGGAACTGATTGGACGGGGAGAACGAATATTCATAAGGCTTCTAAGTAATCGCTTTTGTTCCTCTGTATCTGCCGAAATTTCCATATTTGAGTACCTTGACTGCTCCCGGAGCAGCTCTTTGATTAAATAAATTCGTCTTTCTTCCTGCGTCATTTTTATCCCTCCCGGATCACAGCATTTTGCGGACATACATCCATGCAGTTGCTGCAGTGCAGACAATGTTCTTGATGAATAACCGCTTGCGCATCCTTAAAGTCAATACAGCTTTGGGGGCAGACTGTCTCACAGGTGCGGCATAGGGTGCAGGCGTTTGTGATGCAATAGCCCTCTTCCTTTTTCTCTACCGCCCCAAAAGAAAAGGAAGCACGCTCAATCGGTTTCTTGGACAAATCAAACCATTCGCCTCTGCCCTAAAAAGATGAAAAACCGTCAATGACTTTTGGGATTCGGCAGTGGGATAAATCTCATTCATATAAGGATTCTTCTCAAACAGATAGGGTAACATTTTATCCCCTAGCTCCCGTACCCTACCTCGAATGGACACAGCCACGCAGGACATGGTATCTTCTCCATTCATGCCAGTCAGCGCCATATACCCGCGCTCTTTCAGACGGTTGTAAAAGCCTTTACCTTTCGCTGTAAGAAAGTAAAGTCCACTCTCGTCCGCATCCATCATGTCGATGGCGCAGGTTACGGGCAGCCCGTTATCATCTACAGTGGCGGCAACCGTTGAATGAATTTCTTCCTGTAAATATTTTAAAAACTCCATTGTGTTCATTTTGTACACCCCTTTATGCTTAAATTATACTGCCATCTGTATTCATGGTAAAGTAAGCACAATTATGTGGCATAGTTACCAATAAGAAACTATTAGAAATTTTTAAAGTCAAGCAACAACAAAAATGAGTTATCAATTATTACTTAGACGTGGATTAGTGATAAATAGAAAATATTGTCTCGTATCCAAACAGGCTAATACCTGATGAGCAAAATTTCCCGACCCTACTGAGCAAGACGATTTTGACAAAGTTACAAGATGAATTCCCCCTCCACTACGGCAAAATTTCAGAAATGTCAAAGAAAAGCACACCTATACTCAACCGTAATCCGGTTGAATATGGGTGCGCTTCTTAAGGTTCGCAACAAACTTTATTGCCTTAAAGATTTAGCGATACTGCAAGTCTAAAACCATTTTACCGCAAGAGAAACGGTTTTCTTGCTTCACAAAGCGATAACGATTTTTCGGTAAGCAGGACGGTATCAAGTTGTCTGTTTTGTAGCGTTTCCAAAATTCTCATGAGATTGGTTTTGCCAGCGCTATTGCGTCCGAGAATTCCACATTTCCTAGCAGAAGTTATGAGAAATAGATCTTGTAGGGCCTGCTTCCTCTCGTTGCTTTTTGGACGATGTAAAATACCGATTTCCATAAAAATCTATTTTTAAAAGGTACGCCGTCACCATTTCTCTGATTAAAATTTATTAGGCCAGCATTTCACGGAGGAGCTTGTTGATGGCACCGGGGTCGGCTTTACCTTTGAGTTCTTTCATACACTGGCCTACCAGGAAGCCGAGGACCTTTTCTTTGCCGCCTTTATATTCTTCCACAGTTTTAGGATTGTTTTCCAGGACCTTGGCCACTGCGTCCTTCACAAGGTTATCATCGCCTACCATGGCGAGATTGTGTTCCTCTACATAGGCTTTGGGCTCGAGATTATCGTGCCAAACCTCGGCAAAAACTTTTTTGGCAGTATTGCGGTTGATAATACCGTCCCGCACCATATTGATAATATCGGCCAGTTTGGAAGCGTCCAACAAAAGGTTGAAAGAGTCCTCTTCCCCTTCTTTGGCCAAACGCATAAAATCCCCCAACAGCCAGTTGGCGACTTCCTTCGGATTGTTGCAAATGCCATTGACTTCCTCAAAATAATCCGCCAAAGCTTTGATGCCCACGATAATGCCTGCATCGTATTGGGAAAGGCCGTATTTCTCAATATATTGTTCCTTCCGCTCTTTGGGGAGCATGGGAAGGCCTTGGCGGATGGATTCCTTCCATTCGTCACTGATAACCACAGGAGCCAAATCAGGTTCAGGGAAATAGCGGTAATCCTGGGCGTCCTCCTTAGAACGCATAGCAGCACTCTTGCCCAAGTTATCATCCCAGCGGCGCGTTTGCTGAATGACCTTGCCGCCGTCCTCTAAGACTTCAATTTGACGTTTCCGCTCCGCTTCAATGGCACGGGCGATGGCGCGGAAAGAATTCATGTTTTTCATTTCCGTTCTGGTTCCGAATTCTTCTTGACCTTCGGGGCGAACCGAAAGATTGATATCGGCACGGAGAGAACCCTCCTGCATTTTGCAATCGGATACACCTAGATATTGCAGGATAGATTTAAGATTTTCCAAATAAGCGATAACCTCGGCGGCGCTGCGGAAATCCGGCTCAGAGACGATTTCAATGAGAGGAACGCCGCAACGATTGTAGTCCGCCATGGTAGCGTCAAAAATAGGGTCGTGAATCAGCTTGCCGGCATCTTCCTCCATATGGATCTCATGGATGCCGATTTTTTTCTGAAAACCCTCGCCTTCAATTTCCAAGTAACCGTCGCGGCAAATAGGCAGATACAGTTGGGATACTTGATAGGCTTTGGGCAAATCAGGATAAAAATAGTTTTTGCGGTCAAATTTACCGTAAGGGGTAATGTTACAGTTGGTGGCAAGTCCCACAGCTACGGCGTATTCCACTACTTTTTCATTGAGAACCGGGAGCACGCCGGGCATACCGGTGCAGATGGGACAGCAATGGGTATTGGGATCACCGCCGAACTCTGTGGTACAGGAGCAGAAAATCTTCGTTTTGGTGGCAAGCTCTACATGAACTTCCAGCCCGATGACCATTTCGTATTTCATATTATTCCGCTCCTTTCATAGCAATTTCCGGCACTTGCTTGTGATAATCCGTCAGTTGCTGGTAGCCATTGGCGGCCCGCAATACAGTAGCGTCATTGAAGGCCTTGCCGATCATCTGGAAACCTACAGGAAGACCGTTGGAATCAAAGCCGCAGGGCATAGAAATACCGGGAAGACCTGCCAGGTTTACGGAAACCGTATAGATATCACTCAAATACATTTTTAGAGGGTCTTTCAGACTTTCTCCAATTTTAGGCGCCGTGGTGGGAGCTACGGGACCTAAAATCACATCATATTTATCAAAAGCCTCGTCAAAGGACTTTTTAATCAGGGCCTTGACTTGTAGAGCCTTGTTATAATAAGCGTCGTAATAACCGCTGGAAAGAGCAAAAGCTCCCAGCATGATACGTTTTTTCACTTCGCTGCCAAAACCTTCGGTACGGGTTTTTAAGTAAAGGTCACGAAGGCCCTCGGCATCTTCGGAGCGATAGCCGTATTTCACGCCGTCATAGCGGGACAGGTTGGAGCTGGCTTCGGCGGAGGCGATGATATAGTAAGCGGGAACAGCATATTCCACCATGGAAAGCTGAAATTCCTCCACTTCGGCGCCATTGTCCGCCAAGACTTTGGCCGCAGCCATAACTTTTTCTTTGACCTCATTGTCGAGACCTTCTCCAAAGTAAGAAGTGGGAATCCCAACCTTTAAGCCTTTGAGGCCATCATCAATATGCTCCATCATCAATTCTTCCATTCCTATAGAGGTAGAATCCTTGACATCTTTACCCATAATAAGATCAAGAATGGCGGCGCAGTCCTTGGCAGTGGGAGCCAAAGGCCCCATCTGATCCAAAGAGGAACCGTAAGCGATCAGACCGAAACGGGAAACACTGCCATAAGTGGGCTTCATCCCGGTAACGCCGCAGTAAGAAGCCGGCTGACGGATAGAGCCGCCGGTATCAGAGCCGATGGCAAAAGGCACTTCACGAGCACCAACTGCGGCAGCGCTGCCACCGCTGGAACCGCCGGGAACATGATCGGTATTCCAGGGGTTGCCAGTGACGCCGCCAAAGGAGGTTTCCGTAGTACTGCCCATAGCAAACTCATCCATATTGGTTTTCCCTACAATAACATTACCGGCATCCTTCAATTTTGTGACCAAAGTAGCATCATAGGGAGGAACAAAGCCACCCAAGATTTTGGACGCACAGGTGGTCTCCAAGCTCATAGTGCAGATGTTATCCTTGATGCCGTAGGGCACGCCAGCCAATGGACCGTTCAGAGAGCCATCGTTGATTTTAGCCTGGACGGCAGCGGCTTCTTTCATAGCGTATTCTTTTTCTGTACGAAGGAACGCCGAAACATCACCGTCCATGGTAGCAATGCGGTCGAGATAGTAAGTGGTGACTTCCTCAACGCCGATTTCTTTTTCTTTGATTTTGGCCCCTAATTCCAGAGGAGTTAATTGATACATTGTCATATAAGCCTCCTCATTCTACGGTTTTGGGCACGCGAAACGCGCCGTCGCTATTGTCGGGCGCATTGGCCAAAATGGTTTCACGGTCGTAAGACGGCCTTACCTCATCCTTGCGGAACACATTGGTCACAGGAAGCACATGAGACATAGGTTCCACGCCGGTGGTGTCAAGCTGATTCAAAATGTCCATATAATCGATGATTTTGCCGATTTCATCTTTGATTTTCGCCTTTTCATCATCGCTGAGAGAAAGACGAGCCAAAGAAGAAACGTATTCGATCAAATCGTCGGTAATTTTCATGATCGTCTCCTTAATGTATATTGTTATGTTATTTTAAATAGGGCCGCACAGGGATCCCTTTGGCAATCAAAACATCTTTAATTTCAGATACGTGGTAATTCTTGGGAAGCAAAGGCGAATACAGCATGGAACTGATAATCGCGGCAGAAGCGCCTGTTTTCAGGAAAGCGTCAGCAATGTGATCGGGATTTCCCGCGCCACCAGAAGCAATGACGGGAATGTTCACATGGTCGGAAATCAACTTGGTGATTTCAAGATCGTATCCCTCGTGGGTGCCGTCTTGGTCAATGCTGTTAATACAAAGTTCTCCCGCGCCCCGGGCCTCCCCTTCTTTGGCCCATTCCAGAGCATCCATACCGGTGAAGGTACGGGCACCGTCAATGGCAATTTCATATCCCGAAGGAATTTTTTCGGTTTTTTCTACCCGTTTCACCTGCATACTCAAGATGATGCACTGAGTTCCGAAGGCTTTGGCTCCTTCGTTAATAATATTGGGATTCCGCACGGCCATGGAGTCAATGCTGATTTTTTCTGCACCGGCTTTTAATACCTGGTACATATCATTCAAATCTCGAATGCCGCCGCCGACGGAAAAGGGCACAAAAACATTTTTAGCCACCATACGAACGGCGTCAAGGTCAATGGGCTTTTTCTCGGCGCTGGCGGTAATGTCATAAAACAGAATTTCATCAATTTGGTCTTCATAAATACGGCGGGCAATTTCTTCTGCCGTACCGATATCAAAATTATCCTGGAATTTATGGGCCTTGGTCACCATGCCGTCGCGCATATCGAAACAGGCCAGCAAACGTTTGGTCAGCATGATGCTCCCTCCTCTGCGATTTTGGTAAAATTCTCGATGATTTTCAATCCCAGAGGCCCACTTTTTTCAGCATGGAACTGGGCTGCAAAAATATTATCATGCTGTACCATGCAGCAAAATTCACCGTCATAATCGGTCACAGCCAGGATATCATCGCTGTTTTCAGGAACCACATGATAGGAATTCACATAATAAAAATGGCCCGAGGCCCCCAAACCTTCTACCAAACGGTGATTTTTACGAAAAACCACTTCATTCCATCCCATTTGTGGCACACGGACTTTGGTATCGTCAAAACGCTCCACACGTCCCTTCAACCAACCAAGACAGGGGACGTCGCCCTCTTCGCTAAATTCAAAAAGAATCTGCATCCCAATACAAATCCCCAGAAAAGGAACTTTTGCATTGAGCACTTTTTCTTCCAACGCCTCAATCATACCCATTTCCTGTAGAGAACTTAGTGTAGCATCTGCAGAACCAACGCCAGGAAGCACAATGCCGGAAACGACGCTCAGTTCCCCGGGAGATGTTACCATTTTCACATCGTGACCTAATTTTTGAAAGGCATTAAATACACTCGGTGCGTTCCCTGCCTTATAATCGATAACTCCGATCATAATATCAATCCACCTTTATCTGCTGATCGTCAGCGCCTGAAAGCGCCTTATATACTCATCTTCTACCTCCGCCATATCACGGAAAGCAAGAGGATGCTCCTTCCTTAAATGGTATTCTTTGTGAAAACCGCCGGAAATATGAAGATTCTCAAATTCATAATACATCATATCATCATCAATCTCACGAAGCATCTTTTTCTCTTCCTTCTCAAAATTAAAAATACCAAAGGCTTCGAACAGGATATCATTCAAATGGTTCTCAATCTCTCGATATTGAGTTATCCCGGCTTTCACCGGACGTGTTAAATCTGAAAGATAAGCCTCAGAAGCATCATGAAGCAAAAGTGCCAGCTGCATTCTGCGAGAATACCCCCGCGCCTCAGCCTCATAAGAACAATTCAGGCAATGCTGAGCCACACTGTAAAACGTGGTGAAATGACCATTGGCTCTGGTCATCAGGGATAGGGCGTGGGCAATGTCTGAAATACGAAAATCCTCTTTACGAGGATTCAAGGGATACATGACTACATTTGTATAGGTACGAATCGGCTCCAAATGAAGCCCATTTTCATCTGATGTCTCTTTTGGGGAATTTATTTCGGTTTTCGATTCTTGCTTCATTTTTTCCTTCTCTTCCATATTTCATACCTCATCTAATAAACAGCCAAAATCCGTTCGGCGATTTGGCGTTTTGTCAAACGCAGGTTCATCGCCTCTTTTTCAATATAATGATGGGCTTCTTCTTCTGTCATTCCCTTTTCCGCCACCAAAACACATTTTGCTTTACAGATGACTTTTAATTCATCCAAGGATTTTAAAAGCTGACGGTTCTTTTCTTTTAAAGCCATGATACGATGCTGGGCGCTGCGGGCATAGCGTACAGCGTCGTGAAAGGTTTGTCGATTCAGTGGCTTTGTTAGTACATAGATCCCTTTCTCCGTACCAAAGCGACCAAAAATCTCTTCACTTCCCGCTTTAATAATCACCAAAACGGCAGAGTCAGTTTCAGCTATTTGAAAAGCCAATTCCCGACCAGTTTCATCCGCCAGCGGCATGTTAATGATGACCATCTGATATGCGCTATTAATTAACTTTCTTCGCGCCTCTGAAGCCGAGAGAACCGATTCAACTCCGGTATAACCAGCAGACTGAAGCAAATTCTTTAGTACAACGGTTCCTTTTTCCGCGCCAGAAGCAATGAGAACTTTATCCAAGAGACACCTCTGATTGAGAAATTATAAACATTATACACTATAATTGAGAAAAAAACTATGACATTTTGCTTGCTTTCATAAAAATTTTTTCAATTTTGCTTACGATTCCTCTGCTTCTTCTACTCTATATTACGTAGTGCAGAGATTTTTTGAACCTTCTTTCCTAATAGATAACGATTTTCATTAATAAGTCAAAATAGAAAAAGAATTCAGACAAGCTAATCTCAAAAAATAGAGTAAATTTCCTTTCAATGACATTAGAATAAAAATATTTGAAAAAAGTATTGCATTTTCTGAAAGAGTCTGTTATAATATATTCAAGTTGATAAAGTCAGCAATGAGGCTGTTAAAAATACCTTGTATTTTTGACAGCTTTTTTTATTTTCTTTTTGTAATTATAGGAGGTAGAAAGCTATGACGAAGAACAGTGTCAGTGAAAACTTTGCTTCAAACGTTTTTAATGAAGCGGTCATGAAAGAAAGACTTCCCAAAGAGACATATCAGGCAATGAAAAAAACGATGGAACAAGGGCTGAGTCTTGATCCTTCCACTGCCCAGATTGTCGCCAATGCCATGAAAGATTGGGCGCTGGAAAAAGGCGCGACCCATTATACACACTGGTTCCAACCGATGACCGGTGTCACCGCTGAAAAGCATGATTCCTTTATTTCCCCTACCGCCGACGGCAAAGCTATTATGGAATTTTCCGGCAAAGCCTTAATCATGGGCGAACCCGATGCTTCCAGCTTCCCTTCGGGCGGATTGAGAGCCACCTTTGAAGCCAGAGGCTATACCGCTTGGGATCCGACCTCTTACGCTTTCGTAAAAGACGGCACCCTTTACATACCCACCGCTTTCTGTTCGTACACCGGCGAGGTTCTGGACAAAAAAACCCCCTTGCTCCGTTCTATGGAAGCCTTGAATAAACAGGCGCTCCGTGTTCTGAAATGTCTTGGTAACCCTGCCAACCGCATTGTAGTCAATGTCGGTCCCGAGCAAGAATACTTCCTCGTTGACCGTGAAAAATACAAAGCAAGAAAAGACCTGGTACTTACCGGCCGCACCCTTTTTGGCGCCATGCCTCCTAAAGGTCAGGAACTGGATGATCATTATTTCGGCAGCATCAAAGACCGTGTTGGCGATTTCATGAAAGAGCTTGACGAGCATCTTTGGTCCTTTGGCATTTATAGCAAAACAAAGCATAATGAAGTTGCTCCGGCTCAGCACGAATTTGCACCGATTTTCTGTAAAGCAAATCTGGCCATTGATCAGAACCAACTGGGCATGGAAACCTTGAAAAAGGTTGCAGCCAAACGCGGCATGGCCTGCTTGCTTCATGAAAAGCCCTTTGCAGGGGTTAATGGTTCCGGGAAACACAATAACTGGTCCATCGGCACCGATCTTGGGGAAAACCTCCTAGATCCCGGCAAGGATCCTCTGAATAACGAACAATTCCTTATTTTCCTCTGTGCCATTATTGAAGCTGTAGATGATTACGCTGACTTGCTCCGTTTAAGCGTTGCTACCGCCGGTAACGACCATCGTCTCGGCGCCAATGAAGCTCCTCCTGCCATTATCTCCATCTTCTTGGGCGATTATCTCAGCAGAGTTTTGGAAGCCAAAGTAGCGGGGAAAACCTCCTTGGAAGATGGCGAATACAAGCTCCAGACCGGGGTTGAAAGTTTGCCCGTATTAAATAAAGACAATACTGACAGAAACAGAACCTCCCCCTTTGCCTTCACCGGCAATAAATTCGAATTCAGAATGCCTGGTTCCTCCCAGTCCATTGCCGGCTTGAACTTCGCATTAAACACTATGGTCGCAGAAAGCTTGCGGAAGCTGGCTGATAAATTGGAAACCGCCGATGATTTAGATCAGGCCATTGATGATTATATCAAAGAAGTAATGGATGTGCATTACAATAAAATCGTATTCAACGGCAACAACTATTCCGATGATTGGAAAGTGGAAGCCGAAAGACGGGGTTTGCCCAATTTAGTCAACACCCCTATGGCTCGCCGTGAATTTATCAGTGACAAAAACGTTTCCTTGTTGACCAGACATGGCATTTTGACGAAAGAAGAAATGCACAGCCGCTATGAAATCAACATGGAAAATTACGCCAAAACCATCAACATCGAAGCCCTCACCATGTTGGATATGGCTAAGGAAGAAATTCTTCCCGCTGTTTTGAAATACACCAAAGGTGTATTGAAAGGCATCGCCTTGAAGAAAGATTGCGGTATCGCTGCGGAAGAAGAAACCAAATACGCCACCAAGCTTTCCGAATTGTCTGAAACGATGTTCGTCAAAATCAAAGCTTTGGAAGATATTTTGGCCGCGAAAGACGAAAGTGATATTGAAGCTGAAGCCATGTACTATGCTGATAAAGTCTTGCCTGCTATGAATGAACTTCGTGAGGTTGCCGACAATTTGGAAACCATGGTTGACAAAGAAGCATGGCCCCTTCCCACCTACACTGATTTACTTTTCTATCTCTAAATGCTACCCCCACCGACAAATTGTCGGTTTACAAAAAGAAATGCTCCCTTCGATTCAGCCCGAGGGGAGCATTTTAAATTTCAAACCATGTTTAACAATACTGCTCAATCCATTGAAGTATATCCTGAAAAACCTCTTGGCAGTTCAATTCTTGGCAAAGCTCATGACGGGCTTTGGGATACAGCTTTACGGAGACATCCTTCACACCGCTACTGCGGTAAAGGGCGGCAACATTTTCCACCCCTTCACCATAAGGCCCCAAGGGATCCTCATCGCCGGACAAAAACAGCATCGGTAAATCCCGGTCAACCAGAGCAATTTGTTTCGGGTCATTGGCCAGAATATTCAAAGTAATCAAATCAGCAAAGCTTGCTGCGGTAAAGGTTTGATTTCTTTTTTCATCTTTGGACATGGCCAGGACCACCGATTCATCCCGACAAAGCCATGCCCAAGGGCTAACTGGATTCTCAATATGTTTATTGTAGGAACCAAAGGCCAACGTTTCCAAAAGCTTGCTGCGGTATCGCTCCCCTCTTATGCGGGACACAAATTTTGCCATGGCACGCCCGGGAGCAGCCATGGGATTCTTACCGCCAGTCCCCATAACAATGGCTCCTTGGGACAACTTCGGATAACAACTTAAAAAGTAACGCACAATAAAGGAACCCATACTATGTCCCATAACAAAATGCTTTTTCCCCGGGAAGCGCCGCTCCAATAAACGATAACAGGCATAAAAATCATCTGTCATTTTCTGGTAGCCGTATTCTTTGGCGATAAAGCCAAGATCTTCATCGTTAGCCGCCGTAAGGCCATGGCCCAGGTGATCACTATATGCTGCGGCAAAACCGTGTTCGGCCAAAAACGCAAATAAGTCCATATATCTTTGTCCATAGTCGCACATGCCATGAGCAAACTGCACCACCGCACATGGTTTCCCTGGAGGCAAAATGAGCTGTCCTCGAACAGTTTGTCCCTTCTCTTTACTGGGAAAGGAAATGGCCTCTATTTGATATTTCATAATATCACCTCCTACAAATTCTTACGTTATTATTTTGGATACTAGCTTATGTTTCCAAGCCATTATGATCTATAAATTTTTGACGAAACACTGTAAATATACCCTGAGTAGAAATAGATACAATAAGATGAACCATTTCTTCTTCCTGGATACTTTTATCGTTTTCAAACCAAAATTTTATCACACCAAAAACAGCGGAAATATGATATGCCATCATATAATCTGTAAACTCACTATGTAAACCATTATTTTTCAAGATAGAAGACACATGGGATTTAATTTTGTCTTCCAATATGTATGAGTGATGATGCTTGACTAAAAACGCCACATAAGCTTCATTTTTCTTAAAAATATTCAAGAGAAACTCACCAATAGCGCCATCTCTGAGGAATGAATTAATTTGATCGACATTTTTAAACATTGTTTTGGCAGGAGCGATCAACTCATCGACTGCTCGATCCAATAGGTCATAGATATCTTTGAAATAAACATAAAAAGTACTTCTATGGTATCCCGCACATTGGCAAAGTTCTGTGATTGAAATTTTATGTATCGGTTTCTTTTCGTATAATTTCCAGAAAGCAGTTATGAAATCCTGCTTTGCGCGTTGTTGCCCCATTATATCCCCTTCTCTCGTGATTATACATGAAAAATCGACATTTTGCACTAGATTGTTGATTGAAATCTCCGAACCCCCCAAATATAATGATTGTAAATTTTAGATGAAGGGTAGGTGGTTCTAATGGAGATTATTCACATAGATCATCTAACAAAAGATTATGGTCAAGGGAAGGGCGTTTTTGATGTCTCTATCCAAATTAACTCCTGTGAAGTATATGGATACTTAGGTCCGAATGGAGCAGGAAAATCACTACCTTACGGCATTTAATGGGATTTAGCAAACCGCAGTCTGGAGATGTCTGGAGATGTCAGAATATATGGTCTGGATTGCTGGAAAAATCAAAAAAATACAGAAAACATTGGGATATTTACCGAGGGAAATTGCATTCCCCAACGATATGACGGGCATCAAATTTTTAAAACTACTGGCAAAGATGCGAAATATGGATGACTTTTCCTACGCAGAGGACTTATTGGAATTGTTTGAAATAAATCCAAATGCCGGAATTAACGCATGTCCAAAGGGATGAAGCAAAAGATCGGCATTGTGGCTGCGTTTATGCATGATCCCGATATCCTTCTCTTAGATGAGACTACCAGCGGATTAGATCCCTTAATGCAGAATCGTTTTGTGGAATTGATCGAAAAAGAAAAGAGTAAACTTCTTTCATCCCATATTTTTGAAGAAGTGGAAAAGACCTGCGACCGCATCGGTTTGATTCGGAGCGGCAAGCTGATACAGGAAGTCACTGTGAATGAACTACACCACTCCCAGTTCAAAACCTATCAGATTATATTTTCCAATCATTCAGATTTAATGTTTATGAAGCTCCAATATCCTGACGCTGTTTTCGATGACCGAAGAAATCAAATGACAGTATCCATCAATGACACTGAAATCAACCATTTAATTCTTAAACTTTCGAAATGTAATCTACATTCATTAAACGAAAAAAAACACACCATTGAAGAATACTTTATGCAGTTTTATGGAGATGATGAAGTTGTTTAGTTTTCCTTATTTTAAATATATTATAAAATCAAATATCATGTTTTTAGCAGTATTTACCTTCGTATTATGTGTCTTTCTGATTGTGATGAGTAATGTTTTTACCCCGGAAACAGTTGGCAACTTACAGTCCTCCACTCAAGGAACCATTGCTTCCCATATTCTCACAGGGAATGGCACTCTGATTGGGTTTATGTCAAATTCCTTTTATGCATTAATGGCCATTCTCTTCCCCATGGTATATTCCATCATGGTAGGAAACAGAATAATCGCTGAAAAAATAGACAAAGGCAGTATGGTAGGGTTCCTATCAACACCTACCACAAGATGTCAAATCTCAATCACAAGCATGATCTATTTTGTAGCGTCTTTTTTGTGATGTGGGGTATTGCGACTATTACAGGAATCCTTGCCGCAAATGCTTTTCAGCCGGATGCTCTGATATTGAAACATTTTTCATGATGAATTTAGGCGCGGTTTATATCATTTGACCATTAGTAGCATTTGTTTCTGTGCTTCCTGCGTATTCAATAGCTCTAAAAACTCTCTGATATTTGGAGCCGGAATACCTCTGTTCTTTTTTCTCATCAGCTTATTTATTAAACTATCAGACCATTTGGATTTTTTAAATATCTTACGCTCAATACATTATTCAACACACAAAAAATTCTCGATGGCAGCGGCTATGTACAATATTTTATCATTATGGGAATCATCACGATTGTTCTCTATACGATAGGTATCATATGGTTTCAAAAGAAAGATCTTCCTTTATAAATTGTAAGATCATTCCCAAAAATTAATTTGACAAGAAAAAATAATCCAGATAGAATGATACCATGAAACAAGAATCAATCCAACATCCATTTGCACCAATCTATGATAAACATTCCAAAATCCTGATTTTGGGGACCTTCCCTTCGGTAAAATCCCGGGAGGTGTCCTTCTATTACGGTCATCCTCAAAACCGTTTTTGGAAAGTTCTCTCTCAACTCACAGGAGAAACTCTTCCCCAATCCATAGAAGAAAAACGGGCTTTTCTTCTTCGTCATGGTATTGCCCTCTGGGATGTGTTGGCCTCTTGCGAAATCAAAGGCTCTTCCGACAGCAGCATTCGTTATCCTATCCCCAACGACCTTTCTCTCTTGTTGGAGCAGGCCAATATCCAAAAGATCTTTACCAATGGAAAAAAGGCTCAGCAGCTTTATGAAAAATATTTGGAACCGAACACAAATATCAAAGCCCACTGTTTGCCCTCCACCAGTCCAGCCAATAGAAAATACCATTTGGAAGACCTGTTACGGGAATGGAAGATCATTACCGATTTTTAACGAATCCTATTCACAAATAATCATCCGCCCGCATAGCGGGTATTTTTTCCTTTTCGGGCATAGCCCTAATACTACTAGCTGC
>CAZWWH010000029.1:0-21209 GCA_964637365.1 uncultured Peptococcaceae bacterium
CCCCTTTCATTAGATAGTATACCACACTGTCTAACAAATGGGGTGCAGTTCAGTTCGATAGCCTACTTTTATGCTTAACTTTTTCAACCGATTAAAAGGAAACGAGGATTCCGCCTTCATTGGCGTAAAGGGTGGTAATGCCGCGCCCTTCCAATAAATACGCTGCTTTAAATTTGCATTTTTTTAAGATTTGCTTCAGTGCAAACTCTCCTTGACTTCGATTGGCGCAGTGAGTCACTACCAAAATGCGTTCCTCTATGTTTTTGGCATTTTTAATGACCAAATTGCACATATGATTCAGCGCTCGTTTGAAGCTGAGATCTTGTCCCGCTTTGATAATTTCTCCTTCACCATTGTCCTGCATAATTAATTTAATATGCAGAGTATCGAGAAGAGAGGCTTGGATATTGCTGATGCGTCCGTTTTTACGGAAATTTTCATAGTTTTCTAGAAGAAAATAGATACGCGATTCTCCAGCATATTTGTCAATTCGTTTGACGGTATCTTGGAAAGAGTATCCCTGTTCCTTCAGTTCCTTAATTTTGAGAGCTGCTTGTAGCAGCATTCCGCCTGCACCTCTGGAGTCTATAACATGAATTTGCTTTGATTTGCCATGTTCCTCTTCAAATATGCGTTTCGCCTGTATTGCCGCATTGTAGCTGCCGCTGAGCTTGGCGGATAGTGTGATGACATAAATCTCGTCAGTTTCGCCCTTAAAGGCGTTGATGTAATCTCCCGGAGATGGACAAGAAGAACGAGCATAGTCTGGGCTTTGTTTCATACGGATGATAAAATCAGCAGCGTCAAAAGATTCATCATCGGGTGTAGAATAGTCGCCAATGTGGAGGGTTAAGGGAACAACCTGGTAACATTCTTCCTGAAGCATTTCTGCAGGAAAGTCGCAGCTGCTGTCTAATACAATTTTAAAATTCATTTTTCTCTCCATAATTAAAAAGTAGTATCATATACTATTTTATGATACATATCATATCACATTGTAGTAATTAATTCAATAGGTTATATTGAAATTATTTCTATTTTATGATATACTTTTTCCTAGGTGATAAATATGAAATTTGACAGTTTAAAACAATTAATAGACGACTCCATGACAGTCTCAGAATTCCACAGCGGCAATATCCCTAATATTGACCTTTACATGGATCAAGTGATGACCCTGATTAACGATAATTTTTTTTCAGAACTTAAAGAAGAAAAATTATTGACGAAAACCATGATACATAATTACAGTAAGGAAGGTCTCCTAAAGCCTGTAAAAGGGAAAAAATACTCCAAAGAACACATTTTACAAATGCTTTTGATTTATCAGCTGAAAAATACATTGAAAATCAGCGATATCAAGTCTGTCCTTACTTCAATGTCACAATGGGAGGATTACAGCGAGGATGTTTTGGCAGAATGCTTTGATCGTTTTATGGAGCTGAGAAGATGTGAAAAAGAAACTTTAAGCCGTTGCCTTTCCAATGGCTTTCAGGAAGCGCATTTGAATTTAGAAAATAAGAAGGATTTTTTGGTTGCTATACTTTCGGTGTCTACGTTGTCACATGCTTTGAAATCTATTGCTGAAAGCATGATTCGGTCAATGTCTGAGGACAGTAGCCAAGAGGTAACTCCATCAGAGTAAAGGGGAAATAGAATTTATTATATCGACATGATAGTATTTATGGATAACAAAGGACGGATTGTAAAATGCTAATCCGTCCTTTCTTTCTATAATTTGGAATTTTAATGGTTCTGTTGTTTTTACATTCCTAATAGCAGGGCCCCTGCGGAAATAATCACAACAATTAGGCAGTAGAGGGAGAAACGGTAGTATTTCCTTTTCTCCAGTAAATTTTGGGTCATATAAATTGCCAAAAAGCCAGCGAAACCAGCAATTACTGCGGCAATGCCTTCTTGGGGCGTTATCACAAAAGTTCCGGTGAAAAATAGGGCGTCATACCAACTTCTTAGGATCAAGCCTAATAAAATAGGGATCATGATGATATAGGAAAACTTGAATGCCGATTGCTTATTTACACCACGCTGCATGGCCAAAAAGATAACAATGGCAGGGAATGACAATCCGGGGAACAGTGATAGGGCGCCAAACAGGCCAATCAGTAGTGCTTCGATGGCGGACATATCTATGATTCGCTTCTTTCCATGGTATTTTCCTGTCATCCAGAGCAGGACTGTGGTGACTGCCATTAACACCACTGTCAACCAGGGCCATGGCATTGTGCTGGCTAAATTATCTTTGAAAACAATTCCC
Source organism: uncultured Peptococcaceae bacterium (assembly GCA_964637365.1). Lineage (GTDB taxonomy): Bacteria > Bacillota > Dehalobacteriia > UBA7702 > UBA7702 > Cryptoclostridium. Next base: position 2,276 of record CAZWWH010000029.1, read on the forward strand.
GCCGCGGTTCCGACCAAGGCGGCGCATAAAGTAATATAGGTGTATCTTTGGAGGGGATGTCGTAGTAATCGCCACAAATCTTTACGGAAAAATATGATAATCGCCAGGAGCAATGCCGTATACACTAATGTCAAAAAGGCTGATGGTTCCTGGAAATCACCCCAGAAATATTGCACCAATGATAAGTGGCCGGACCAGGAGATCGGAGACATATGACAAAGCCCGCTGATTACGCCATAGATTATGGTTTGCAGTAAACTCATAATTCCCTCCTTTATTGATGAATATCCCGAACAATTTTAGCGATATTGGCGGCATGATCCCCAATGCGTTCCAAATTGTTAATGACATCGAGAAAGATGATCCCCGCATGTGGCTGACAGCGTCCTTCACTCAAACGGTTGATGTGGGTCTTTCGTAGTGAGCTTTCCATGCGGTCAATGTTTTCTTCCTGTTCAAGTACTATTTGAGCTTTATCTGTATTGCGTTCCTCAAAAGCTTCTAAGGCGTTGCGGACAGTATCAGTGACAAGGTTCTGCATTTCTGCCAGCTCTTCCCTTGCTGTATCGGACATTTTCATGCCACTGTCCAAACCGCTGATGAGAAGCTCCGCAATATTTTCCGCATGGTCGCCAATGCGTTCAATGTCGTTGACTGTATGGAGTAATAAGGTATAGTCTTCCGATTGATCATTAGTGAGCTCGTGACGGCTGATCATAGCGAGATATTCGGTAATCTCCTGAGTCAGGGTATTAATTAGTTTTTCTGTTTCAAAGATTTTACCTGTATTTTTTGTGTCAAGTTCCAAAAAACATTGTAGGGTATAGGTTAAGTTTTCGCTGGTAATTTGCCCAAGATGGTTCATTTCTTGCTTAGATAAATTAATGGCCATCGCGGGAGTTTCCAATACACGCTTGTCCAAGTATTTTGCACCTTGTGGGGTGTATTCTGTTTTGTCAGGCAGTATCCGGGTAACCAGCCGCGCCAGCATACCAATGAAGGGATAGAAAATTACAGTATTCATAATATTGAAAATGGTATGGGCATTGGCGATTTCCTGGGGAAGACTATCGGTGGGGGTGATAAATGCAATAAAATCAGTAAACCACGGCAGGATAATCAGACACAACAAAGCGCCAACCACATTGAAGATCAGGTGGGCGATAGCGGCGCGTTTGGCAGCGATATTGGTGCCGATGGAGGAGATCAGAGTCGTGGCGCAGGTACCAATATTTAAGCCCAAAACCACGGCAATGGCTGTGTTCAGCGGTAGGGCCGTGGTGAAAGACAGAGCAATCAGAATCCCAATCGTGGCAGAGCTACTTTGGATAATCATGGTCAATACCATACCGATCAGCAAACCAAGTAAAGCATTGTCGCCATACTCCACAATGAGTCTGGCAAAGGTAGGATCATCCTTTAATGGACTCATGGATGAGGACATGATGGATAGTCCCATCAGCAGTATACCGAAACCAAACACAAATTGGCTCACATATTTGACCGACGCTTTTTTTGCAATAAACGTCACAAAAAAACCAATGATAATAAATATCATATAATAATCGGAGAGATTGAATGCAATGAGCTGCGCCGTTATTGTGGTGCCGATGTTTGCGCCTAGAATTACGCTGATAGCCTGGGTAAGGTTCATTAGGGAAGCATTGACAAAGCTCACTACCATTACCGTGGTAGCGCTGCTGCTTTGGATGACTAAAGTCACCAGAGCACCAATTAAAATTCCAAGAATAGGAATACTTGTTACTTTACTTAAAATGCTTTGCATTCTGGCTCCGGCGGCGTTCTTCAGCCCATCGCTCATGGATGTCATGCCGAAAAGGAAAAGCGCCAAACCGCCTAAAAGACCGATAAGCATTGACATATTGTCACCTCCATAATATTCCAATTTGCATTATATCATGGGGAGTAACAAATTTCTACAAATATTTATATTATTTTGACTGTTTTTTGCATCAATAAGTAAAAATTTCAAGTATGGCAATGGAGGCTTTTAAGAAAGCGGGCCAATGTCGATGATGCTGCCCGGTTGGAATCTTTGGTCCAAAAAATCTTGAGGGTCTGAACTGATGATTCGTACGATGCAGAGTTTTCCTTGTCCCACAGGGTATCCCATTACTTTGCGGTTTTTGTAGGTGACTTCCTGCATGGCACTGATTTTATCGCTGTTAGCCATGACAATATCTTCCGGCATAATGGTCCAAAGCATATTAGTTCACCACCTTATCTCCGGCATCGCTGCATTTTTCATTGGCTTTAATGAGCTCCCTTAGCTTTGCCATGGCATCGCCAAGACCGCCCACTGCGTCAATTAATCCTTCAGTCACCGCATCTTTCCCAATGACAATGGTGCCAATATCTTGTGCCAGCTCCCCGGTTTTCATCATTAATTCTCTGAGGTTTGCCTCACTGATCGAGGAATTGGCCACGATAAAATTAATGACCCGGTCCTGCATTTTTTGGAAGTAGTTGAAACTTTGCTGCACACCGATGACCAGTCCGGTTAAACGAATGGGATGTAGCGTCATGGTAGCGGTAGGGGCGATGAAGGAATACTGCGATGCCACGGCAATGGGAGCGCCGATACTGTGGCCGCCGCCCAATACTAAGGAAACCGTGGGTTTCGACATGGTGCTGATCATTTCCGCAATGGCTAGTCCCGCTTCTACATCACCACCAACGGTATTTAAAAGAAATAACACGCCTTTAATATCTTCCGATTGCTCTGCCGCCACTAATTGGGGCATGATGTGCTCATAGCGTGTGGTTTTGTTCTGAGGGGCCATAACCATATGGCCTTCAATTTGACCGATGATATTGATGACATGAATATCGCTTTTAAAGTCTGGCAAGGAGATTTGTCCTAGCTCTGTGATGGTTCGTAATTCTGTTTCTTTATCTTGATTATCATTTTTTTCTTCTTCGTTTTCTGTTTTATTCTCTTTTTTCCACATGTGTTTATGATGACCTCCCGCTGTTTTGTGCTTAGTATTTCGTAGCTTTAGAAAAAAAATACCTAAAATAGGCAGGGAAAAAATGAGAAATATAGAATTTAAAATAAGTTAGGTATTTTATGCGATTTGTTTTCTTTGGAAAATTTGAGCATGATTGCCTTTTCTGTATGAATTCATTGATTCAGAGGTTATATCTATGACAAAAAATACGAACCCCTCCGCGGCGAAAAAATCTTCTTCGACAAGAAAAAAACAAACTACCGCTCAAAAGAGTCATTCTAAGACGGCAGTGAAACCCGCCAAAGGAAAACAAGGAAAAAAAACAAAGGAGCGAGATCCTATCAGCCGTGAGGCTGCTACCATTCTCTATTGCGGTTTCGCCGTGGTGCTTATGGTGATTTTCCTGATGTTTTCTCCCACGGCGGAGCCAAAGGGAGCGGGATTTTTGTGCTTTTATATTTCCAAAATATTTGCCATGCTTTTCGGCAAAGGCCGGTTTGTGTTTGTATTTTATCTACTTTATTTGGCTTTCCTCAAATGGAATCGCCAGAAGGAGGATTTTCCCTTTGGCCGTTGTCTCGTTGCCTCTACGGTACTGTTCCTGGCCCTGATAACCTTCTTTAATATCGATCAGACGCTGTTGGCTTTTGGTGATTTTATGTCACTGGCGGCTCAGGGCAATATGGGCGGTCTTTTGGGCGGCTTATTATCATACGGTATGCTTCTTCTGTTTGGCGAGACTATTTCCGTAATTATTTTACTCATCGTCAATCTTGTGGCTTTTGTGGCTGTGACGGGACTTTCCTTCTTCGGCTTGGTTTCCCGCATCCACAGTGCATCGGGAGAAGTCCTGGCCCGTAAGAAGCAAGCGCATAGTGATAAAAAAGCTCACATGGAACAGCAAAGAGTTTTGTCTGAAAAAAACGATCCCAAAGAAGAAGAAATCCTCGATTTTACTGAAGATACTATGGCAAAAAAGAAGGCGCCCGGGGAAAAGAAAGGTTTTTTCCAACGTATGGCTCTTCTGTTCTCCGGTAAAACCACAGAGGAACAGAAGCAATCGACGGATTATCGTAATACCGATGATGCAGAAAAAATGTTAAATGTAGATTTTCAAAGCAATCTTCAGGAATACTCCGCTGATGGCGTAGCTGTAGATTCATTTTATACGCATCTCTCTGGTGGAGAAGAACAGATGCTCGCCATGGATATTTCGGAGAATTCCGAGAAGACTTCTGAAAAAGATATGCAGGAACCCCATAATGGCCGCATTGAAGAAGATTCCGCTCCCGATATTAGCGAATCCTTTACTACTTTTGAGACAATAGAACCCGGAATGATGGCGGATGATCCAGATGAGACCCTAATATCTTTGGCTGATGAGGAAATTGATGATCCGGTCATTGATTTTTCCGAAAAAGATGTTTCTGAAGTCCAAGAAAATACCGTGGATGATGGAGAAGTTCATGCACCGGAATATCGTCTGCCCTTAACCTCCCTGCTGCCGAAAATTACTACCACCGATACCGGTAATATGGCCCAAGCCGCCAATGCCAGCGTTGCCAAGTTGGAGCGGGCTTTGGCCAGCTTTGGGGTGAAAGCCAGGGTAACTGACGTAACTTTCGGGCCTTCGCTGACACGTTTTGAGGTCCAGCCTGGTCCGGGGGTAAAGGTAAGCAAAATCGTCAATTTGGCCGATGATATCGCCTTGCAGCTGGCCGCTGCTGACGTGCGCATGGAAGCGCCTGTCCCAGGTAAGGGAGTGATTGGTATTGAAGTGCCCCGCCGAGAAAAGGTTATGGTGCAATTCCGTGACATTATTGAAAATTCCGATTTTTTTTCACGAAAGTCAAAAATATCCTGCGCTTTTGGGAAGGATATTACTGGACGCCCTGTGATTGGCGATTTGGCGGAAATGCCTCACCTTTTGATTGCTGGTACCACGGGTTCAGGGAAAAGTGTTTGTGTCAACAGCATTATTTGCAGTATTCTTTTTAAGGCCACGCCCGATGAAGTGAAATTTATCATGATTGATCCCAAACAGGTGGAATTCGTCATTTATGAGGGCCTGCCGCACTTGATTACCCCGGTGGTAACAGACCCCAAAAAGGCCGCTGGTTCTTTGAAGTGGGTATTGCGGGAAATGGAAAACCGTTATACATTATTGAATCAAAACCGTGTGCGTAATATTGAAGGATACAATGCCCTGGTAGGGGATGACGGGGAAAAAATGCCTCAAATCGTCGTTTTTATTGATGAGTTGGCAGACTTAATGATGGTTGCCGCCAAAGAGGTGGAGGACGCCATTTGCCGCTTGGCCCAAAAAGCCCGTGCGGCCGGTATACATCTGGTGGTGGCCACACAGCGTCCTTCGGTGGATGTCATCACCGGCCTTATCAAGGCCAATATGCCCTCCCGTATTGCTTTGTCAGTATCCTCTCAAACGGACTCCCGTACCATTCTGGATATGGGCGGCGCAGAAAAACTGATGGGTAAAGGCGATATGCTTTACGCCCCTGTGGGCATGGCAAAGCCTTTACGGGTCCAAGGTGCATTTTTGGATGAAAAAATTATCGCTCCTATTGTGGAACACTGCAAGCGCCTCAGCTCTCCCGATTATGTAGATGGCGTGGCTCAGGCGGTGGAATCCTCCCGTAAGCAGGAGGATGAAGGAGACGTCCTTTTCTTTGAAGCGGCCAAAGCCGTGATCAACGCTGGTCAGGCCTCTACTTCTATGCTGCAGAGACGGTTCCGCATTGGCTATAATCGCGCTGCCCGTCTCATTGAAGAGCTGCAAACCAAAGGTATTGTTGGACCCGCCGATGGAGCCCGTCCACGCGCCGTTTTGATTACAATGGAATACTTGGAAACACAGTTTAGCCCGCCGGAAGAAGCGCAAGATGTGTTTGACGATTAACCGGCAAAAAATTGGCAGATAGATCTCTCATGCTGTAGAAAAATGATTTGGAGGTGTTTCAATGGGACGAATCGGAATGCGCTTTCAGCAAGCCAGAATGGAGCAGGGCTTTACTCTGGGTGAAGCCGCCGATGCGCTGAACATTGACGTACGTTATATTTATGCCCTGGAGGACGAGGATTACGAGGAATTCCCCGGCAAGACCTTTATTATCGGTTATGCCAAATCCTATGCTCGCTTTCTGGGATTGAATCCCAAGCGAGTGGCTGATGAAATCAGCGATGAAATTGGCTATGAGGAGTATGTACCCATCCAGGACGGTCTAGAAACGCAGCTTCTCAATCCCGAAGCCCATATCAATGCACGGCGCAAATATTGGGAAAAGGAAAACCGCCATTCTAAAAACAACCGTCGCTATATGTTAGGGATTATATTGGTTACACTGCTATTGGCCTTGGTGGCTTTTTTAGGTACTAGAACTTGGATATAAGGAGTAAATGTGAGTTATCGTATCGCACTATGCAGCTTAGGCTGCGCTAAAAACCTAGTGGATAGTGAACGCATTCTGGCGATTTTAAAGGATCAGTGCTTTGAGATCACAGATCAATTTGAAGAAGCCGATGTGGTGATTGTGAATACCTGTGGTTTTATCGAATCTGCGAAAAAAGAGAGTATCGACACCATCATTGAATACGCGGCGCTTAAAAAAAAGAATTGTAAAGCCTTAGTCGTCACCGGTTGTCTCGTGCAAAAATATAAAAATGTCCTAGCCCAGGAGATTCCTGAAGTGGATTTGTGGCTGGGGACTTTGGACTTTGAAACCATCGGCCAGCGTCTCACCGAGCTGATGCCTCATTGCTGTTATCGGGAGCCTGTGGGAAATGACGTTTCCTACCGCCGTATTCTCACCACACCAAACCATTGGGCTTATGTGAAAATTGCCGAAGGCTGCAGCAATCACTGCACCTTCTGTACCATTCCTCAGTTACGCGGACCCTATGTGAGCCGCCCTCGGGAGGAAATTTTGGCAGAAGTTCGCCAGTTGATTCAAAGCGGTGTCAAGGAAATTATCCTTTTGGCCCAAGATACCACTGTTTACGGCAAAGACCTCTATGGCCGCCCTATGCTGCAAGAGCTGCTGGAGGACCTGGTTAAGGAAAATCTGTTGTGGATTCGGGTGCTGTATAGCTATCCCGCACGTATGGATGAAGCATTGCTTCGTTTTATGGCCAGGGAAGAAAAAATCTGCACCTATCTGGATATCCCTATGCAGCATTCTGAAGACCATGTGCTAAGGTCCATGGGCCGTCCTGAGCGCCGGGAATCCTTGAGGAATTTGCTTGCCAAGATACGTGAAATCGACTCCGATTTTGTGATTCGCAGCACCTTTATTGTAGGATTTCCGGGGGAAACTGAAGAGGATTTTCAGGGACTTTGCGCTTTTTGGGAAGAATCTGTTCTTGATTGGGTAGGTGTTTTCCCTTATTCCCGGGAGGAGGATACTCCTGCGGCGGAAATGGCTTTCCAGATTTCAGAGGAGAACAAAGAAGCACGCTATGATTACGCCATGTCATTTTTGTCCCGCTGCTCCGCCCGGAATCTGGAAAAATGGTTGGGCAGAACCGTAACAGTGCTGGTGGAAGGGGAGATCGATGGCGAGGAGGACTATCCCTATTTCGGTCGTACTTCCTTTCAAGCGCCCGATGTGGACGGTATAATTTATCTCAAAACAAAACATCCTTCCGATGTTTTAAAACCCGGTGATGTGGTAAAAGCGAAAGTCACATCAACGGACGTATATGATTTAATGGGGGAAATTTTATGAAAAAGTTAGAAGAAATGACAATGCCTTTTGGTCTTAATTTACCCAACACCATTACTCTGGTGCGTATCTGCATGATTCCTTTGGTCATGCTCTTTCTGCTGCTGCCCATTCCCGGCGGGAATATGATTGCTACGATCCTTTTCGTAGTGGCTGCTGCCACTGATGGATTGGACGGTCACTATGCCCGCTCCCTGGGGCTGGTAACGACATTGGGTAAATTCCTTGATCCTCTTGCTGATAAGCTTTTGATCATTGCCACCCTGGTCTGCCTCCAGTCCATGGAAATGGTTGGCGCTGTGGCAGTGATTCTCATCATTGCCCGCGAATTGATGGTAACGGGACTTCGGGCCATTGCCGCAGACCACGGTGTTGTCATCGCGGCATCCTATTTCGGCAAATTGAAAACTGTCAGTCAGATTATCGCAGTTACCTATGTGATGCTTACTGCCACATTAACCTTTCTTCCTACCTGGCTCGGCACTGTTTTGATTTGGATTTCTGTTATCTTTACGGTGCTTTCCGGCGTTGATTATTTTATGGGATGCGTGAAAAAAGGGATGTTTCAGGGATGAGCCAGGTTGAAAAAATCGTAAATTATCTGATTGAACATAAGCTCACTGTAGCTACGGCGGAATCCTGTACCGGAGGACTGATTGCCGCGGGATTTACCGATTTGGCCGGAGTCTCGGCGGTATTTGGATATGGTCTGGTGACTTACAGTAATGAGGCTAAGGAACGGCTTTTGGGAGTTTCTCATGATACGCTGCTGGCCCACGGCGCCGTCAGCAGGGAGACCGCAGAGGAGATGGCTTTGGGCTTGGCAAAGCTGTCTCAGGCGGATTTTTCCGTGTCAGTAACCGGTATTGCAGGTCCCGGCGGCGGCAGTGACGAAAAACCAGTAGGGCTAGTCTATTTTGGTCTAGCCCATCACGGTTCTGTCACGACGGAACGGTGCGTCTTTCATGGCGACCGTGAAGAAATTCGCCGCCAAAGCCGTGATCATGCTTATGATATGATTGCTGCTCTCATGGGAATTTAAACAATGGAGGAATTGAAATGCGCTGCTTTTTGGCCATCGGCCTGGGTGCGGAAGTGAAAAAGAATATTACTGACTTTGTGAAAAATCTACCCCAATGTCGTGGTGTGAAGCTGGTGCCTCAAGAAAATCTTCATATTACATTGGATTTTTTAGGGGAGATTGGCCCTAAGGATTGCGCGTCTCTGGAGGCCTCCATGAAGGTAATTGCAGGGCATACCCATCCCTTTCGTCTTTCTATGGGCGGCGTAGGCGCTTTCCCTAACAAAAATGCGCCTCACGTGTTATGGCTGGGGATGGAGCGGGAACCTGTCCTCATGAACTTGGCAAAACAGGTGAAGGCCGCTGCTAAAAGCGGCGATAAAAAGCCTTTCTCTCCCCATCTTACCATTGGACGGGTGAAGTTTGAGGACCGTGACTTTCATGCCTTCCTGGAGCAGTTTTTCGCGGATTCTGATATTGATTTCGGCGCCATGGAGATAACATCTTTTTCCCTGATGAAAAGCGATTTGTCCAAAGGAACGCCGATTTATACGGAATTGAAACGTTTTACATTCCCAGAAAGTACAAACTAAAATAAGCAAAGTAACTCTTTAATCCATTGTATAAAGCCCATTTGATGAAACAACTATGTTATAGGTATAGAACTTAGATTACGTAATAAGAGGACACAAATCAAGAAAGAATGGAGAATATAGTAATGGCAGACAAGGATAAGAACAGTAAACGAGAGGCTCTTGATGCTGCGCTGGCACAGATTGAAAAGCAATTCGGCAAAGGCGCTATCATGCGTTTGGGTGACGCCGCCAAAATGAATATTGATGTGATTCCCACCGGCATTCTCTCTTTGGATATTGCATTGGGAGTAGGAGGGGTTCCCCGTGGCCGTATTATTGAAATTTACGGTCCTGAATCCTCCGGGAAAACTACAGTTGCTCTGCATATCGTCGCCGAAGCCCAAAAAATGGGCGGCACCGCAGCTTTTATTGACGCGGAACACGCTTTGGATCCCCAGTATGCTTCGAAACTCGGGGTGGATATCAATGAACTGTTAATTTCCCAGCCGGATATGGGAGAACAGGCCCTGGAAATCGCCGAGGCATTAGTGCGCAGTAATTCCGTTGATATCATTGTCATTGACTCTGTGGCTGCTTTGGTGCCCAGAGCGGAACTGGAAGGGGAAATGGGGGACAGTCATATGGGGGTGCATGCCCGTCTGATGTCCCAGGCTTTGAGAAAGCTTACTGCCATCATTGGCAAAACACAGACAACCGCCATTTTTATCAACCAGATTCGTGATAAAATCGGTGTGATTTACGGTAATCCCGAAACCACCACCGGCGGTCGCGCCTTGAAATTCTATTCCTCCTTGCGCATTGACATCCGCAAAGGCGAAGCAATTAAGGTTGGTTCCGATATTGTGGGGAATCGTACCAAAGCGAAAATCGTTAAAAATAAAGTTGCTCCCCCTTTTAAAGTTGCTGAATTCGATATCGTGTACGGTGAAGGCGCTTCCAAAACCGGCAGCCTTTTGGATGTTGCAGTTAATCTGGAACTGGTGAAAAAGAGCGGCGCATGGTTCTCCTATAAGGAAGAACGCATCGGCCAAGGCCGTGAAAATGCCAAGCAGTATTTGAAAGATCATCCCGACATTTACCGTGAGATTGAAGCCCTGGTTATGGCCCAGGTTCATGATAAGGATTTGTCATCTTTTGGCGACGATCTTGAACTGACGGAAGAATGAGATACAAGAACAAAAGCAGCAAGCTGCCGAATCCCATAAAATACAGCCTTTGGCTTTTGGGCTATAAGGGAAGAAGCGTCAAGGATATGACGGCAGCTCTGGAAAAAAGGGGCTTTGATGAAGCGGTTGTTGCCGATACCGTTGCTACGTTGTTGGATTGGGGATATCTTAATGATGCCCGTCTGAAAGAAGACCTTATTGACCGCCGCAAACGGAATAACGTCAAAGGTCGCAGCTTTCTCCGGCGTGAGCTGGAACAAGCAGGCATCTACGATCTAGATGATTTGGACCAACTCTATACCGATGAGGAAGAGCAAGAGGCAATTTTAACTTTGCTGGAAAAATGGGGGCGTACTACACTCCTTTGTGAAGATAATCGAGGAAAATATTTTATGCGCTTGGCCAACCGTGGATTTTCCAAAGGCAATATTTTCACTGCCATGGAAAAACATTGTGATGATAAAGAAAGATTATCTTGACAATATTGTGAAAACTTATTAAACTATTTATATAGTATTTTTTCAGCTGATTTTCAGCTTTCGTGATATTGGAAAACATTTCATTAGATATATATTGGTATATTTTGACCATTGCAATCATAAACATGATATAAACAATATATGAGTTATAGAAGGGTATCCCTTTCTGTTTTTATGAAAATCGTATCACATCTGGGCCGAAACAGCGAAAAAGTCAAGTTTAGCTTGACTTTTACTTTTTTTATGGAGGTGTAGAATTATAGTATGTTTGCGAACAATTGGCTGTTTTTTGTCATCGGCATCGTAATTGTTGCCGTTTTAGCCTTTTTTATCGGTTATGTTGTCAGAAAAAAAATCGCCGAAGCAAAAATCTCTTCGGCAGAGGAAGCATCGAAAAAGATTTTAGAGGACGCTTACAAAGAAGCGGACTCCAAAAAACGTGAAGCCTTGGTAGAAGCAAAGGAAGAAGTCCTCAAAATGAAAAATGAGGGCGAAAAAGAAGTCAAAGAAAGAAGAAACGAAGTAAATCGTATGGAGCGCCGTTTGCTCCAAAAAGAAGAAAATCTCGACAAAAAGCTCGAAAACCTCGAACATAAAGAGAATAAATTAACCAGAAAAGAACGTGAAATTGACTCTCAGCTGGAATCTATTGAAAAAATTCAGGCCGAGAAACAGGCGGAACTCGAACGCATCAGTGGATTGACCATCGAAGAAGCAAAACAAGTTTTGCTCAGTGGCGTAGAAGAAGAAGTAAAATACGACGCTGCTTTGATGATTAAGGAAATTGAAACGGAAGCCAAAGAAAACGCCGAAAAAAATGCTCGTGAGATTGTGGCCCAAGCCATTCAGCGCGTGGCCGCTGACCATGTTTCCGAAACCACTGTTTCCGTTGTGGCTTTGCCCAATGATGAAATGAAAGGCCGCATCATCGGCCGTGAGGGGCGCAATATCCGCACTTTAGAAACGCTCACCGGTATTGACCTCATTATTGACGACACTCCCGAAGCTGTGATTATTTCCGGCTTTGATCCGGTTCGCCGGGAGGTTGCCCGCATTGCCTTGGAAAAATTGATTCAGGATGGCCGCATTCACCCTGCCCGCATTGAGGAAATGGTGGAAAAAGCCCAACGTGAGGTCGATCAAAGAATTAAAGAAGAAGGGGAACAGGCGACCTTTAGCGTGGGGGTTCATGGTCTCCATCCTGAATTGATTAAATTGCTGGGCCGTCTTCGTTATCGTACCAGTTACGGCCAAAATGTATTGAACCATTCCGTGGAGGTTGCGCATCTTTCTGGCGTTATGGCCAGTGAATTGGGACTTGACAGTGCCATGGCAAAACGTGCTGGTCTGCTCCACGATTTAGGGAAAGCCGTGGACCGTGAAATGGAAGGACAGCACGCCTTTTTAGGCGCCGATATGGCGAAAAAATACGGCGAAAGCAAGGTCATTGTCAATGCCATTGCCGCCCACCATGGCGACACGGAACCCAGTACCATTGAGGCGGTATTGGTTCAGGCAGCCGATGCTATTTCTGCTGCGCGTCCTGGCGCCAGAAGAGAAACTCTGGAAACCTATATCAAACGCCTGGAACAGCTGGAAGAAATTGCCGATTCCTTTAACGGCGTTGAAAAGAGCTTTGCCATTCAAGCAGGTCGAGAAGTGCGGATTATGGTAAAACCCGACAAAATTGATGATGTTATGGCATATAGTTTAGCCAGGGATATCGTGAAACGCATCTCTACGGAAATGGAATATCCCGGCCAAATCAAAGTTGTAGTTATTCGCGAAACAAGAGCGGTGGACTACGCAAAATAATGAAAGCAAGGGGCCGGCAAATGTTTGTCGGCCTTCGCCTTTCTTGAAAGGAAGTGATTCAATGGACATTCGAAACAACGAAGAAATTTCTGATTATGTAAATTTGTTTGTCTCCATTTTGATTTGCTTTCCAGAAGTGGGAACCATTAAATTTGATCGAGATAGCCAGGAACTTTATATTACATTTATTTTGAGAAATACCGGGGTCTCCAAGCGTATGGCTGTGGATTTCGGCTTGTTGCGAGTCGACATGGCATTGCGTCAGTACCACCGTATGGAAAAAACGATTCACTATGATTACCAGGTTAATGTTCATCATTTGGGAGAGTATTCCGTTATTGAAATAAAGCGGGATATGAAAACCGTTACCAGAGCGGAGATTTCTTTCTTGGTAGAATTGTACCGCACGGAATTTCATGAACATCTGATTATGGAAAGCGTTGACCATGATGATGTTCAGAATTCTGATTTTTATGATAATGTCATTGAGACAAAGCGCATCACTTTTGATGAAAAGAGCATCGGTAACCGTATTGTTGTTTGCCGTGAGGCTGGAAAAGTTCTGGTGTTTAGCAACCCTCGGTAATCGTTGCAAGAGGTAATGATTCATGCGTGTTTTATTTTTAGGAGATATTGTGGGACGGCCCGGACGTTCCGTATTGGAAAACAATCTTCGCCAGATTCAGGACGAAGAAGGCATTGATTTTACCATTGCCAACGGAGAGAATTCCTCCGGTGGCTTTGGCATGAACAAGAAAAGCTATGATGCCATAACCATGAGCGGCGTCGATGCATTCACTATGGGAAATCATACTTTTGACAATAAAAAAATCTTAGATTTTATTGACAGTGCCAATATTGTACGCCCGTTGAATTTAGCCACCAAGGCTCCGGGAGTGGGGCTTCGTTCTTTTCCTTTAGCCGATGGTAGAACTCTAACCATTATCAACCTTTTAGGCCGTGTTTACAGCAATCTCAACGTTGATTGTCCCTTTAAAACCATGGAAGCAGTGTTGAAGGAACACTCATTGAAAAATGAAATCCTGTTTGTGGATTTCCATGGAGACGCTACTTCGGAAAAGGTCTGTTTGGGGCATTTTCTTGACGGCCGTGTTTCTGCCGTGGTAGGAACTCATACCCATATCCAAACCGCTGATGAGAAGGTACTCTCCCGAGGAACCGCTTATATCACTGATGTTGGCATGACTGGGGCGTACGATTCCAGCCTTGGTATGGAAAAAGAAGCGGCGATCGCCCGCTTTACCACTGTGATGAAAGTTCGTCTGGAACCGGCGGCAGGAGAACGCCAAATTAACGGTGTTGTCATTGAGTTTGATGAATGCAATCGTGCCAAATCCATTCATCGTATTGTTCGGGTATATCCTGATGTCCTTTGATTTTGTGGTATGATTTTTGGAAATAAGGCATAGATTCTGATGAAGGATAAAAATTATTTGCGTTAATAATCGTAAGTAAAAAAACAGAATGCTTCTTTAAAATTTTTCTCAATTGGAAAAGAAAACCGGAAGGAAAATAAAAAAAGAAAGAGAACTAATTAAAAAACCAAACCAAAGGGGGGTGTCTGCTATGAAAATTGGCAATATCATTGGCTACAACAGCGACAAAAGCCTTGTTTTGGTGCGGACATTTATGGAGAATATGGAGAAATTGAATGGATTCTATGAATAATATGAGCCTGCTTGTTCCAGGCTCTTTTCCTTTGCGCGGGGACAGTCACTGCGACACAGTTGTGGCGGAAAAAAATGGTGACCGCATCCATATTGATTTTGAAACCATAGAGCTTTATTGTGATTTGCAATTTTTCGCTTTGTATTTGGAAGCTGAAGGGGATACTGCTGCGGCCGTTGAGGAAAACCGTTTGGCCTACAAATATTATAATACTTTACTAAATAAATACGAAAGTAAGTTAATTCCCATTCTCACCTCTGATGATTTAAAAGGAATTGGCGGCGGCAAGGTTGGCTCTTTACTGGCTATGGAGAATAGCGAGCCTTTGGCTGAAGATTCTGAAGCACTGTATCGTCTTTATGAAAAAGGCTACCGTTCTTTTGGCATTACCTGGAGTAATGAAAATTCTTTGGGGGGTGGCGTCAATACGGAAGTCGGTCTGACGGATTTGGGAAAAGATGTACTTCGTGCTATGAATTCCTTGAATGTTTTGGTGGATTTGGCTCATATGAATGAGAAAACCTTTTTTGACACGATGGTGCTGGTGGAAAATCCTCCCATTGTGACTCATGCCTGTTGCAGGAAACTCTGTGACCATCGACGGAATCTCACCGATGACCAGCTGAAATGCCTTGGGGAAGCCAAAGGTATGATGGGGATCACTTTTGCCCGCAGCTTTTTGGATCATGACACTGGTAACCGCAGTATTGATCGCATTGTGGATCACGTGATTTACGCAGCAGAGATTGTTGGTATTGACCATGTCTGCTTTGGTTCTGATTTTGACGGTACGGATTTGCCGCAGGATATGAACGACCAAAGAGATATGGAAAAATTACGTCAGCAAATGTTGGCTAGGGATTTTTCTGTCAAAGAGGCTGACGCGGTTTTAGGCGAAAACTTAGTGCGTTATGTATCGGAACAGTTGGAGGTTTCTCATGGCCTTTGATTTTCACGTACACAGTGTTCATTCTGATGGCGCTTTAACCGTTGATGAACTGGCGTCCCTTTGTGTGCGTCAAGGATTGGAGGGCTTTGCCTTAACGGATCACGATACCATAAGTGGTTGGCGAGAGATTCCCGTAGCTGAGGAAGCCTATGGAATCACCATTCTGCCGGCTGTTGAACTCAGTACTGAGTGGGAAAACCGTGACGTTCATATTTTGGGCTTCGGTATTTCTTCGGAGGAACGTAGTTTTTGTGAATTTTTAGCTGCTCTGCGTAATCGCAGAGTAGAGCGGATATATAAAATACTTGACAAAATTAACGGCCTTGGCATGGAGCTTTCCTATGATGATGTAGCCGCCGAGAGCGGCGGTTCTGTGGGACGACCTCATGTGGCTTTGGCCATGGTGAAGAAGGGGTATGTCAAAGATATCGGCGAAGCTTTTGCCAAATATCTGGAGCGTGGAAAGCGTTGCTTTGTACCGCGATCCCACGTTACCCCTACAGAAGCTGTAGACGCTGTGGTGAAAGCCCGGGGCTGTGCCGTTTTGGCTCATCCCGGTTTGGACCAAGCCTATCATGTACTGGATGATTTGGTTGACCACGGCTTGAAAGGTTTGGAGGTGTATCACAGTTCTCACCATCCTGGTATGGAAAAGAAGTTTTTCCGTATGGCTGAGGAGTACGGCTTATTTATTTCTGCTGGGTCTGATTTTCACCGTCTCCAAGACCATTCCCATGCCATGCTTGGCACAAAGTATTTGGAATGGGAGTGTATGGGGGCTTATTATCAGCAGTTAATTACGGAACGAAGGAAGGGTATTCATGTTTAAGGAATTTCGAATTGCGGTGTCTTTTTTAACGAGACTGCCGCTGAAGTATAAAGGGGAATGGGATGAAAAGGGATTTTCTCGCTCTACCATCTATTTCCCCTTAGTTGGTCTGATTGTTGGTGCTTTGACGGCCTTGGTAATGTGGCTGATGGGAAAAACGGGATACTATCACATTGCGGCATTTCTCGGTTTGCTTACATCCATTGTCATCAGCGGTGGATTGCATCTCGATGGCTTTATGGATATGTGCGATGGAATTTTAGCCTCCCGAGGCCCGGAACGAGCACTGGAAATTATGAAGGATAGCCGGGTTGGTTCTTTTTCCGTAATCGGCGTTTGCCTGTTACTTTTGGGAAAGTTTTTGCTATATGACACGTTAGCGCCGCTTCCCATTATGGTGGCAGCAATTGTAACTGGACTGACGTTTTTCCGCTTTGTTTGTCTTTGTTGTCTCCTTTTCTTTCCATGCGCCAGAAAAGAGGGTTTGGCGGTGATGATTCAAAAATATGTTTCTAAACTCTGGGTGGTTGTGGGTGTAGTGGTTCTCACATTAGAGGTTGTTGTGTTTGGCGGCTGGAAATATCTTATGCCGGCCATGGTTCTGTCGCTGGCCCTGATTTTATTGTTAACTCAAAGAATTAATCGTTTTCTCGGTGGCATTACCGGCGATATTCAAGGTGCTATGGGGGAATTGAGCGAGGCCTTGTATTTAACATTAGTCATTATTTTTTATTCTGTTTTTTCCTGAAAAAAGTAAAAAAGTCTGAATTTTACTGGAATTTTGATTTTTTTTGTGTTATCATATATGCTGTGCGGCTTGTAGCTTTTTTGCAATGAGCTCATGATTCAAAAGTATTATCTCAAACAAATAGAAATAGGGGGAAAATGTGTTTGAGAGATATGTATGAGTTTTTGTTGTTCGAACATGTACCGTAATATAAAAATCGGGATGAGACCGATGAGAAAAAGGAAGTGTGGCTATATGATGAGAGAATTACTAGAAAAAATCAGAAAATTAAACCAATTAATTCAGAAACAAGCGGCGGTTGCCTTGGACTTTGATGATATGGCAAAGGTTGTTGCCCAAAATGTTGAGGCCAATACTTATATCATCAGCCAAAAAGGCCGTTTGTTAGGGTATGCTCTGGATAAAGCCAAAATTTGTGACATCATGATTGAGCTTTTGAATACGGGTAGAGTTTTTCCGCAGGCTTATAATGATGAATTAAACGCTGCGGAGGAAACCAAGGTTAATATTCCCCGTAATGGGATTTGCGCCTTTCGTCCCGGTCATGTCTGTCATATGGGAAATAAATACACTACGATTGTTCCGATCATTGGAGGGGGCGAGCGGCTTGGCACCATGGTATTGTCTAAGCTCAGCGAATTCTATGATGAGGACCTGATTTTGGCGGAATACTGCGCCACCGTAGTGGGAATTGAGATCATTCGTTCAAAGGCGGAACAAGCAGAGTCAACGGCCCGGCAGCGTGATGCTGTTACCGTTGCTATGCACGCTCTTTCTTATTCCGAAATGGAAGCCGTAGAACAGATCTTTCAAGAATTAGAAGAAGGGGAAGGCCTTCTTGTTGCCAGTAAGATAGCAAAGCAGGTGGGAATCACTCGTTCGGTGATTGTCAACGCTTTGCGGAAGCTGGAAAGTGCCGGAGTGATTGAAGTGCGCTCCTTGGGCATGAAGGGGACTCATATCAAGGTCATGAATGACTATTTGATGGATGAACTAAAAAAACTTCGACAAAAATAGTCTTTTGCCTGAAGTTCAGGCAAGAAGGGGGTAATGCAAATGCTTTTTAGAGAATGCGCCGGTGGTATTATTTTTTGTGGAGACAAAGTGTTCCTGCTCCAAAATGAAAAAGGGGAATGGGTTTTCCCAAAAGGCGTGATTAAACATGGTAAAACATCTGCTGGGGTCGCTGTGGAACGGGCTCAAATTGAAGCAGGAATTGATGCGGAAATTTTGAGTGCGGTGGGAGAAACCAGTTATGAGTTCTATTCCATCACCCGTAACGCGCCGGTTTGTAATCGAATTGTTTGGTTTTTAATGAAGGCGGAAAGCCTTGATTATAAAGTCAATGAAAATGATGAAAAGATCAAAGAAGGCGGTTATTATAATATTATCGAAGCTTTTGATAAGGTCACTTACAGCCAAGATAAATCCCTTCTGAATATCGCTTATAGAAAATTGAAAGAACTATAATTGGTTCTTGACAACCGTTTAAAGTTTTGGTATACTATCATTCGTTGAAATGATCAGGTTATGTGCTGGGGTGTTTTGCTCGGGACGTAGCGCAGTTTGGTAGCGCACCTGATTTGGGATCAGGAGGCCGCAGGTTCAAATCCTGTCGTCCCGACCAGCAACTACAAAATCATAGATACAAGTGATAAAGGGGTGTCGCCAAGCGGCAAGGCAACGGTTTCTGGGTCCGTCATTCGTTGGTTCGAATCCAGCCACCCCTGCCAATAAAAAGCGGTTTGATGATTAGCCGGGTGTCCGTAAAACAGTAATCAAAAAATGAACGGCAACTGCTGTACAGGATTGGTTACAAATCAAACAGTTTTACGGAGGCATCGCCATGAAACGGCTAACATCTTGTGAATTCAACATCGACACCGGCTGCGTGGAAATCCAATACTCCGATGGGAGTACGCTTGCCATCG
>CAZWWH010000030.1:0-20996 GCA_964637365.1 uncultured Peptococcaceae bacterium
GGGCTTGCTTATTATATGTTATACCCTGCGGGCATCCCTGTTTTTTTAAGCCCTTTCGGGCTTGCTTATTATATGTTATACTCTTATTACAAGACTTGACATACTTCGACAGAGTTTTTAAGAAAGGGGTACAATGACTACACGAAAAGAAATGAAACAGGCCGCAAGGCAATCTCTAAAAAAACACTACTTAATATTTGTGGCCATCTGTCTCATCGCGGCCTTCCTGGGTACTGAGTTCACATCTTCCCTGGATGCGGTAAAATCCTATTCCAAAGAAGCGGAAGTCACCGTAAACACCAACACCGGACTTACCACCGGCAGCAGAGGAGGCCTGTTGGATGTTTTGGAAGAACTTTTGCTGGGCAATATGGAAAACAGCAAGGCCCTATCGGAAAAAATAGAACAAGCACGAGAAAACCATGAGCCTCCGGATAAAAACCATGGCTATTTGGCTCCTCTGGTCAATTCCGTGACTTCGGGCTCTCTTTTCGTTACAACCATGTCCGCAGTCAATTCCTTTGTAGGCTCCACCAATATCACCTTTGGTATCATGGTGGTTCTGGCGGTGATACTGCTATTTGCAGTTTGGTTTTTCCTCATTAATATTTATCAGGCAGTCTCCCGCCGGCTATTTTTAGAGGGACGATGCTATGAATCGGTTCCTATTGACCGCTTCTTATTTATTTTGCGGGTCAAAAAATGGGTCAAAGCCTCGGCCACCATGTTTTTGCGTTTTTTCTATTTATGCCTTTGGTCCCTCACCCTTGTGGGCTGTTTCATCAAATACTATTCCTATTTTCTGACACCCTATATTGTGGCGGAAAATCCTGATATTTCTCCGAAAAAAGCCATCACCCTGTCGAGAAAAATGATGTATGGCCATAAATGGGAGTGCTTTCGCTTTGAATTGACCTATTTGGGCTGGGATATTTTAGGGATTTTCACATTTGGACTCTCTGCCATCCTTTACTCCAATCCCTACCGCGTGGCAGCCTTTAGCGAATACTATGCGGAACTCCGAAAGGAAGCCAAAGAAAAGAAGATCAAAGATATAGAACTTCTAAATGATATTTATCTTTTTGAACAGCCAAGAGAAGAAGTCATCACAGAAAATTATCAAGATGTGATTGCCATTATGGAGCATACGGAAGAAGTCACAGAATCCTTTGGCAGGATCCGCAGCTTTTTGGCGAATCAATTCGGTCTGCTCCTCACCAACAGTTCCAAGGAAAAACGATATGAGCAGCATGAGGCTGATAAAATCCGCATTAAAAAGCTAACGGACGACGTTGAAAGAAAATCTTATCCCGGTAGGCTCTTCTCCATTCCGGAAAAAGAGAAACGAGCCCGCTTGGAAAGTCTTTACTATATGCGCCATTATTCCATTTGGTCCCTGATTCTAATTTTCTTTGCCTTTGCCCTGGTGGGATGGGTTTGGGAGGTGAGTCTCCATCTGATGACCGGCGACGGTTTTGTGAAACGCGGCGTACTTCATGGTCCCTGGCTGCCCATCTACGGCGTTGGCAGTGTCCTAATTTTAACACTGTTATACAAAGTTCGCAAAAGCCCTGTCTGTACCTTTGGCTGTACCGTAATACTATGCGGAACCATTGAATACTTTACCTCCTATGTTTTAGAATTAATCTATGGCCAGGTATGGTGGGATTACAGCGGCTACTTTCTGAACCTCAATGGGAGAATCTGCGCAGAGGGACTTTTAATTTTCGGCATCGGCGGCATGTTCGTCGTCTATATTCTGGCCCCGCTCCTTGATAATTTCATAAAAAAGATGAAGCTGAAATTACTGATCCCCCTATCACTTGCCTTGGCTTTCATTTTCCTAGGCGATCTAATTTACTCAAGCTATCACCCTAACACAGGAAAGGGCATCACGGATTACGACAAGGGCGCAGCGCTTCAGCTGCAAATCCATGGAGCAACGCACAAGGCAACGCACGAAGCGAGGACAGAAAATATTCCAAAGGTATAAAATTCCTTTTATTGTCGAAATTTGTCATAATATGACTCACTATTTTTGAAAGGAGTCATGTTATGAAAAACAATGACAAACAAATCATTCTAACCTTTATTGAATCCTTTGAGAACCTGAAGGTACTCATGAAAAGATGCAAAGAAGAACAATCTGAAAATGATACCATCCTCAGCGAATATTATCATCTCTTTGAATGCGGAAAATTCCCCGCCCACATTCGTTCCAAAATCTTAAAAGAGATGGAATTATTTTTACATGAAAGGCGGGATAACAAGGATATACTCTATACTTTGAATTCCATCCACCAAAAGTTAATGCAAAACGGCATGAATGCAAAAATCAGTAAAAATTTAAACTCCGGGAAAAAAGCCTTTAAAGTACACTATCTGGGAAATTTATTCGAGGAATACTCCCAATACTTAGTTTACGATTACACCATCAAACAAAGGAATGCATCTTCTAAAAAGGAATAAAAGGATTCTTAACATCCGACATCATTACCCGCTGAAGCTAAGAAAATAAAAGAATTCCGTCTTCCCCCTTGCTCGTGACGTTCTGTCATGTACCATACTCAGGCCAAGCAATGTCAAGAAGACCTCCGTACAGAACTATCTGCGTCCGCATGACATGGAAGCTGCGATGAAAAGATAACAACGCCGAAAGAGAACCCACGGCATTATATTCTGGAACTCGGTACCTTACTGCTCTAAATCTTGAAAGACATTTGGCAGCCCTTTTCGCAGCAGCCGGTGCGGTTGTATCACCGCAATGCTATCTATCTTTGCTCAAAATGCAGTGCGCAAGAATGCAAGAATACAAGAATACCATTACAATAAAAGTGGAACGATTCATCCACAGAAACGAGAGGAATATCATGAATCATTTATCAGGGCTCAATGGTAACCAACTGAAGGTCATCGCCATCCTCGCTATGACCATCGACCATCTGTTATGGGTGCTTTTTCCCGGCTATGATAACGGCCCCGTGATCTATCTGCTCCATACTATTGGACGGCTCACGGCTCCCATCATGTGCTTTTTTATCGCCGAGGGGTATCACTACACCCGCAACTTAAAAAAATATGCCTTGCGTCTTTTTGCCTTTGCCGTGGTGTCCCATTTTGCTTATAATTTCGCCTTTGGCATTCCCCTTGTGCCATTCCAAACAGGTCTATTGAACCAAACCAGCGTCATGTGGTCCTTGGCCTGGGGGTTGGTAGCATTGGCCATTGCCCAAAGCCAACGGCCGGATTGGCTCAAAACCGTTGCCATCATCGGAATCTGCATTTTGGCGCTGCCTTCGGATTGGAGCAGTATTGCTGTGATGGTCATTGTGGGTTTTGGCGCCAATCGAGGTAATTTCCTTAAACAAGGCTGGAACCTGGTATTTTTTGTTGCGATTTACGCCGCGGTCTTCGCCATATTCATCGATGTTGCCTACGGCATCTTACAGATGGCGGTGGTACTCTCTCTGCCGCTGCTGCACCGCTATAACGGCAAACGGGGGAAATGGAAGGGCATGAAATGGTTTTTCTATCTTTATTACCCCGGCCATCTCATCCTTTTGGGCCTCTTACGTCTGCTGCTTCACGGCGATATCGGCATTTTGGCCGGTGGCATGTGATAAAAATTCGATTTTCCTCAAACATGGTGAGTTCCATATTGAAAATAGCGTATCATAGAATCATTAAAAAAGGAAGGAAGTCTTTATGTTTAGACTCTGTACACTGGAGCTTGTGAGAAGCCGGAAGGTTTCCGCAAAATAACATTGCTCCAAAACCTCCCATAAAAGTCTATTTTAACTTTTTTAGGAGGATATCATCCAATGAAATATATCAAAAGCAAGGCATACGACACCCCCGCTTTTCGGGAAAAAGTCATGGGCCCCAACCCCGTAAAATTGGCGGAAGAATTATTGACACACCACCAAAGCCCTGAAGGGGCCGTGGTGATGGATTTAGGCAGCGGCCAGGGAATCACCTCAGTGTTTTTGGCCAAGGAATATAGCTTTCGGGTTTACGCCACCGACCTTTGGAGCGACCCCGATGATAATCAGAATTTTTTCACGTCCATGGGTCTGTCACCAGAGGAAATCACAGCAGTGAAGGCTGATGCCACAGCACTTCCCTTTGTGGAGGAATTCTTTGACGCCGTTGTCTCTGTGGATTCCTACCATTACTTTGGCAGGGATCAGCAGTTTCTGGATCACTGCTTGCTGCCCTTTGTAAAGCCCGGCGGTTATCTTTATATCGCCATTCCCGGCTTGAAACGGGATTGCCATGACAATCTTCCGGCAGAGCTGTTTCTCTCCTGGACCCCAGAGCAAATGGAATACATCCACGATGTGGCTTACTGGCGCCATATGGTACAGCAAAGCAACGGTGCGGAAATCATTTCCATCCACGAGATGGAAAGCAACGAAGAGGTCTGGGCCGACTGGCTGGCCTGTGGCAATGACTACGCCCGGGGCGACCGCAAAACCATGGAAGCTGGCGGCGGCAAATACCTGAACTTCATTGCCATTATCCTGCGGAAAAAAGAAATAAATGAATAAATAAAGAGGTAGCCTGTTTAAATTTTTTGTTACAAAAATATACTTTATGATTAGGCGGCATAGTCCTTTACCAGGACTATGCCGCCTTTTTCTTATTTACTTGCTTCTTTTCTGTTCTCCTCGCAGGACATTAGGGGCATATTTCCCTTCGCATAGGCTTTTGTACCAACCAATATTGATCAGGTGACAAATGATAAAATTGGGCACAAACATCATTGGGATCGTCCATATGGAACAATGCTTTTTCTTTATTTTCCATTGACGTTATTTCTTTTTTGCTTCCGCATCCTGATTCACACAGGTATGGCGTTCAGGCTTCCCGGGTAGCCAATATAGGGAAGACACTGGGAAACTACGCGAACCAGAAAATCTCTATCATTCCCCAAATTCAGATTACCCGTGGTGTGAGCGATCAGCTGGGGCTCGCATGCCAAGAAACAAAAGATAATCATTTCTCGTTGGCAAGGGTAAGCCCCATGCGGGTGCAGCAATCGCCGAAGCAGTTAGCAGCCAGCCGGCGATAATCCGGCTTCCAATGCCCATGTGTCATAAAACAACACAAGAATTTGATAGGCAGCAGCCGCTATTCTGAAATTGCTGACAACTTTCCATTGCCAAGTATATTAATTGCTTAAAGAAAACAATATACCTGACAAAAGCAACTAATTTGTCTATACTATATGGAGCACACGTCAAGGAGGAACGATTCATGCTTCAAAAAACGCAGAACCAAGTTAGCATAATCAGAAAATTTAACAGATACTATACAAATATTTTAGGACTTTTAGATCATCATATTTTAGAAAGTGATCTTTCTTTGTCCGAAGTAAGGGTTTTACATGAAATCAATAAAACAGAAAAATGTACTTCCAAAATGCTGGCCGATATTTTATGTATGAATGCCGGATATTTGAGCCGAATATTAAAGCGTTTTGGAAATATGGGACTTTTGAAGAAAGAACAATCCCCCGATGATGGGCGGGCGCTTTATCTTCACTTGACCGACAAAGGAAAAAAAAACAATGAGCCTTTTAAATAATCGTTCTGATGAGCAAATAGAAAAAATGATTAAACCACTATCGGATATTTACAAAGAGGAACTTGTTAAAAATATGACTTCCATAGAAACCATTTTAACAGACGGAGAAGAAATCAGAAACGATGATATTTCAATCCGCACTGAAATAAAAGCTGGTGATGTCGGGTATATCACATCTATGCATGGTTGGATTTACAAAGAAGAATATAACTACACCACAGTATTTGAGGGATATGTTGCAAAATCATTTTGTGAATTTTTGCTTAACTACAATCCCTTGAAAGACCGTCTTTGATGTGCGGAGCATAATGGAAAAATGATCGGCTGTATTGGGATTGTCGGACATGAGGAGCGAGCACAGTTACGGTGGTTTTTAATTGATCCTCTTTACAGGGGAGTTGGACTAGGGAAAAATTGCTGACTTATGCGCTTGAATTTGCAAGGGAGCGTGGCTATAAAAATATTTATCTGGATACAACCAGCGATTTGGAGAAAGCGATTGGTTTATATCAGAAAGCCGGCTTTGTGAAAGTAAGCGAAAAGCCCAACAACTCATGGAGAGAGGGGCTAATGGAATTAGAGTTTTCCATGGATTTAAACTAACAGGTTACTAAATAAACAGATAGCATACGACAGCAAGGAGTGCTGCCGCCCTTTTCTATGAAGTATTCAAAAAATATAGGCGTCCCTTTCGGAACACCTATATTGTATCGCTGTCTTTTTTCGATGTCTAATACTTATATTAAATCGCAAGAGATGCTTAAATTGTATTTTAATGTGCTGTAGAAACCGAGAGGGCGACGCTGCTGGCAAATTCTGCCGTATCATTCCCTCCTTTCTCGTTATTCGTGTAAGGCCCGTTCCTTTTTTAGAGCGTTTTTCATACGGGTTACAACAAAAAGTCCCCAGCCCACCACAGCGGTAAAGGGCAGCAGTCGCAGGGCTCTGGACATGATTCGGGATCTTACCGCTCAGGTGGTCAAGGACGGTAAATTACTCCTGATAATCGGCGGCGAGCATCTTGTGGCCTTAGATGCGGTGGAGGCCTTGGCCAAATGACTGTATTTACAAAAATTTTACGGCACGACTGTATACATAACATATGTAATTAACGTAGTATTAAATCTTGTTTTGCAGAAAATAAAGCCCCTCAGATATGACATCCTGAGAGGCCCTATGATAAGCATGAAATGGCTATGAAACTAAATCATTTTTTCTGTGGTTATTTTAAAATAAGAGTTCTTGATCTTATATTAGTAAAGCTCCTTACGAAACAGAACAGACTCATAAAGGGATAGGTTAGGATTTCCAATGGTTAGCGGCCCAATGGAAATGCCATAGTTCGGATGAGTATCTGTTTGGTCATCAACATACCTAAAAAGAACAGTCGTATCGAGGGATGTGGTTTTCTGCCGCAATGTGAAATGCAAAATTGCTTTTTGAATCCCTCTAAATTCTTTATAGGAACCAGCAGTAAATCGGAACGTTGAACCATAGATAGATCCACTAGAAGGAATTGTAAATTCATAATCCTCCTCTCCATTGTAGCGATAGAGGGTTAATGTCTCACCGCCGCCCAAAATCTTCCAACATCTAGCCACGGAGTAAGACAATGAATCATTATTTATAACACGATTTGCGGATACATTTACCCATTCGAGTTCCGCAAAACTCTCCAATCGACCCATTTGATGATTATGGTAGGAATAATTATTAAGTGTCACTTCGTCTTGAAGGGCTTGCGTTGAAACGCCGCCATTTTGATTTTCAGAAGAGAGTATTCCTAATTGCCGGTTAACTCCTATAAATTCAATATCGTCATCAAGACTACCCAACTCTAAAAATGTTTCATAGACGTTCGTTTCATTTCATCGCTCATTGCCACAACTTGGTTTTCTATCATTCCAGTACTTAGCAAAAAGTCTATTGCCTCTTTCATTGACAAGCTATTTGGGATTGTTGCTTCATTGCTGCCAGTTGCTGCTGTAATAGGCGTAGCGTTTATGCAGCAAAGGATTATCATAAGAATCCCGGCAAGCAGCCATATACTTTTTTTATAGTAATTCCTCCTTAATCATATACAACGGATTCCTCCGTAAGGCCCTCCGGGGACAGCGTATAGATGCCGGTGATTGTTCCCAGGGGGTCGGGATGGGTGATAAGCTCCTTCTCATCGTAGGCGACGTCATTGCGGGAGGCGCTTTGGTAAACGATCACCTTGACCTCCAGCCGGTTCGAGTTCGGGTCGATCTCCATATCCTCCTTCAGCCGGTACTGGCAGGCGAGAATCACAGCGTCGTTGCTTTTCAGCACGCTTCTGTCAACGCTGTAAGGGGATACCCTGGTTTCGGCCCAGTTCTTTCCGCCGTTGCTGAGAGCCCCACTGTTGCTCTCCTCCCCGGTTTCGGAATTTTGAAACACCACGACGTCGGTATTTGCTCCTTCAGAGGCGATGTATTGGAATTTGTCGCCATCATAGCGGTAGGCCACAGCGAAATCCTCCCCAAAATCCAGGAGGCTCCCTTCGCTGTTTTGGACCTTCACATTGAGTCCATAGGTCCCCGTTTCCTCCAGGGGTTTCCATATAGCGGAGACCTTGAGGGCCTTGATATTGACTCCCTCATCGGTTTTTTCGCAGCCGCAGGTCAAAAGCGCAATTCCCAAAAGTGCAGTACAGATTAATAAAAATGCCCTTTTTTTCATAAATACCTCCTTTCGAGCAAACCATTCCACGCTGTCGCCTCAGCAGCCATAGTTCTCTGGTGTTCTTTTGTCCTGTATCCCATTTTCCGTGCCGCGGTAGGTGATTACCCATATTATAGCATAAAGGATTAATTGTGCAATACGCATAGGGGTATTAGTACTTTTTGTCCCATTATACAGTAACACAACCGCAAAAGATCCCCCGAACAAAGTACTTGTTGCCCGGGGGACCTTTTTTATTTTTCCTCTTTATCTTTGTAAGTGCCGCCGTAAGCCGCCATGATGGCGAGGAAAAGGCCCATGGCCACAAAGGGCCAGGCCGCACTGACAAATTCCGCCATATCATTCCCTCCTGTCCCGTTATTCGTGTAAGGCCCGTTCCTTTTTTAGAGCGTTCTTCATACGGGTTATAACAAAAAGTCCCCAGCCCACCACAGCGGTAAAGGGCAGCAACAAAAGGAATATTGTCAAATTACCGGTATTTTGAAAAGTGAAATATAGATACGCGTTATAAACCATATTATAGGCTTCCAGAAAGAATACAATCCAAATTAAGGACAGCACCCGCTTTAAATGTGTGATGCGGGAGTCAATGTCGGAAAATAAGTCAAAGGAGCCGTCGCTAACTTTTTTACGAAAGTAGACCCACCGCATCAGTGAGCCGATAAATTCGCCGCCGGTATCCTCAATGAAACGAATGTAGTTCTGACTTTCTGGGTGGTTGGGATGATGTTCCAGCAGTTCCAATCGATAGGTGTAATTTTGCGGCTCTCCTTCCTCAAACTCATACCGGCAAAAGCCCACCGATACCAGATTCAGCCCTTTGGCGGCCAAATCATTGAGCCATTGCTCTTCCTTTTTAAAATCCCAGACCCAAAACAATTTTCTGATAATCTTTCTCATGCGTTCCCTCCAATCAACATTTCCCCATTGGCCACGAGCTCCCGCAGGCGATCCAATTCGTCAACAGTCACTTTTTTCCCTAAATCCGTGATGATGTATTTCTTTTTGCGACTGTTCTCTTCGCCTGGCAGTCCTTTGATCCAGCCCTTTTCCACCATAGAGTTGATGGCGCCGTAAAGGGTGCCGGCTGCTAGCTTCACCCGGCCATGGGATAGAGCTTCTACTTTTTGCATAATGCCGTAACCGTGGAGCGGACTGTAAAGAGATAGTAAAATATAGTAGACTGCCTCTGTCAACGCAATGCCTTTCCCCAAGATATCGTCCTCCGTTCTATCGTTTCACGTTATATCGTATTCCGTTATATTGTTATTATAACGGCGACCGATATATTTGTCAAGACCATGGGAGGGCTTTTTTTGCCGAAACGGTAAAAATTGACATTTCAGGGGAATGAGGTTATACTTTTTATTAAATTTTGTGCATCTCATGACCATATATATGGAAAACATGCAAAAAGAATGGAGGAACAAGAAAATGAAAAGGCGTCAAGTTTTATTGGTCATATTGGTATTAGCTGCGGTATTGGCAATCTCCTCCAGCGGCATGTCTGCGGAAAGCTATTGGACCTGGCAAAAGGATTATAACGCCGCTGTGAACAACAACGACGGCGACGCCATCATCCGCTGCGTCAAACGTTTGGAGGCCATCTACCCCAATCCAGGAAATGAAACAGAGTATGCCCGTTTGGCAACTCCCTTGGAGCGCTGTGCTTTGGAGTACGAGCGGAAAGGGATATATCCCACCGCCGGCACCTATTATCAAAAGGCCCTGGTGTGCTATGAATGGCTGGACAAGCATGGTCATGATTACTACGACAAGCTGCTGACTCTGGAAGCCCAGACACAACATTTAAAGGGTTATTTTGAATTGTATACAGAAGTCTCCCAGCCTGCTGACACACCGTATTACAAAGCGAAAAACGAGCCGGAAAAGGGTACCTATTATGGGATGTGCAGCGCCTGGCCGGACGGCGACCAAAGCGCGAAGCTGCAATACGTTCAGTTCCCCAGCGAAAATATGGAAAAGTACAAAGGGGATTATTCCACCTTGGACAAGGACTGCTTGATTGAGGTCGCTTGGAATGTAAACAGCGAAACAAAAGCCCAGCTGGATGAGATTAACACCGGCAAATACGATGACTACATCATCTCCAATTTACGATATTTGAACGATACCGGTCGTAAAATCCTTCTCCGTTTTGGGGCGGAAGTCAACTGTTGGAGCGATTTGCCCGCCAGCAAAACCGCCGCCGCCAAACAAGGCGACGCCTATTGCAAATCTTTTATCAACGCCTTCCGTCGCGTGGCGAATTATGCCCATCAGTACGCTCCCAACTGTGCCATGGTCTATTCGCCTAATGATATTTCTAACTGGTATTTTGACGTCACGGATTTTTATCCTGGTGATAACTATGTCGATTGGGTTGGAATTTCGTCTTACAATAATGTATCCGCCAATACCAAGGGAACCGTGGGCAGCGGCATAGACGCTTTTTATTGCCATGGACTGTACGAAAATCAACTCATTAAGGTGAAAAGAATCGTAGACGCTTTTGGCGACAGAAAACCCATCATGATTAGCGAATGCGGATTCGCTTACGCATCAAAAGACAATTTACAGACCCTAGCCCATGCCTTGGCTGCCCAAAAATATTTCTATACCTATGTCAATATGGTATATCCCCAAGTAAAGGCGGTTTTTTACTTTAATGCCTCACCGTTTGACGAAAAATATATGCTGACAGGGGACAACGGCAACGAGGAGTTATACCAACAATATCTGACTCTCACCCGAAATAACGCTTCTATGCGATCCACTGTTGATAAAAACAACGGAAAATACTATACCAATCTCAACGCATTAAATGAAGTCGCGGACAATTTAAAGCTCACATCCTATGTCTATTATCCGGGAGGCAAGACAGCTACGGTCTCCTATCAGTTGGATGGTAAAAATATTTTCAGCGGTTCCCAGTATCCCTATGCCTATACGACATCGAAGCCCAGTCCCGGCAGTCATCAGTTAACCGCCAAAGTTGTTTGCGGCAATACCTCCCAAACAAAAACTTATGGCCTTTATGTGGGAGATGACGGCCGTGTCAGCTCCGGAATTTCCAAAATGACTGATGTCGCTCCCGACAGATGGTCTTATGAGGCGATTTCCTATTGTATGCATTACGATATCTTCAAGGGGATGTCCCCCACAACCTTTGAACCGAAAACCCCCATTACCAGGGCAATGTTTGTCACACTGCTGGCCAGGATGTCCGGGGCCGACGTGAGCAAATATACGACTTCGGATTTCTCCGATGTACAAAAGGGAAAATGGTATACTTCCTATGTGCAATGGGCTAAGGAAAACCAAATCGTCAATGGTATCACTGCCACGACCTTTGCCCCGGATCAAAGCATCTCCAGGGAACAGATTTGCGTGATGCTGGTTCGTTTCTGTAGCCGTTTTAGCATATCTTTAAAAGCCCGGGATAGCCAGACTTTTGCCGATGACAATAAAATCTCCTCCTACGCCAAAGAATCCGTTTATATTGCCAAGGCCAACGGCCTTGTAGCTGGCAAAGGAAACAACAGCTTCGATCCCCGGGCCAATGCCTCCCGAGAGGAAACCGCCACAATTTTTATGCGGTTCAAAGAAAATATTTATGATGCTCGATAAAATCTTTCCCATTCCCCCCCCCCGAAGGGATATCATCAGTTTTATATCGAATCGTGATACCATCGCCATGGAGCCGGTGAAGGAGGATGGCATCTGAAAGGTTTTGAAGCATTTGGATTTCCATACCGAGAATATAAAAAACGATAGGCAGCCCAAGGATCATTGGGCCACTTATGAAGAAGTCTGGAAATCTGCGAAAGAATATTGACCCTTAGCTTTGGAGTAAATCAGTATAAAAAAGAAAGACCGTGGATGATTCCACGGTCTTTTATACATTATGCAATTTCCATTTGTGGGCTTGGCGGCGCTGTTTGGGAAGGATTTCTATGGGTATGCCATTTTAGAAGCAACGCTGAATTGATAATTACCGCAACACTGCCTACGTTATGTACAAGAGCGCCAACGACAGGATTTAATATGCCTGTCATCGCCAGAATGATTGCCACAAAATTCAGCGCCAACGACAGTGTCAAATTTACAGTGATGGTGTTCATGGTTTTCTGAGCCAGAGACACCAGATGAGGTATTTCCCGCACATCGTCTCGAACCAGCACAATATCGGCAGCTTCAATGGCAATATCGCTGCCGATATCCCCCATGGCAATCCCCACATGGGCCTTTTTCAAAGCAGGAGCATCGTTGACGCCGTCGCCCACCATGCAGATCAGTCCGCCGTGATGTTGTTTTTGATCAATGATCCTGAGCTTATCTTCGGGCAGACAATCAGCGCAAACATCATGAATATCTGCGCTGGCGGCCATGGTGTTGGCCGCTGCTTGATGGTCCCCGGTGAGAAGCATTGGCTCCACACCGCATTTCCTTAAGGACGATACCATCTGAGATGCGTCGGGACGCAATGTATCTGATAGGGCAATGAAGCCCAAAAGAGAATGTTCGCTGGTGACGAAGATCACCGTACAGCCGTCATTTTTGCACCGATTGACGGCGGAGGAAGCTCCGTCACCGACCACGATATCAAGATCCGCCACAAACGCCTCATTCCCTGCCGAAACATGGTTGCCCGCGATCACCGCCGTAACGCCACGGCCAGGCACCATGGAAAATGAGGTTGGTTCCATAGGGTTCCTGCCATACAAGCCTTTATAATAGGAGACGACGGCTTTGCCAAGGGGATGCTCGGAGCGGAGCTCCGCCGAGGCGGCAAGACCCAAAAGTTCTTCTGAAGAAATGGCAGAAGAGAAAGTTACTACTTTAGCTACGGTGGGTGTTCCGTAAGTTAGTGTACCCGTTTTATCAAAAGCCATGCGCTTGACCTTCGCCAACCGTTCCAGGGCGTCACCTTCTCGAATCAGAATACCGAATTTCGCGGCGTTACCAATGCCCGCCATAATGGCGGTGGGGGTGGCCAATACCAAGGCACAGGGACAAAATACAACTAAAATCGTAACAGAACGAATGATTTCACCCGTTATTATATAAGTAGCGACGGCAGATGTCAAGGCGATTATTATAATCCAGGTAGCCCACCGGTCAGCTCGGCTAACAATTTTTGCTTTTCCTGCGTCGGCTGATTCCACCAAACGAATCATTTGCTGCAAAGAGCTGTCTTCTCCAACTTTGGTAGCCCGCATTTCAAAAGCGCCAAACTGGTTGACGGTGCCGCTAAAGACATCGTCGCCTGCCTCCTTATCCACAGGCAGGGATTCGCCCGTCATAACCGATTGATCCACCGAAGAATGGCCTGAAAGTATCACACCATCGGCTGCGATAGTTTCTCCTGCCAATACTCGCAGGATATCGCCGACCCTTACCTCTTCGGCAGGTACGATTTGCTCCTCGCCGTTGCGTACCACCCGTGCGGTACGGGGAGTGAGATCCACCAGCTTTTCAATCCCAGCTTGTGCCTTTTTCACAGTGTGCTCCTCCAGCAAAGCACCAATCGTCATGATCCAAGCAATTTCCGCAGCGGCAAAAATTTCCCCAATGATAACTGAGGCTACCAGCGCCATCGATACCAATACGTCGGCTTTGATATCGAATTCCGTGACCAGGCCAATGACGGCTTCCTTAATCATGGGCAAGCCGCAAAAAATAATGGCTACCCAGGCGATGTCAAAGGGCAAAAATGGCCGGACAAAAAAGCTCAATAATAGGGAAATTCCCCCAAGTATTAAGCACAATAGGGTTCTTTTTTCCTCATCAACGAACCATTCCTTCAGCGCCATGGAATCACATCCTTTTATTTATTATACCCATAGGGGTATAGGTATACAATAACACGATCAATTTTCTTTGTCAATAAAAAAAACAGCCTTAAAAGACTGCTTTTTTGTTGATATCTTATGATTTTTTTGTTTCCGTTAAGTCATTCGAGAAAAATGCTCCACGGCTTTGGCAAATTCCGCAATGGTTTTTTCGGCATCGCCATGCTCAATACCATCGCGCACGCAGTGGTTGAGATGCCCCTCTAATACCACTTGTCCCACTTTATGCAGGGCGCCCTTGGCGGCATTGATTTGGATCAAAATGTCCTCGCAGGGAACATCCTCATCAATCATTTTATCAATGGCCTTAATTTGACCAGCGACTTTGTTCAAGCGACGGTGCAGGTTCGCTGAATCCATACATTGTCTCATAGTCTCCTCCTGTTATCTTGATATCTATGTCAATGGGCGGGTTTTATCCCTTTGATCGTCAGGGATGGTATATGTGATCGTAGAAACCCACCAGGGTATATGAAAAGTCTACCCGTCCCAGCAAAAAATGTCAAGAGACAGTGATGATGTTTTTGTGGGTGTAATTTTGCCTCCCATTCTTCACAAAAAACACACGAAATTATTTTTAAAAAAAGTGTTGACAAATTCAGAGTCATGTAATATGATTAATACATCATAAGTTAGCAATGGCTAACCTATATAAAAACTCACAGATTCATTTTTTCTCTTCCAGTTAGCTAAAATTAACCCCAAAAAACCAAACATCTAAATCATAAGATCTATTTTTTTTAATCATTAGTTAGCATACGCTAACCAATTATAAAAGAAAGGGAGTGTTCTTATTTCCGAGCAAACAGTCATTCATCATTGCGCCCCCACCTTGGCCGGCATTAAAATCGCGAACCTTTTTTGTCAAGATTTCGCTTCCCCTTGGGAACGGGATTGCAGTGTGGCGTCGTGGAACCGAAAGCTGAATCCCAGCGGCATCGCAGTGACGGTGCTTCGTACTCGAAACCGGCGCAGTCTTATCTATGTTTACCGCCCTGGTGCCTTGGCCGTGAATTTGTCAGCACCCCAAGCGATCGTTCTTTTGCGTCAGTTTGGTTATGATTCTTTGGAAATAGAGGATGCTCTGGCAATGCTGCGACGCCGCTTTGCAGCAGAAGGAGATTTTCCTCATGAAATCGGTCTGTTTCTCGGTTATCCCATAGAGGATGTGGAAGGATTCATTATCCATGGAGGTAAGGACTGTAAATGTTCCGGCTGTTGGAAAGTGTATGGCGATGTGGAAAGGGCTCAGGCCTTGTTTGATTCCTACAAACAGTGCCGCCGCCGTCTCATGGACGCATGGAACCATGGGACTTCCCTAGTAAACCTGGCTGTGGCCCAGTAAGTATGTATGATAGCTTTTAGAGCGATAAAATAAAAAAGAAAAGAGGCATGATTATGTGTGTTGCGATCGTTTATTGGAGTGGTACCGGTAATACCGAAGCCATGGCAAAGGAAGTTGCCAAAGGCGTTCAGGAAAATGGCACAGATTCAAAACTGTTTCTGGCTGATGAATTTCATGAAAATATGATGGAAGATTACAGCGCTATCGCCTTTGGTTGTCCCTCTATGGGCGAAGAAGAATTAGAAGAAACAGAATTTGAACCCATGTTCAGCCGCTGCAAACCATATTTAAAGGACCGCAAAATCGCCTTGTTTGGCTCTTATGGATGGGGCGACGGCGAATGGATGCGGCGCTGGGAGGATGATGCACGAAAAGACGGTGCTTCCCTCGTTTGTGAGAGCGTTATCTGCTGTGAAGATCCCGATGAAGAGGCCTGTGAGGCTTGCCGCGATTTAGGCCGTGCTTTGGCCAATTAAACCAGTTTGTATATTTCGGGATGGTCAACCTCTGTCTCCTCCTTTCAACCCCCAATCTTCTGTATCTCTGGATCCTTGAAATTCTTATTCTGAAAAAATATACTTGACAGAGAGATCCCGTAATATAGCCAAAGAGCGATTGTGATATCACAATCGCTCTTTTTGTGGTATTTATTATTCTCCTACAACGCTGAACCGCTTTTGGACATGATTGCCCTGTTCCGCTTCGTCAATCATGGCAATGGCGTAGTCCGCGTAGCTGATGACGCTTTCTCCTTTGGCATTGAGAACAAGCTCTTCTCCGCCGAGGATATATTTTCCGGTGCGGGCGCCGTCTGCCTGAAAATCTCCTGCCGGGGAAAGATAGGTCCATTGTACGTCATTCCGCTCTCTCAATTCCTCTAAGGCTTTTGCCATGGCGGCGGCCAAGGGTTTGAACATTTCCGGGAAATCTGGACCGTCGGCCACACAAACGGTATGCTCAGGATTCACATAAAGACTGCCGGCTCCGCCCACTACCAGCAAACGAATTTCAGTGCCGGAAACCAGGTCGCAAAGGTGCTTTAGAGATGTGCTGTGCTGGGGCAAAGTATCTTCAGTCCAAGCGCCAAAGGCGTCGATGATAACGTCGTTTCCCTTGAGGTCGTCGTAAGAAAGTTCAAATAAATCCTTTTCCAGAACCTTTGTTGCTTGCGGGGCTTTGTCTCCGTTTCGGACAACCGCTGTAACCTCATGTCCACGGTTCATAGCTTCCTTCACCAATAAGCTACCCTGTTTTCCTGCTGCGCAAATGACTGCGATTTTCATATTAAATTCCTCCGTTTCATGGATTTCTATGGTATTTTTTACTGTCGGTGTTGACTCCTGCAACCCTTGACTCTATAATAAATTCTTAGAGGCTTATTGTAAAGTAGGCACAATATTGTGGTGTAGTTACCAAAAGGAAACGATTGGACAGTTACTTGGAAGAAACCTTTGGAGATTACCTGAGGTTATGAATTTTATAAAGTCGAAAATATTTTTTTAGGAGGAATTGATCATGGCAATGAACTTACCAGCTTGCCCCGTGGAAACCACGTTGATGCTAATCGGCGACAAATGGAAGGTTTTGATCCTACGGGATTTAATTGATGGTACGAAACGGTTCGGGGAATTAAAAAGATCCATCGGTAATGTAAGTCAAAAAGTACTGACTGCCCAGCTTCGCGATATGGAGGAAAAAGGCCTTGTAGACCGCAAGGTTTACGCCGAAGTACCTCCCCGGGTAGAATATACTCTGGCAGAGACCGGCTATAGTCTCAAGCCTATTCTTGACGCTATGTGGAATTGGGGCGAAAATTATAAAGAAAAAGTAAACCATTGATAACCTGGATTTGTATATCTATTTGTGTCTTTCAATCAGATAGATGAATCATGAAAACAACAAACAAAGAAGCTACCTTGTGGGGTAGCTTCTTTGTTTATTTCGTTTTACCATCTTTTTTTAATCGTTTCTCTCTTTTGAGTGCTTCTCTCAGCAGGTATTCTATGTGGCCGTTGACGCTGCGAATTTCGTCTGCGGCCCATTTCTCAATGGCCTCATAAATTTCGGGATCTAGCCTGAGAGGAAAGCTTTTTTTCGGAGGCATAAATTAATACAAGCTTCCTGTATTAATCACCGGCTGGGCTGACCGGTCGGAAACGATGGTAACCATTAAATTGTTGATCATGGCTACTTTTCGTTCTTCATCCAAATCAATGGCAGCGTCTTGTTCCAAGCGTTCAATGGCCATCCGAGCCATACCCACCGCTCCGTCTACAATAATCTGCCGCGCAGCCAATATCGCGGCAGCTTGTTGGCGTTGCAGCATTGCGCTGGCAATCTCTGTGGCATAGGCCAGATGGGTCAAACGGGCTTCGATAATCTCCACACCAGCGACTAACAGCCGTTCTTCCAATTCCGCTTGAAGCTCCTTGGCAACGATGTCGGCACTGCTTCTTAAAGAAATACCATCCTGTTCCTGAAAATTGTCGTAGGGGTATTTTGCAGCGACATGGCGAAGGGCAGTTTCACTTTGGATCTCGACGAACTCCAGATAATCGTCAACATCAAAAATGGCTTTGGCAGCATCGATCACGCGGTACACAACCACTGCTGCGATTTCCACCGGATTCCCTTCCACATCATTGACCTTTAACCGTTCGCTGTTGAAATTGACCACCTTGACCGAAACTTTCTTTGACACGGAAAAGGGAATTACAAACCATATTCCTGTATCTTTGATGGTTCCCGTGTATTTTCCGAAGAAAGTCAGTACTGCCACCTTGTTTGGTGACACCACCACCAGACCACAGCAAAGAATCACTGCCAATACGCAGGCGGTAATCCCAATGCCGAGCATTTCTGGGACTGCGATAAAGCAGTACACTGCGGCACCGATCAGGGCCAAAATCAGAACAAGTACGATGAATCCGTTGATTTTAAAAGCAGGTTTTTCCATATAATCACCTCCGAAATATGATATCACTATAATTTATTATTATATTATAATGATATTATAAGTATATCATATGCTGGCGTTTTTTGTCAAGGCTTTATGGAAAATGGTCTTGTCAAAAAAATATCGCTGTATTATAATAAAAATTGCATAATCATAAATAATAACAGAAAAGAATTTTTACATGGGATTGGGCGCGGATTTGCCTTTATTTCCCCGTTGATTTTGGTAGCCATTCTTACCTGCATGTTATCGCCTATGATTTTCCAAGAGGTCTATCGCTGATTTATGAAAAAGGACTTTTTATATTATATGGATGAAGCCATTGCCGAGGCCAGAAAAGCCGCAGACCACGGTGACGTTCCTGTTGGCGCTGTGGTGGTGTATCAAGATGAGATTGTCGGCCGTGGTTATAACACAAAGGAAAACCTGCAAAATCCCATGGGTCATGCAGAAATCAATGCCATTGCCGAAGCTGCCAGTCATCTGGACCGATGGCGATTATCTGACTGTTCCTTGTATGTGACCATGGAGCCTTGTCCCATGTGCGCCGGGGCGATTTTGCAAGCCAGAATCGGCCATGTGGTTTTTGGCGCTTGGGATGTGAAGTGGGGAGCTGCCGGTAGCCGCACCGATGTTTTGAAGCCTGGTCTGTTTAATCATGAGGTATCTTTGTACGGTGGCATTCGGGAGGAAGAATGCCGTAAACTAGTGGAGGATTTTTTCGCCCATCGCCGCAAAGGATAAGAATAGAGCGATTGTTTTCATCTTCCCCCTTGTGGAATCCCTGTGAATATGATAGAATAATACTACTTATGGAGACGTATCGAAGTGGTCATAACGAGAACGACTCGAAATTTATTGGATTAGTGTCAGTTTTGTCCGCTGAGAATCCAGTGTTTATGCGGGGTCCCGTAGTTCGAAAAACCGAATATTTTGCTGTTCTTTCCGTCAGTTCTTTCCAAAAGTTTTTTTTTGCAAAAACATCAGGAAAATGGCGGGTTAACATATACGGAAGCGTATCGAAGTGGTCATAACGGGCCTGACTCGAAATCAGGTAGCCTTCACGGGCTCGTGGGTTCGAATCCCACCGCTTCCGCCATTGAAAAATCCAGTAACCATGCGGGTTTCTGGATTTTTTCTTTTTTATGTCCACCAAAAAAACCACCCGATTTTCGGCTGTTCTTTCCATAGTTTTGGAAAGAACAGCTTTTCTCTTTATTTCCCGCATTTTTCTGCCACTGTCTCCCACTTACTGACGAAATCCACAGTCTCCGGCAGTGCCATACCGCTCACCATCGCCTGTGCCGAGGACAGCTTTGAGGTGTAGTCAAGGTGGGCGTAGATATTCGCTGTGGTGGAAAAATCGCTGTGCCCCAGCCATTCCTGAATCTGCTTGAGCGGCACGCCGTTGGCAAGCAAGAGGGAGGCGCAGCTGTGTCTTAAATCGTGGAACTGCATGCGCCGTAAGCCGTGCTTTTGGATATACTGCGGAAAATAGCTTGTCAGATACTCCGGCTTCATCAAATTGCCCAGCTCATCTACAAAGACATAGCCGTCATACTCGTAGTTGTAGCAGTTGCCGCAGACCTGCTTGTTCAGCTCCTGCGCCGCCTTGACTTCCTTAAAGTATTCGACAAAGCTGCCCACTAGCGGAAGAGTGCGCATACTGGACTTTGTCTTGGCGGAATCCTGCGCATACATCTCGGTTTTACCGTCCACCTGCACGGAGGTGACCGTGTGCCTGATGGTAAGTGTGCCACGCTCAAAATCGATGGCGTCCCATTTTAGGCCGCACACCTCGCCACGCCGCAAACCGTAGAAAGCGGCGACCAGAACCGGAAGCTCCAGTTTTATCCCCTTGACCACCTCGAACAGGTGCTGAAGCTCCTCGGCGTCGAGGAAAACCGGCTGGTAATCGTTCTTTTTCGGGCGGTCAACCTTCATCGCCACATTTTGCGGAACAAGATCGGTTTTCATGGCGTATCTCAGCGCCTGATGAATGACGTCGTGGTAGTGGATCACGGAATTGGGCTTAACGGTTTTCAGCTTTTCCGAATAGAACTGCTGGATGTGCCTTGCCTCCAAACCCTGAAGCGTGACCCCTTTCTTGCGGAAATACGGCTCAATGGTCGCTTTTATCATCGCTTCGTAGGAACTGTAAGTTGTCGCTTTCACACACACCTTCACGATGTCCAGCCACTCCAAAAGATAATCCGCAAAAGGCATATCGGAAGCAAGTTCCCCGACCTCCTGCGGCGGCTCAAACTCGCTGCGGATGCGTGCGAGTTCCGCCTCGGCTTTTTGATTTTGTCAAGATTAGTTGACAGTTTTTGCTCAAGGATTTTGAATCCTACGCAGCTTCTTTCAGGGAATCATAGTATTGCTGTCGTTTTACCATAGGGGGAAGACCTCCATTAGCAGAACAGATCCTCCGGTTATTCCAGTAGCTGATAAAATATCTCCAGATAAGTGTTTTCAGTTCTTCTGTGGTCATCTTCTCCGTATCATAACGGTCATATAACAGTTCGGATTTCATTCTGGCCCA
>CAZWWH010000031.1:0-11655 GCA_964637365.1 uncultured Peptococcaceae bacterium
CTGTGGTTGAGGTTTCACCTTGACCACAGTTTTTTATTTTCCCCGCCCTTTTTGCATATCAACCATGAAAAATATAGAGGGGAGGAATCACGATGTATGACCATTTCGCCGAATTGGAAATCATTCCGGTCAACAGCGACTTGGATTTATGGCAGCAGATTATGATTAATGTTTTGCGCGAAAGACGCATTGACGTCAGATTTCCCGATTTAGGGGCCACGGTCAAGGAGATTATAGAGGGAGAATGCTACAAGGCCTTAAAGGAAATCAAGGAAATCATTGACGATCCCTATATGGAAGACCGTCAATGCTTCGGAAAAATCGAAAGGATTATCTGCCAATTCGAATCAATGGGCAGCGATGGTGGCTGCCGCCACGATTTTTAAATCCATCGCAGGAGAAAGAAGGAAAAGCCATGACAAAGTCTTCCCCAGAAACGCCGGAAACGCCGGAAACCAAGGAAGCGGCCTATAAAGAATACGTCCAAAGCTGCCATTGCGACCATGTTCGTTTGTTGACCGACGATATCCTTCGTATGGCATTTTTTGCCGGTTGGCTTGCAGCCCAGGGCTTTCAGTTTCAAAAGGTTGACGAAGATTCTCCCAATCCGCCAAGCATCAATCCTTACGCCTACGAGGAATGGAAGAGTCATAAAAACGAGATTTATTAAAAACCAAAAGAGATAGGAACAATACAATCAAAAACCCAAGGCAAGCGCGCTTTGGGTTTTTTGTTACTATCGTCAACCGAATTAATTTTGCTCGTTCCAGAGCAGCAAAGTGTAAAAGTCTGTTTCATCCAAATTCGCCCGCCGGTTCCCCGTGGAATCCCAAAGGCGATAAACATTAACGCAATGGCCCGAGATACAGGCCACCATTTCGTGGGGGAAACGGCACTCCTTACTCTCGGTATAGGTGCATTCCTTACAGAGGGAGCAGGCGCTCATCCCCAGCATCATCACGTCCTTGGTTTCCTCCTCCAAAGCATCGCGGACAGCCTTGGTCATGTCGTTGATGCTGCGGGAAATCTCGTTGAAAAGGTCGGGATTCAAAGAGCAACTCACAGGCTCGGTCAAAAATTGCATGATAATGCCGTGATGGTATTTCAACAGCCGCCCGCTGCAATCCTCGGGCGAGCCTACGCCCGGAGGGCAGGTCCAAAATTTGCCGTACATGCCGCAGTCGTTGGCGCGGCAAGCGTCACGGAGGATATCCGCGTCGTCAAAATTCAGTTTTTGTGGGTCAAAGTAACAGGCTTTATGAAAGCCCGCTCCTTCGGCCACTGCAATCAAATCAATCATAGGAGCCTCACTCAAAAAACAGTAATTTCAATAAAATCAGCGCCACACCGGGGATGCCCAAAAGCGCCGACACGGCAATGGACAGAGGATTCCATGGTACCGCAAGCCCCCAGGACGCTCCCAGCCAGTGCAGCAAATACAAAACAACAACGCCGCAAACCCCGTTGACAGCCCATTTCCACAGCCATTTCAGGGGGCGGCTCAGCACAAACAAGGCCGCGGCGGAAAGCCCCAAAGCGGCCAGGATACCCAGCAAATATTCAAGAGATAGGGGTAATTCAAAATTAATTTTCCTCAACCACGCTTTCTTGCTGACGGTGCCTTACAATGTACCGCCAGTGATTCAGCAAAGCTGGCTATTACGAAGCACCGACGATTCACCAGCGGCATTACAATTCGCGTCTGCCCTGCAAGGCTCTGGCCAAAGTAATCTCATCCACATATTCCAAATCGCCGCCCACCGGCATGCCCTGGGCAATGCGGGTGATTTTG
Source organism: uncultured Peptococcaceae bacterium (assembly GCA_964637365.1). Classification (GTDB taxonomy): domain Bacteria; phylum Bacillota; class Dehalobacteriia; order UBA7702; family UBA7702; genus Cryptoclostridium. The sequence goes on from CAZWWH010000031.1 coordinate 1,793, forward strand.
GGCACGATGGGCTTCAGCAAATCCGCCAGATAAAGAGCCGTGGCCTCGCCCTCCACATCGGAGCCCGTGGCCATGATAATTTCCGAAATGTCGTCCTCTTCCAGCCGTTTTAACAGCTCCTTGACATGGAGCTCATTGGGGCCCACGCCCTCCATGGGGGAAATCAGCCCGCCCAAAACGTGATACGTTCCCCGAAAAGAACCGCTTTTTTCAATGGGAATAATATCCCGCGCCGACTCCACCACACAAATCACGCTGGTTTCCCGCTTGGGGTCGCCGCAAATCGTACAAAGCTCGTCCTCGGCAATGTTGAAGCAGCGGGGGCAAAAATGCACCCGCTCCTGCAACTGGCCAATGGATTCCGCCAAATCTTTCACTTCATCGGGATTCTGTTCCAGCAGGTAAAAGGCCAAACGTTGGGCGGTTTTGGGACCGACGCCGGGGAGCTTGGCCAGAGCGTCCATTAACCGCTGAAGCCCCGGAGGATAAAAACTCATGCTTACACCTTAGAACAAACCAGGGATATTGAGGCCGCCGGTGAGCTTGCCCAATTCCTGGGTCATCATTTCCTGGGCTTTTTTCAGGGCTTCGTTGGTGGCAGCCAACACCATGTCTTCCAGCATTTCAATATCGTCGAGGTCCACAGCATCGGGATTGATTTTCACAGCCTGGATTTCCTGATTGCCGCTGGCAGTAACGGTCACAGCGCCGCCGCCGGCAGAGGCTTCCACTGTGCGCTGGGCGATTTCCGCCTGCATCCGTTCCATATCCTTCTGCATTTTCTGCATTTGCTTCATCATTTTCTGCATATTGCCGCCATTCATACCCATGGTAAAAATTCCTCCTTTAATTCAAATCAAACAGGCTTTGTTCGCCGGTTTGGGATGGGGTCTCCGAGCCGATCCGCACCTGAATGGGACGGCCCAGCAATTCCTGCAACACTTCTTTTAATATATTCGTATGCTCAGGCATTTCCATTCGTGCCTGATACATCCCGTCGTTTTTATGATAGCTGACTGTCAACACGTCGTTTTTCAAAGAATCGGCTTCGCCTCGACTTAGCCAAGTATAGGTTTTTGGCGATTTCTTTTTCACCGCCGCGGCGATTCGGCTCCATAATTCCTCCAAATCGTCGTCCTCCGAAGAGGCAACGGGAGTTGGAACAGGACGGGCTTCGACTTTCGGAGCTTCCCACGGCGGAGTACTATCGTTTTTGCCTTTTGGCACAGCCGGCGCCGTTTCCCATGGCGGCGTCAAATCCTCGGGCCGCTCTTTAGACACGGGCTGTGGCTTTTCCTGAGCCGGTCTCTGCGGCTTAGCAGCAGGCGCTTCCTTTGCCGCTCCGCCGTGACCCAAAATCCGCAAAGCCTTAGCCAGCAAAAATTGACAGACCATGCGGGCGTCACGGTTAAAGCGAAAGGCCGGCTCCCCTTCCCCCAGCACCGCAATGAGGTCGAGAATCTGCTCCGTGGAGAAAAGCCCGCGGCACTGGTTTAACACTCGGCCATAGCTGCCGTCGCTTCGGCCGCCATAGGCCAGCAAATCCCCAAGAACACGCCGCAAATCTTGAAAAAACTGTCGAGCGTCGATGCCGTCCTTTTCCACGGTGTCAATGGCGGAAAAGACGGAGACCACATCGCCTTGGGCCATCTTTTTCAAAAAATCGGGCCAAAATTCCGCCGTGACGCTGCCCAACATTCGGCTGAGCCGTTCCGCCGTCATCGTGGAGGAGGTTTCTCCCAGAGCCTGATCCATCAGGCTCAGAGCGTCGCGCATACTGCCCTTGGCCTTCTGGGTTAAAAATTCCAGAGCATCGTCGGTAATATCAGCATTTTCCTTTTGGGCAATGGCCCGCAGCGCTCCCAGCATTTCCTCTTCCCCCACGGTGCGGAAATCGTAACGCTGGCAGCGGGATAAAATGGTCAAGGGAACCTTCCGCGCCTCGGTGGTGGCCAGAATAAAGACCACATGGCGGGGAGGTTCCTCAAAGGTCTTCAACAAGGCGTTGAAGGATTCATTGGTCAGCATATGGGCTTCGTCAATGATATAAATTTTAAACCGTCCCTCAGCGGGAACAAAATGAACCTTTTCCAATAAATCACGGACTTCGTCGATGCCGCGGTTGGAGGCGGCGTCGATTTCAATGACGTCCAGCGCCCGGCCCTCGGTGATGGCCCGGCAGGAGGGGCACTCGTTACAGGGTTCCCCCTCTTGGGGATGGTGGCAGTTCAAGGCCTTGGCCAAAATTCGGGCGGTGCTGGTTTTGCCGGTGCCTCGGGTGCCGCAAAAAAGATAGGCGTGAACCGTGCGTCCAGAGACCACGGCGGTTTTCAAAATATGGGCAATATCATCCTGCCCCACCAGCTCCCCGAAGGTTTGGGGGCGATATTTGCGGTATAAAGCCAAATGTTCCATGACCCTTTGCTTCCTCCATGGGATATTGTCTCCGCTGTAAAAAAGACAATTCCTTTTTTAAAATAAAAAAGGGAGATGCCGACGGTCGGGCATTTCCCACGATAATCAGCCATGAAGACCGTATCATCAAAATTAGTGCTGTGCACCTGTTCTCGACGAATATCTCCCAAGCGTTACTTGTACAGTTAACTCCCATCAGGCACTCCCGGGGCACCCGAACCACACTGCTTACCGCTGCTTCCTTCCGGACCTGACGGGGTTCACAGCTGTCCGTCGCACGGGACCCGATGATCAACATCACTTATACAAGGCAGACCTCAAGCGATACCGCCTCAAACAGGAATTCAGCCCCACTATAGCGGATTGTGGGTACAAGGTGCCGCTACCTCCCCGCCTAGCACAGCAAACTGAAAACTGTTTTCACGTTATTATATCATAAAGTTTTGACTCTGGCAAGTACAGAATGAATGACCAAATGGTTTTCTCCATAAACTAACAAAAATCCCTTGCCAAATGATTCAAAAGGAGCAATTATGAAAAAAATTTTATTCATCAACACCGGCGGCACCATCTCTTGCCGCCGTACCGAAGAGGGCCTTCTGCCGTCCTTAACAGCGCGGGGGCTTTTAAACCATGTGCCGGAGGTTCGCGGCCTTTGCCGCTGCGATACCCTGGACTTGATGTCCCTGGACAGTTCCGACCTTTCCCCCCGCCATTGGCTTAGCATTGCCTCCACCATTGAAAAAAATTACGAGGAATATGACGGTTTCATCCTCTGCCACGGCAGCGACACCATGTCCTACACGGCGGCGGCGCTGTCCTACCTGCTGGCAGACTCCCCTAAGCCCATCGTCCTCACCGGAGCCCAGCGCCCCATTGTCCAGGACGGCTCTGACGGAAAAGAAAATCTGTTGAACGCCTTTGCCTACGCCCTTTATGCCGCCGCTTCCAAGGTACGCGTGGTTTTCGGCGGTAAAATCATCGCCGGTACCAGAGCAAAAAAATGCCGCACCCATAGCGACGACGCCTTCTGCTCCACCAACTTTCCCCTCATCGCCACAGCGCGCCACGGCGAAGTGGATATGGCCTTTGAGGAGGAACGGCCCTCTGAATATCCCGCCACCTTTGACCACGACCTGGACTGCCGTGTGGCTCTTTTAAAGCTGGCGCCCAACGGCTTTGAGGCAGAACACCTCACCTGGCTGGCGGAGCGCTGTCACGGCATCATTTTGGAGGGCTACGGCCTGGGGAATCTGCCCATGGGGGAAAATGATGCCTTTTTGAGAGCCCTGGAAAAAGCCACAAATCAAGGCGTGATCATCATCGGCGCTACCCAAGCGCCGCTGGAAGGCACCCACATGGAACGCTACGCTGTGGGGAACCGCGCCAAAAACTGCGGCCTGGTGGAAAGCTACGATATGACGGTGGAAGCAGCCTTCACAAAACTCATGTATCTGTTATCCCAAAATCTTGATAAAGAAACCCTCATTTCCCGCTTTTACACCACCGTAGACCATGATATATGCCTGCCTTAACGACTTTTTTAATAAAATATGTCCCCAATGACAACAAAAGGATTATAATAATAAATATCATCCTATATAACAAAGATAAATTTCTATTCCGTGACAAAACAATAAAGAGGATAATTCTATGAAAAAATAGGGTTTATTGGTTTCTCTTTGCCCTTTGGGGAATTTTCTTTGTTCATTTCTGTTGTCTACTGCTATTGGACTGCATTTGCGCAGCAGGATACCTACCGTCCCACGCCATGCCCATGAATATTAAATCATGATCCCAGCAAAAAACTCATGTTACTGGTTGACACGTGTGAAGCAACGTTTTAATTTCTGGGATAGTCTTCCCCTCCGCCCGTAATTGGCGGATATATTGAATTCGTGCCACACTTTCCTCCCGGCGGTACCGCCGGGTTAAATGCTCCTCTTCCTGTTCAAAGGGGAGCATTTTTTCCTCGGTATAGAATTTCAGCGTACTATACCGCACGTTGGTCAGCCGCACCAGCTCGCCAATGGTGACATATTCAGCGGTCTGGATCGTTTCTAAACTGCGTTGTCTGGACATAACGCCTCCTTAACACGAAGCGGCAGAAGAAGCAGCGGCGGCCATTAGCAAATCAATGTAATCCACCATTTCCTTGACCAGGCTGTGGGAAGCCGATTCCTTGATTTCCTTCAATCTGACTTTTAACTGATCCTTTTCATATTTGGAAAAATACCGCTTCAGCTGGCCGCTTTTATCCATCAAGCTCACCAGAGCCACCATTTCATCAGAGACCGTTCCCTCCTCCAACAGCTCCGCACGGATGCTCTGAATCACATGATCCACGGCGGCAGCCTTCGGCAGGAAACGGCGGTTGCCTTCATTTTCTACAAAATTCATGGTAGCCAAAGAACATCCAATATCCTCCAGTAGCTGTGTCAGACGGCGGGCAGAAAAGGTGAAAACATAATCCGACGCCAACCGTTTTACGCCCATGGGCTTTTTGGCGTTACGAATATAATCGCACAAAGATTTTAAGTCACTGTGCTGCGTGATACCATCACCTTTTACATAGAGTTTCTTCTTTTCATTAAAGCCAATGCTGCCTTCCATCAATAAATCCAAAAGACCGCCGGCAACCAAGCAGACCTGAACGTCGTTATTCAAAACCGGCAGCTTGCCCCGTTCCGTTAAGGCGCAGAGCAAATAACTTTGCGCAATTGTTAAATTCATAAAAACGCCTCCTTATCGCGGATGAAAAATTTAAATCATCGTAACGACTTATTACTTTCTACTTATTACTTTCTACTTATTACTTACAATTTAAAATATAACAGAAAATATTTAAAATGTCAACCCCTTTGGACAATTAAAAATACAGGTTCCACATATCTAACAGCATAGGAGAAACAGCGCCAATGAACGATTCACTGACGCTATTTTTTCGATCCATTTTATACAATTATAAATTCGTGCCCAAAATGCAGTTCACCGGTTTCCGCTGCTTTATATCATATATAGCGTTCAGCCTGACGGATGAATTATCTCTCCCTTTCGTTTTGACAATAAATACTGATGGCTTTGGCGACAAAAGCTCCTGTGCCCTCTCCGCCGGCCTCATCAATATTTTCGGTCATACTGCCGCCACCGCCATACATGGTGCCAAGGGATTGGAAAATCTCCAAGGTACAGACATAAAAATTGGTGGTAATAAATTGTCTCAATTTCTCCACCAGGGCCTGAACCTCAGGGGCCTCTGGGGCCAAGGTTCGAACAGTCCCAAATTCCCGAAAGATACCCATGAGACTGTCAATGACTACCTTCCGTTGTTGGGGACTGCGGTTTCTGTCCTTTTCTTCATATTCCCGATAAGCGTCGGTCTTGCCCCAGGTGGCCTTGGCCTGCGCTGCGTATTCATCAATTTTTTTCGTGTCAAATGCTGAAAAATCCAAGGATTTCACTCCCATCACATAAATTCCACGGGCGAGATCAATGAGATTCTCAATGTGTTCCTTCTGCAAACGGAGCAGCTCGATTTGCTGCTCCAACGCCCGATTGCGGTCAAAGGTGGGGCTGTCTAGAATTTCCTTGATCTCCTTTAGGGAGAATTTTAACTCCCGAAACAGCAAAATGGATTGCAGCCGTTCCAAGGCCGTTTCATCATACAAACGATAGCCCGATTCCGTGGTCCGCGTCGGCCGCAGCAGACCAATGGCATCATAATGATGAAGCGTGCGTATACTCACGCCGGCTAGCTCGCTGACTTCTTTTACCGTTCGCAAAGCGATTCCCTCCCTCCGTGTAACATCAGTATAAGGCATGACGCGGCGTTAGAGTCAACAGCAAATTTCAAAAAAATTAAAGGGTGTAATCAATAGCGCGGACACTCCACAAAGCATCCGCGCTTTCCTATTCATCGTTTTTCCAAAAGAGTTGATAATTCCTCTAACCGTTCACGGAACACCGGGAAGATGGCTTCGATGGTTTTGGGGTCCGTCAAATCCACGCCGGCCTTTTTCAGCAGCTCGTTGGGATAATCCGAGGAACCGCTCTTCAGGAATTCCTTATAAGCCTTGACGGCATTTTCGTCGCCAGACAGAATTTTTGCAGCCAGAGCTTGGGCTGCGGCATAGCTGGTGGAATATTTATAGACGTAGAAGGCGTTGTAGAAATGAGGGATTCTGGCCCATTCCATGGCGATTTCATCATCATATACAATGGCGTCGCCGAAATATTCCTTGTTTAGATTCAAATAAATGTCGCACATGTCGTCGGCGGTGAGGCCCTCCATATGCTCGGCACGGTGATGGATAATCTTCTCAAACTCAGCGAACATGGTTTGCCGGTATACGGTGCCGCGAAATTCGTCAAGGTACTGATTCAGGAGATACGCTTTTTCCATATCGCTTTCGCTTTTGTCCAGGAGATATGCAGTAAGTAAGGTTTCGTTCACAATGGAAGCCACTTCGGCAACGAAAATCTTATAATAAGCGTACTGGTAGGGCTGATTATTCCAGGAATAATAGGAATGCATGGAATGCCCCAACTCATGGGCCATAGTAAAAACGCTGTTGAGGTTATCTTGATAGCTGAGCATCAAATAAGGATCAGAGTCGCAAACCCCCCAGGAATAAGCGCCAGAACGCTTACCCTCATTTTCCCTCACGTCCATCCAGCGGTCGTCCCTTGCCTTTTGGATCATGGCCACATAATCGTCGCCTAAAGGAGCCAGGGCTTTCTTTACCAGCTCAAAGCCTTCCTCAAAGGGAATATCCTTATCCTCCTCCGACACCAGAGGAGTATAGACGTCGTAAAAATGGAGCTCGTCGAGGCCCAGAACTTTTTTCCGCAGACGCAGATAATCCTGAAAGGCGTCGCAGTTTTCCTTCACAGTATGAATTAGATTATCGTAAAGCTCCGTGGTGACATGATCGGCAAAAAGGGCGTCCTCCAAAGCGGAAGGATAGTGACGCACCTTGGCGTAAAACACATCCTTTTTGACGCTGCCGGACAAGGTGGCGGCCACAGTATTGCGATAAGCGCCATAGGAGGCGTACAGCCCTTGGTAAGTGTCTTTGCGGACACGGCGGTCCTTGGATTCCATCAAGCGGATAAAATTGGCGTGATTAATTTTCACCGGTTTTCCATCGGCGCCCTCAATTTCCGGAAATTTCAAATCCGCTTCATTGAACATGGTGAAAGCCGCTTGGGCGGTTTCGGACATTTCCCCGCTCATGGCCAAAATGGCTTCCTCCCGCTGGTTTAAAATGTGGGGTTCAAACCGCAGCATGTCCTGGAACATACGGCGATAGGGCCGCAGCGGCTCGTAGCTGTCGATGAGCTGTTCCATAAACTCGCTGCCCTTGGCCAAAATCTCCGGCGTAAAAAAGGAGGTTTGCTCCGCCGCCTTTACCGAGAGCGCCATGGCTTTATCCTGCATGGCTTGGTAGACATTCTGGCGGTTATCCTCGTCCAATTTCATTTTGGCATAAACAAAAAGCTTATCCAGCTTCATGCCAAGCTTCTGGTCAAGCTGCAAGTATTCATAGAGCCGTTCGGCGGAATCCGTGACCGTACCGGGATACTGGGGCAATTCCTCCATAAGCTTTGCGGCTTCCTCAAAATCTTTATCCCAAGCAGCGCGGTCGAGATACATTTTTTCCAAATTCCATCGATCTTTTTCGGGAATTTCATTTCGTTCCATAAAAATTTATACCTCCTTAAAGCCCGAAAAAAGTCTCGGGCAGCGTTAACAAATTTGCGTCAAAAATCTATCTTTTTCCCCTTGCGTTCCGGCGGCTTTCCCGTTATGATAGGGGCATGAATAAGAATCAAAATATCACCGTCAGTCTGGTAAAGGTCGAGGACGGACTGGCTTACGAAGTGACCATCCACAGTGAAGCCGCCACACTGTGGCAGTATATTGAGACTCTCGACAATTTTCTCGACGAAAAAGTAGCTCCCTGCCTGGGGTGCGATAACTGCTGTTATCAGCGGATTCCCCTGACGCTGCCGGATATTTACGGCTACGCGGGGAAGGAGAAAGAAGCCATTGGCCGGTTTCTGGACCGCAGCACCGTTATCCAAAAGGAAGGCTTTGCCCTTGACATTAAGCTGCGCCAAGGAGAAGACGGCATCTGCGCTTTTTTAGACAATGAGGAACAGCGCTGTACCGACCATCCGCACCGCAGCCTTGTTTGCCACACCTACATTTGCCTGCCCCAAACGGAACGGGCTAGGGAAATGCGGGAATTCCTCATCAACCAAGGGGAGGACGCCCTTTTCGGTGCCCTATTCCAACTGGGTCTTTGCGAAAAATTCCAGGAGCTGGCGGGAAACTATCCCGTGATGCCCCAATGGCAGGGCAAAACCTACAACGAAATCCTGTTAAAGGAAGTACTGCCCGCAGAGCTTTGGGAAACCTTAACAAAGCCCACCGCCTTTGAAGTCATCGGCTGATTGCGCCATTTCTTCCCGAACCAGTTTTGTGTGTGGGGCTCACAGTTTAAAGCCAGGCGGAGACAAAGGGCATACAAACGCTCAAAAGGCTGGCTTTTTGACGACAACGACACTGTCAACAGCGAGCAAAAGCCAAAGCATCGGTAATGGCGGGAACTACCTCCCCCATAAAGCCATCGTACTGCGGTTTTACAATTTTAATGGCTGTTTCCAGCAAATCAGTGGCCTCGGTGAGATTACCGCCGACAATGCCATGGCGTCGCTCCAGAGAGCGCAGGAATTTTTTCATCATTACTTCATGGTCGGTGCCGTCAAAGCTGAATTGCTCCGGCACTACTTGGAACATTTCCGCAACCTTTTGAACCTCCACACGGAAATATTCGCTGAGGAAACGGCATAGACTCTCATCGACGTGGGCCAAGGCGGCTTCGCCTCGCTGACCGATGTCAGGGATTCGCTCTGCGGTGAGGGCGTCGAAAGCCATTTCAATGATATTATGGGACTTCCACAAAGCCATGCTCGGGGGCAGACAGCAAATGCGCGCCGCCTCTTCGGAGATTTTACGCCCCTCCAAAAAGCAGAAGCCCATGGCTTCCCCATGGTAGGCTTCGTCGGCATAAGTATCCAGCCCCGGCAGGCAGGTGCCGTGGGTCAATACGCCCAGGGCCAGGTCAACATAGTTTTTATCAAATTCCTGGGCATAATGATAGAGATCAAAGCCCATCTCATGGCCAAGGTTGCGGCCAACACCGAGGAAAGAAACGAAGTCAGGGAGCAGGCTCCCTAAAATGGTTTTTTGATTTTCCTGTCCCAGAACTTTTTCCGCCACGGCCATGTGTGTTAATGGAAACATATTGCTCCCCCTTGCTCAATAGTATACCCTTTCGGGCATTTTGATACCCGTTCGGGCACTTTGGCACCCATTCGGGCACTTTGGCACCCATTCGGGTACTTTGGCACCCATTCGGGTACTTTGGCACCCATTCGGG
>CAZWWH010000031.1:11755-20319 GCA_964637365.1 uncultured Peptococcaceae bacterium
TGGCACCCATTCGGGTACTTTGGCACCCATTCGGGTACTTTGGCACCCATTCGGGTACTTTGGCACCCATTCGGGCGCGTGAAACCTCTTAACTCCCAAACAGGCTGTAATTATATTTATTTTAAAACGATTTTATAGATTTTACAAGTTCTTATATATGTTCTCCGCAAAAGAGAATCCCGAGGGAGATTATTATGAAACTGCAAATCAATAAAAAGGAAGTTTTTAACCGCGCAACCCTGCTGGATCTTCTTACCATTTTATGTGGCGTTACGCTGTATAGCTTAGTCATCGACGTTTTTATCCTCCCCAACGACTTGCTGGCTGCCGGGTTTACCGGCATTGCCATTGTGGTGCATCACTTTATTCCGGCGCTGCCGGTTTCCCTGTCGGTCTATGTGATCAATATTCCCATCATTTTGTGGGCTCGGAAAGAAATCGACACCCGTTTTATCCTTTACACCATTTTCGCGGTCACAGTCCAGTCCCTCTCTATGGAGCTTTTTGACGGCATTTACGCTTATACTAACGACGTGTTTATGGCATGTCTTTTCGGAGGTATCCTGGCAGGCTTCGGAACAGGTCTCGTAATTCGGCGCAGAGGCAGCGGAGGCGGGCTGGATATTTTGTGCATCGTGTTCAAAAAGCGCTACGGCATCAGCGTCGGTACTGTTGGAATTGCTTTCAATATTATTGTCATTGGACTATCCTCCCTTATTTACGGCCTTGAGCTGGCCATGTATACCCTCTGCTTCATCGCCATCAGCTATGTGGCCACGGATAAGGCCATTGACGGCTTCAGTAAACGGTACACCGCCCTGATTGTCACCCAATATCCCCACGCCATGAAAGACGCTATCATTCAGCGTCTCCACCGAGGCGTCACCTTCATTTATGGCGAAGGCGGGTTTTCCGGTTTAAAACGGGAACTCCTCTATTGCGTGGTAAATCAATATGAAATGGCAGCCCTAAAAAAGATTTTAGAGGAAATTGATGTGAATGCCTTTATGACTTTGATGGAAACCAGAGAGATCTATGGACGGTTCCATAAGCGGGGAAGCCAAAATCCGGATCCATATATCGTAGCGCAACGGGAATTGGAGCAAGTCTTCGAAGCCTGTGAAATTCCCAAAACCAAGGACGAACATCATCCTGACATTATTGAAAAGGACGATTAAAAGAAAAAGCGCAAAATATTGTCTTAAGATAACATAGATATTACATATTATATGTAGTTTTCACCTTGATATATCATTATTGAAGCGTTATAATGTATTTTACGAATTGAAGCGGCAGTGAGTTCACTGCCGTTCTTTTTCCGATTTCATTTAAGTTCATTAAAATATATGATATAGGAGGTGCAATTCTTTTGACGGATCAAGTCCAAGAATACAAAGAAAATAAGATGGGTGTCATGCCCATCAATAAGCTGTTGGTTACCATGGCGCTGCCAATGATTTTATCCATGCTGGTTCAGGCTTTATACAATATTGTGGACAGCATTTTTGTGGCCCAGCTTAACGAGGCCGCTTTAACCGCAGTATCATTGGCATTTCCCATGCAAAGCCTTATGATCGCTGTAGGAGTTGGCACCGGTGTTGGGATTAATGCTCTGCTTTCTCGCTCCTTGGGAGAAAAGAATTTCGACCAGGCCAACCGGGCCGCCAACAATGGGATTTTCTTGGCAATTTGCAGCTGCATCGTGTTCAGCATTTTGGGATTCACCTGTTCCCGTTTGTTTTTCACCATTCAAACCACCGATGAATCCATCATTCAATACGGCGCCGATTATCTTATGGTGATCGCCGGCTTATCCTATGGCATTTTTGGCCAAGTAACCTTTGAACGGCTGCTCCAATCCACGGGGAAAACCGTATTATCCATGATTACCCAGGCAACAGGGGCCATCATCAACATTATATTGGACCCCATTTTAATTTTCGGTCTCTTTGGAATGCCCCGTTTGGAAGTCATGGGAGCGGCGGTCGCTACGATCATCGGCCAAACCTGTGCCTGCATTTTGGCAATTTTCCTTAATATTAAATATAATAAGGAAATCACCTTGTCCCCCAAAGGGATGCGTCCCCAGGGCGCCACCATCAAACGAATTTATCTGGTGGGGATTCCCTCCATCATCATGTCTGCCATCGGCTCAGTAATGACCTTTGGTATGAACCATATTCTGATGAGTTTTACCTCCACCGCAACGGCAGTGTTCGGCGTTTATTTCCGTCTTCAGAGCTTCGTATTCATGCCGGTTTTCGGTTTAAACAACGGCATGGTTCCCATCGTCTCTTACAATTATGGTGCGAGGAAAAAGGACCGCATGATGAAAACCATCAAACTGGGGATGATTTACGCCAGCGCCATGATGATTGTGGGAATTATCATATTCCAGATCCTTCCGGAACAGCTTTTGATGATGTTCAATGCTTCCCAAACCATGCTGGACATCGGCGTTCCAGCGTTGCGCATCATTAGCTCTCACTTTATTTTCGCGGCGATTTGTATCATCAGCATCTCGGTTTTACAGGCCACAAGCCACGGCTTTATGAGCCTGTGGATTTCCGTTACTCGCCAGCTGGTAGTTTTGCTACCGACGGCTTATCTCTTGTCCTTAAGCGGTAATATCAATCTTGTTTGGCTGGCTTTTCCCATTGCGGAGGTTGCTTCTTTAACCATCAGTCTTATTAGCCTGCGTCATATTTACCGCAAGGTCATCGTGCCACTGGGAGACCCTCAAACAGCTTAAGCGTTCTGAACCCCACAGCGAGGAAACACTTTTCGTTTCCTCGCTTTTTTGTGAGATTTTTACCGCTCTAGATAAAAGGAACCACGTAATCAAATAGGCCGCTCAAAAGAGCGGCCTATTGACACCATTTATTATTATTACATCATCAGGAGGGATAGATAATGAAATAACAATGCTTTGTGAAAATTACATTTCATTCAAAAGATTCATAATTTTGGCAGCTTCCGCTCTTGTGGCATTGGCTTTGGGCTGGAATTGGTTTCCACCTCTGCCGGAAAGGATGCCTGCGGCTTTTAAGCTGTATACGGAATCTTTTGCATAATCTTTGATGGAAGCGTCATCAGCAAATTTGCTGCCATCAGAAGCGGGCAGGTCAATGCCCATGGCTTTGGCATAGCGGCCAATCATAGTCGCCATGTCTTGTCTGGTGATTTGAGCGTCAGGAGCAAAGGTATCTTCCGTTACCCCTTTGACAATGCCTTTTTCTGTAGCCCATTTTACATGAGCGGCATAGTACATATGGGACTTCACATCACCAAACTTCGTTGCAACGGTAGCGGAGGCAGAAGAGTCTTCCACACCGGACATTCTACCCAAAATGGTAACGAACTGACCACGGGTAATATTGGCATTGGGAGAGAAGGTGGTGGGAGTATCGCCGCGCATAATGCCTTTGGCCAATACATATTCCACATAATCATAATACCAAGCGCCGGCTTTCACGTCAGTCATATCTTTGATGTTGACAATGGGATCTACGGGTTTTGCCTCAAAATCAACCCAGATGGGGTTGGTAGCAGCATAGTTTCCGTTGGCGTCCTTGCAGGTAAAGCTGTACCAGAGGTTTTCAACGCTGGCGTCGGGAGTTACAGTGAAGGATACCTTGGTTTTGGGAGAAGTGCTGTCTTTGTAGTACTTCTTGGCATCAACGGCTTTACCGTTATTCCACAAGGTCACTTCGGAAAGGCCGTTGACAGCTTCAATTTCCATGGAGAAGGTGATTTTATCCCCTTCCTTCACAACCTGGGTAGAACCAAATTCGGTATTTTCCGCAGGCATGAAAATGGGTCCCATGGTGGCGTAAGCATGACCGCTGGTAAGCGCTTCTTTGTATTTATCAACGGTGCATTCGCTGGCCTTGTCGCTGCCTTCACCCAGGTGGGCATACATACGGATGATGCCGGGATAGAGGGTGGCGGAAGCGGCGTCATGCTGGTCGGAACCGGCGCTTAAGTATTTTTCAACGCCATTGTTCCAGAAAGCCATGGCGGAAATTAAAGCATTGGCGTCGATATTGGTGAGACCCAATTTTTTGACGGATTCGCCGAGGGCATTCATATCAATGGATTTCCATGCTTCGTCAGTGAGGGTTTCTTCCATGCCTTCCAAATCCATGGTGGATTGGAGTTCCAAGAGGTCAAAGCTGTCCCAACCTTCGCTGGTGCCGCCGTTAACGCTGGCTTGGTTGTTCAAGAAGCCATAGTCAGAATAAGGATGATGAACGATCACAATGGCGTTCTTTTCATGACCGACTTTGGCAATTTCCTGAGGAGTTGCGGTGGTGGGGTTCACGGGAGCACCGTTATCGGTTTCGCTGTAATCCACACCCAGCAGGCCCCAATGGCCCCAACCGGGAGATACTTCAATGTTGGACAAGAAGGGAATTTTCATTTTTTCCGACATGGCAGCCATTTCCGCATTGTGGATACGGGTGTCATGGTCGGTGACCACGGTGAAGTCCAGTTTCGCCGCGACTTGCGCACGGAAGAGATTTTCGATGGTGGTGGACCCGTCACCAAAGTCAGAGTGCTGATGATTGTCAGCGCAATACCAGCCTTCTTCATCGGGATCAATAACGGTAGGAATCGTAAATGTGTATTCTACACCTTCATCAGTTACATCGGTCGTATAACTCTTAACGGTAGATTCATAGTTAGCGCCATAAGAAGCTTTGAAGGTAACATCTTTAGCTTTACTCATGGTGAATTCGATGGTGTAGGGATCTTCGTCATTCAAAGCATCGGAGAAGTAGGTAGCGCCGCCCAATGTTTTGATTTCAGAAGTAACGCCTTCAATGTTGACTTTGAAAGGAATGGGGAAGCCGTTTTCATCGATGGCTTTTAAGACAATTTTTGCACCATCACTTAAGGTAAAATCTTTTTGTGTTGCTTCGGTAATGGAGATTTCATCACTGGTCACAGCGGTGTAACCGGCGGCTTCTACTTTAAAGGTGTATTTGTAATCGCTGTTGCCCTGAACATTCTCAGTACCATCTTGGAAACCGGTTTTGGGCAAATCAATGGAATAGTTCCCTTCCGCGTCGGTAACATCCCAAACAAAGGGCTGCATTGAAGCGATTACTTTATCTTCGGAAAGACCGTGGGATTTGGCGGTTTGGGCATAAGCCCCGGTTTTCTGAGCGATCACATAAGCGCCAGCCACAGGTTTACCTTCAGAATCCACAACCTTACCGCTGATGGCTGCGTGGTCGGTGATATTTTCACGTTCATAGTAACGATTCATCAAAGAAGCGGTTTCCGATTCGTCGGAGACCAATACTTCGCCGCTGAAATCATAGGTTTTTCCGGGTTCAAGATCCTGCAATTTATAGAGATCTTTGTAGCCGCTGGAGCCTTTGTAAGCGTCAGCGTCGTCTACCTGGAGGGATACAGCGTAATTATTGCTGTAAGTGGCAACGAAATCACCAAAGCGTTCCTGAACGTTGGGAGCGTTGCCGATGCTGATGCCGGTAACTTTTACATCGGGATAATAACCGTAAGGTCCGAACATGCTGGCAGCCAAGGTGCTGATAGAGAAGCCGCTGTACATGTTTTTATAAGCAACTTTGTTCCCTTCGGGGTTTATGACTTTTGCGCCCAAGGTAATGTAGTTATTGCCATCTTCTAAGGTGTAGGTCAAAATCACATCCAAGGGTTTCTGCAAAGTGCCAAATTGTTTTTCGTCGTCAGTGCCGTTTTTGTCGGCATCGGCAACCCAATAACGGGTAGAGACAGTGATCACGACTTTATCGGCAGTCTGTTCGGTAATGTCAACCTTGATGTCTTCCAGAAGGTTAACGTCTCCGTTGGGATCGGGATAGGTTCCGGTAGCAGTCCACAGGTCGTTGAGGAATTCAACGTCGTTCACCAAGTCAACACCCATGTCACCAGCGGTGCCGCCAGCGCCACGAATCCCAATATCGAGGATACTGCCTTTGGTCATATTCCAATAGTTATTGGAATCCACTGCCAAGGAAAAGGCGATTTCATCATTATAGACGGTCAAATCGTTTTCGCCAGCAGCCATGCCTTCAAAAATTTGGGTAGGCCCTTTGTCCACACCGCAAGCTGCGGAAACGCCGGTGGCGGCGCAGAGTACCAAACAGCAAGCAACAAGGAACATCGTTGCCACAAATAAGGTCTTATGGCTGCGGAAATTTACATTGGCAAAACATTTTTCCATAAAATAATTCCCTTCTTTCTTTTCTGCATTATTTCTAAGGATTCGGACGATATCCCAGTCCCTCCTTGTAACCGCTGCCTTGTGCCATTGCCATTTGTTTCCAGGCTGCGATTTTTAGCGCCCGATATCCCATGAAACCCATATGTTAACAATGAATAAAACCAAGAAAGAAACATCCTGATACCCCAAACGAACAGGGTGTCGCATGTATCATTTTTCGTTATCTATTGCTAACTAAAAACTTTAACGCAATTTTAACACTCCCATACTATTTTGTCAATATTATTAATCTCGCAAAAAATAATAAACATTGCGGAAAAATTATAAAATATCGTAAAAAATTTTGCCAAACAACCAGTTAAATACCAATATTGTTAGAGCATACTTACAATCATATGTTTGAAAAAAATTTTTATTTTTACTATTTGTGTCGTCGAAACGAATCCTGAAACTCAGCTGGCAAAATACGCCGGGGAACGTCCCAACCAGGGGATTCATTTCTTTTTTACGGAAGGAATCTTGACTTCACCGTGTAAAAATGATATAATCAATAATAATTTTATACGATGGTAAACGACACACGTAGAGCCAAAGCTCGTAAATCTGATCACGGTACAAACCAGAAGCGTGTGTTTTTTATGAGGATATGACACACGCCAAAGGGCCGTGTGTTTTTTTGTTTTACGAGAGATTTGCTGTTACGACGTAGGCTTACCTCAACTTGAAAGGAGTCTTCTTATCACCATGGTTCAAACAACGGGACAAACCAGACCGGAACAGTTCAGGGTCCCCCAATATCGACTCGTCGTTTTTGTGGCGGCCTTCTCGGCATTTCTGGCGACCTTCAACGAAACCTTTCTCAACGTATCCTTTTCTGCGGTAATGCGGGATTTCGGCGTCAGCGTCGGCACGGTGCAGTGGCTGGCTACCGCCTATATGCTGGGCGCCGCTGTGATGGTGCCGGTATCGGCCTTTCTCTATCGCAGTATCAAAACAAAGCCGCTTTACCTATTTACCGTGGGACTTTTGATTGTGGGCAGCGTCATCGGCGCCCTTTCTACCGGCTTTCCCATGCTGTTGACGGGCCGTATCATCCAGGCCCTGGGTACCGGGATGCTGATTCCCATCGGCATGAACATCACTTTGGAGGTTGCGCCGAAACAAAAATTAGGCACCTACATGGGCATCATGGGGGCCATGACCACATTAGGCCCCTCCTCCAGCGTGATTATTGCCGGGATTCTACTGGAGTTCTTCCACTGGCATGTTTTACTTTGGTTCTTCGGGGGACTTTCCCTGATTTGCTTCCTCTGCGGCGCAATCTTCCTCACCAATGTGGCCAAATTGACCTATCCCAAATTAGATGCCCTTTCCGTGGTCTTCATCAGCTTGGCCCTAGTTGGAATTTTATACGGAATTTCCACGATTTTCGCGGGCAATCTCGTAATAGCCCTGGCAGCCGTAGCTGTTGGGGTGCTTAGCCTCGCTCTTTTTGTTACTCGCCAAGGAAAGCTCAAAGAGCCTCTGATTCAATTGCAGCCCCTCCACATCCGTCCCTTTTCCGTGGGAGTCATCATTAACATGATTTCACTTTTGATTATCTTTGCCATGAATATCGTCATGCCCCTGTTTATGCAGGGGGGATTGGGAATGTCCGCCTTCGGCGCTTCCATGGTGCTGTTCCCGGCGATTCTCTTATCCTGTGTGGTTTCACCGTTGGCCGGGCGCATTTACGATAAAAAAGGGGGCAAGGTGCTGCTGCCCTTAGGATTTGTCTGTATTGGGCTTTGCGCCTTGGCTTTAGGAGTTACCCGCGGTCTTTCCCTCCCGGTGCTGTTGGCCGTGCTATATATCCCTGTGATCTGCGGTTCCGCTTTGATTATTGGGCCAGTACAGTCCTTTGCCCTTTCCCACTTAACGCCGGAGCAAAATCCCCATGGCGTCACCGTTATGAGCACCGGATTCCAAATCGCCGGCTGCATCGGTTCTTCCCTTTTTGCCGGAGTCTTTGGCATTTACACTGCGCCCAGCAGTGGTTTTACAGCCGTTTCCCTGTTGGCCACAACCTTTGCGGCTCTAGGTTTTATACTGGCAGTTTACATTACCAGAGCCCGCAGCCAAGCATAACAAGCCCAATCGTCCTCATCAATTTAGATGAGTCGCTCATAGTCACCAAAGACATAAACCACCCCTTATCGGAACCGGCAAAAATTACCAGACTCATCACCATAGGATACCAAAGGCTGAAACCCAACACATTCATATCATAAATATAAAAAAGAAGCAGTTAAGTTGTGAAGTGCCCCCCAAAAGTTAGAGAATAAAAAAAGCAAAATTGTTCAAGCAACTG
>CAZWWH010000032.1:0-19006 GCA_964637365.1 uncultured Peptococcaceae bacterium
TATCCGGCGGCGAGTCTGTTAATTCGATCTTCTTTAACTGATAATTCGTTGTTTCTATCATCTATACATCACCTGCTTCCATGTCTCGTACGTGTCTACTAGATGCTGCCAGCTGAACAATTCTTCTTTTAGCTGCTGCCCAAAGTAGCGTGAGTGTCATCAACTGTGGTACTGTTGCCGCCGTCGTCCGTTGCCGTAATAGATACAGGGTAATAATGGCCGTCGTTATTGTTATAACTGGACGTTGACGGCGCGATAATGGTTGCCTCATACTTGCCTGTCGTGTTATTCAGGGACAAAGTATATGTTTGTCCGTTGATTGTTGCTTTTACGGTTGCTACTGACATTTACAATTCCTCCACTTTGTTTTTCACTTCGGCCCAATCTGCATTGTTATCCCGCAAATGTGCCCAGGTCGTGTGCTGTGCGATACGGTCCAACCAAGTGTTGTAATACCGCTCTACAGTTAGTTGCAGGTGCGCCGGGATAAGGGGCTTAAGGGCCTTTTCCACATCGGGGAATAAAAAAATCTCGCCCCATTTTGGGGGAGACACTTTTACGATGATCGTTGAGTTTTCAAAGCTAACCAGACAGCCGCCTCCGGAAAATGTACGAACGATTGTTTTGATTTTATCTTCATTCAGCTTCCCAGTGCCCCGCAGCGTTGCCAATATCATCATGCGACGTTGCATAATATCCCGCTCCTGAGGGATGATGCCCAAGATCTGTTCCCACTCCGTAAGACGAGATTCAGAGCACGTGGCGATTGTTGCATCATCTGGCAAAATAGACAAATTTTGTTCTAAGCTGATGACCTCCAAATCCATAGTATTAGCAATAGTTTCCATTTCCGCTACCCCCTGATAAAACAAGGGGAGATACGACATAAAAGGCATTACGCTGTCACCTCCGCCACAGTAAGAATCCCCATTTTGCCAATTTTTTCTGCACCAAGGGCAACATCCGACTGAGCGTTATTTAGCTGCAAATCGGAGACCGTAGACACGCCTTCCGCATTTAAAATAGCGCTGCCGATATCGACATAATAGATCGCATTACGCTGATAGGCGTATTCGCTTAAATAACGATTGATTGCCTTCGTAATGCTATCTTCCACATCTGCCAATAAATAACCATTTTTCAAACTTACAGACAAAGAAATATTTACCGTCACTTCCGTGGCTGTTGACACCGTCACTTTTGCCCCAATAGGTGCCACACCGTTCCCCAACCCCTGAGAATCAGGATCAAGATAATGCTGAAAAGCAGTTATCAAATCAGAAGACGCCTTTTCATTATTAGAATCAAGAATACTGACTTTTACCGTATTCGCACCATTCCAGCAAGGGAACACTTTCGCCCTGCCAATCCCGTCAAAATTATCGGCCCAATACTGATATTGAGCAGTGTTCCCGTCCTGCATCTCGTTTGTGATAAAGGATATGTATCTAGCACGCAAGGCATCATCGCTCTCCGCATCTTCACCGGGGATCAAGATTTCTGTAATCTCCGCGCTCCCCAGCCCCGTAATATGAGTCACTGGGGACAGGGGGCCCAAATACTTATTAGCCATACTACCTGATTCCACGGCTTCAAGCCTGTAGGCTCCTGCGGAAATTTTATCAATGACTACATATGTAATTGCCATATAGGGATCCAGAGAGGTAAATCGGTCGCCAACCGTAATATCAAGCGAATTCCCTGCCGTATCTTTAAAAACGCCCTTGCAAATTGCTTTCGTGGCATTACGGCGTGTGATACCCATTTCCCCTACTCTTTTATCAAGAGACGCTCCCGTTGCGGTAGAGATAAAGGATTCATCGTAGGCATTAAATAGCAATCTGTAAATAGAAGCCATTTCCCATGCTGCGGGAGCGAGAGCGTCATATATGATACTTCCCTCGCGCTTATCAAGGTCAGCAGACACGCGAGACAAGAGACGGGTTAATATGTTTGGCGCGGTGAATTCTTCTACATTCATGTTTCATACTCCCTTTCCAGCATTATAACCCCGTAGATAGTGTTGGCAATAAACGTGACGCGCAGCGCATCCTCCCGCCGTTCAAAAACGAAATCGGTTGCGGAAACGGCTCTGTCGTCCTCCATGATCGACTCTGTAATGCGGCGCTGTAATTCGCTCCTAACGATCACTTCCGGCAATCCAATTAGGTCATTCACTTTTAGCCCGTAACTGTCAGAGTAAATGCTATGTACCCCTGCATCGGTCATCAAGCGTTTAAAGATCCCCTGCGTCACAGCTTCTTTTTTGTCAACAATTCCGCTGATGCGTCCCATTCTCAAATCAAGACGATAGCTCTTGTCCGGCATCACGGTCTCTATTGCGGCATTCTCCACATTCTCAGCAGCTCCCGGCAGTAAACCGTTGAAACTATCGTCTACCACGCTTGATAACGTCATGATTCCACCGCCTTCCCAAGGACAATATATTTTTGACCTCTCAGACAACGCAGCATGACGATCTTGTCATCTACAGATAACGAAGGAGATTCCGAGGTCAGGAGCATATTAACAGGCTCTAAAATTAGGTTTTCATCAATTTGTACCTGCAGAGGATCAATTGATATCACCGTTCCCGGCCGATAATCCGTCAACTGCCAGCTATTCAACATATTTTTTACGATCTGTTTAATCAGTTCATTCACTGTTCCACTCCTTTAGTCGTGTGATTTGATGTATGCATCAGGATCCATACAGGTCTTCTTATTCGCATAGCTGTAGTATCCTTTGTGAATCTCGAGATGCAGGTGAGAGCCATGCGCGTTCCCTGTCTGACCTTCCACGCCGATTTGGGTATTTGTAGTAACGGTCTGCCCCACGCTAACCGTGATTTTACTGAGGTGCGCATACAAGCTCACCATACCGTCATTATGCTTCACGAATACATGCTTCCCATAAGCGCCGCTGCTCGATATGTCCGTTACCTTGCCGGAAGAAATAGCAAACACCTGTTTATTATTAATGCCAACATAATCAGTGCCGGTATGCCAACCGCAAGACCAGGAACTCCCGGATTTTCCGAAAGGACACGTAACCTTATACCCATTATGGAAAGGATGGCGATACTTCCCGCCGGCAACGCTGCCTCCGTCTGATTCTTCGCCGTCATAGATGGTAATGTTACCATACCGACGGCCGAATTTGTCACATTCCGACTTGGTGGACATCAAAATGTCAATACGATAGGTACCGTCTGACTTAATTTTGATAGCTCCGCCTCGATCAGTCACGGTATAATAAACGCCGTCAATTTTCGTACCGGTGCCGGAGGGCTTGATTTTTGTACCGTACTCAATACTTTTCGGTGCGGCGCAGGTATTTTTCGAAGGGTCAAGTTTGTTTCCTTTGCAGTCCACGAAACCTCCCTCAAGCTTGTTATTTGCGGGATAGTATGCCGTAAACTCTGCTTTCACGGTTCTCCCTGACGGTAAGCCCCCGGTGTCAATCCCGGAAATAGACTCGTCCTTCTTAGTGATAGATACATACTCTTGAGAAACCTGCTCATCCCACACAATTTTGGAATCGATAAATACCGACAGGGTCAAATCCATTGTGTAACTGTCTGCAGTGATGTTGTGAACCGCCTTTTCCACAATCAATTTGCGGTCAAGGCTGATATCTCCTAATTCCGCAATTTGAAAGTGCAGAATGTTCCCGGCCCGAATGTCGGGAATACCGAAGCATTTAATGGTCAGAGTGCGGCGTTTCCAGCTATAATTTAGCAACAAATTTTTTGCCAGCTGCTTCACCTGTGCCGGTTCATAGCTTTCATCCACGGTTTGGTAATATTGCAAAAAGCCCCATTCCTCAATAAGGTTTTTCGCCGAAACCGCATAAACGTCCCCTTGGCCGGTGTCGGAATTGGGGCGCACCAGTTTAATGTAGTTGTATACGTCCTCATCAATACTCGTTTTATAATTGTAGCTGATGGCGGCGCTCTTATCGCCAATAATATATTTTTTTTCAAGGTTCGAGGCTTTTCGAAGGGTCAGTTTCCCACAGTCATCATAAAATACATAGATAATGCCCGTTCCCGCCAATATGCGATCATACATACCTCCGATGTCTTCAGTTCCTGCAAATGTTTTCGCCAGCGCTGTAGTGACAATATCGATAACACTTTTATTATCCATCACCATAGACGGAATAACATAGCCGGTATCCTCAATGGTTCCCGTGGTCAGTTTAAAATCAGCGGCAATTTTTTTAACGATTTGGGACGCCGTCATGCCGCTGAAATTATAGCTTTGATTCGCTTTTAAATAGCGTATTTGGTCATAAACCATAACCTTGATAACGCCCTTCTCATCTTTATTTTTTGTGAAAACATAGCCGCGAAAGGTGAACTTGTCATCAATAGCAAATTGCACGGCGTCGCCCTCATGAAAGCTCAGCTTTGAGTCCTTCGTGAGGGTGATATCTAGGCTCCCAGGCTGTCCTACCCGCTCCGTGGTCCATTTTACTTCGCTGCAAATATCAGTGACGTTCAACACATTCCCGCTTTTGGTATATATCACCACTTTAAAGGTATGCTCCATTATGACACCACCTTTGTGGTGTGAGTGCGGTATTCTTTCACTTTTAAGGTAACAAACTGATCGCCTACAGCCCCGTGTTTTTCCAATACTTTGTATTCGGTAATAACCACAAGGATATTTGTTGGATATATATCATTGCCTTCCATATCCAAGCGAGCGATAACCATACGCAATACCATCCCCTTTTCGATCACTGACCGTAGGAAATTGAGATAAAATATCGGCCGTCGGGAACCGTCATGAGGAAAACATAGTTCCAGTGTGTATTCTCGTAAGCCCGGTTTCCCCGGCCTTACCACATCACCAAGATTGAGAACGCTTTCATTCTCGTGGTTGACTTTGACTACCATCTCCATTTCCTCCGGCAGGCCCTCCTGAGGGATTTCAATATAGTCTACTCCGGGGATGCTGTCCTTTAGAGACTCTTTTTCAGCGTCAATGAATGTTATCGAATACATAAGATACCTCCTTAAAACTCATAAGCGTCGTCTACGCCGGAATACATTTTTTCTTTTGCTTTTGCAATGATTTCTTCGGCGACTCTGTCCGCGTCGGCATTTTGGGTAATGTCGCCGGTAAACTCAATGCTGAAATTCGGCTGCATGGTGTTGACATTGATCTTATTGACATAAGACCGCACCATAGCGTCGGATAAGTAGCGAAGGCTTTCATCGGAAATATCCACGGAATCGTTGACTTTATCGACGGTTCCGACATTATCAACGTTGCCGATATCGTAATCTTCCAGGGCAGGAATCTCCGGTAAGGTCATGTCAAAATTCTGCAACTGGCGGCCAGTCTCAGCTTTCTTCATGATTTCCAAGAACTGCGCCCGGTCATTGTCGCTTAGCCCCCAGCTGCGGAAAAGCCTAGCCGCCTCGCCTGTGCTTTTTTCGCCACTGACATAATCCATCATGGCGTTGAAACTGTTATCGGAACCGTTTTCCAGAAAATCGAGAATTCTCCCCTTCTTTTCCTCCACATCTTTCGCTTTCGCTTTCTTTTCCAATGTTGCCCGAGCCCCTACCCCGGAGGAGCCTTTCGTTGCACCGTGCCTTTTTATAGTGCCCGTCGCCTCTCCCTGGATGGAAAGCCCCTCCAAGTCCGTTGTACCGATCCCGGAAATCATCATGAAATTTGCGCTGGCCTGTGTTGCCGCGTTAGCCGCCTCGGTAGTTTGGTTGTACGAGAGGGCGAGGGTTCCCAAAGCCCCTACCAGCGTACCGATTGCCATAACAACAAGGCCGATGGGGTTTGCCGCCATGGCTATATTAAGCCCGCGTTGAGCACCAGCAGCTACATTGGTAGCTGTAGCCGATGCACTTGCCGCTCCAACCTGCCCCAACAATGCGGCTCTTAATCCATGTGTTTGAGCAGTTGCTCGCAATGTGGATATTGCATAGACGTTATTGGCACCACTGGCGATTACTACTCCGGCTTTGTATGACATCCATGCAATCAGTCCAATCTTTAAAACTATACTCACGCCGTTAATGTGTTTTCCCAGCCACCCGAAGCCTTTTATTCCAGCCGTGGCAATTTCCAACATCGTATTTGCGAGGTTCTGAATCGCGCCGCTCTCCGCCAACGCTCCCAACTGTCCCAAGGCTTCCTGGGAACCAATTTGAAGCTCGTTTTTAAACATGGTCGCCACTTCACCAAAGGTTACGGGCATTTTTTCATATCTTGCTTCAATATCGTCAGCGGCAGAAAACAAGGCTCCTTTCATAATATCCGCAGTAATTGTCCCCTCTGCCGACATTTCTTTTAAATCGCCCTTACTTTTCCCGGTAAAATCTGCAATGGCCTGGGCAAGCATGGGTGCGTTTTCCATAATACTGCGAAATTCGTCCCCTTGCAACTTGCCCGCCGCCATAGCCTGAGTCAGTTGATACATCCCTGCTTGTTGCTCCTGTGTACTTGCTCCGCTGATTTTGAAGGATTTCGACATTAGATTCGTAAATTGAGCGATTTCACTGTTATTAGCGAAGCCATCTCCTGCCAAAAGCGACAATTTCGCAATCGCGCTGGCTTGATCGTTATAGCTGCTGCGACTATTCTGTGCTGAGGTAAAAACAAGGCCCTGCATCTGTTCTTCTGTCATGCTGTCGTCTCGAATCAGGTTAAGACGAGCATTCACGGAAGTATTTGTATCAATGACATTTGCTATACTCCCAATCCCCTGCGCGACAGATTTTACGGCGTAAATACCTCCGGCGATATCGGAAATAGAGGTTTTCCAGCCTGCGAAGCCATTCTTTACAAGCTTTTGGCTATTGTTGATCTGCTTCAGCTCATTGTCCATTTTATCCAGCATTCGGCTGGCTTGACGAATTTCCTTATCCAACTCCCCCCAATCCAAAGAACTATCCATCTTTTTCATTAAACCAGTGGTAGTTTTCAGCGCGTCAACAATCTTATGAAGGGTGGGGGTCATTTTATCACTAAGCGATATAGTGTTTGATACTTGCATTATACATCCATCCCCCTCTTCGCTTTCTCTTTCATATCCGCTTCGTAGTCAATCATCGCCACTACCGCCGCTTTTTCCCGAGAGGGCAGGTTCACAAAAGTCCCAGGCAAAATATGAAAGTTAAGGAGCGCATAGGTTGCGTAAAATGCTTCCCATTGACGCCCCTTGATCAGTTTTTTGCCTCTTCCACCTGAGCCTTGAAACCGGTAAAACCGCTGATTTCACTAATGGCACGATAAAGTGCGTCCTGCTCTCCTGGGAGTAACGTTTTATCAATCAGCTCTATCGGCGTCCTACACCCGGCATTTTTAATCAATTCTGCATCGGAAAAATTTGGGTATATGCAGGCAGCCAAAATATAGTTTGCCTCATTGCGATAGACCCCGTCGTTCCCCTTATTTTTCTTTTCCACTTCGTCTGCCTCTGTCCCCGTCAGATTCCGAATCTTAAATTTAAAATCTTTCAGCCTTTCAGAGACAACAACATCTTTTGTGATATTCACAATAGGGTTCCCAATCAAAAAATCAGTCAAACTTTGTGCCATTTTATTCCCTCCCAATATTCTTTGGTTCGTTAAAATCAGATTCCTGTGTATAGTCGCTGTATTTAAAATTTAAATCAACGGTAAGATGTTCGTCGGTCGTAGCATCTAATACGGCAAGAGGAACATCCCCGGAAAGCACGCAATCCGTAAAAGATGCAGAACGTCTGCCCAGGCTTGTACCCGGATCGTCATTGATGATAATCAAATCAAACCGCGTTATTTTACCTGTTTTACGGTATTTCTCTATCATCCTGGCAAAAATCGGCAGGGCACAGTAATGGACCGTCATGGTTCCGGATCCATCCACCGACCCCATAGCCGTTTGAGTTTTCACTGTGCCCACCGTCTTCATGGTTCGTTCGTTAACGGTGTCATGAGCCTCAATCTTCTGTAGCCCTACCAATTCTTTTGTAACGCCATCGACGGTAATCCAAGCTTCCCCCTGTTTCCCGTCAACCCCATCGGCGATTTTCAAATAGATGCTCATTTAATTTACCTCCACGGTCATATAGAGTTTTTCCATAGCGTCCACCGGCTGAATTGATAAAGCTACAATAACGCTGTCATCATCAGTTCCTTTGCTCACGGAAACATCGTCGGAGCTAAATCCCTCAATTGCAGAGGCGTCCTGCAATGCTGAGATTTCCTTTGTAACCGCCTGTTTGAATAATTCTCTTCCCGTCGTATCATTATTGACTTTACCGATGAAACGGTTTTCAAACAGGCGTGTAATGGTATTCGCAATTTCATCCAGCGTTCGTATCAGCCGGTTTTTACGAAATTCCTTGGGCTTATCGGCAGTAAAGGACGTTAGAGTATTGATATCCTGTTCAATCACGATAACGCCGTCAGTGCGACGGGAGATCGCCATAAAACCAGCAGCCAAGGCGGCTTCGACTTCCGCCGAGGTCATAGGATTTACGATATTAATCGCACCCTCAATCTCCCGATATGTGTTAGGATTCGGAAGATCAACCCCAACGCTGATTCCTGCGGCATATGCCACAAAATCAACCGCCGATACTGTGTCGGTTTCGGAGATATACCCTTGCTTCGTGCTGATGATTCCCTCATAATCAGCGGCATAATCATAAACAACAGCCTGCACTTTCTTCCCAAGGTCTTCTCTCATGGCGCGAATTGCTTCAACCGCCTCCGCCGCGATGTCGTCGTCATCCAAGGGGAGACCGAGAACCTGCCATTCCTGAGTCTTTAGCAGCTCAAAAAAAGCCGTATAATTTCCCGCAGAGCTTGTGCCGTTTGTACCTTCGGTCAATGCGGTTGCCGTCGTTGCCGCCAAAGTACCGCTGCCGCTGAAAATCACATAATCATTATTGACTAAGTCAGTGATAGCGGCAACATTTTGTTTGTCCACCACCGTATTATCAAGATAAACAATAACATCAAACGTGCTTGTTTTACTTTCAATTGCAACTTTAATGTCATTACCCCTGGTTCCCGGGTATTTGGCTGTCACGGTTAAATTACCAAGGGTTACGGCTGCTTCATCGCCGCCGGTATTCACGCGATATGCCAGTAATTTATAACAGTTTTTCAGGCACTCCCTTACTTGTAACAGCGCGGAGTTGTTTGCGTCATAGCCAAGCTTCTTTTTGATGCCGCCATCCGCCAAATCTGTCGAATAAATTTCGACAATCTGTGCTTCCGGTCCCCAGTTCAGCGTTAGCGGCATTGCTACGATGCCCCGGGCCGCGGATACGTTTTCGAGATTAGGAATCGCCTTAAAATTGACGTAAGCGCCGGGGCGGCTTTTATTTTGCAAAGTCCAGGTTCCACCTGCCATATTTAATCCTCCGTTTCCAATTCTACTTCATAGTTCATTCCCATCATCTTACTTTCTTCATTGTTCATAGGTACGGCGATGTATCTCCGGTATGTTACAAAGAATTGCAATACGCCGTCCTCGGTACGGTGATTCAGGTCATATCCGTGGAGCGTCTCCCCCTGATAGGATATTTCCCGCAGAACCGCCCACAGCTTCACAGCCTTGTCCGCAAGATCTTCGTTTTGAGACCGAGTATCGGCATCGGTGAAGTAATGCACTGCGTAAGACGCCGTATAGAGATATCGGTTTCCCACCTCTTGGGAATGGCATCCCTGGATTCTCTGCACAAAAAAAGCAGGTCGGGAAAAACCTTCCTCAATCTGCTCTGTCCATACCTCTGCATCAGGGAACGCCTGAGCTAAATTGTTTTTAATGATCGTTTCCATAATTATCCCCGCTCCAAGTTTTTCAGCCAACGCTTAAATTCCATATTGAAATGTCGAGGCATTTTACGCTCAACATTCTCAATCGCCATCACACACATAAGTCGGCCTGGTATCCACCTTTTTACTCGACCTTGAGAGACATGACCGTATTCCACATAGGAAGCGTATTCAACTGGGTTGTAGATTTCAACGATAAGGCTGTCGCCGCTTTTGCGCACGCTGTTAATCGTTGGTTCTCTCCCTTTTACCGATACCACCCGAAATTTCCCGCGGCTCAATGTTCTGTTGGCTTTGTATGACTTCCTGGATGTGGTATACCGAAAGGCATAGCGGGAATCACCCACCTGCCAGTTGTTTCTTAAATATCCGCTGTCCACCGGTGTATTTCTTTTGGTGTCCCTCAAAACGCGCAACGCTTCCTTTAAAAGGAATTTACGCAGAAAGGTTTCAAAGCCGTCAGCCATGCGGTTCAGGTATTTTTCAAATTCCTCAAAACCGCTCACATCGACTTTTATCATGCTTCGCCCTTCCGATACAGCTCCACTTCCTGATGATAATCATAGGGATACGGCTCCCCGGCCAAATAACGTTCCTGCTTCCCCTGGTGTAAAATATCAACCGTGTCCCCGGCAAGCACTTTATGCCGGGGATCGGTAAACATTACAAGGGCCACTTCCACGTCGTTTACAATCTCCCCGCTCATTTTTGCATCGTCTCTTGTCTTGCGGGAAACACGACAGGGCACGGCTGTTAAATCACCGACAGGTTCTAATCTTTGCGTCATGCCGCCGTGCTCGTCCCGCTCTTTTACAGGGCGCAAAACAAAAAAGGTATCTTTGTAAAGCAGCGTTTCATTGATTTTCCGAATCATCAAAAAGCCCCCTTCGGTAGCGGTTCAGCTGTGCTTTGAATTCGTTAGCAATCTCAGAAACCAATTCCGCGCCGCCCTTGCGGTCTGTAGCAAAGCTGTATGAGGTGTCTCCCATGGATATTGACGACAATGGCCCGGGATTACCGGCCATACCCCCGCGATCAAAATTTGCCGCTCGGGCAAGGCCTGCCGCCATATTGGCCCAAGTGTATTTCAGTCCTTCGGGGACTTCTTCAATGTGGCAGTAGTTCTTGATGATTTCCGCCGCCTCATCAATAGCCAATGCCACGGTGATATCATCCACGTCGCTGTCAACCAGCTTGCCATATACGATTTCCCGTACCTCCATAGTAATTACCCCATGACGCGCACGGCTAATTCAGGATATACGGTTTTGTATCCATAAAGCACGTCCATAGACAGCTTTTCCTTTTTGTATTTCATATCATAGCCCTTTACCACACGCAAGGATAAGCCGTTAAAGCTGGTAACGTAGCTGTCCACACCGCTGGGCTTTACCAGAGGTCTGGTCACATAGGCAAAGGCCATAGGGTTAAAGGCCAGGTTGGCGGTGTGGTCGGCGGCAATGGTTACTACGTTAGCTGTGGTTACATCCTTTTTCAAGGCAGGATAAACATTCACGGTAATTTCGTTATTTGTCGCGGTGGCAGTTTCAGTCACAACATAGGAATCTCCTAAAATCGTCAAGACGTCACCTTTCACAAGAGTGCCAGTGACGGCGGCGGCCGATAACGTCAGGGAAGTGGCTCCCGCATTTGTAGATGCTTTCGGTTTCACATCAGCGGAAAGGGCGCCTTTTTTGTGCGTTTTCACCGCCTGGGACATATAGTTGTCAAGACCGAAGATACGGCCAATAGAGCCATTTCTCAGAGCTTCGGTGCTGCCGCTTTTTTCGGCGTTGACAATGGCGGGAATGGTAGTAAAGGCAGCGTCGGCCTCAGTATCCCACACGGCGTAACGAGGAGCCTCGGGGACATAGTTCTTATTGAGTTCTTTTCTCACTGCCGCCAAGTCGGTAAGGGTGGCGGGGGTGGTTCCTGCGGCGCCACAGACATAGGGAATGTCTTTATACAGCTCCAAGCCGTCGCTGTTAATTTTCTGCGCCAAAGCAACGGCAGCAGGCTCCACGAAGATTTTAGTGAGATCGTGATTGTTCACCGCTCCCTCCAATGCAGTGATGGAAACATCCACCGTTGCGATTTTATCCAGCTTCACGGGGACGGTGCTTTCCTTGATATCCTGATCTGTGGTGCCTTCCGCCTCATTGAATTCCTTAGCTTCCAGGATGACGGGTTTCCGCACCTGAATGGTATCGCCAAGGTCTTTAAAGTCGTTGGAAAAATCCTTGTACACGAGATTGGGGAACACGAGTTTTTCATAAAGTCGGGGCAAGGTCATTCTTGCCAGCGTTTGCAGAGTTACAAATTGATTTGCCATATTTTAATCATCCTTTCTGTTGTGCGGCAATGTATGTGTAATATTGTTCGTCTGTCATTTTGGAAAAGTCGGGCTGAGGATCGCTGCCTCCGGCCGGTTGGTAGGAATAGCCCTCGGGGCTTTTAGCCGATTCGAACAAATAGCCCTGGTCGTTTTTCAGCGTTTCCAGTTGGGCGTCAAGTCCTGTAATCTTTCCGTCTTCAAGCTTGATTTCTTCAAGATTCAACAGGGCTTTTACCGCCTTGGCGTTTCTGGCCTTGTTGGCGGCCAGGGCCAAATCAAGGGCGTTTGAAAATCGCATATCCTGAATGGTTTTGTTGAGGTTTTCCGTATCGGTCCGATACTTCGTTTCCATGTCCTTCAGCTGGGTTTTCAACGCTTCGTTATCACCGGCGATTTTCTTTAAGGCGGTAATGTCATTGTCTCTTTGGGCAAGCTGCTCCCGCAAGCCTTTGACCTCGGTGTTGAGATCGTCATATTTAGCTTTAGGAAAATAGCTGCCGTCGTTGGCAACGGCAAGCTCAATGTCCTTACCGCCTTCGCCTTTACCCTTTAAGGCTGCGGCTACCTGTTCCCATAGTTCTTCTCCCAAAATGTCTTTTAATTGTGCCATCGTTGTGCCTCCTGCTTAGTTTTTTTTAGGTGTTACCCGCCACCCCTGCGGTCTTTTAGTTTTACCCCAAAATGCTAAAATGGGCATTTAAAAAGCAGACCTTATAAAAGTCTGCTTTGAATACTGTACAAGTTTTTCTAGGATTCGATAATTTCCCATCGGCCGCCTTCGCTACTGCCGTCAAGAGGCGCCGGGTTCGTTTTAGAGTAAAGATAATCTTCGCCGCTATCATCTACTACTCGATAATAATCAAAATTTTCATCTTTTGCTTCATAGACCTTTCCGTTCGTTAACGAATCTACACCGAAAGATTCTCCAATATATTTTAATTTCATTCGTCCTCCTCCTCATCATAGTTATCATTCGGGTATCTTTCTTTAAACCATTGACGAATATCGTCATGCAAACTCGGCCATTCATCTACTAGCAAAAATTCGGTGTCTTCAGGATAATCCGCCATCGTCTTTCCTTCCGGGATATCACCAAATCTGATTATCATAAAAACTACCTCCTTTCAAAGTCATAATCAATGTCATTTTCTTTACAAAAAATTCGCAAAGTCTCATTAATCCAAAGTGTTTCTACTTTACTTAATGGTACACTGTCGTTCCTGAGTATGTCAAGGTATTTAGCGCGTAAACTCTCTAAAATCCTTTCATATTCTTTTCGTATCTTATATGGCCTGTTTAATCTGGCAGGCTTTTTCTTGGGCTGACGCATTTTATATGTTCCATCTTGAGTGGTAACTCTGATTTCAGCCGCTCTCGTATCAAATAAACATTGAATATCTTCAGGAGAAAAAGAATGGCCGGAAGGATGATTGTGCGTTATAATGCAACCCTCCAATGATATACCCGGAATTTTGACAGAAGTTGCGTTGCCGTATAGTTTGGCAATCATTTTTCCGTTTTCATCATAAATAATCATATGTTCAACAACGCTCCATGATATACCTTCCTCATCTTGCCTGATTCTTTCCATGATTTCTTTTGGTAACAAACGATACCTGCTATCGCTTAAAATCAGTACGCTATCCTTTTCTCTCAACCCCTCCCGCCATTCTTGGTAGGTCATATCGGCGGGGACGTGGTAATTTTTGCCGTCTGCGTCCCGGGCAATACGGGTGCCGGGGTCATCTTCGTCTTCGGGGAAATAGGGCACTGTAGTACAGCGGCAATATGGGTGCAGCGGCGGGTAATTCACTCCCGCCTTTTCTTCTCCTACGGGATAATGCTTGCCGTCCAAGCCGCCGCAATGGCTGCAGGTGAGGCTATCCAGAGTCCCGAGGAATTCATACTGTTCCACCTCCAATTCCTCATACATATCGGCGGTGGCCTGATTCAGGACAAAGTTCGCCTCAGTGCGTACTAGTCTTTGGGCTTTGCTTAGCTGGCCTCCCGCTTTCCCCTTGCCGAAGTCGCGGCCCAAGGCCTCATCCCGCAAAGCTTTACTCATCTCCAAAACCGATTGACCGCGAATCAGTCCCGCAGTCATCACACGGTTCAAGCCGTCAACAAAGCCCTTTTCCAGATCCCACAAGCTTCCACTGTAGCTTTTCCCGCTCCACGGGTAGTGTAACAATGTACTAACGACTGCTTCCGCCGGACGGCTGAAAGCTTCCCCCATACCAAAGCCCTGAAAGGTATCGAAGGCCGTACGGTAGTAGGCTTCCTCGTAGACCTGCTCAAAGATATTCAAAGAGCCGTTTTGAAGCTTCTGAAACAAACGTTCTGACTGCATGATAATATTGGCTTTCATCTGTTCGATGCGCTTCACTCTGGCTCTTACGGATAAGGCTTGTAGCTCTTGCCGGTGTTCCCTGCGATACTTCGGGTTTTCCGCGTGCTCAATATACCATTTCAAGCCCTTCTGAAATTCCAGCCGCTCATCATTCCGCAAGTATTTCAAAGTTTCACTGTAAGAAAGCTTGTTGTCCTTCGCGTATTTGACGTACAGCTTTATAATTTCCTTATCAAGGTC
Source organism: uncultured Peptococcaceae bacterium (assembly GCA_964637365.1). GTDB lineage: Bacteria > Bacillota > Dehalobacteriia > UBA7702 > UBA7702 > Cryptoclostridium. The sequence continues at coordinate 14,728 of CAZWWH010000032.1, forward strand.
TTTGACCGCATCAAAAAAAGCGCTTTTCATGCGCTTCTCATAATCCAGTATCATTTTTTCGCAGTCCAGCACTTTTTGTTCCGCGCGGGACTGCCAATAGCCTTTATTCCTCTTCGCCATCTTCTTTACTACCTATCTTTTGGCCATAAGTAACATCGGCTTCCTCGCCCCGCTCCTTTTCTATCTGCTTCATCTCGGATTCGGCGTCCTCCACCCAAGGATGATTTTGTAAAATGGTCTTTTCGGAAATAATGCCGACACTCTGCGCGGCGATTTGCGCCGTTTCCTGGTCGTTGGAAATCTCATTGCGGATGAATACCTGCTGTACTCGGATCTTTGGGTCTTCCGCCACACCCAAATAGTGGAAGATGATTCTCAAAAGCTGGGAAAATCCTGCCCGAAATTCCGTTTCCAGTAACCCCGCTTTGATTTCCAACAAACTGTAAAGGTATTTCAACGCCACGCCGGAACTATTGCCGAAGTTCTGCGGATCGGGATCCACCCCTTGCCCGGAAATGAAAATCTGGCGTTTCAAAATGTCCAAAAATTTCACTCTAGCCTCCGTGGGGATTTCAATTTGCATGGCCTCTACTCCACCGCTCCCCCCTGGGGACAAGCCGCCGTCCTCTATCTTAATAGCCTTGTACTTCTTTAATTCCGATAAAAAGGTATTAAGATCTTCTCCGCCGTAATTGCGAATCACAAATACGACCTCTTGGATATCCGTCAGGTCGTTGGCAAAGCCCGACACCACTAAATCATATTGGTCGATCAAGTCCTTCACCATAGGCAGATCCCCGGTATGGGTTGCGTTGTTGTAAAAGGGTACAAAGGGGACGTAGCCCATATTATGCTTTACGATGTTGGTGTTGTACCCATCTAGTAACGCCATAACGATATCATGTTCGCCTTTTTGTTCATAAAACGATACTTCCGTGGCGGTCCATATCTCATACCGCGTCATCGGTTCCGCGTCCTCATCGCGTATCATGTAAGTACGCAATACCGCCTCTATCTCGCTTTCCAGGCTGTCGGAATACACCGGCACTAGCTGATGGGCCGGAACTTCAGCATAGCAAAACTCGCCGCTATCATCAATCCAACAATGAAGCCAACCCACACCGCAGTTCGACGCACTGATGCAGAGGTTTTTTGCCTTCTTAACGAAATCACCACCTAAAACTTCTGTGATTTTATCATTGAGTGCGTTATCCCCGGTATCAAAGCCCGGCGCATAGGTAAAAAGATACGCCGCTTTCTGATTTACTAAAAGCTGGTGCCAGTTGTGGGAGATGCGAAAATCGGCGTTGCGAAGAGGGTTATTTTTATTCTCCGTCTTCCTCCGTATATCGTCAAGATATGTAAACCGCTTAATATCGTTTTGATTGTTATAGTAATCCCAGCCTTGGCGAACCTGTTCGAAAAAGCTCTGATGGCCGTTAAGGTGTTTTTTAATATATTTTCTTGCCTGTTCTAAATTCATAAGTTTCACCTGCTGTGCATGCCGTTTCGGCCTACTTCAAGATACTGACACCGCCGCCGATACCTTCCGTGGCATACCGCAGCGCGTCCATGATATGGTTATAGTCGTCAATGGGTTTACTGTCCACAGTGCCGTCGGTCTTTGTGTCCCACACATAGTTATGCAGCTCCATCATCGTGTTGCCGCATCGGGGATGGACGAACATTCGGTAGCCCTGCACTCTCTGAATGCCGTGACGCACGCTGTCAGGCCCTTTCAGTGCGGCGGTTATTCTGGGAATCCCCAACTTCCGTAGCTCTGCAATGGATTTCGGCTCGGCGCTGTCGGCGATAATGCGCTCCTTGGCGTAGCCTTTGCTTTTCAGCATCTCGGCGATGTCGGGGTTAATCATGGCCTTTTGGTAATGCTCGTCAAAAATGAAGATTTCTTTGTTTTCTTCGTCTAACAGCAAAGCCACGAACCCCACAGGATCGTTTGTATAGCCAAAATCAAGGCCGAACAACGCTCTACACCAGGGGCTCACTTTGAGGATCTCACGATAATCAAACTCTTTTTCTTCCCAATTTTCGTATACCAGCCCCTCGGCAATGCCCCAGTTCCCAAGTCCTTCAATGGAATATCGCCGGGGAAACCGCTCCTTCATATCTGCGAAAATGGCACGGTCGTCGTCACCCAAAAATTCGTTGCATTGATATGTCGTTGTTATTGCCAGGATATCATCGGATTCGGCGTCAAAAAAACGCTTTTTCAGCCAGTGTTTCTCTGACCACGGATTAAAGGTCAAAGTCAGCTGCTTAAAATATCCTTGCGGCAGCTCGCCACGGATAGACATATCTAACTTGTTGAAATCGTCTTCCTTCTCAATCTGAAACGCCTCTTCTACCCATACCCAGCACAAATATCCCCGCTCCACCGTAATGGAAGTGATGCTCATGGGGTCGTCCATCCCTCGAAACAGAATCTTTTGTCCCGTGGGCTTATACATCATTTCTAAAGGAGATTTGGAACATTGCCAAAGGTGCGCAACGCCAAGGCGATACATCGCCCATTTCAACTGCGCATAAGTCGAATCTTTATGGCCGTTGAAATAGCGGCGTACTACTAATAAATTTGCTTTAGGATATTTCATTAAATGGTAAATAAACCACAATGCCGTGGTGCAGCTCTTTTTACTACCCCGGCCACCTTTCAATATGCGGTAGCGTCCTTTGTAATGCCAGAAAGTTGCGTACCCTTTACCGATTATATCAGGGAGTCTTATGCGGTTTTCAATCTTCAAGTAAATCATCCCCCTCAAAGATTACCGGGGCATTAAAGTCGGCCTGCACTTTGTCCGTAAACATCATATACCGTTTGCCGATGAGCTCCGCAGCTTTCAATTTATCCTTTTCCGACGGCGCCTTGTGCATCCTTCTCGCCTCGCTGAACCCGTCGCCGCGGCCTTCTACGACAATCTCTTCTGAGGAGCTTTCGCCGCGCATCACGGATGTTAGATATTTCAAAACTTCGTCCTGATCAGCGATTAGTTCAGATTCTTTTTTCGCCATGCGGCTTTCAATATACGTTTTAATCTGAGGTTTTATGAGGTTGTCGGCTCCCGTTCGATATGCTGTTTTCTTTGAATATCCTGCCCTGATGGCTGCCTGCGTGGCGTTAAGGTCTACGAGATATTCATCGCAAAAGCGTCTTTGTTTTGCTGTCAAAGCCACCAGGCTCACCACCTTTCTATCTCCATCTCCACACACAAAAAGCACCTCGCCCAGATCGGAGGTGCTTTTGCGAAAGGAGGTTTGTTATAGGAAAATGCTCACTGTAACGCACTATCATTTTAACACGGTAAAATGTACCGTGAATCCTAATTTTTTAAAAAATCGTCTAGAATTACAAAAAAATCATCTCTTCGTCGATAATAGTATTCCTTGCTTCTGTTCATGCCCCGAAAGGACGACAGATAATTATAGCCTGTGCCGTGATGCCGCAAGGCAAACAGCAAATCTTGATAAATGTCAGGGGCCGCCTTCATTGCGCACTGTTCAATAGCTTCCATTTTTGAGAGCCAATACAAGGCCTTAAGTCCGTTATTTTCCGTAGGTTTACCAACAACTTTTTTCCCGTGGGGTGTTTCGTCTAATTCTGCCGTTCTCACGGCGTGACACGCTTGATAATTGGCTAAGTACTCATTGTATCTGGCGCAGAATCGTATGGAGGATTTGGACAAGATCATTCAAAGGCTTTATGAGGATTCTGTTCTCGGCAAGCTGAGCGACCTCCGCTTCCAAAAACTCTCGGCACAGTATGAAACGGAGCAGGCAGAGATTCAGCAGCTCGCTGTTTTGCTGGAACGGGAAATTGAGAACGAGGCTGGACAGATTGCCGATGTAGGGCGTTTCCTTCAACTTGCCGACAGGTATTCCGACTTGCAGGAGCTTGACGCTTTCACAGTAAATGAACTAATTGACAGAATCGTGATTCATAGCCCGGAGAGAATCGGCGGGAAGAAGCATGTCACGATTGAAGTCTACTTTACCTATGTGGGAAAAATCCGAATTCCACTTGCTAAACCGGAGCTGCCGACAGAGATAGAAGAACCGGCGTGACCTCTGGGCGGCACTCATAAGACAGTATTAGAAATGTTTTCAGGAAACGGCGTAGCTTGCGGGCTATGCCGTTTCTCCATTTTGCAGGTTATTCAGCAAAGACGCGGGGAGCATTCCCCCAAGGTCATAGGAAATGTCAATCTACTGTTCCCTATGCCCCTTTGACTTGTCCGGCGCATGAACGTATACCGCCTTTACC
>CAZWWH010000033.1:0-18934 GCA_964637365.1 uncultured Peptococcaceae bacterium
ACCCCTTTCATTAGATAGTATACCACACTGTCTAACAAATGGGGTGCAGTTCACATCATACCGTCTCTTTCTTTTTTCTTAATTCCATGTAAATTATTCTGATTCTGCGGTGGTTCTCGATTTGCTCTCCATCAATTTGCGGATTCCTTCCACCGCGACGATCACACCGAGGATCAAAAGCAAGATCGCGAAAATCAGCTGGAGCACGTTCCCCACGACGATATCGGCCATCAGCGAAACGGAAAGCGTTTTTATTTTCAGGATCAGGGCCGTAAAAGTCACCGCCAACATAATGAACATGGGGCCCCAAAGCATGATGCCTTGGCGTTTGGTCTTCTTCAGGAACACGGAGCAAGCGATCAGCGCCAAAGCTGAGAGTAGCTGGTTGGCGGAGCCAAACAGCGGCCAAATACTTTCATAGCCTACCATGGCGAGGGCGTAACTCAATATCAAAGTCAAAGCAGTGGCAAAGTATTTATTGCTCAAAACCTTGCGCCAAGCAAAGGACTTCTCATTATCATCAATAAAAAGTTCCTGGAAGGAAAGGCGTCCAATGCGGGCAACGGAGTCGAGACTGGTAAGAGCGAAGGCCGAAACCGCTAAAGTAATCAACGTAAAACTGATATGAGAAGGCAGGCCCAGCTTTGTAAGAAAGGCAGCAATGGCCGTGGCGAAAATTTGGGGCGGCGTTCCTTTGGGGAGCCCATCGGCAGTGGCCAAATAGCCCACGGCAATTAAAGCCATAACAGCGAGAAGGGATTCCAACAACATAGCACCGAAGGAAACAGGCAGCATGTTCTTTTCATTTTTAATCTGCTTGGAAGAGGTGCCGGAGGAAACCAGGGAATGGAAGCCAGAAATCGCTCCGCAGGCAATGGTAACAAAAAGAATTGGGAACAAATAGTTTACAGTACCATCGCCGGAAGCCACAGCAAAAGAGGTAAAAACGGGTAAATTCATTGAGGGGTGATAAAGAATAATTCCTACAAAAGTACAAATCATCATCACCAAAAGCAAATAGCTGTTGAGATAATCACGGGGCTGCAACAATGCCCAAACAGGTGTGACGCTGGCAACGAGAATATAGGCGAATACGATCCAAAGCCAAACGGATCTGCTCAAAAAAATCGGAGCATTTAAGCCGATGGCAATGGCCCCCACCAAAAGCACAATGGCAATAAGAGTATTGAGCCAGGTCTTTTGTTTGGCATAACGCAGGAAAAAACCAAGTCCCACAGCAAAAAGAATAAACAGTATCGACGTTGTGGCCACAGCACCATTGGCTTTCACCGTGGTGCCGTTGGCGTCGAAGCCGTTAAAGGTTCCGGCCACCACATCGGCAAAAGCGGCGATCACAAGAATGCAAAATAACCAGCAAAAAAGAAGGAATAGACGCTTCCCTAATTTTCCAATATAGCGCTCAATGATATACCCAATGGAACGCCCTTTATTTTTTACCGAGGCGTACATGGCCGCAAAATCCTGTACAGCCCCGAAAAACACGCCACCGACCAGCACCCAAAGCAACACCGGGAGCCAACCGAACATGGCGGCTTGGATGGGGCCGTTGATGGGAGCAACCCCGGCAATGGAAGCAAACTGATGTCCGAATACCACGCCGGTATCAGCAGGGACATAATCAACACCGTCCTCAAATTCATAAGCTGGCGTTTTCACCTTGGGGTCGATCCCCCACTTTTTTGCCAGAGAACGGCCATAAAACAAATAGCCGCCGCCAAGTACGACCACCGCAAGGATGATCATGATCAATCCATTCATTTTCCACAGCTCCTTTCACAACAGTAACAGTATCAGTTTGTTCCGATTCCTTTAAAATTATCGCATAATAAAACGCCTCCATAACAAATCTGTTACAGAGGCGCCATTGCCCAATGATATAATTGTAATTTCAAAAAATCTGGAACTAAACTTTCGTGGTCTATCGCCATTAATGAAGGATAATAGCACAAATACACATAAAATGTCAATAAAATTTTCGAAATCAATTTTTTAAATATTTAGAACACAAAATGACACAAAGGCTGACACCCAAGCAACGAACGATTGCTTTTGCCCGCCGTATGGTCAACTGTTTTCCGCCACTTTCATCATAATGGCACATTCCACCCGTTTTTTATGAAGTTCACAGCCTAAATCATAGGTTTCCCGAATGGTACCGTGGGTATGGTAAGCATTGGCGGCACAGCCACCGCTGCAATAGAGACGCGCAAAGCAATCCTTACATTTTTCCCGGGCATAGACATTGCACATCTTAAATTCATTCTGCACATCAAAATTAGTGATACCATCACGGACATTGCCCATGATATATTTTTCATCTCCCACAAACTGATGGCAGGGATACAAATCCCCTTCCGGTGTCACCGCCAAGTATTCCGTTCCCACGCCACAGCCGGAGATGCGCTTTACAATACAAGGGCCGCCGGTTAAATCAATGGTGTAATGGAAAAAATGGAAGTCTCTCCCTTCTTTTTTCCGTTTCAGCATTTCTACCGCCAGACGCTCGTATTCCTCACAAAGTGTGGGAATATCCGCCTCGGTCAGAGCGTATTCTGCCGTGGGAGGCGCCACCACAGGTTCCATGGAAATTTCCTTAAATCCTAAATCCGCCAGATGAAGAATATCATTGGTGAAATCCGTATTAAAATGGGTATAGGTTCCCCGGACGTAATAATCCTTTTGGTGGCGGCTTTCCGCCATCTTGATAAATTTGGGAAGAATCAAATTATAGCTGCCTTTGCCATTGCGGGATTTACGTAAACGGTCATGAACCTCCTTGCGGCCGTCAATGCTCAAAACCACGTTACTCATTTCCCGATTGGCAAACTCCATAACCTCGTCATCCAACAAAACGCCGTTGGTCGTCAAAGTAAAGCGAAATCTCTTATGATGAATCGCTTCCTGTTCACGGCCATAAGCTACCAGCCGTTTCACCACATCCCAATTCATCAAAGGCTCGCCGCCAAAGAAATCAACTTCCAAATTGATGCGGCTGCCGGAATTGGCAATAAGAAAATCCAAGGCCTGTTTTCCTACTTCAAAGCTCATCAAAGAGCGGGCGCCGCAATACTCCCCTTCCCCGGCAAAGCAGTAGGTACAGGTGAGATTGCAGTCATGAGCGATATGGAGGCAAAGAGCCTTTACCACGGACTGGCGGTTTTTAAAATCAAAAGCAACATCGGCATAAGGATCCTCAAAAAACAATTTTCCCTGTTCCTTTAAAGCCTCAATATCGTCAAAGAGCTCCAAGAGTTCCTTCTCGGTAACATCGGGGAGGTGACTGTATTTTTCCAGCATTTCTTTGATAATCATGTCTTGGGGCTGAGACTCATAGCGGCAGATAACATCGTAGGCCACTTCATCCACGGAATGGATGGAGCCGCTGTTGGCGTCTAAAATAATATTATAACCGTTGCATTGATAGGGATGGATCATCATTTATTTCCTTTTCAAAAGAGAATTTCCAAACAAAAATCGCTGCATTGCTGTAAAAGCCCTGCAGCGATATATGCTCCGTAATTATTCCTGGCATTGTTCGCATTTCTGGTTGACGATGCTGCAAGAAGTTTTGCTGGCAGACTGGCAGGAAGTTTGGCATTCGCCGCAGCCGCCGGTTTTTGCGGATGTTGCAAGATTTCTGGTTTCCAAAGTCTGGATTCTTTTCATGGATGTTCCCTCCTTCGCGCTGATTCGGCATGACAGAATTGCTGCCAGCCAATCCGATTTCACTCGTTATATTCTACCAGATTTACCCATTGAAGTCAACTATAATACGGATTTCCTTGGGCATTCTTCGAGAGGTGCTGTGCAGCTCCACATGAGATTTTAAAAGACCTTTCATAGATCGAACCACGGCGGCGGATATGCGCTCCCCTGGGGTCACAAAGGGAATTCCCGGCGGATACGCGTAAATATATTCCGCAGACACCTTGCCCAAAGCGTTATCAAAAGGACAAAACACACTGGCCCCCCGCAGCGCCCGGTCCAGTGTCACCGCAGCCGCCGGCAAAATCAACGACGGTACATGAAAGGAAGTATCGTCTGACTCCAGACTACGGTCAATGATCTTTAAAGCCTCCACCAGGCGGACAAAGCCTTCATCGGTATCGGCAATGGAGGTCATGGCAATGACATAATCCGAAGCGGCCATTTCAACTTCTATACGATGTTGCTCCCGAAGGATTCGGGCTAAATCAGAACCGAAAAATGGAGTACCATTAAAAGAAGCGCCGCGGCAGGAAATGACGATTTTTCCTTGATCATGGGCGAAAACAGAGTCTTTATCGCCTTTATCAAAGACACGCAAATGCTTCAGGCATGAAATATTTTTATAAAATGATGATAGACGTCCGCGGTAAGCAGTAAACAAGGCGTCTCTCTCCCGCTCCAACAAGGTGATGCAAGCGCCGATTGAGGCCATTAAAATATAAGAAGGGCTGCTGGTTTGAAAAACCTCCAGCTGGTGATGAAGTTTTTCGCCGCTGACCAAGGAACCGCAGTGATGTAGAACCGCCGTCTGGGTCAACGAGGGCAAAGTTTTATGGAGACTTTGCACCACCAAATCCGCGCCGCAAGCTACCGCGCTAAGAGGAAATCCATCATCAAAGGGCAGATGCGCTCCATGAGCCTCATCGACAATGAGAGGAACGCCGTGTTCATGAGCCAAGTCTACAATGGCTGCAATGTCTGAGACTACTCCTTCATAGGTAGGCGACGTGAGGATTACTGCCGCAATGTCTCGGTGCGCATCGAGAGCAACGGCAACCTCCCGAGGATTTATGCTGCCGCAAATTCCGAAGGATTCTTCCATTTCAGGCATAAGATAAATGGGGTTTAAATGGTACAATTCCATAGCGTGATACACGGATTTATGGCAATTCCGTGCCACCAGTACCGTATCCCCTTTCTTCACTGCCGCCGTAATGGCAGCCAGAATACCACTGGTACTCCCGTTCACCAACAGATGGGATTTCTCACAGCCAAACAGCTTCGCAGCCCGTTCCATCGTTTCGGACAAGATGCCATGGGCATGATGCAGGTCGTCAAAACCGGTAATTTCCGTAATATCCATGGAATAGGGGTCTGCCATGGACATCAGAAACTGATTGCGCTTATGTCCCGGCATATGCATAGGATAAATATCGAGCTTACTGTACTGCGCCAACTTTTCCTTTAAATCCAAATCCCACAACCCCCATCAACGAACAGGCTCATAATTCATTTTCGAGATTTCATCGGTGGCTTCCAATTTAAAAATTACAGGACGCAAACCATCATTGCAGCTGCAAATGGCAACTCCTGGCTTTCTGATCCAGTCCCCATAGTAAAAGACATCTTGCTCAGCGCCATGGGCCAACGCGAAGACATATTGGTAAATTGCCTTCCAGGCTTCATCGCATAAGCCTTCGGGTTTGGCGTAGTCAGTGTAAAAAAACTGTCCTTCTTTCAGCATGGGGCAAGCGGTCAGACCTTCTGCGCCATATTCCGCAGCCAACTCTTTGTCCAAGGTAGTTTTTAAAACTGTAATTTTTACTTTTTTCACCGCGACTCCCCCATCTTCAATACATTACATTTCTTTTTTGATATTCACAAAACCATAGATATAAAAAGTGCTGTTAAAAATCACATCACAGATGAAATCTAACAGCATAGCTTTTTAAATCATACTCTAAAACCATTCTGCGCCATTGTTTCTTGTCAGCATCGACATGCCATCCGCAAATGCCCAACCAAATTGTATCAGATACCATGAAGAATAACCTTAGTTCCATGACGTCTAATCTTATCGTGTCCTATTTTGATAACAGGCACAAAAATTTAAAAGCAGAGTGGAAGGTAAGCAAACCGTATCGCAAAACTTTTTACGTGTTTCATTTTACGTGTTTCATTGTTTTTTATAGCAGTTGATAAAAGATAATTAAATTATACCATGGTATTATCATCTTTTTCAAGTGCGATTGCGTATGCTTCTGCATACAAAGATCAAAAACCAATATAGACATTTTTGCAATCAAACTTAAAATATACAAATCAAGAAAAATGCACGTAAACACTTATTGGGCGATTACAATGCGACCGTTTTCATCAACGCCAATTGGCCACCCTTCCACATAATGAGTACTGGTTTTAGCGTTAAGGTATGTCGAAACAGGCGTTGTTCTAGTGGAAAATAAATACAATGCAAGATCTCCGCCTTCCAGCGTATGAAAAGTACAAATATAAAATTCCTCCCCACCAGTAATTGCCATCGCTTTTTCCGTATTTTCTTCAATTTTTTCAACTTGAATTAAGTAATTCGATTCCAATCCTATTTTTTCACCCACATACTTTGAAAAGTCATTCCGTATTTCATCAAAATCAAAATTCCAATAAGTAAGCAAAAAGGCCCAATCAAGATCAAAGGTTTTCAACTGTTCGAGAAGAACTTTTCCATTACCATTGGTATTTACATTGAGATCCTGAGTATTCCAAGGAAGACTTTTCATGGTTTCGTAACGGGGTTCTCCTGCAATATTTTTGTTCCGCTGATCCTCCGTAAAAGGCGTCAGGACGCCTGCGTATTCTTTCCAATTTTCTTCCGTTACAGATTTCCCCAAAATCGGTTTGTCATACCCCTGTTTTATATTGATGGAGACAATGTTTTTGCTTTCAACAAAATATACAAGGGAAAAAGCAGCCACCGCAAAAAACAATATCAGGCAAAGAAAAACTACTTTTTTCATACAAGCTCTCCTTTTCAACTGGACAAGAATACTTGATACTGGCTATTCCCATCTTGATAAGCGCCTAAATAAACGCCGCTATCTACGGAAAAGTTTTTAATATCATCTTTCCTCATAAGATTTGGCAAAGTCTCATCTTGCTGGTAAAACAGAAACATCGGACAAAAGCCTCCGCTTTGCGGCTCACCTATTTCTTGAACCAAAGTATATCCCTCATACTCACGGAGTGCTTGAAGGATATCGGGATTCTCACATATATTCCTCTCCTTAAAATCACCAACAATTTTGCAAAACTCCCCCAGATATTGTTGAGGATGACTCGTAAAAATAAAATAATCATTTGTGCTTTCCAGAATCAAATCATAGTCGCAAATTCCCTGGATGGTCCCTAATGAGACGTTTTCCAAAATATCATTGGCAAAAAACAAATGATTATTTTCCATTAAATTGATTTCATTTCGATGCCAAGGATACTTTTTCAGCAAATTTTTCTCAAAGGATGAATTCTCTTTTTGGAACGCTGAACTATTGTTATAAGTGTCCTTATATATGAATTTTTCATCGTTGATGGAGTCCGTCTCATACTGCTTTGCCATATTGAGATATAATTCTGAGGATTCTTTTTCCACAATAACGACGCCTGCAATAAACAGAACCGTAAAAATAGCAGCCAAAATAAGATGCGCTGTTTTGGCGTTTCTATAGTACAGCAAGGCAAATGCAACAGCCAAAAGAAAGCCACAGGAATAGACAAAGAACATAATCCCATCACCTCTCCTGGTGCGCTTCACCGCAGCGCATTCTCCATACATGGGCACAAAGTAATTCGATATCTTCTGCAACATGACTACATAACAAAATGGTCTTTCCATTGGCCTTTAAATCAAGAAGTAACTTTCTTACAAGCACTACACCGTCTTCATCCAAACCGTTCATGGGTTCATCTAAAATCAAAATATCGGGATCTTCCATAATCGCTTGGGCAATGGCCAAACGCTGGGTCATTCCCAGGGAAAAAGCTCTGACCTTTTTGGAAGAATTGGGATCCAAACCAACTGTTTTCAAAACATCAATGATATCTTCTGTTTTCACCTGATTGCGTATCTCTGCCAAAAATCTTAAATTCTTTTGTGCAGAATACTCTGGAATGAAAGAAGGATGTTCAATAATAACACCTACACTTTGTGGAAAGTCAATATCAACGCCGATGCGTTTTCCCTGCACAACAACATGCCCCTCCGTTGGAAGAATAAAACCGCAAATTGCCTTCATCAGCATACTTTTACCGGAACCGTTATAGCCAATGAATCCATAAATATTGCCAGGAGCAAGAGAAAGGTTTACGCGGTTTAAAATCGTTTGTCCTTTTATAATTTTTGTATAGTTATTAACATTAATGATTGCTTCCATAGGCTTTACTCCTTAAAACTCTAATTTTTTAAGAGAATACCGAATATGTATCAGACAAAAACAAACAAGCAGCAGCATTGAGATGACGTAGAACAGCTCCATTCGCAGATTTACAAAAGGGAAAGAAGGATGAATCAGCAAGTAAACAGGACAGAATTCTGTTTTTATGGATAAAAACATTGAGATTATGACGAGGAAAAAAGCAATGATACAAGGCAGTACCACCCGTTTTCGCTTTGCAGATAAATAGAGCAGCATCATAATGACGGGGAAAAGGAACAGCATTTTCCGCGCCATCCCCAGAAGTAATAAGGCGAAAGCTCCCCGCCACGAATCCCCAAAATAGAACTGATGATATGCAGAATCGAGGCCCATGCCGTCAAAGAAGGCAAAGCCGAGAAGAAATCCTTGAAGAAAAAGAAAGGAAACCAATGCCGGCATACAGATTCTTTGCAAATGTGTACGAAACCACGCTCTTTTCGTATGACAGCGTATCAAAGAATGATAGAGGGAGCCGTCTAAAATTCTGGTAACGTATCGGGCAGCCGTAATCACTACCAGCCAAAGGGGAACGCATAGGGCAAAAAAGGCGGGCGGTTCTAACCCCTCGGAAAGCTCATCAGTCAGCAGACCATTACAAAGGAAATAATAATCCAACCCGTTCATTTCCAGTCCCGACACTTCCATACGATGGGAATAAGGGTAAAATGCCATCAACATGAAAACCGCTCCGATCAAAGAAGCCAGGGCAATTTTCACAAAAAATCGATTCATGGCTTCGCCCTCAAAAAAACTCTTGCCGTTTCACGGCAACGAACAAGACAGGAATCAAGATCATCGTCAAAAGCATTGGCATACAAATGCCCGCGAGATAATTGTTAACGACAGAACCGGAGCAAAAAAACCAATGGGAAATCGCCGAGGGGAAAATGAGATACTTATAAAATTCCCCGACAAGAAATTTATTATAGAAAAGTACTAGAGAACAACAAATAGTATATAAAGAAATGATGATTCCGGAAAGCAAAGGCTTTTTGACAAATACCAGTATCAGCAGCCCCAGCAATACCATGACAAAGGACGAAAGCGCTTTGATAAGCAGCGCCATAAACAGTATAAAATAAATGGAATAGTTTACATAGACATTTTGCCAGAGCAGCCGTTGGATATCAAAGGTTTGCGGCGCCCCGAACACCAAAAGATTCATGACAAGGATAAGAACCGTATGAACGAAGGAAAGAGCAACGCAATTAAAGAACAAAGAATTGATTTGGCGACACATCCATTGTTTTTTATCACGCATCCGAATCAGTTGATACTTTTTTAAGGCATTCATCGTCACCAGATAAAACATCAACGCAATCGTAATCCAAAACTGAGAAGCGATGCCGGGACTTGTCGCCACCGAGGTGAAAACGCCCTCCCAGCAGGTAGGAGCAAAGTCCTTAATGACCTGAAAAGCAAAGTAATAATAACAGGGAATGAAAGTAACCGTCATGACGAAAATAGATTTCAGAAGGACAATACCGTTATATTGACTTTGTACTTTAATTTTTGCCATTGGTAATCAAATCCTTTTTTAATAAATACAGCAGAACCATTGAAATCAAAAAAGTATAAAAGCAATAAACAAAGGTTGGCGCAAAGGACACTAAATTACCAGTCTGTGTTGGGGAAAAGGTGGAAGCGTATTGACCTTTTTGCATCAATCCCAACACAAGAACGGTAAGGTAGCTATACAGGAAACCGGAAAACAGAACATATATGGCCTTCTTCAGCCAAATGGATATTGCGAAAGCAAACAGGGCGGTAAAAAAGAAAACAGAGGACTGAATCAATATATATAACAAATAACAAAGGTAGGTATGGTTCAGATACATTGCCCCGAACAAGCTGATGTCGAGATACGTGGTAAAGCTCTGGCTCAAAGGAAATATTGAGGAGGATAAAACCATCGCCAAGAACCAAAAGACCAAAGCCGGTACGACGGCAATCAACCATCCTCCCAGACTGCAGCTGATGGCCTCATGCAAAATATATTGTCGAAAGGAGCCGTAGCGAATCAGCTGCAGGTTGGTATAGCCTCTCTGCCGTTCCTGAAAAAAACGAATCACCGGCAAAGTCAGCAATAGGTTAGCAATGGAGCCGTACAAAAAATATCCATATTCCATCATGGCATAGAAGCTGAATACCTGAGATTTTATTATTTCCGCCGTGCGCTCAAAGTTACGCTCTTTTAAGACAGAGGACCAAATTCCATGGTCTTCGGTAAAGGTGGCCAGCGGCGACTCGCCCCCGATATACTTCAAATAATCAAAGATAGCGGTATATCCTTTGATATAAAATGTTAGGAACAGAAGCAGCAGCCCCGCTCCCATGCATATCACCGTGGATTTGCGAAATATCCTTTTTTTCAAAACTGTAAAAAATATAGCGCCCACCTCCGTCCCGACTTAGAAATTCCGATAAATTATGAAAACCCCGGGCCGCTTTTAATTAATACTTTATACAATTTTAATCATATAAAATTATAATTATTCTATATTCTCTTAGTAAGAAAAGCCTTATTTCTCGACATTTATATGCTTTAAAATCCTTAAGTCTATATAATACATATACATTATAATCATAAAGTACAAAAAGTCAATATATTTTTACACAATTAGAACTTATATGACAAACCGAATCAATGATCTGAAAAAGTAAGCTCTTATGAACTTATTTCACCTGATGCCTTACGTTTACGCCCTAGGATTTTCCAAAACATTTACGATACTCACTGATGTTAAACTCTACGCTTTCCCAGATGAATCAAAAGACTGCAACAGTTGCTCATTTTTCCAGCCTTTCTTTTGGCATAAGCAACGTGCTGAACGAAAGCAATTATGCATTTGGGGAGCAAACCAATGGGGATTGCACAGGGACATATTTTTCACGGCTCAGTACATCGGTCAGACTGGAGCCGTGCGGGTTTTCCTTAGCATAAACCTTAAAATGATACTGCTTTTGCAGTATCATTTTCAAAGATTATAAAAGGAAACATAAAATCGCTGACTGTCAAAGTCCCTCTTTCTTCGACACCGTAGATTATTTCATGAGTCCTATTTTCATAAAAGGACTTCTTCCAAATACCTTATAATTTCTTTAATCGACTCCCGGTTCAGTTGATAATATACTTTACCTTCCCTTTTTTCAACCGTTACAAAATGATTAGAGAGGAGTATTCCCATGTGATGGGAAGCGGTTGCAGGAGTAAGCTGAAGTTCTTTTGCGATCTCTAGATTGTATTTTCCACGTTCCTTCAGGGAGCATAAAATCTCAAATTTACTTTTATCTCCCAATATTTTTAGAAGCGTCGGAAGCACTTCCCGGGCATCTGACAGCCCCTTTTTATAAAAGTTCAATTTGTCCGTCAGTACACCTTGGAACACCGTTATAGAAGTCATCCATTCTGCCAAAGGAAAAACTGCTGTCAAATGAACCGTCACTTTGCCATCCGTAAGCTCGGTGATAATATTTTTCATCACAGGTGAAACGTCTGACGGAGCTTCAGAAAGAAGACTTTCCAGGCACTCTTTATTCTTTTTTACTGTATGGTCAAAAGCAGGCCTGTTCTTTCTGTATATCTCAAAAAGGGCTTTAAACTTTTCGAGAGGATTATTCAGTAGCGTCAGTATTTTCCATTTTGCATCTTCTGAATACTCTGTGGATTGAATCAACGCAAACCGCTTTTCCATTGTATCCAATCTGACCGGCATCTGCTGCCCATCTTCTGTAAAAAACGATTCGATAATATGAAGAATTTCCTCATCCGTCAATGTGTCAATGGCTGTCTCTAATTCTGGATATTCTACTGCAATTGCTGAAACAGTAAGGAAAAACTCCGTGTTATATCCAAAGAAAAAATCTTCATTGGAATTCGGAACATATTTCTTTTCAAATTCTTTCACATACTCTTCCAAGTAGGAGAGGTTTTTTTTATAAAAACCT
This sequence comes from uncultured Peptococcaceae bacterium, assembly GCA_964637365.1. Taxonomy (GTDB): domain Bacteria; phylum Bacillota; class Dehalobacteriia; order UBA7702; family UBA7702; genus Cryptoclostridium. The sequence continues at coordinate 12,144 of CAZWWH010000033.1, forward strand.
TCCCCATCTACCTTCATTTCTTCCAAAGAACTTACGATTTCTGCCTTGACAGCCTGAAAATTTTTCATTATATAGATAAGCCCCAAGGTTTCAAGAAGTGGATGTAACTCTTTTTTATAATTGATTTCCATGTTATATACCTCCAACTTATATGATTTATCTCTAATCAGTATAGGCGACTCTTGTACAATTTTCAAGCTGTCCATTGCTCATACGATAAATTTTATCATACTGTACCATAAGTTTCGGGTTAGGATTATGAGTGATGGCAATCAACGTAATTTCTTTATCTTTCAGCAAACGGCTTTCTATTTCATATGCGGTTTGTTTGTCAAGTGCAGAAGTGCCTTCATCCAGTATCACTAATGGTGCATGGCGAATCAATGCTCTTGCAAGCGCAATCCTCTGCCTCTGTCCACCGGAAAGCAACGAGCCGTTTTCTCCTACGACATTGTCCAACCCATTTTCTTTCTCGTCAACAAAAAGAGAAACACCACTTTTTTCCATAGCTTGAGCCAGCGCTTGTTCAGAAAAATTTTCATGCAAAAGAATATTCTCCCGAATAGACCAGTTAAACAGATAAATATTCTGATGGATGATAGAAGCGATCTCAGCTATTTTATTGGGATTTAGAGTTCCCAATTCCTGACCATCATACAGTATGCTGCCACTATAATTTTTAAGTAACCCAGCAGTAATTTAATCAAAGTGCTTTTGCCGCAGCCGCTCTGTCCCATAATTGCATACTTTTTCCCTTTTTCCAATTTCATTGTAACATCAGATAATACAGGCATATCTTCGTCATAAGAAAAGGATACCTGTTTTAATTCAATTGTATGTTCAAAGGTTGGAATACCTTGTGGCAATTGCTCTACAACTGCACTGTCTGCGTAACTGTTTAAACGAGCAATTACAGATTTCATGCTCTGGATTTTTGGAACATTCTGTATCAATAAAATGACCGACGCCATAAAAGTGCTGCTCAACTGTACCAGTGCCAGGAGAGTTCCCATCGTAATGTGTCCAACCAGAACAAGGTATGCCGATACAAAAATAACCGTAATGGTTGACAAAACAGAAAGTGTATCTGAAAGCCCTTCATTCAATGCAAACAAACGGGCTGCTTTAAATCTCACCTTGATTTCCGTTTCGTTTTCATTTTGGAACTGATTATTTGCATCTTCTATACGGTTGTAACTTTTCAAGATTTCATAACCAGAAAAGGTATCTTTTAATTTCTCTGTGAAAATAGCCATCTGTCTGGAAACAAGATTCTGCCGTTTTTCCAGAAAGCGTCCAATCGCTGCAGGAATCAAAAACATCAACATAAATGTGACAATTAGAATTGTCGTAACAATCGGACTCAAAAACAACAGAACGATTAGGGTTGCCACAAACATAACGATAAGTTCAAATGTGTTCAACAACGCAGCAATATAATTTTCTTCTATCAGTTTCATATCATTTGTTAACGCTGAAATGTAATCTGCTGTATTTTCACGATTATATCGAACAGGACGGCGACTCATGATCCCTTTGAAAATATCTTGACGATACTGTTTAATCATTTTTCCAGTCAAATATTTTGTTGTAAGCGAACTAAGGAAATTAACCATACACAACAGCAATATATATATATGATCGTGAAAATAAAAAGTTTTCCAAACAACTCCATTTGCTTTGTCAGTGCAACATCCACTACCTTCTGAAGCACTATGGAAACACCCGTTGTAAATACAGATGCCAGTATACCAAGTGACAGTGCCACTGCTAAAATAAGTCCGTTTCTTTTCCAATACTTTTTCATGATTTTATTATTTTCTAATTTATTTTATTAGAATAATATATATCATATAATTTTATTTATGTCAATCACATTTTATATACATCTAATATATCATGGCGTAAAAAAATAAAGGTACTGCAAATTTTGACTTTACAATACCTTTTATCTTCTCTTAATCTGTTTTGAGAAAGACACTATTTAAATGTAAATCCCGCAAAACTATTTTCTCAGTTACATTACGAATAATATTCATTGCTCCGACCCATGCCATTTGGCCGCAAGCCTTTAATTCCTCATTTACGTACTGTTTCTCCTGGATTTACATGGCGAGCAACTCCATTCCTTCATTAGCCTCATCATCCACCCTGTTCAGACATTTAATCAGTTTGTCCTCTAGCAAATATATATGATACCGTACCTTTTGATACTCTTTCAGATACTGCAATCTCATTCTTTCATATTTGCCGTAGTGTGCCTCTTCATCCTGACTTATAATATCCGGGTAATACATCACATCTTCTCCCAATGTGTCAGCACCTCCCATTTCTTCGTGCAAACTCTGAATATGCTATTCCTCCTTGATATACTAAGTCGACCTTTATCGTATCATACGGTTTTTATTTATACAAAAATACCATCGTATCCACGTGTGGTTACGAAAGGAACAGGTCCATCAAGGTCCTGTTCCTTTTTCCGTTACTCATAACTCATATAATTTTTTGCTAAAACAGCGGTCTCCCCGATCCGGCAAAATAATAACGATATTTCCCTTTGCGCCGGAATCAATCAATTTTTGAGCCGCGCTGAGGTCTGCGCTAGAGGAGGATCCCGCCAAAAGATAATCAATGTTTCCATTAAGGTCCCGATATATTTCCGGCCCGGTGGTCTCATAATGCGCCAAAGGGTTGCTTTGATTTTTAAATTGCTCTAGAGAAATGGCGCCGGGAATAGAGAGACGCAGTTCCTCTGCCTTTTAGGAAGCCCCAACATCCCGTCTTCTCTGGGGGTATTGATGATTTCCGCACCCAATGCCCGAAGTAGCGTTTGTTTTTCCTGCGAAAATTTCGTCGGCACCACAAGAATGATACGGTAGCCCCGATTCAACGCCTCAAAAGCAATTCCAAGGCCGGTGTTGCCAGCGGCAACCTCCACAATGGTTCCGCCCGGTTTCAGCAAGGCTTTTTCCTCCGCATCTTCAATCATGTATTTGCCGATTTTGCTTTGATAAAATGGACATTTTCAAATGCACGCTGGCCGTCGGTTCGATTCATAAAAAACGTTTTTGTATTTCCCGCGGGGCCAAATAAGTTTCCACAGAGAAATGATGCCGCAGCAGCATCCGCTCTAAATCTCCAAAGGACAACCCCTGCTTCGTTGGTTCTCCAAGTTTCGCGGTCATTTGCGTCAGCCGAAATGCACGTTCAGGCTCCTTCGCCAAAAACGTGGTTTCATCAGGATAACCAAAGACAATTTCGCCTTCTTTTTGTGACAGCATCGCGATATCCTTAATGGTTTGCTCAAACACCTGCAAGGCCAAATAATACGTCACGCCAAGAATGGCAAAAAAGCTCGACAGCTCTGGGTCATAACCTGTGGCCCGCAAAGAAACCCTTAAATCATCTTTGGAGAAATCAACGGCGGAGTCAAGTCTGTTTTGATATCCATTCATAAGAACGTTAAAAGAAAGCCCTGCCGCCGATGTTTTTACAACACGACTTACAGCAGGACTTTTTATCCATGACAAGGATGCCGAAGGGGCGTTTCATGAACATATTCTTAAAATCATTCGTCGAGATTGTCTGCTTCATCATGAGCTCCTTGTCATTGAGATTGTGTTATTCAGTAAACATGGGGGTGGAAAGATAACGCTCACCGGTATCGGGAAGCAATGCCACAATGGTTTTGCCTTTGTTTTCTGGACGTTTTGCTAATTCTGTAGCAGCGAATACGGCGGCGCCGGAAGAAATACCGACTAATAAACCTTCTTTTCTCGCTAAGATTCTGCCAGTTTCAAAAGCGTCCTCATTCTCCACTGGAATGATTTCATCATAAATATCAGTATTTAAAGTGTCGGGCACAAAACCCGCGCCAATGCCCTGAATTTTGTGAGTCCCAGGAGTTCCCTTGGAAAGCACGGGAGATCCGGCTGGTTCCACAGCGACTACTTTTACATTGGCATTCTGGGATTTCAAGTATTCCCCAACACCGGTTACAGTTCCACCGGTGCCGACGCCGGCAACAAAGATGTCTATCTTGCCATCAGTGTCCGACCAAATTTCAGGACCAGTGGTTTCCCGATGGATTGTAGGGTTCGCGGCATTTGTAAACTGACTGGGGATAAAGCTGTTAGGAGTTTCCGCCGCCAGTTCTTGGGCTTTGGCGATGGCCCCTTTCATCCCTTTGGCGCCTTCTGTCAAAACAAGCTCCGCGCCATAGGCCTTTAATAGGTTACGCCGTTCAATGCTCATGGTTTCGGGCATGGTCAAAATAATTTTATATCCTCTGGCCGCCGCTACCGCCGCCAGGCCGATCCCGGTGTTGCCGCTGGTGGGTTCAATAATCACAGAATCAGGCTTCAAAAGCCCTTTGGCTTTGGCGTCATCAAGCATGGCCTTGGCGATTCTGTCTTTGACGCTTCCCGCAGGATTGAAGTATTCCAATTTCGCCAAAATGGTAGTGTTCAAATTTTTTTCTTTGCCGTAGGCATTCAGTTTCAAAAACGGTGTTCCGCCAATCAAATCTGTAATCGTTTCAAAAGTTTTCATAATAACATTCTCCTTTATCAATGTGGATTTATGTTCTGACAATCGAAATACTTACCAAATTTGCGTCAACATCGTGTTCTTAATTCGGTGATTTCCATAACACAACCTCGATTCCTAACTTAATACATACTAAACATACATGTTTTATAGGTATTATAGCACCACACTTTTTTTCTGTCAATAGGCAATTTTATATTCTTTTTGTTTTTCTTTGATGACATGACAGAACGATAATAATGGTATATCATAATACATATAAAATATATGTATTATGTTCCAAATAGGACCATGTCCCAAAAGGAGAAAACAAAATAACTGAGCCAATTTCAAGAGATGCAGCCTGCGTGCTGTTGACAGAATATAACCAAGAGCGCTTCCATTTAAAACACGCATTGACTGTGGAAGGAGTCATGCGCTATTTTGCCAATGCTCTTAGGTACGAGGAAGAAGTGGATTTTTGAGGCATCGTTGGACTTTGAGCAGTATCCCGACCAACACTGCGTCAGGGAGCAGAAAATTGATTTTTAATTGGAAGGGCGAGTGAAAAGCAATGAAGGAAAAGGCACTGATCGCCATGAGCGGAGGCGTTGATTCCAGCGTCGCTGCCTATTTAATGAAAAGTCAAGGATATGACTGCATCGGCGTGACTATGAAGTCGTTTCAGAATGCGGCCGTTCAACTGCCCAGAGAACACTCTTGTTGTTCCCTGGAGGACGTAGAGGATGCCCGCAGTGTCGCTTACACTTTGGGAATCCCCTACTATGTTTTTAATTTTTCCGATTGGTTTCGGGAGGATGTGATCAGCCGCTTCGTGAAGGCGTATGAACATGGCCGAACCCCAACCCCTACATTGATTGTAACCGCTATTTAAATTTCAAAAAGCTGTTTTCCCAGGCCCAGGAATTGGATTATCGTTATGTAGTCACAGGCCATTACGCCCGCATTGAATACGACAAAGGTTGCCGGCGCTATCTTTTGAAAAAAGCATTGGATCTGCCGAAGGATCAAAGCTATGTTCTCTATTCCATGACCCAGGAACAGCTGACCCACAGTCAATTCCCTTTGGGAGCCATGGAAAAGGCTAATGCGCGCGCTCCATAGCCGAAGCCAAGGTCTAAAAACTCGACAGCCAGGATATCTGTTTCGTACAAAAGGGAACCTACGCGGGACTTCATCGAGAAATATACGGGCAAAGTTTATCAGAGGGGGATTTTCTCAATGCTGATGGCAATGTTTTAGGAAGTCATAGGGGCATTATTCGGTATACAGTCGGCCAGCGTAAAGGACTTCATTTGGCGCTGGATGAACCGATGTACGTCGTAGGAGTCGATCCCCAAAACAATACAGTCATTCTTGGTACCGATAAAGAACTATTTTTCCAAAACCTCATCGTTACTGATATTAATCTTATATCAGTAGAAAATTTGGAAACCCCACATCACTTACAAGTAAAGATGCGCTATCAACAGCGGGAACAAGGAGCCATAGTTACCCTGACCGATATTGTCGTATTTTCCGCTGGAGTCGATCCTCCATTCCTGATTCAAATCGTCCATGATGTTCTGGGAAATCAGGCAATCACGGCAGCAGCTCACTCTTCCACGTTTCCCCAGCGTGAGTTGGAAGACTCCATTCGATTCCGTCGCCAAGAAGGCATTGAGCAGACTATTTTTAATTTAGAGGAATTATCCCATAACGATTTTCACCATAATCCTCCCAATCGCTGCCACTTTTGTAAAAAAGAACTCTTTACAAAAAAGCAAGAAATCGCCAGGGTAAGAAGAATTCGAAGGATCGGATATAGACGATGACAAGGATTCCGGGCCTCAGGCAGGGAAGCCCTTTGCGGGAAGCGGGACTTACCAAATCTGTTAGATATCAGCTTTCGCCAAGTGTGCGTCCGATTACACGGCACAATTACCAGTATTGAAATACCGCTACAGGGGTTTATCAAGTTATTACAAGAACATCAAATGGTTTCTCTATATAAGAATCACTGCGCACCCACATAGCAGCTGGTTGATATTTCGCACGCTTTGCGTGCTCTACAGGGGCACTCCGACCCATAAAAAAAGAAGAGACAATAAAAATTGTCTCTTCTTTTTTTATGGCTCCCCGAGTAGGACTCGAACCTACAACAACTCGGTTAACAGCCGAGTGCTCTACCATTGAGCTATCAGGGAATATTACCCTGGCGGTGACCTACTCTCCCGCGGACCGACGTCCGAAGTACCAAAGGC
>CAZWWH010000034.1:0-17069 GCA_964637365.1 uncultured Peptococcaceae bacterium
CCTTGAAAACTCAGGGTTTTTAAGATTTTACGCAAATACTGTTTTACGGGGCCCCGGCTATCTATAGTGTCTCTATTTTAATACAATGATTTTACAATATAAGCAGTGTAAATCAATAATTTGACACTTATTGCACGTAATAAAAAACACCTGCCAAACTGATGTTTAGCAGGTGTTTGATTGGTGGAGACAGCTGGATTCGAACCAGCGACCCCCTGCATGTGAGGCAGGTACTCTAACCAACTGAGCTATGCCTCCAAAAAGCTTTTGCATTTTCCTTTGACTACAATAAATAAATTATATCAACGCCTTTTCAACATGTCAAGCGATAATGGCCAAAAAATAAAAATTATTGGTACTTGACACAAAACGGCCTTACAAAAGTATTTTGGGAGAATCAGTGATTTGTGATTTGTGAATTTATTTGATAGAATAAAAATAAAATGCGTCCATTTTTGGACCCACTTGGGGGGAATTATTATGTCAGACAAAAAAGAATATTCCATTGGAGAAGTCAGCCGCAGATTTAACATATCTCTAAAAACTTTACGTTATTATGATGAACTAGGGTTAATCAAACCCAGTCGCCGAGATGAAAATACCGGATATCGCTATTACGACGAAACAGTGGCCATCCGTTTGTGCAGCATCAAATATTACCAAATGACAGGACTATCATTGGAGGAGATCCGCAAATTTCTTTTTGCTCCCACGATTGATGAGTTAATCAGTCAATTTGAATCGGATTTAAAAAGGAGAGAAAAGAGTATTAATAACGCCATCATGCAGAAGGACGCCATGCAGGTTTGGCTCGATTTATTGGAAGAAGGGAAGCTCCTATTGCAGCAGGATGAGTTACCTATGGGAATCCGCAGAGTGTCGCAAATAGAAACGTGTTACGCTTACGACGGGAGATCCCTACTGCACGCAAGATCCACAGGGCAAGTTCCGATCGGCTCCATTTATGTGGAATATCCCTCTCTTACAAAACGAATCACCGGGGAATCGCAGCATATTATCAGGCATATGGAGGTACACCCGAGGAACAACCGCCATATCCGCACCAATATTATAGGCGGTTTCACCGCAGCCAGCGGCATTCATATCGGGCCCAGAGAAAATATTGCCCAAACCTATCAAACTATGCTGGCATGGAGTGAAAAAAATGGCTTCAAGCTTCAGGACTGCTCCTATGAACGCTATATTATTGACGAAAGCAGCATAAACCGGGAAGAAGAATTTGTGACAGAAATTTTGATTCCCTTAAAAACAGAGACTCTCATAAAGTCACAGTAAAAAAATTCGACCTCCTCCAAGGGATTTACCCTTAGGGGGAGGTCATTTTTTAACAAATTCTTCATAAATACCCAGTTAATAAAGGGAAACACTCCTTGACCTTACCCTTTAGAGAACGTGTATTATTTTGTCATGGAAACCGCGGTTAAAAAAACGCGTGCCGACTACGGCACATAAAAAAGGAGGCCACAATGAAAAAACACAAAAAACTGATACCGTTGATTGCCATATGCCTCATATTTGTTTTCTCCCTGGGTGTTTTTGCTGCCGAAGAGGACTTGCCCTTTACGGATATTGAATCCCATTGGTCCAAAGACGCGGTCATGCAGATGTATTCCTATGGCATCGTCAACGGTTATGGTGATGATACCTACCGCCCCAACAACACCGTCACCAGAGCGGAATTCGCAGCCATGCTGTACCGCGTGCTGAACACCGATATTACGACGCTGTCTGTGGAAAGCAGCAAAGAATTACCTTTCAAGGATGTACCGAAAAATCACTGGGCATATGCCATCATATCGAAATTATATGAAGACGGCATTATCAACGGCGTATCTGAAACGTCTTTTGATCCCTCGGCCCCCATCAAACGCCAAGATATGGCAAAGCTGATTTATGAAGCCAATGAAAAAAGCGAAGCTCTGGATTTGTACATCGACGGCTCCAAAAACATCGCCAAATTTGACGATGTAGGAAAAATTTCCAAATACGCCGTGGATGCTTTTACCTTAGTTTACCAGGCCGGCGTATTCAATGGCGACGAGAAAAACTGCCTGAATCCCAAGAGCTATGCCACCAGAGGCGAAACAGCTCAGGTGTTCTGCAATACCTTTGACTCCTGGACCTACGATCCTTTGCCCACCCGCATCATTCAAGAAGACTGGGTGGACAGCAAAGAATATGTGAAGCTATCCAATGGGCTCACCATGGCCTATGTAGAAATGGGTAATCGTGACGGTGAACCTCTGGTTTTGATTCATGGCTCCTCCGATACCAGCCGCTCTTGGTCTATGCTGGCTCCTTATTTTTCCGATTATCATATTTATATTCCTGAAATGCGGGCCCATGGAGCGACTCCCACCGGAGGCATCCAACGTATTGAACAGGGGCTCTTGGGATATGACGTCGTGTGCTTCCTTGACGCCATGAAGCTGGATCGCGTCAATATCATCGGTCATTCCCGGGGCTCTGCCATTGCTCAGCTGGTAACCTTGAATTATCCGGAAAGAGTCAGTCGTGTAGTTTTTGAATCCGCCCGCGCCGTTAGCGACAATACTCCAGCGGCTCAACGGGATAAGACCTATTTTGAAACGCCCTTTACCTCACTGCCCGTCAGCGGCAAATATGTAGACGACAGTGGAATGGAATGGGAAAACTACATGGATTGGTGGTATTATAATGACGCGCCCGTGGATGAAGACTTCCTGTCCATGGCCAAATACGAAGCCTCCTGGCTGCCTTTGGAAGCCTGGCGTGCCATTGGCGCCGGTTTAAGGGAACCTCAGGATTTGGAAGATATCCCCGCGATGGTCATCTATGGGGAAGAAGACTATCTTATGGATAAAAGCGTCAGAGACAAATTTGTGGAGGTTTACGGCGACAACGTGGAATATATCTGCCACAAAGGCATGGGACATAATCTCCATTGGGAGGATCCTGATTTGATCGCCGAGGAAGTCCATGACTTCTTTGACCGCACGGAACCTGCCGCCGTCGCGGCTCCTAAAGATTATCCCGTTGCGGATAAAACCGAACCGCCGGTAGCTCCCACCGGCGCAAAACCGGAAGAAGACAAACTACCCACCTCCATTGCCCAAGGTGATTGGACAAACTTCAAAAAATATGTAAAATTAGATAGCGGCATTACCATGGCTTACATCGAAATGGGCAACCCCGACGGGGAAGACCTTGTGCTGCTTCATGGCATGACCGACTCCAGCCGTTCCTGGTCGCTGTTGGTACCCTACTTGGTAGATGATTATCATCTTTATATCCCTGACCAGAGAGGTCATGGCGATACCGACAAGCCGGATATGAAAAAATATGACCGTTCGGTCTTTGCTTGGGACATCGCCTGCTTCATGGATGAAGTCGGTCTGGAAAAAGCCAGCGTCATGGGGCACTCCATGGGCAGCTTCAATGCCCAGGCCTTTGCCATGGATTATCCCGAAAAGGTTGACAAGCTCATTTTGGAATCTACCAGAATGATCGGCACCAATTCCGAAGACCCCAACGACTCCTATAATATTTACGATCCCGATAGCCCCACATTTGAAGGTGTAACCTGGGATTACATCGAATGGTGGTATTACAATACCAATCCCGTACCAGAAGTATTCCACCAAATGGCCATGCACGAATGTTACAGCTATCCTCTGGAAACCTGGCAGGTGCAATTCCCCGTAGACTACCAGGCACGCCTGCTGAAAAACGCTGGTATTGACGTGCTGGTGCTTTACGGTGGCGTAGATTATCTCTTTAATGCTGACAGCCAAACCGTGGTAAAAGAACAAATGACGGAAGCCGGTGTGAATTATCAACACATCACCTACCAGAACCGCGGCCATAACCTCCATTGGGAAGAATCGGAACAAGTTGCCAAGGACGTCAAAGCCTTCTTAAACGGAACCTTAGATCCCTATCTTACCCAGCATGAATATGCCCCTTTCAGTTCAGGTTCTGCAACAACGGAACTATCACAACTGAATCCCGCAGCATAAAATAATCACCCTTCATAGTCTATAAAATTACAACAAAAATGGCGGCTGATGCCGCCATTTTTACATAACTCTTAACAACATGTTTAATCATATATTTATTGTCTTGCAAAGTTCGACAGGATATGGTATATTTTTACTATCGGGCATATATTGACCGGTCAAGGGAGATTGATAAAAAAATAAAGATGCGGCATCCTCTTAAATGCTACCAACATTCAAGAGGTTAGCCAGGGTAGACACAGTACCCAGGCCAAGAACTTTGGCTGTCCATACCGCACTCATATATTATATGCGAATTACTTAAATTTTGCAAGTGATTTACATATAATCGTAGTGTGGTAAGTTCGCGTTACCTATCATGATAAATCAATTCTTTTATCATAAAAGTGCTGTGCGCCCTTTTGGGTTCACAGCGCTTTTTTATTTCCCTTGAAATGATATAAGGAGAGTTGTATGTCAAAGAAAAATGGTTTTTCTGTATGGTTACTGAAGTCGCTGAATCGGCTGTTTCCCCAGATTGTCCATCCCTTTAACCTGCAAAACCGCGGCGAACAAACATACGCCCAATGGCAATTTGAAAAAGGAGCCGATACCATTGCCTGCTACACAGAACGCTTTTCACCGGAAGAAATGTTTCGAGGCAAAGCTGTGCTGGATATGGGATGCGGGGCGTCGGGTAAAAGTCTTTATTATTTATCCATTGGCGCAAAAAGCGTAACCGGCGTGGACGTCGTGGAACACTACAAAACCGAGGCCGAGGCCTTTGCAGACAGCTTAGGATATAGAGATCGCTTTCACTTTGTACTAGGGGACGCAGTCCGTCTTCCCTTTGACGATAATTCCTTTGATACCGTTACCATGAAAGACTTTATTGAACATGTGTCGAATCCCGAGGGTGCGTTCAGGGAAAGCCTGCGCATTCTAAAACCCGGCGGTCGAGCTTTTATCAATTTTCCACCGTATTACCATCCTACCGGCGCACATATGAGCGATGTCATCGGTATTCCGTGGGTACACCTGTTTTTCTCCGAGGGGACATTAATCGCCGCATACAAAGACCTGATAAGAGGATTACCCGATGAAGAGGATCGCATATCCCTGCGCATTCATATTGATGAAAATGGGGAAGAATCCCTCGGTTATATCAATAAAATGACACTAGGCCGTTTTCACCGTATTCTGGGGGTTCTCCACATTACGCCCTTTTGGTACAAGGAAATACCGCTGCGGGGTTTTCTAAAACCCCTCGCCCGGTTTCCTCTCACCAAAGAGATGTTTGTAAAAATGGGGGTTTGCGTCATTGAAAAGCCAAAAGCATAAACGGTAGCTTTGCCGTGTCATAGAGCATGCATAAAATCAGACGCCCATGCCCCGTACTGCAAATACGTTTTCCAAAACAAATATTTTTTCGATCGTCCCATCCTTTTCTTGTATCAGGATGGGGCAATTTTATTTTGTATTCAAAAAGAAAGCGGAAAATTTTACGGATTTTCAAGAGATTTTATGATAATTCTTGCAAGATTTCCCAATTTAGTATATACTGATACCATCAATAGAATGGGAGGTAGTTGCGAAATTGATGAAAATATGTTCTAATCCCGGCAAGATATGCCGCAGTATTCCTATTTTGCTTTTGGCTTTTATTTTCAGCTTTTCCATGCCCACCGCAGCCCAAAGCAATGAAAATTCCGATGTTTACAGCTCCTCAACTGCCAACAGTGGGAAAACGGCATATAGCGAGGATACAATTTATACCATTGAGCAAAGTGTTTTAACCGCGGAAGATACGACAACGGGAGAGAAAACCCCATTGAACCAAAACGTATCTGCGGTAGCATCTTGCAGCAGCGGCTTATATTTTACAAAATACTCCCAGGGAAATACTGTATTTTTCCATAATAGTGAGTCTGAGCCTTTTTTGACGGTAAAAGGAGAAGTCGCCGGGTTTTCCATCAATGACGGAACGATATATTATCGTCTTGGCAACGATATTTATCGACAAGACGGAACCATTTTCTTCACAGCGGAAGGACTCACGACATTCTCTTTCCAAGCCGACGGCGCTTGCATCTATACGGCCCAGGACATTACCTACCGTTTATACGAGGGCCATAGTGAAATTTTGTCCGCTAATCATACGAAGAATGCATCTGTTTCCTCAATCTCTGGAAACGCAGAGCTTTCGGCAACTCTTTTTACCCCAAGATTAACAGCGCCGGAAAGCGGCAATCAATATTATTTCAGCAGTCTCAATATTTTTTATGCTGCTGGCTACGGAATGCCGAACTGTACTGCTTACGCCTATGGACGAGCCTATGAAATTTTAAAAAAGCGACCAAACCTTTGTCCCAATAACGCAGGCAAATGGTTCGACTATAATAAAAACAACGGCTATTATTCTTACGGCCAAACGCCCAAACTGGGTGCCATTGCCGTTTGGGCCAATGATAGCAGTCACGACCAAGGTCATGTTGCGGTGGTAGAAAAAATCAACAGCAACGGTACTATCACCATTTCCGAATCCTACTACGGTTCTACCTTCTTTCAAACGCAGACCAAGGCCGTATCAGCCCTGTATCCCGCCAAAATATTTTTAGGATTCATTTACATTTTGGAAGATGGTTACAGTGCAGAACAGGTAGCGACGCCGACCCTTTCCACTTCCGACGTATTGGGCGGGAAATCTGTAACATTATCCAGCGGCACTTCCGGCGCCTCTATTTATTATACAACCGACGGAAGCACTCCGACAACCGCCTCCAAAAAGTACAGCGGCGCCTTCACGGTGAATGCTACCACCACGGTAAAAGCAATAGCGACCAAATCCTCCATGACCAACAGCGGCATCATGACGCAAACAGTCTCTTTGAGCCAGGCAGCACCGCCGTCAGCCTCCCGGGCCAGTGGAACATTATTGGCGGTAGGCGATAAGATCAGTTTGACCGCAACCACTTCCGGCGCATCAATTTATTACACCACCGACGGCAGCAACCCTACCACCACTTCCACAAAATACAGCGGCGCCATCATCGTCAACAAAGATTGCACCATTAAGGCAATCACTGCCAAAGCCGGGATGCAGAGCAGCAATGTAGTATCCTTCTCCTATTTGGCCTGGAATAATCCTTTTAAAGACGTATCCTCTAAAGACTGGTTTTTCTCTTATGTGGCCAAGGCACAACGGAGCAATATTATTAATGGAGTTTCCCCAACTAGCTTTGCACCAAACAGCATCACAAACAGGGCTACTTTTGTTACAATTTTAAGCCGTTTGGATGTTTTTGACGTTGATAATTATGAGCTTGCTTTTCTTGACGTTTTGGAGGACCAGTGGTACAGCGGCAGCATTGCCTGGGCTTCGGAAAACGGCATAGTCAACGGCACGGGGAACAACAAATTCTCTCCCTTCACCAATATTACCAGAGAGCAGGTCTGTGTGATTCTGATTCGTTACGCCAACTGGCAAGGTATTGACCTCCCTACAGACGGTACGGCTGCAAACTTCACCGATAGTAATAAAATCAGCAATTACGCCAGAAATTCTGTGGATTTGGCCCAGCGGGCGGGAATCATTAAAGGAAGGGACAACGGCTCCTTTGATCCCCAAGGTAGCGCCACTCGCGCTGAGGTCACTTCGATCTTTATGCGTTTTTTAGAAATTGTTGAAAACTAATACTCAAAACAATCAAAGGGTGTCCTCCAGTGATAGGGGACACCCTTTTGATTTTAACTAACGAATGATGTTCTTTACCTTATCGAAAATATCCTGCATCATCTCATCGGCTTCGGCAATCATTTCCGCACAGTCCTTGAGCTGTGCCCGAAGTTCAATGGGAACCTCATCGTCGGATTTATAACGAAGCTGATGCTCCAGGCAGGCCCAAAAGTCCATGGCGACGGTACGAATTTGCACCTCCACTGGCACGGTCTCAGTGCGATCAGCCAGACAAACCGTAATGGAAACCACCAAATGCAGACTGCGGTAACCGGTTCCTTTGGGATTGGCTACATAGTTTTTCATCCCCAGCAGCTTGATGTCTTCCCGCTTTAACAGCATCTCCGCTAACATTTCAACGTCCCGCAGGTAATGGCAAATCACCCGCACGCCGGCTAAGTCCGTAATATTGCGGCGCACGGAATCCACAGAAATCTCATGGCCTTTGGCTTTCATCTTCTCAATGACACTCTCGGTGCTTTTCAGCCGAGATTCAATATGATGAATAGGGTTACGATCAAAGCGAACGCAAAATTCCTCATCAAGATTTTTAAGTTTTGTGGTCATCTCCCGCATGGCGGCATGATACATCTGCCGAAGCTCCATGTATTCCTGCAAGCGGTTCAGGGCTTTGGCCATTACTTCGGCGGCCCTTTCGGTTCGCTGTTCCTCATCGCTGGATTTCAGCGTAACACTGCTTATATCACTCATGACTGCTCCTACCTTTCAGGGGAAGTCTCGAAAAATTATCGTTCCAAAATCGCCATGAATTCTTCGCCGGTAATGGTTTCCCGCTCCAGAAGGAATCTGGCGATTTCATGTAATTTTTCCATATTGTCTTTTAATATTTCAATCGCTTTTCCATGGGCATTTCTCACCAATTCTACCACTTCTTCATCAATTTTGGAAGCAGTTTCCGCAGAACAAGCCAAAGAAGCATCGCCGCCCAAGTACTGGTTGGTAACGGTCTCCCAAGCTACCATATCAAAATTTTTACTCATACCAAAGCGGGTAATCATGGCTCGGGCAATCCGGGTGGCTTGTTCAATATCATTGGAGGCGCCGGTAGTGATTGACTGAAATACCAGCTCTTCGGCGGCGCGGCCACCGGTAAAGGTAACGATTTTATTAAAGGCCTCTTCCTTATTCATTAAGAACTTTTCATCTTCCTCCACTTGCATGGTATATCCCAAAGCTCCGGAGGTACGGGGAATAATGGTGATTTTATGAACAGGAGCGGAGTTTTTCTGCTTTGCCGCAACTAGGGCATGACCAACTTCGTGGTAAGCGATAATTTCCTTTTCCTGAGGAGAAATCACGGCTCCCTTTCTTTGATAGCCAGCGAGAATCACTTCCACGCTTTCCTCCAAATCTGACTGGCTGACCACATGACGGCCACAGCGTACTGCCCGCAAAGCACCTTCATTGATAATATTGGCCAGCTCCGCACCACTAGCCCCAGAGGTTGCCCGGGCAATGGCATTAAAATCAAGCCCTGGTTCCATCTTTACTTGTTTGGCATGAACCTGTAATATCGCTTCTCTGCCCTTTAGATCCGGAAGCTCTACAGGAATGCGGCGGTCAAAACGGCCGGGACGCAATAACGCTTTGTCCAAAGTTTCGGGACGGTTCGTGGCAGCCAAAATGACTACGCCTTTTTTGCCGTCAAAGCCATCCATTTCCGTCAACAATTGATTCAAGGTTTGCTCCCGCTCATCATTGCCGCCGATACCGTTGCCGTCACGTTTTTTACCGATGGTATCAATTTCATCAATAAACACGATACACGGCGCTTTTTCGTTGGCCTGTTTAAAGAGATCGCGAACCTTGGCAGCCCCCATTCCTACAAACATTTCCACAAATTCCGAACCGGAAATAGAGAAAAAAGGTACATTGGCTTCACCGGCCACAGCCTGGGCCAAAAGGGTTTTCCCGGTACCGGGAGGCCCCACCAGCAAAGCCCCCTTAGGCAGTTTGGCGCCAATTTCTGAATATCGGCTGGGATCGTGCAGGAAATCAACGATTTCCCGCAGAGCGTCTTTGGCTTCATCCTGGCCTGCCACATCCTGGAAGGTTTTTCCCGTTTGGGCTTTTACATAAATTTTTGCTTTAGAATTGGATCCGCCAAAGGACATGGCATTGCCGCCCATTCCTTTTTTCATTTGGCGCATCAGGAAACGCCCCAGTAAAATAAAAATAACAATAGGAATACCGTAATAAAGCAGCAGATTCATCAGGGGCGACAGCTCTTTGGGAACGACCTGCGCAAACTTAACGCCGGCCTGCTCCAAGCGATCCACCAGTTGGGGATCATCCATAGCGCCCGTGGAAAAGAGCTGGTCTTTGCCATCTTCATCGGGACAATTATAGTAAATTTCATTATCCTTGATTTCAACTTCGGTAATCTTTCCCTTGTCCAAAGCTGAGAGAAAGACATCATAGGAAACGGACTCTACGGCTTTGTTTTGCAGCATTGGCACCACAGTGGCATTTATAAGCAAGGTAAGGGCCAAAGATAAGATAATATAGTAAAGTATTGATCGTTGCGGTGGTTTCTTTTCTTCTTCCATAGTCGTTATTTCTCCTGTTGTGAATTTTTTGCACCATTGCGGAAAGCAGAATCAAGGATCTTTTCCAGTAGTCTTCCAAGGGTTTCTCGTTCCGCTTCATCCAAAGGCGCCAGTAACTGTTCTTCAATTTCCGCACATAGATCCCCCATCATGGTCAGGGATTTCTTTGCCTGTTGGGTGGGAATGACTGTCTTTCGGCGGCCATCGCTGGGATCAATGGCTCTGACAATGAATCCTTTTTTCTCCAAACGCCATAGGATTCCCGTGACAGTGGGATTACTCAAATGAAAAAATTGCTCAACATCACGTTGACATATCTTGCCCTGAGGTGAAGCCGCAATGAACATCAGCACATCGGTCTGAGATGAGGTCAGACCAATATCCCTGAGAGCCTCGGTGCGGCGATGCTCCATCTGATGCAGGAGCGTTTTTATATAGATACCGATACGAGGATATTCCTGCAAGTTTGCGCCCTCCTTTCTCATAGCACGCTATAATATATTATGCAATATATATTTTCAAATGTCAATAAAAGTCAAATAGTTACATGATAAAAACATGATACCCAAGCTCTTTATTCATCATTTCTACACAAAAAAGGCCTTCGGTATAAACGCCGAAGGCTAAATAAAAAAATTGTTATCAGCCAAGGAATCGCTGAAAGAAGGGTGCCCAAAGGGAAACCCCCTTTCCACCGTATTGCTCACAATAGTTTTGAAGAATCACCGACACCTCGGCACGGGTGGCTTTGGCTTGGGGATCAAAGAATCCGCCATCGGTGCCGTGAATCACGCCGCTTTGAGTCAAGCTCTCTACCGAAGCCTTGGCCCAATCGCTAATCTCCCCAGCATCGGCAAAAGCGGAAATATTTTCTGATGCAGCCTGGAACTGTTTGGGGAATTCCCCTTGATAAGCGCTGTACCGGTCCAACATCACACAAATTTCTTCTCTGGTCACGAAGTCTTCAGGATGAAATTCATCGTCTCCGCTGCTAATGATTTGGTGTTCCTCGGCCCAGGCCACGCTAGAGGCATAGTATTCATCCTCTGGAACATCGGTAAAAGAGGATGATTTCTCAGGCACGACGTCGCCACTGAGACGAGACAATATTGCAACAAACATTCCGCGGCGCATATATTTTTCAGGGCCAAATTCATTCTCAGAAAGGCCTTGGAGCAATCCCCTTTCTTTCACAAAGCAGATTGCGTCATAGGCCCAGTGTTGGTCCAATTTCGACTCATCGTATTCCTCGCCGTCATAATCAAGGGGCGGCAAATTAATTCCCTGGTTTGGAGCTGAAATATAAACGGTACCATGCCCCACAGCAACGCCGCGTCGTCGCAGTAATTCTGAAACAGTCACCAATTCGTAGCCCTGTGATTTCAATTCTCCTAAAGCGGCGATGAAACCGTCTACACTGGTGGGATGTATATCGTGGAGCAGGATAATGGCGCCATCAGCAGCCTGGTTCAGAATGGTCTGCTTTACTGTTTCTACGTCACGGTACTTCCAATCCAAGGTATCCACGGACCAAAAAATGATTGGACCTCCGGCATAAGTTCGAACAGTATCATTATAGCTGCCATAAGGCGGACGAAGGTAGACCTCTTGTTGTCCGGTGATGCCCCGAATTACCGAGGCAGTTTGTCCCAAATCCTGCTGCAAGGCTTCCACACTTAATTTGGTAAGCTGACTATGGTTCCAGCTATGGCTGGCAATTTGATGGCCTTCGTCATAAGCCCGTTTTACAATTTCAGCACGGTTCTGCGCCAAATTCCCCAGCACAAAAAAGGTGACGTGAGCGTCATTGTCCTTTAAAGCATCCAGCAGTCTGGGGGTGTCGGCACCGGGGCCATCATCAAAAGTCACAGCGAGGAGCTTTGCCCCGCAGTCCACAACCTCTTCGGCCATGATCCCAGGAGACATGCCAAAGGCTAAAATCAACAATAACAAAAATATATGGCAATGCAAGCGCAGTTTCATGATGTTACTCCCCGTATATATTTTTATTGTTTATTATATCACATACTACAAAGTTCCTCGACAATTTTCGCAAAAAAAATTTTAAAAAAACTCTTGACAAAGTAAAAAAAACGGTGTATAGTTTTCACCAATAAGAAAACCGACGACGAAGAGAAGTAGCCAATCGGTTTCTCATTCAGAGAGTCCCCGTTGCTGGAAGTGGGATATGAGATGAATTGGTGAATGGACTTCAGAGGGCAGCCCGAAACGTAAGGAGTAGGCGCTGACGGGAACTGCACCCGTTATCAAGGCAGCATATATGATGGTATATGAAAGAGTGGTCGAATGAGCGATTTTTTATTTTGAAATGGCGTTTCTTCGGCAAGTTGGGTGGTACCGCAAAGTCAGTCTTTGTCCCTTCGTTGGGAGAAAGGCTTTTTTTATTGCCCATCATGTACCTTCAAAAATTAAAAAGAAAAGGAATGATGATCATGAGCAAAGAAGTACCTTACAAAATTTATTTGGATGAAACAGAAATGCCGAAGCAATGGTTCAACGTGCGGGCAGCCATGAAGGAAAAACCCGAACCCTTTATTCACCCTGCCACCATGCAGCCTTGTAACGCCGACGATTTGCGTCCGGTGTTCTGTGATGCATTGATTGAACAGGAATTGAACAACGACGACCGTTACATTGATATTCCCCAAGGCATTTTGGATTTTTATAAAATGTACCGTCCCTCCCCGGTAACCAGAGCCTACAATCTGGAACGCATTCTGGATACACCGGCGGAAATCTACTACAAATTTGAAGGGAACAACACCTCAGGCTCCCACAAATTGAACTCCGCCGCCGCCCAAGTTTATTACGCTAAGGAACAGGGACTCACCAGTCTCACCACAGAAACCGGCGCCGGACAGTGGGGTACTGCTTTGGCTATGGCCTGCGCTTTCTATAATATCGACCTCACTGTTTACATGGTAAAGGTATCCTCCCAGCAAAAACCCTATCGCAAGGCCGTCATTGAAACCTACGGCGGCAAAGTAATCCCCTCCCCCTCCAATACCACGGAAGTAGGGAAAAAGATTTTAGCTGAAAACCCCGATACCAGCGGCTCCCTGGGCTGCGCCATCTCAGAAGCCATGGAGGTCGCTCTGAAAACCGATAATTGCCGCTACGTCTTGGGCAGCGTTTTGAATCACGTAATCCTCCATCAATCCATCATTGGTCAGGAATTAAAAACAGCATTGGATAAATACGATGTGGAACCTGATATCATCATCGGTTGTGCCGGCGGCGGTTCCAATCTCGGCGGCTTGATCGCCCCTTATATGGCGGACAAAATTGAAGGAAAAAACAACATTCAATTCATTGCCGTAGAACCGGCCTCCTGTCCCTCCCTAACTCGTGGAAAATACGCCTTAGATTTCGGCGATACCGGCAAAACAACCCCATTGATGCGGATGTACACCTTGGGCAGCGGATTTATTCCTTCTCCCAACCATGCAGGCGGACTTCGCTATCATGGCATGAGTCCCATCGTTTCCAAGCTGTATCATGACGGCTATATGGAAGCCAGAGCCGTGGAGCAGAATAAAATCTTTGAAGCTGCCACCATGTTCGCCCGCTGTGAAGGCACCTTGCCTGCTCCTGAGTCCTCTCATGCCATTCGAGTCGCCATTGATGAAGCGCTGAAATGCAAGGAAACCGGCGAAAAGAAAACCATTGTCTTCGGTCTGACCGGTACCGGATATTTCGACCTTTCGGCTTACATGTCCTATCAGGACGGCACTATGACCGACTTTATCCCCACTGATGAGGATCTGGAAAAAGGCTTTGCCTCCCTGCCGGTAAAAGAGTAAGCTCTCTTAAAATCGATGTGATATATAATTCTTAAAATCGATGTGATATATAATAATGTAGAAACAGAAGGAGAAAATCATGAAAAAATTACTTGCTTTGCTATGTGCGTTGATATTATCGGCCTTAATGTTAGCCTCCTGCGGTGGGGATGACGCTGCCACCGAGAAGGAACAGGAAGCGGAAATGAAGTATACCATTGGCATCGCCATGTTCGGCGACCATCCATCTTTGGAAAATTGCAAAGATGGCTTCATCCAGGGATTAGAAGAAGAAGGCATTGTGGAAGATGAAAATTTAAAGATTGACATTCAAAGTGCGCAGTTTGATACCGGTACCGCCAACCAAGTGGCCCAATCCATGGTAGCCCAAAAGGTTGATATGATTTGTGCCATTGCCACCCCCATGGCCCAAAGCGCTTTTAATGCCGCCGAAGGCACAGAAATTCCCACCGTGTTTACGGCAGTGTCCGACCCCGAAGCTGCCATGCTTACGGAAGGCAACGTTACCGGTACCAGCGATAAACTCCCTGTAGAAGCTCAGCTGAAAATGATCCGCGCCATGCTGCCGGAAGCAAAATCCATTGGTATTCTCTATTGCACCTCTGAAGCCAACTCCCTTTCCACCTTGGAAACCTACAAGGAATTGGCTCCCCAATATGGCTTTGAAATTGTGGAAAGCGGGATTTCCACCTCTGCCGATATTCCTCTGGCTGCTGATAATCTCCTGTTGAAAGTGGATTGCCTCACCAATCTTACCGACAACACGGTAGTCGGCTCCCTTCAAACCATTTTAGACAAAGCCAACAAACTGAATATCCCGGTATTTGGCAGTGAAATCGAACAAGTGAAAAACGGCTGTGTTGCTTCGGAAGGAATCAACTATGTTGACCTGGGAATTCAAACAGGAAAAATGGCTGCTAAAATTCTGAAGGGTGAAGCGAAGGCTTCCGATATTCCCTACGAAACCATTGAAGAAAGCGAACTCTACGTCAATTACGAGGTCATGAAAGATTTCGGCATTGAACTTCCCGCAGAATTGGCAGAACGCGCCTTAGACGCCAACGAAAAATAATACATACTCTTTCATTTAAAATCACGAATACCGCCGACGGATTACCTTTCGGCGGTATTCATTACGCTGTGACTGATATTCACTGATTAGGAGCGATTCTATGTTCACCATCATATTAGGCATTTTGGAGCAAGGACTCATCTTTGGTATCATCGCCCTTGGAGTTCTGATTACCTATAAAATTCTGGATTTCCCCGACCTTACCGTTGACGGCAGTTATCCTCTGGGGGCAGCCATCACCGCAGCGTTGGTAATACGAGGTTATTCCCCTTTTTTAGCGCTGCTGCTTTCTTTGGCAGCCGGCGCACTGGCCGGTGTGGTTACTGGTCTCATTCATGTCAAATGCAAGGTTCGGGATTTACTTTCAGGCATCATCACCATGACAGCCCTTTATTCCATCAATTTACACATCGCAGGCTCCGCCAATGTGCCGATTTTTCAATCCACAACCATTTTTAATCATCCTCTGACCACAGGAATTTTCCGCGGCCCTTTTAATGGCTACAAAATTTTACTAGGCATTGCTGTCATTACCATCCTGGCAAAAATTCTGATGGATCTTTATTTAAAGACACGCAGCGGTTATTTGCTCCAAGCTGTAGGCAATAACGACGTGGTAGTGACCTCTTTGGCAAAAAACAAAGGCACCGTAAAAATCCTGGGTCTGGCCATTGCCAATGGTTTGGTAGCCTTAGCCGGAAGCATCATGTGCCAGCAGCAGCGCTATTTTGAAATCACTATGGGGACAGGTACCATCGTGATCGGTTTGGCCGCCGTTATCATCGGTTTGAGCTTGTTCCGCAAGGTATCCTTTGTAAAGGCCACCACCGCCGTGATTATCGGCAGCATTCTTTACAAGGCATGCATCGCCATTGCCATTGCCTGCGGCATGCCGGCCATTGATATGAAACTCATTACAGCTGCTTTGTTCCTGGTAATCCTCGTCGTATCCATGGAACGCAGAAAGAGGGTGAAACCATGCTGACGCTGAAAAATCTCACCAAAATTTATAACGCGGGAACCATCAATGAACATCAACTGTTCCGTAATTTTAATCTAACCATTGACGACGGAGAGTTTGTCACCGTGGTTGGTTCCAATGGCAGCGGTAAAACTTCACTTTTGAATATCATCTGCGGCTCCATCCCCGTTGAGGGTGGCACCATACTTTTGGACGGCCAGGATATCACTAAGATACCTGACCACAAACGGATGAAACGCATCGGCCGTGTGTATCAAAATCCCGCCATGGGTACCTGCGGCGACTTGACCATTCTGGAGAACTTTGCCTTAGCTGACAATAAGGGAAAACCCTTCAATCTAAAATTCAGCATTAAAAAGAAACGCATTCCCCAGTACCGGGAAATGCTTCGTACGCTAAACCTGGGGCTGGAGGATAAAATGGATACAAAAGTCAGCGCACTGTCCGGCGGACAGCGTCAGGCCATGGCCTTACTCATGTCCACCATGACGGAATTGGATTTCCTGATCCTTGATGAACATACCGCTGCCTTAGACCCTAAAACAGCCGAAACCATCATCGAACTTACCGATAAAATCGTAAGGGAAAAAGGCCTGACCACGATAATGGTAACTCACAATCTCCGCCATGCTGAAACCTATGGCAACCGTCTGATTATGATGGATCGCGGCGAACTTGTCATGGACAAAAAAGACAAAGAAAAAAGCGACTGTACCACAGATGTGCTGCTGGAAATGTTCAACAAAATCAGCGTAGAATGCGGCAACTAACTTTCTATCTACCAAAACGCAAAAACAGGCCGACGATATGAAGTGCCCCCCAAAAGTTAGAGAATAAAAAAAGCAAAATTGTTCAAGCAACTGAAAGGGCTTGTTGTCTGTGAATCG
>CAZWWH010000035.1:0-16696 GCA_964637365.1 uncultured Peptococcaceae bacterium
CGGTGGGTAAATCTATTTCTATCGCAAAAGAAAAGGTCAAGGCACAGATGAAGAAATATCTCTGCGCTTGACCGCTAATGAATATCGCCCTTGTATCTTTGGATATGAGGGTATTTCTCTTATATGTTCTCTAATGGAATTTCACAGAGATCAAAGAACGGCAGCCGTCAAAGGCCCGATAACCAATGAAGGTTACACCATGAGGAATCACGATTTCCTTTAAGTTCACACAGCCACAAAAGGCAGAATTCCCCAAGGATTTCACCCCATCGGGTAAAACAATGGATTCTACGGTTTCACACCCTTGAAATGCACTGCCGCCAATGGCCGTGACAAGACGTGGGACATGAACGATAGACTCCTTCCCCGTGTATTTTACCAGGGTCCCCCGTTCTACCTGGAAATCTTTTTTTCATCTGACAAAGGACATCAAAATATTCATTGGCGATTTTATCCTCAGGATCTGCCTCCAAAATGCGGGTGGTCATCTTTTCGGCATCCACAAAATTTTCTTCGTCAAAATACTTTTTCAGCAACCAATGAAAACGCTGGATTTCTTCTTCCGTTGCCGGTGCGTTAGACTCGATCCCAGAATCTTTAAACAACATCCTGCGCACTTTATTTTTAGGATACTTAATCCCACAATGTTCACAAATAAACATCGTGCTTCTTTGGGCAGCTACCAGATTACCGCCGCAAATTTCACAATGAACCCCAGCTATACGAATCCCCTCCAGACAGTTGCATGATATCTTTCTCCGTCATTTATCATACCATAATTTCGTAAAAAAAAAACAAAGATACTTTTGTATTAATAATATGCCATAACATGAACGGAATTGTAAAAATGATATCTCCATCATTGAGCAAGGCGGTAAATAGAGAAATATATCATGATAAACAGACGATAGGAGCAATACTAGAAAAATATTCAGGTATAAATACCCGTATTTTATATGCTCGATAGACTTTTGGGACTTGATATGGTATGATTATGAAAAAATGAAAGGAGAAGCTTATGAAGCAATATGTCCCCCTCAACAAACAATCCAAAAAAGCGCAAAAAGCCTATCACCAAAAGAAGCGTCTCATGTGGTCGATCAATCCAGTGACCCGCAAACCGCAAAACTCAAAAGCCTATCATCGTAAGAGAACCTCCCGTCAATTTGATGACGACGCTGGAGGTTTTTTTCTACCTTTTTTCAAAATTATATTGCCAACGGTTTTCTCCTGTGTTATAATAAATTAAACTCAGAATAAGACTCACTATTTAAGGGGAGTAGCTTATAAGTGATAACGCCAACAACCGATGATTCATTCATCTGGTGCTATCCTCCAACTTGGGAAGCGAGACCTTGATGTTTGTAGTTTTACAAACATCAAGGTCTTTTTGAATTCTTAACCCAAATTACGAAACAACGTAGTTATGGTACAATAAAATGTGAGGTGTTCATTTTGGAAAATAACGTCGTAATGAAAGAAAAGTTAAATCTGTGGCAGCCCTTGCGCAAAGTACTCCTATTCATAGGACTGGCGATGCTTTTTAATTTAGGGGTTCTGTTTTTCAAAGGCCACCAGGCTGGCCTAGAATTTTTAGGCGGCTATTTGATTGAGTTTAGTTTAAGTCTTGACAATCTTTTTGTTTTTATCTCGATTTTTACTGCTTTCAGTATTACCGAACATGCAGAACACCGAGTTTTAACCTACGGCATTATGGGCGCGGTGGTGTTGCGTCTGATTTTTATCTCCCTTGGTGTCCAGGTTGTTAATAACTTCCATTTCATTCTCTATATTTTCGGTGCAATTTTAATTATTAACGGCGTTAAAATGTTTTTTAAAAAAGAGCAGGAATACGATACGAAAAACAATAAAATGATGCGTTTTTTGCGAAAATTCGTTCCTATGACCGAAGAGATGGTGGGGGAAAAATTCTTTGTAAAAATCGACGGCAAAAAAATGATTACGCCGCTGTTTGCCGTATTAATGATTATTGAAGGCTCCGACATCCTCTTTGCCATTGATTCCATTCCCGCAGTATTTTCTGTAACCACTGATTTATTCATTGTATATACCTCTAATATTTTCGCTATTTTGGGATTAAGGCAGTTATATTTTGTACTACTTCACCTTCACGAACGGTTCCAATATGTACGTTACGGTGTTGCTACCATTCTCACATTTACCGGGGTGAAATTGGCGTTATTGATGTTCCATATCGAGATTTCCATTCCGGTCTCCATTGGCGTAATTTTTGGTATTTTGACATTAAGTATCATTCTTTCAATGGTTGTTTCTAAAAAGAAAGCAATGGCACGACCTGATTAATTATTTTCAATACCGTAACGTTATTTTAATAGAAATTATTCTATTTATCTTCTATAATAATATCAACAAGTGCTACTGAAAGTTTAGAGATATAAATTTAGGAGGTAAATCAAATGAAACTTGAACTCGTTAAAAACCACATTGAACTTACACCCCAAAACGCTGAAGAAGTCGCTAGCCTTGATCAGCTCTGGAAATTGATGTCTGACTGCGTTGGCAAAGAAAAGAAACTCGTTCCCATGGGCATCTATGTAGCAGAAGAAGGCAAACCTGCTATGTTCCATATTGAAGGTCTCACCAGAACCAATGAAGCCCAAGATATTGAAGTTTTGGCTCCCTGCGACTGTGAAGTTTACTGCAAAATCTGCAACAAACTCGTTGAAGTAAAAGCTGGTGAACGTATTCCCATTTGCTGCGGCAAAAGAATGGAAATCATCGACTAATCAAGACTTCCGTTACATTCATCACCATAGAGGGCGTCCGCAAAATTTGCGGACGCCCCTTTTTATA
Source organism: uncultured Peptococcaceae bacterium (assembly GCA_964637365.1). Taxonomy (GTDB): domain Bacteria; phylum Bacillota; class Dehalobacteriia; order UBA7702; family UBA7702; genus Cryptoclostridium. The sequence continues at coordinate 2,836 of CAZWWH010000035.1, forward strand.
AAATCAATGATTAACAATGCGTCTGCAGTGCCATAATAATCCCATCAAATTATGAAAAGAGGATACCATGAATCAAACAACGCTTCTTTCATCGGAACCATACCACAACCGCCTACAGTATGAAAACTCCCCTTACCTTTTGCAGCACGCAGGAAATCCCGTAGATTGGTATCCCTGGAATGAGGAAGCCTTTGCCAAAGCCCAAAAAGAGAATAAACCCATTTTTCTCAGCATCGGCTACTCCACCTGCCATTGGTGCCACGTCATGGAGCGGGAATCCTTTGAGGATCAGGAGGTAGCGAGGCTTCTCAATAAAAACTTTGTATCCATCAAAGTGGACAGAGAGGAACGACCGGATATTGATACCGTTTATATGTCGGTGTGTCAGAGTCTCACCGGCAGTGGTGGTTGGCCCTTGACCATTATAATGACTCCGAACCAAAAGCCCTTTTATGCAGGAACCTATTTTCCCAAGCACAGCCAAAGAGGCAACCTAGGGCTGATGGAGCTGCTGCAAACTGTTGCTGATACTTGGATCCAAGAGCCGAAAAAGCTTCAAATCTTGGGGCAGCGTATCACTGCTACCTTACAGAAAAAATCAAGCCGGGAAAATGAAAACAGTGGTTTCATCAGGGAAGATTTGGAACAGGCAGTAACCTACTTTTCCCGCCGTTTTGATTCCTGCTGGGGCGGCTTTGGCGGCGCCCCCAAATTTCCTTCCCCTCATCAGCTGCTGTTTCTGATGGATTACGCCAACTACAACGACGAAGGTTCTATATTGGCTATGGCAGAAAAAACCCTGGAAGCAATGGCTGCTGGGGGAATCCGTGACCATATCGGCGGCGGCTTTGCACGTTACTCCACCGATACAAAATGGCTGATTCCCCACTTTGAAAAAATGCTTTACGACAATGCTTTTTTGGCAATGGCGTACTTAAAGGCCTTTCAGCTTACAGAAAAGCAACAGTATGCTACTGTAGCAGAGGAAATTTTCTCCTTTATAAAAAAAGACATGACCAATAAACAGGGCGGTTTCTACTCAGCCCTTGATGCAGATATCAATGGTGAAGAAGGAAAATTCTATATATTTTCTCCCCGCGAAATCATTGAGGTACTAGGTGAAACCGACGGACAAAGTTTTTGCCAGTGCTATAATATCACAGACCAGGGAAATTTTGAGGGCGCAAGTGTGCCAAACCGTATTGGAAATCATGAGCCGCTGCCCCAAAATTTAGTTGCCATCAAAGAAGCCCTGTACCGCTATCGTAATTTACGCCATCGGCTCCATTGTGACGACAAAGCATTGACCGCCTGGAATGGAATGATGATTGCTGCATTGGCCGACGGCTACCGCATTTTAGGCAAAGATGAGTACCTACAGCAAGGAGAAAATGCATTTGCTTTCGCAGAACAACATTTAACCCATGATGATGGCACGTTAGCAGTACATTGGCGGAAAGGAAAAGCCACGGGCCAAGGCTTCCTTGATGATTATTGCTATATGGCTTATGCAGCGATAGCTCTATATCGTGCCACACTAAAGCTTAGCTATCTGGAAAAAGCCAGCAATCTCGCAGAAACCATCCTAAACCGTTTCTGGGATGAGTCCAATGGAGGTTGTTTCCTTTATGAAGAAACTGCTCAAGCCCTCATCCTGCGTCCCAAAGAATACTACGACGGCGCTTTGCCCTCTGGTAACTCCATATTTCTCAGCGTTCTGGCAGACCTATCGGCAATTACTGGCGAATATCACTGGATGGAGCCAGCCCAGAAGCAAGCCGCATTTTTAAAGCAGCAAATCTGTTCTTATCCTCAAATTTCCCCTATGGCGTTATCCGCTGCCATGACCTTGATTTATCCCAGTCGCCGCGCAGTTTTTGTCACAGAAAGCCCCAGGGAATGCAGCACGATTCTTGCCCAAAGCAGAACCATACGCCGACCCAACACGCACATCATCTGCAAACCGGAATGCACAGACTCGGCCCCCGAGTTTCTACAGAAGTATCAATGCATTCATGGGCAAACAACCTGTTACCTCTGTGACGGTTCTCAATGCAGCGCGCCTACCAATGATATGGATGCAGTGTGGTCTCTCCTCCAATAACCTCACCGCCGCATATTGCGGCGGTTTTTCCTTTTATGATATAATAAATGAAACGAATCATTGGAGGGCCAAAGGTATGGACAAAAATCTTTATCAAAAAATCGTCACCTTTCGTGATGAACGAGATTGGAAACAATTCCATAATCCCAAGGATTTGGCGATTTCCATCGCATTAGAAGCCGCTGAGCTTTTGGAGATATTCCAATGGAGCGGGGAATCAACAGATGTTCCAGAAAAGCGCCAAGAACTAGCAGAAGAACTGGCTGACATCATGATTTACGGCGTGTTATTGGCCGATGTGACGGGGTTAGATCTGGAAAAAATCATAGAGAATAAACTTGTAAAAAATATCAAAAAATACCCCGCAGACCAAGCCAGAGGCTGCAAAAAAAAATATACGGAGCTGAAACATGGGACACAATGACCAAAACTACATTGATTTGCGTACAAAATATCAGAAGGACTTTCAAAATGCCCAAACATTCATTGAGACAAGAGAAGAAGTTTCTCGGGAGGATTTACAATCAAAGCTTCATATCAGTTATGAAAGGGCTCAGCATTTTCTTGATAAACTCACCGCAGAGGGCCTTTTAAAGCCCGCTCCTTTCCGCATGCCCCATAAAGTTCGAAAAAAGGATAATTAATCGGAAAGTTTCAATTGACAAACACCAATATTGGCGGTATAATAATCAGAGTGTTTAACATTGAAAAATCAGGGTAACGGATTTTAAAGTATTATTATACATAAGATAAAAAGTTTAAATAATAAATTTATTGCGCATCCTTAGCTCAGCTGGCAGAGCACCTGACTCTTAATCAGGGTGTCCAGGGTTCGAACCCCTGAGGGTGTACCAAGAAAATCACCTGCTAAACATTAGCTTGGCAGGTGATTTTTGTTGTCTAAAAACGACCAATATTTTCTTGTGGTCTTGTTTGTGGTCTTATAGCATCACGGCCCCTATTAAGGCATTCATGCGCAATGCGGTTTCCTGTTTCGTGCTGTCAAAAATATCGGCCTATAAGTCCATTGTGATTCTGATATTCGCGTGTCCCAGGAATACGGAAACCTCTATCTAAACTATATAATTAATAATATAGGGCAAAACTTCGACAGAAATAGCGAAAATTCTTGTATTTGATAATTATTTATAAGAATATATGTATAACTATGTCGTATAATGTCTATTCTGTAATTTTCTAGTACTTTTGTGTTGTAATATGTCTATAAGTTGATTGATAGGAGGACTACAACATGAAAGACTTAGAAAACGTTTTAAGCAAGTTAGGTGGCAGCAGATGTGGTTTGGGATATCACTTTACCAAGACCGTGATGGAGCTACTGCTAGCAGACGAAAATCGTTTCTTGAATTTATACCGTCAGGTCTATCCAGAAGTTGCCGAAATATATCACGTCAAATTATATTGTGTAGAGCGCAACATTCGCACTTTTATCAAAAACTGTTATCAGAAAGGAAATCGTTCGTTCCTTAATGAGATGGCACGCTGTGAAGTAGATCACATGCCAAGCGTGAAAGAATTTCTTGACATATTGCTCAACAATCTAAAAAAGTGATTTTGATGCTCCCCCGATTGAACGGGGGAGCTTTTTTGTTGTAGATCACTTAGCAAGCGAACCCTAACAATAATATCTACTGGAACCGAAGAAGGTTCGATTCGGTATTCTTGACATATTATTGCATAATAGGCATTTACCGCCTAGAGTGATCCATATCTTCGTTGAATATTCAGACGGAACACCTTTGCTTACATGAACGTGGATAGGCTCCAATGGTGGAAATACCATCAAAAGGAAATCGCCTACAACACAAGGGAAGGGTATATACGCCCCATAGCCCACATCAAAGAAGCCCTTGGCAAAATGCGGGTGAAAGAAATCACGTCTTTGGATATACAACGCTTCATCACTGCTTATGCTAGGAATGGCGCAAGGGCAAGAAATATCGTTAAAATCCGCAAATCTGTTATCAGCCAGGCTTTTGATTTTGGTATACTTCAAACCCAGAAGCAAACGGGGATATATTTTCCCCAGAGTCGGATCATCTTATCACAGAAAAGGAATACCGCTATAGAATTGCAAAATATAAGGAAGAAACAGGTTTAGATTTCGTTCTCTATCAACTACGACATTATTCCGCTACAATCCTTTATGAGGCGGGCGTAGAAGCCAAAGATGCACAAATCATCATGGGACACTCGAAAGCCTCAACGACACTAGAGATCTACACTCATATCTCCGAACGCCAGAAAAATAAAGCCGAAAATCAAATCGAAGCATATCTCAAAAATCTTTGACTGTGATTTGACTGTAAAATCAAAGCATTTTACAACTTTTTAAAGCGTTTTTATGGAAACAAAATATTTTAAATAAAAACCCCTAAACATCAGCGTTAGGGGCTTTTACTGTGGCGGAGAGAACAGGATTCGAACCTGCGAGGCTGTTACACCAACACGATTTCCAGTCGTGCGCCATAGACCGGACTCGGCCATCTCTCCATGTTATGAACTTCAGCGAGACTTATTATACTAAATAATCTCAGAAAAAGCAAGTCTTTTTTTCAATTTAATTTATATATTTTAAAAATTTCCTCAACATGGCTGGAATTTCTATTTTTGGAGGCTTTTACCTGACACCAAAAGAGAATAGAACCGACAATGCTATCAAAAAATAACCGTGAAATTCAAAAAAGGTGGTGTTATTTTGGCTGACCAAATCAATGTCCATTCGGAAATCGGCAAGCTAAAACGAGTCCTGCTGCACCGACCGGGGAAAGAGCTGGAAAACCTCATGCCGGAGTATCTCGACCGCTTGCTGTTTGACGATATTCCATATCTAAAAACTGCCCAAGAAGAGCATGACGCCTTTGCCAACCTGCTTCACGCCCAGGGAGCGGAGGTCGTTTATCTCACGGATTTGGTGACGGAGTCCATTTTGGACGAAGGGATCAAAGAGCAGTTTATTTCTGATTTTATTAGGGAAACGGAAGTCCGTACCAGTTGGGAACTGGATTTTTTAACGGATTATTTCAAATCGAAGCCTACCAAGGAAATGGTGGAAGAAATGTGCGCCGGCGTGAGAAAGTCAGCGATCAAGGATCATGAAACCAGCAGTTTAAGCAGTTTGCTAAAAATTCTTGATGATGATTATCCTTTCATTATCGACCCCATGCCTAATCTCTACTTTACAAGAGATCCCTTTGCTTCTGTAGGTAATGGTGTAACCATCCATAAAATGCGAACTAAAACTAGAACCCGAGAGTCCCTCTTCGCCAAATACATTTTTACCTATCATCCCATGTATAAGGATACCAGAATATGGTACGACCGCACCGAGGACTCATCTTTGGAGGGCGGCGATATCCTCATTTTAAACGAGAAAACCATCGCCATTGGTATCTCCCAGCGCACTCACGAAAACGCCATTGAAAAGTTCGCCGGAGAAATCCTGGGGGAAAAAACGACCTTTGAAAAGGTTTTGGCCTTCAATATCCCTAAGGAGCGCAGCTTTATGCATCTGGATACGGTCTTTACCATGGTGGACCGCAATAAGTTCACTATCCATCCCAACATCGTGGATCAAATTACTGTATTCGTGATCCAACAGGATAAAGGCGGAAAGATCCGCATCCAACAAGAACAGGGATCTTTGGAAGATATTCTGAAAAAACATCTTGAGCTTGATGAGATCACCCTGCTCCGCTGCGGCAGTGACAGCAAGGTAGACTCATCCAGAGAGCAATGGAGCGATGGTTCCAATACACTGGCCATTGCCCCGGGAGAAGTGGTGGTTTACGCCCGCAATTATCTTACCAATGAATTATTAGAAGAAAATGGAATTAAAACCCATGTCATCAAATGCTCCGAGCTTTCCAGAGGCCGCGGCGGCCCGCGGTGCATGAGTATGCCCTTGATTCGAGAACCAATGTAAGGAGGAAAAAAACCATGGCAGTTAATTTAAAAGGAAGAAGCTTCCTGACTCTGAAGGACCTAACCCCCCAAGAGATTCGTTATCTCTTAGATTTATCTCACGACTTAAAAGCAAAGCGCCGCGCTGGGATTTGTGAACCCATGCTCAAAGGTAAAAATATCGTGTTGCTCTTTGAAAAAACTTCTACCAGAACGCGATGCGCCTTTGAAACCGCAGCACATCAGGAAGGGGCCCATGTCACTTTTTTGGACTCTGGCAGCTCCCAGATGGGGAAAAAAGAATCTCTGGAGGACACTGCTAAGGTCTTGGGCCGTTTTTTTGACGGCATTGAATACCGCGGTTTTCATCAGGAATATGTAGAGGCGCTGGCAAAATATTCCGGTGTTCCCGTATTTAATGGCCTTACTGACGCTGACCATCCCACTCAAATTTTGGCCGATATGATGACCATGGAAGAGCATATTCATAAGCCTTTAAACCAAATGAAGGTTGTTTTCGTGGGAGATATTCGCAACAACATGTCTCTGGCTTGGATGTACGGCTGCGCGAAGATGGGCATGAAATTTGCTGCCTATGGCCCCGCGGCTTTGGATATTGATGAAAAGACTTGGCAAGAAGTGGCATGCATCGCCCAAAAGAACGGCGCGCAAATTGTAATTTCCGACGAGGAACGCTGTCTGAAGGACGCCGATGTCATTTACGGAGACATTTGGGCTTCCATGGGTGAAGAAGCATTGATGGAAGAACGAGTCAAACTCCTCTCCCCCTTCCGTATCACTATGGATATGTTGAAGAAAACCGGCAATGAGGACGTGCTGTTCTTCCATTGTCTCCCGTCCTTCCACGACTTTGAAACTCAGTTAGCACGGGAATGGAAAGAAAAAGGGTTGGATATTCGAGAAGTCACTGACGAAGTATTCCGCAGCCGCCATTCCGTGGTATTCGACGAAGCGGAAAACCGTATGCATACCATTAAAGCAGTGATGGCCGCAACCATGTAATGGGGTGATACATTGTCAAAATTCAAAGTACCAACCGCATATACCATTCTGCTGATCATTATTATTCTGGTGGCGGGTCTGACGTGGCTGATACCGGCGGGAGAATATGACCGGCTTGAGGATGGAGGGCCTATTCCCGGGACATACCATCTCACGGAAGCCAATGAGCAAGGCGCCGGAGATGTTCTATTGGCATCCTTCGAAGGATTTTATGATGCCGTTGACATTGCACTGTTTATTTTGGTCGTCGGCGGTTTTCTCGGTGTGGTAATGAAAACCGGCGCAATCAACGCGGGAATTGTCAATGTCATACAAAAGCTCAACGGAAGGGAAAAACGCTTAATTCCCATCTTAATGATTCTTTTTGGTTTGGGGGGCACAACTTTTGGCATGTGGGAAGAAACCATTGCCTTTTTCCCTCTGCTTATCCCTATTTTCATTGCCGCAGGGTATGATTCCCTGGTGGCCGTGGCCGTCATTTTATTGGGAGCGGGCATGGGAACCTTGGCCTCTACGGTGAATCCCTTTGCCACCGGTATTGCCTCGGGCTTCGCAGGAATCTCTATGGGGGATGGAATTTTGGTACGCCTTGGAATGCTGGTAATTTTAGAGGCCATTGCCATTTGGTTTGTTATGGGCTATGCAGCCCGTATCAAAAAAGACCCCAGTCGCTCCTGGGTGGCAGATCACATGGAGGAGCATCGAGAGCATTTTCTGGCCTTAAATTCAGATCAAGAAATATCCCAGGATACTGTTTTAACCCGCAGCCAAAAATGGACTCTGACGCTGTTTGGTTTAACCTTTTTGGTAATGATTTATGCGGTAATTCCTTTTGATGAACTTGGCGTCCCTTTGCTGCCAGCCCTGGGCTGGTGGTTCCCGGAGCTTTCCGCATTATTCTTTACTTCCGCTGTAATCATCGGTCTGTTTGCCCGACTAAAAGAAGAGGAATTGACCGATGGATTTGTCAACGGCGCCGCCGATTTGCTGGGCGTAGCTTTTATCATTGCCATTTCCCGCGGAATTACCGTAATTATGAACAACGGCCTCATTACAGATACCATTTTACACTGGGGAGAAAACTTTCTCACCGGGGCGGGGGCGTTATCCTTTAGCTTCTTCACCTATTTGATTTATCTCGTATTGTCCATTTTTATTCCATCTTCCTCAGGACTGGCAACCTTGTCCATTCCTATTATGGCGCCGCTGGGAGATTTTGCCGGCGTGGGCAGGGATGTGGTGATTACGGCTTTTCAGGCCGCTTCAGGACTCGTTAACCTGATTACGCCGACCAGCGCTGTAATTATGGGCGCCTTGACCTTGGGGCGCATTTCTTATGACCGATGGTTTAAATTTTCTTGGAAGTTTTTGGTAGCGATATTTGTTCTTTCCGCAGCTGTCATCGTGGCATCTGCAATGATTTCTTAATAGTCTGCAATACTGAAAAAATATGGCATATTTTATGGAAACTATGAATAAAAAAGGAGTTCCCATGAATTTTATCTTTTACTGAGAAAAGGAATGCGCAAAATGGCCGTAGCCCATAAGGAAACATTGTAAAACTTATGACTTCGCCAGGTGAACGGAAAAACGAAAAACGCTATGCAAAAGGTTTGCCGATTGCATAGCATTTTTTGTTTTTCAAAATATCAAATATGAACTTTTCAGCGTTCCAACGGAACGCGCAGCCATTGCCGCAGGCAATGATCTTAGGCGTTTGGGGATATGTCACCAACAAGCATTTTAGCGGACTTCCCAGAATCGGGAAATCCGCTAAAATAAGCAATCTTACGGAAGATTGCATTGCTTGCGAGTAGTTATTAGATGCTTTTTAAGCCTACTTCAGCAAAAAGCCACCAGCCATTTGCTGATGACTGGTGTCATATATTCTTAATTGTTATTCAATAGATGCTTTATACCCTTCTCCCCAATTCCACATAGCATCAAGAATGGGTTTCAAACTCTGTCCAAGGTCTGTTAGAGAATATTCCACTCTCGGAGGAACCTCTGCATACACCTTACGGTTTATAAGCCCGCTTTCTTCCATATCCCGAAGCTGCGCCGTTAATACCTTTTGCGATACACTGCCAATAGACTTTTTCAGTTCTCCAAAACGCTTTGTACCTGGGAGTAAATCCCGAAGAATCAATACCTTCCATTTATCACCGATGAGCGTTAAGGTGGTTTCAACCGGGCAAGCCGGTAGCTCTTTTTTTGCGGTTTGTTCTGCCATATTTCCTACCTCCAAATATAAAAATCAGCTAATAGTTTCCTTGCGGTAACTACAGCGCTTTATTGTGCCTACTTTATAATTTTTCTCTACAGACATATCATATCATTGTGCTTAATCGTTGTCAAGGCAGGCATAAGAAAGCAACAGCAAAATACGACACTTTGCCGAGAATTGCAGATTGCTTTTTGAATATGGCCGTGGTTAAAATATATATGAGGAAGGTGTATGGATCAGTTCTCAGGCGGTAAAATGGAAATACCAAATTCCCGTTTCATCGCAGGTGCGATACCGTAGTCTACGCTTTGTGAAGCAAACCTGTAGGCACTGTCAAGAGGAAATGCTCTTGTTTGTAGGCACGAGATAAAAGTTTCAATCATACCGCTTAAGACGGAATCTATAATAAGTTACTCTCTTGGGTATTGTCTCCACCAAATGGAACATCGTCGAACACCGTTATATTCTTCATTGATGTTTCGAGGTTCGTCGTGTTCTTCAAATTTTAAGAGCCGTATATACGGCTCTTTTTCCTTTACAAAAAAGCGGCCCCTTCCACATGGGAAAGAGCCGCCTTTTTTTATTTGCCTGTCATTTGCCGGTTATTCACTTTTCCTTTTCATATCTCGCAGTACATCATCGGCATATTGGGCTTCTTTGGTGAAGCTGTTGTTCTTCCACCATGCCCAAGCCGCCGAGCCAATCGTAGCAAGTAATGTTACTGTCTGATAGATCGTGTCGTTGTCGATCTCCAACTGAGGAATCCCGATGATGGCAAAAAGCTGGTTCAATAAGGCCAGGACCAAAATAATGGTTCTTGCAAGGGACACTTCACATAAGGAAGTGCCCCTTGCGACATTTGTAAGTATTTGTAATGACGGTTGGATATGATGAATTTGTAGAAAAACTAAATATATCGGAGGAAACTACAATGAAATCTTTATTTGAACAGTTAGGTGGTACTTATAGCAAACAAAGCGATTATCTCATTCCAAATCTTGCACTTTCTGTAAGTGGAGAAAACGATATTGACATTTATGGACAACGACACTTGACATTTTTGAAGGAGCACCATAGGTTAACTTATATCAATCTGCTTACAAGCGGAGTGCTTGATGAATATCTTTCCGAGATTGACAAACAAGCACGAGAGCGTTTTTGTCGGATTGTAAAACAGTTAAAAACATTACAGGGTATTACTGAACAGCTGAAGATTGACAGTCCTATGGAATGGATTAGAAAAATGAATTGTATTAGGTATCAAGCGGAAGAAACTGTTTTGAATGAGTTAATCTACAAATAAATACTATAAATGAGCCGCGTACTCTTGTGGTAGCAAGAATATGCGGCTCGGTTTCGTTATAATTTATAATTTAGAATTTAATTTTTGCTCTCTTGGAATAGCACAATAGAGCTTGATTTTTATACTCAGAGTCTTGTTTAATATTTGGATTATGCCACCGAGAAAGTTTGCAAACATAGGTCTTTCCGCCGTTTCAGGAGATGAGGCTTCTATATATCAAAGATTTCGGAAATAGCATATAACTATAGTTATTGTAAACTCAACACTTTTTCAACCTCCTGTAGTATAGTGGGTGATATATCCATAGAATACACATCATTTTGTTTTAGCCAGCTAATACACTTTGCCTTATCATAATCATCATGTACAATTAAGTCTGATAATTCCAATGCTGCGGCTCGAGTAAATCCCATTGACATCAAAGAAATTTGGGTTGTTTTTGATGCTCCAAATTCCAACCACAAACTAATTTGAGGTATTTTCTCTATAGCATCTATCTTTCCAGTTGACTCATAATAATATTTGAGAACATCCAAATAACAAGTTGTATACTTCAAAAATCTAAAACGTGCGAACTCTTCAATTTCTCGCATGGTGTCACGAATTATTGGAGCTAATTTTTTGTTGGTTTGATGTTCTTTATTCCACCTAATATTATCACTAATTATGCGAGCTAAACCATATCCTCGCATCCAACCTGTAATTAAAATTGAACGCGACATGTTCAGCTTATATGAATCGCCTGTAATATACTTAGAAATCCTACCGATTATGTGCATATATTTATCTTGTGCATCATCGTCTTCGGGATAAGGTGGAATTAGTTCTTCAACCTTTTTCCCTGAGTCTCTAAAATAATCAAGAAGTTTTTGTTGAGCGATGGGATTTACCCCTTGATTTTTCGACAATATAGTAGGAGGAATTTCCACATTCTTTAGAGCTTCATTAAATGCGTCATCAATAGATTCACTAAAATCATCACCATACAAATTTTTCAATGGAGATTCAGTTATAGAACCATATTGAAAATAAGTACTTAGAAAATATGTGTAGCCATAATCAAGTTGCGAATCTTTATTTACCGTTTCATCTTGTGTGAGAATATAACTAATTAATTCTTGCGATTTGTTTTCAATAATTGATTCAACAGTTCCTTTTATTAGATATTTTTTTCGTTCAAATGGTGTTCCGTTTTTCCAAACTGCATCATCAGTTGCATCTAGACAAATAATATTACCTTGAAACTCTTTTCCTTGTCTTCCAGCTCTACCCGCAAGATTCCAAAAATCCATCTCATTCATAGGTGTGTTTTTTCCTTTTTGCGGTCCGCGAATATATATAGACTTTGCAGGAAGATTTACTCCTTCAATTAATGTTGATGTACATACCAGAAAAGAAATATCTCCATTTTTAAATAATTCCTCTATCTCGTTACGCACCCCCAATGGCATATTGCCGTAATGAAATGCGACACCGGCTTTTAAGACCTCCACTAAAGTATAATTGGGGTGTATTGTCTTTTTAACTAGTTTAATAAGTTCTTTTACACGGTCAGAAATTGTTAAATTAGGATTTTCATTAAGTATAAGACTCATCAACTGAACAGCAGTTTTTTCAGCCTCAGCCGCACCGCTACAATAGACTAGATTTCCTCTATTTAAGCCAGAGAGAGTAAATGCTAAAACTGGTAACCGCATTGACGCTTTTGTGATTCTACCGGTTGTAATATCACCTAAATTAAAACGATTTCCTTGAGCTAGTAAGTCCATTTTCCATTTAGATGTACCTGTCCCATCTTTATAAACCCAAATAAGATTTTGATTAACGGTGGCAATTTCGGAAATTACTTGCTTACTTTGAGTTGTTAATACATCCGTGTAATTCACAATTTTTAATAATGACGACGGATTTTCCGACATTGGACTTGCAAATATAAACCGTGTTTGATTATTAACAGCAACTTGTTGCAACACCTGTTGAAGCAAAACACCTCTCGAACCATCACCAATTTTTTGAGCCTCATCTACAACTATAAAATCAAAATTCATATCAGGAGTTTCATTGATAATCCATTGTAAACGCTCTTGTGTGAATACCATAATGCTTGCTAATGTATCCCATGTCTCTGGTTTTACAGGAATGCTACTAACATCAGCGGCAAGGTTATTTTTCTTTATTATCGTTCTTATATCAAATTCTACCTGTTGGATTAGTGCTCTTGTTGGTACAATATATGCTATTTTTACCAGAGGATTGCTTTTAATATATTCTTTAATAAGTTGTAAAAGCACGAACGATTTGCCAGATGATGTAGGGGCTGAAACTGATAAAACTTTCGTATTATCAAACGAGCTATAAACTTCTTTTTGAAAGTCGTTAAGAAAAATAAGGTCTTCACCATCATCAATAGTATTTGAGAATCGCTTGCGCTTCACATCTATTGCTGCTTCTACTGGTATCTTAGATAAGTAGTCATCAGAAATTAAGCCTCTCTTTTTTGATAAAGAAATGGCAGGTGAATTTGTTAAAATGTCAAAAATCGCGGCACATGCATTTCGATATTCGCTTTCAACATTTTGTTCAGTCATACATGTTTGACAAATCCTATATGCCATATCTAAAATTTTACCTTCCTTTGACTGGGCAAATAGACTTGCACATGTAATCAAATATTTCCAATCAATTTCATCTTCCCTCGCCTCATATGAAAGAATTGAGAATTGTGTTCTAACAGAATGTAGAAGCAAATTATTATATCTTTTTGCGAAGTAATCAGCAGATATTAGTCTGTTAATCAAACTGTTCAAAGACAATTAAATCACCTCCAAAAATTTCTTTCTGAAATCCTCAACATCAGAAAATGGCACTAAAAAAACATTTAAATAAAAATCATTCAACGGTGCTCTATTTGTTAATCTACTTTTCATTTTCGATTTAAATTCGGATATTCTGCTTTTTATTGCATTGTGTATTTCATTTTCAACACCAGAAAAATCTTTGGGGTATGCTTCTTCATCGTATCCAACTAAACAAATACCTCTATACTCTAATTTTAAATAATTAGGGTTATCGGGATTTAGATAAGCCAATATGGCTTCTTCTAATTGTTCATTATTAAAATCTATATTATCTCTAAACAGGGTCAAATCACGTTCCCTTTGTGTGCCGACAGCACCTTCCTCAATAAGCAAAGATTTTATACTATCAAAACAATTACTGAGTGCGTCATCAACATTAGAATAAAGTTTTGATTCACCCCAGTATAGACAAAATTTTTTAG
>CAZWWH010000036.1:0-15055 GCA_964637365.1 uncultured Peptococcaceae bacterium
GCAAAGCTAAAGGGCTTGCCGCCTGCGATTCACAGACAACAAGCCCTTTCAGTTGTTTGAACAATTTTGCTTTTTTATTCTCTAACTTTTGGGGCGCACTTCAAAAAGGGATGTGGCCGTTTGATTTTATCGAGAGCTGCCAAAATCATACAATGCGGCGGCTGTTTTATTGGCGTGATGGCGATGTGTGACAGCCATATCAGTTTATTCCTTGTGAAGGCGGAGCACCAGCATAAAGCCAAATGCAACGGGGATTTACCGTAAATTCCTCGCCTTATGCAGTGGAGATATATCGACGTCTTGATGATGAGCGAATTCCATCATACGCCAATGAAATATCTGAAATAAGTTCTTGACTCTCACACAGTGGCATGGTCTACAATACGGATGAGCTCAAAAAAACCACATATATGAGGTGCCAAAATGTTAAAAATCGGAGAATTTTCAAAACTATCCAGAGTCAGCATCCGTATGCTGCGCCACTATAATGAAATCGGTCTGCTCACTCCAACGGAAATTGATAAGTTTACGGGATACCGCTATTACAGCGAGGATCAGCTCCCGGTTCTGGGGCGTATCACCGCTTTAAGAGACATGGGATTTGGACTTTCTGCCGTTGGAGAAATCCTCAGATGTTATGACGATAAAGAAGCCTTGGAACGGCATTTATCTCTCAAAGAGGCCGAACTTCGAGAGCTCTCGACGGAAATTGCGCAGCGGCTGCGGCTCCTGGAAACAGCCCGAAAAAGACTGAGAAAGGACGATAAAGCCATGAATTACAATGTAACATTAAAAACCCTCCCTCAACGGTATGTTGCCAGCGTCCGTATGACCATTCCCAGCTATGACCAAGAAGGAATGCTTTGGAGCGTTCTGGTCAGTGAAACAGCGCCGCTGAATGTAGTGGATGACGACCCCTGTTATTGCAGCGTCACCTTTTTTGATGGAGAACACAAAGAATCCGATGTGGATTTGGAGGCCCAGAAAACCGTTAAAGGGCAATACCCCGATACCGAGCACGTGAAATTTAAAACAGTGCCACCGGTAACTTTTGCTTCCGCTACTTATCAAGGCCCATATAGTCAAATAGGTGACGTCAATGTCGCGGTGGCCGCCTGGGTGCGAGATAACGGATATGAGTATGACGGACCCACTTTTAATATTTACCATGTGAGTCCCCATGAAACCTCAAATCCTGGGGAGTTCGTGACGGAAGTCTGTTATCCTGTGAAAAAGAAATAATTGTAAAATTACTGATGCGTCCAAAGCTTATTTGAAATTTATTGCAAAGAAAACGGCAAGGTTTAGACCTTGCCGTTTTTCATGTGAATCAATTTGGTATGTTCTTTTTTTGCTTTGGCTTCCATACGGAAATTACATTGATAGATAAGAGCATCGCAAGCTGCAAAAATAGGAAAAGAAAATAGTATGCTCCGTCCATCCATGTGATCATCGCGCTAGGATTTGCCGCTGCTGCATCCAGCAGCTCTCTTAAAGTGCTAACTCCACCGATTCCTACGCAAATTCCCGTGAGGATGGATAATATCCATTTCGCTACCAACCAGCCGTGACGGAAAAAACCGAATTTCGTGAATAAACCATAGATGATCCCCTGAATGAAACAGCACATTCCCACAGGAAGCACCAGGTAACGAAAGGCTTGGGGGATTATGGAGAGCACCGGTAGAAAATCGGAGGTTTGCTCCAAGGAGAAGCAAAAAATAGATAATACGGTTAAACAGAGTGTGGCTCCGAACCAAATTTCCGCAAAGAGGATATGGCAAAGTTTCATCCATTTCATCCCATGTTTCATCCCATGGCTAGACAGTGTGTTCATGTCAGTCGGTGACAACTGCTGTGCCGGAAGTCGTCACCATTAACATACCATTATCAGCACCCAACACCTCGTAATCAACGTCGATACCGATAATGGCATTGGCGCCTAAAGCCGCGGCACGGCCTTCCATTTCCCGCAGCGCTTCTTCTCTGGCCTTGGTTAATTCTTTTTCATAAGATTGGCTACGGCCGCCGAAAAAATTGCGGAGTCCTGCGGTGATATCTTTAATAAAGTTGACACCAGAGATGACTTCCCCGAATACAATTCCCTTGTATTCCTTAATATTTTTTCCTGCGATATTGTTTCCCGTTGTTAAAATCATGGTTTCATTCCTTCTTTCTTAATTATGATATAATTATTGGTTCCTCTGGTCGGACGAACAATGTTGTCTGCTCAAAATAAATTACCATACCAGGCCGTGATCCCGCCGGTTTTCTGACTTGCTTTACCACAGTATAATCCACCGGTACTTTATCAGCGCCTTTGGCTTTGCTGTAGAAGGCGGCGTATTGGGCCGCTTTGGCAATGACGGCGTCGGGAATCTCTTCGCTCTGCTTCTTTTTAATGATGACATGGCTGCCGGGAATATCCTTGGTGTGAAGCCATAAATCATCCTTCGCGGCAGTTTTTAGCGTCAACTTATCATTTTGATTGTTGTTACGTCCAATCAGGACGGTGTATCCTTCTACCTTAGTTTCCATCGGTGGCAGGGGAGCATCTCTCTTTCCCTTCTTGGTGGCGTGCTTTTCTTTTAGATATCCTGCCGATGCCATTTCGTTGCGCAGTTCCTGCAAGTCTTTATCATTTTCACAGCTTTCTGCAGCATAGCATAAGCTTTCCACATACGCCAGTTCTTCTTGGTTATTGGCGAGATGAACCTTGATGGCGTCTCTGGCAGTTTTTGCTTTGTTATAAAGGCGGAAATACCGTGCAGCGTTTTCCGCGGGAGAGAGCTCCGGTTTTAGCGGGATCGTAAGCGCCTCATCCTCATTGTAAAAATCAGGGAGCACCACCTCGGAGCTATGCTCTGGCACTTGATAGATATATGCGCTGAGAATTTCCCCATTGCGTCGATAGATTTCGCCGTCCATGGCATGAGCCATTTCCTTTTTCTGCTTTTCTACCTTTTTGGCCAGTTTGTCACGGTATTGGACAATATGCTTTGCCAGATTGCTCCGTCGGCTTTCAAAGGCATTGTCACTCTCTTTTCTGCCAAAGTACTGATCCAGTAAAAGACTTAAGGTATCACAGGTGATTTGCTCTTTACTGATATGATGAAGGGGGATGAAATAAAAATCCTTCGCTTTGTCATCTTTTTCCGCAATGGATGGTGAGAGCAATGCTTCCGTTAGCTGATTTGTAGCATCGTATATCTTTTGTAATTCATAACTGCCGGACTCATCTAAAACCATACCGCCGCAGCCACATCTGTCAACGATTTCAGCAGCGGTCTGGGGACTTAAGCCCTCTACGGTTTGAAACAGCACCTTTTCCAGAGGAAAAGACAGCTCCTTCTCCATAATACTGCCAATAAACTCTTCCTCTGTCATAAGAAAGGGATTGAGCTTATGCTGAGCCGGTGGCATTTTATATGTGGCATGTGGGAGCACCTCTCTGTAACGGGAAAGATTGCTGCCGTATTGCTTGATAGCGCCAATGATTCCGTCGCTGTCATCCGTCAAAATCAGGTTGCTGTGCTTGCCCATGATTTCCAAAATCAGTTTTTTTCGCTCGAATTCTCCGATTTCATTGCGTCCCTCAATATGGAGAATTGCCACACGGTCAAGACCTTGCTGTTCTACCGAAAAGATTTTACCTCCCTCTAAGTGTTTCCGCAATACCATAGAGAACATCGGCGGCTTCTTGGGATTTTCTTTTGGCGTCTCGGTTATGTGAATTCTTGCATTCTGGGGATGCGTTGAAATGAGCAATGTAAAATTGCCCTTGTGAAACTGATTCAGTTTCATGGTAATGGTATTTTTGTCGGGTTGATGGATACGGTTGATTTTTGCGCCACAAAGATCATCGGCCAATTCTGTAAGTAATTTATTGAGAAATAATCCGTCAAGTGCCATTTCTATTCCGCCCTTCTATGGCCTAAATTATACCATGGTTCCGTGGTTCTGGCAATAAGCTGCCTAATCCTCTAAAAATACGTTCTCCTTTCTGTCATGGAAATTTATCGCACTGCATACAATGTGGTGGACAAGAAGGGAGGAATATGCTTGAAAGAAAAAATGTGGCATCATCTTACAGTTGCCGAAACAGCCAAGGCGCTGAATACTCCAGTGGATACCGGATTGGATGAACATGAGCGCAAGCGCCGCCAAAAAAAATATGGCCCTAACCGTTTGTCGGAGAAAAAGAAAACGCCGCTGATTCTTACATTTTTACGCCAGTTCAGCGACTTTATGGTCATGGTGCTTATGGCGGCAGCAGTGGTTTCCGCTGCCATGGGGGAAAAAGCCGACGCCATAATGATTCTTGCTATTATCATTCTTAATGGAATTCTTGGCTTTATTCAGGAATATAAAGCTGAGCGTTCTCTGGAGGCGTTGAAAAAAATGTCTCGCAATGAAGCCCACGTGATGCGTGACGGCACCGTGGTGGTTTTGCCATCAGAAGAACTGGTGGTAGGAGATGTTGTTCTTTTGGAAGCCGGAACCCGTATTCCTGCGGATTTGAGGCTGGCAGCGGCAGTAGAATTGTCAGTGGAGGAGTCTTTGTTGACAGGAGAATCTGTGCCGGTAAAGAAACAGACCGCCGCTGTATCTGCCGATAGTTCTTTGGCTGACCGTTCCTGTATGTGCTACCAAGGTACTTCGGTAACGGCAGGTCATGGCCGTGGGATCGTGGTAGCCATTGGCATGGATACGGAAACAGGGCGAATCGCCTCAATGCTAAATGAGACGGAGCACGAGGTAACACCGTTGCAACGGCGTTTGAAGGAACTGGGAAAATGGCTTATTATTCTTTGTGTCGCCATTTGCATTGTTGTTTCTGGCTTGGGTATTCTTATGGGAGGGGATTTTTATACCATGGTGCTCACCGGGGTGAGTCTGGCGGTGGCATCGATACCAGAGGGGCTCCCTGCCATTGTAACTATTTGCCTGGCTTTGGGAGTGTGGCGTCTTTCCCAATGTCACGCCATTGTGAAGCGTCTGCCTGCCGTGGAAACTTTGGGTTGCACCACTTGTATTTGCTCCGATAAAACGGGAACTTTAACGGAAAACCATATGACGGTATCCCAGTTATTTTTGGATGGGCAATGGGGCGCTCCTCAGAGTCACTCTTTGCAAAGTATTTCCGTAAAAATCGCCGCTGAGGTGATGGCACGGTGTCATACTGTATTGAAAGAAGATAATACCTATTTAGGCGATCCTACAGAGATTGCTTTGGTGGAATGCTCAGATGCTTTTGGAGTTCGCACTGATAGCTATCAAAAAAAAGGAGAGAACCCCTTTGATTCCCGTCGCCGTATGATGAGCGTGTGGGTGGGACATGATTCCTTGGTCAAAGGTGCTGCCGATGTGATTTTATCCCGCTGCCAATGGCATCTTTGCCAAGACAAAGAAAAATGGTTGGACGAAAAAGAAAAGGCCAGCCTTGCCCAAAAAGCTTCGGAGTATGCTTCTCAAGGCTATCGAATTCTGGCTTTGGCTTACCGTCCTATGGTGAAATCCAAAGAGGACATGGAACAGGAACTGACCTTTTTGGGCTTTGCCGCTTTGACCGACCCTATCCGCAAGGATGTTCCCGAAGCCTTGGCGCGCGCAAAAGCTGCAGGGATTGAAACTGTAATGATTACCGGCGATGATGGGAATACTGCTTTGGCAGTGGGACGCGCATTGGGCATTGCAAAAGAAAAATCCGACGTGACTTTGGGAAAAGACATTTCTCTGACTGAAGATACAGACAAAGTTATGGCCGGGACCAAGGTTTTTGCCAGGGTTGCTCCAGAGGATAAAATGAAAATCGTGCGGTTTTTCAAAAGCCGTGGGCAGGTCGTGGCCATGACTGGCGACGGCGTCAACGACGCGCCAGCGGTAAAGGAAGCCGATATTGGTATCGCTATGGGGCAGCGGGGGACTGATGTCACGAAGGAGGCCGCTGACTTTATTTTAGCCGACGATCATTTTTCCACCATTGTTGAGGCGGTGTTTCAAGGGCGGGGGATTTATGATAATATCCGCAAATTCATCCGTTATTTGCTCTCTTCTAATATTGGAGAGGTTTTGACCATGTTTATCGCCGTGGTCTTGGGGATGCCCTTGCCCTTGTTGCCTTTACAAATTTTATGGATTAACCTTGTCACTGATGGGTTGCCGGCTTTGGCTTTGGGACTCGACCAGCCGTCCCCGTCTCTCATGACAATCAAGCCACGAAAAAAAGACGAAAGCGTGTTTTCTCAGGGTTTGGGACTCCGCATCGCCCTGCGGGGGATGCTGATTGGTTGCAGCACGGTTTTTGTGTATCTATATGCGGTCTGGCAATGGGGGAATATGGATGTGGCCAGAACCATGGCTTTTACGGTATTGGTGTTCTGTCAGCTTTTTTATGTATTTGATTGCCGGTCCGAGCGGGAAACCGTGTTCCATTTGGGATTCTTTTCCAACCCTTGGCTTTTGGGAGCGGTAGTTCTTTCCGCGGCCATGCAGTGCCTTGTGATTTTTTGTCCACCCTTGGCAACACTCTTTGATACGGTTCCTCTTTCCGCGGAACAGTGGGGGATTGTACTGGGGATTTCCATTTTCCCATTGCTGATTTCCCTGGTACGGTGGATTTTCTCCAAAGAAACGAAAAAAAGTCCGAATTAAAGAAGGAAATCTCGATTTTTTGGTGAAATATATATTCGGATAATTTTAAATATTGCGAGGAAATTGTTTTGATTAAAAGTATGACTGGTTATGGCCGCAGCATTGCCCAAACAGAGCAATGGAAGGTGACCATTGAAATAAAAAGTGTAAATAATCGTTTTTTGGATATTTTAGTCAAAATGCCCAAGCAATATATGTTATTGGAAGAAAACATTAAAAAGGAAATTTCCGCCGTTCTTAACAGAGGACGAGTAGATGTTTTCTTGAGCGTAGAAGAAGTCGGCGAAGGGAAGCAAAATCTTTTTGTTGACAAAGAGCTTGCTCTGGCTTATTATAATGCCGTGCAGGAAATCAAAGATCTGACAGGTCTTGAGGAAACTGTACATATTTCGGATATTGCCTCCTATTACGGAGTTTTGACATTAGAAAAAGAAGAGTCCGATCTGGACTCCCTTTGGATTGCCATTTCCAAAGCGTTGAAAGATAGTTTGGCGCAATTATGCGAAATGCGCAAGGTGGAAGGCGAAAAACTGGCGAAAGATATTATAGAACGGCTCAATACCGTAAAATATATAAAAAATCAAATCCAGGAAAGAAGCCCCGGTGTCGTTGTGGACTATCGGGAAAAACTTCATAACCGTATGCAGGAAATTTTGCAGGAAGTAGAAGTGGACGAGGGGAAACTCTTAAACGAGGTGGCTTTCTTTGCTGATAAATCAGACATTGCAGAAGAATTGGCTCGCTTAGACAGTCACTTGGAACAGTTCCACGCCAATATGCAAAAAGATGAACCTGTTGGCCGTAAGCTGGATTTTATTCTTCAGGAAATCAATCGCGAAATCAATACCACCGGTTCCAAAGCCAATGATATCACCATCAGCCATTTGGTCATTGAGGCCAAAAGCGAGTTGGAAAAAATCAGGGAACAAGTGCAAAACTTTGAATAACTTTTAAATATGTTTTATGTTGTAATAAAAAAATAATAAAAACAAATCATATTTTGGAGGAAATAACATGGCAGTTCCGAAATTAACTGAATCTCAAAGAGCTGATGCGCTGAAAAAGGCGCAGGAAATGCGTTCCAAACGCATGGAGTTGAGAAAAGAACTCAAATCTGGCTCCATTACTTTAGAAGAAGTTTTAAAACGGGTTGACGACGAAGTCGTGGGCCGCATGAAAGTCAAATATTTATTGGAATCTTTGCCCAATGTGGGCAAAATCACCGCAGTGGCTTTGATGGAAGAAATTGGCATCAATGAATCCAGAAGAGTCCAAGGTCTCGGCAAACGCCAAGTGGCGATGCTGCTGGAAAAATTAGCATAAGGGGATCAGAATATTGCCATTAAAGCTCATCAATATCGGCTTTGGAAATATTGTAATGGCAAACCGTATCATTGCGATCGTCAGCCCAGATTCCGCTCCCATTAAGCGGCTGATTCAGGAGGCTCGCAGAGAACAGCGGGTTCTTGATGCGACTTATGGACGGCGTGGCCGTGCGGTTATTATTACCGACGACAACCGTCTCATTATTTCGTCGCTGCAGCCGGAAACTTTGGCTAATCGTATCACCGAAGCGGTGAATCAAGAGGATGGCGGAGAATGACAATGAAACATAAAGAAGGTTTGCTGATCGTTATTTCCGGTTCTTCCGGTGTGGGAAAGGGGACGGTCTGCTCCAAATTATTGGAGACTCAGACCGATATGAAAGTGTCTGTTTCTCATACGACACGGTCGCCTAGGGAAGGCGAAAAAGAGGGTATCAATTACTTTTTTACAAGCAAAGATGCGTTTGAAGCCAATATTGAAAGCGACGCCTATCTGGAATGGGCAAAGGTCTATGATGATTATTATGGCACCCCCAGAGATTTTGTCGAAGAAAATTTAAATGTTGGAATTGATACGCTCCTTGAGATTGATACTCAAGGAGCTATCCTTGTAAAAGAGAAGTTTCCCGAGGGGATCTTTATCTTCTTACTTCCTCCCAGTTATCATGCCCTTAAGTCACGTCTGGAGGGGCGTAATACCGAAACGCCGGAGAAAATCGTCAAGCGTTTGGGGCTTTTCCAAACGGAATTGAGACGAGTTCCCATGTATGATTATGTGGTGGTGAACGAAGAAGGAAAAGTAGAAGAAACCGTGGAAAAAATTCGGGCCATCATTACAGCAGAACATTTGAAATTTGAACATAGCAAGGATTATACCGCTTTTTTATTGGAGGGTGATACATTATGATGGTAAAACCTGTTTTGAGTGATTTAATGGATAAGGTGGACTCCAAATATACCTTGGTAACCATCAGTTCTAAACGCGCAAGACAAATTATGACCAAGGAAGATTTGCTTTATGAAAATCCCGTCTCCATAGCGCTACAGGAAATCGCCGATGGCGTTTTCGGCTGGGAACGCGATGAAGAAGCGGAATGTACGAATTTTGATCCTCAAATAAATGCAGAAGGAGATTCTGATGACGCGCTCTAAAACAATTCTCATCGGGATCAGCGGCGGTATCGCGGCATATAAAGTCGCAGAGTTGGTCAGTCGCCTTAAAAAGAAAGGCCATCAAATAGAAGTCATCATGACGGAATCGGCGCGGCAGTTAGTCGCGCCTCTTACATTTAGTACCTTGTCTGGTCGCCCGGTGCGTACGGAGATGTTCCACGAAATTGTAACAGAAAATGTGGAGGTAGAGCATATTTCCATGGCGGATCGTGCCGACCTCATGGTGATCGTACCCGCTACCGCCAACATTATCGGAAAAGCTGCCAATGGTATCGCTGATGATCTTCTTTCCACGGTAATTATGGCTGCCGCCTGCCCGGTAATGTACTTCCCCGCCATGAATACTCGGATGTGGGAGCATCCTGTTCAGCAAGAAAATATTGCCAAATTAAAAAATTTGGGGTATGATGTGATTGATCCTGATAGTGGCTTTTTGGCCTGTGGAACTTCGGGCAAAGGTCGTCTCGGCTCCATTGACAGCATTGAAGCCAAGATTCTTGAAGCCTTAGATGATACCCCAAAGGATTTGGAGGGGAAGACTGTCTTGGTCAGTGCCGGACCCACCAGAGAACCCATGGATCCTGTTCGTTATATTACCAACCGCAGCAGTGGGAAAATGGGGTACTCCGTAGCCAAAGCCGCACAACAGCGCGGCGCTAACGTGGTATTGGTCAGCGGTCCCGTGAGCCTTCCTGCTCCCGATGGTATTACCAGGATCTCCGTGGAAACTGCCCTGGAAATGCAGGAAGCCATGGAGCAGCAAATGGACAAGGCTGACATCGTGATTATGGCGGCGGCGGTGGCAGATTATCGCATGGCGGAGGTGGCACCGAAGAAAATTAAAAAGAACGATAATGCGATCACGGTGAATCTAGTGAAAAATCCCGATATTCTTAGTGCTCTGGGAGCACGAAAGGGAGCACGCGTTGTTGTGGGCTTTGCCGCCGAAACCAACGACATGGAAGCCAACGCATTGTCAAAATTGGAAAAGAAAAATCTGGATATGATCGTTGCCAATGATGTGACCCAAAAGGGCGCGGGCTTCGATGTGGACACCAATATCGCGGTAATTTATAAAAAGGACGGAAGCCGCATAGAGGTGCCGCAAACCTCGAAAGAGCAATTGGCCGAGATTATTCTTGATGAAATAATAACAAAACGATGAGGAGGTCGAGACATGAGAAAATTAGTAACATCCGAATCTGTTACAGAAGGGCATCCCGATAAGATTGCCGACAAAATCTCCGATGCGGTTTTAGACGCTATTATCGCCCAGGACCCTTATGCCAGAGTCGCTTGTGAAACAGTTTGCAGCACAGGTCTTGTTCTTGTTACCGGTGAAATCAGCACGGAATGCTATGTAGACATCCCTAAAATTGCTCGTGAAACCATTCGTGAAATTGGCTATACCAGAGCGAAATATGGTTTCGACTGCGAAACCTGCAGCGTTCTTAGTGCCATTGACGAACAAAGCCCCGACATCGCTCAGGGGGTCGATAATGCCCAGGACGATGTTGCCACTACGGGAGCAGGAGATCAAGGCATGATGTATGGCTATGCCACCGATGAAACTCCGGAACTGATGCCTTTGCCCATCAGCTTGGCTCATAAGCTGACCCGCCGTCTGACGGAAGTTCGCAAAGATGGTATTCTTCCTTATTTGCGTCCCGATGGCAAAAGCCAGGTCACTGTGGAATACGAAGATGGTCAGGTGAAACGGGTAGATACCGTGGTAATTTCCAGTCAGCATGATGACGCTGTCAGCCATGATGAATTGGAACAAGGCGTCATTGAGGAAGTTATTAAGAAGATTATTCCTGAAGAATATCTTGATGAAGATACGAAGTATTATGTGAATCCCACGGGCCGTTTTGTAATCGGCGGACCCCAAGGGGATGCTGGCTTGACTGGACGCAAAATCATTGTCGATACTTACGGTGGTGTTGGTCGTCACGGCGGCGGCGCATTTTCCGGGAAGGATCCTACAAAAGTGGATCGCTCCGCTTGTTATGCGGCTCGTTATGTTGCCAAAAATATTGTAGCTGCTGGTCTGGCCAAGACCTGCGAAATCCAGTTGGCTTATGCGATTGGCGTAGCGAACCCCGTTTCTGTAATGGTGGATACTTTTGGTACAGGGAAACTCTCCGATGATAAAATCGTGGAAATCATCGGTGAACATTTTGATCTTCGTCCCGCTGCCATTATCACCAATCTCAATCTCCGTCGTCCCATTTATAAGCAGACCGCAGCCTATGGCCACTTTGGCAGAACTGATGTGGATCTCCCATGGGAACGCACTGATAAAGCTGAAGTATTGAAAAAATATCTCAATGATTAAATCGACGGAGCATTGCTCGATAGGATAGGAGCAGCGGCTTCATTAAGGTTAAAGCAAAATATAAACGGTACAGACGAAAGAGCCTGTACCGTTTTTTTGCGGGAGCATTTTATTATTTGTTTATCCAATATCGATATCAAACCAGAAAGTCACGCCATTCTCATTATTGTAAGCGCCGCATTGGTTTTTATGGGCGTCCATGATGGTCTGTACAATCGTGAGGCCGATACCGGTGCCACCGTAAGTTCTCGTTCTGGCCTTATCGACTTTATAGAAACTAAGCCAGATTTTATCCATTTCATCTTCAGGAATTGGCTTCCCTTCATTGAAGACCCGAATCCGGATTTTTTGTTCCATGTATTGGGAATCAATGATGATTTTTCCGCCATTGGCAGTATGGTCGGCGGCATTACTGATAAGGTTTACCAGCACTTGGCTGAGCATCCCACTGTCTGCTGCGATAATCGTGCGGGGGACAAGATTGTTCACTGAGATTTCACGCTCTTCAAACATTAAATTGAATTTTTCCACTGTGGCATTGATAAAGGATGAAATCTCAAAACTTTCAATTTCCGGCGTCATTTTCCCCAATTCCAGCTGAGATAATGTGAGGATTTGGCGCACCAACTTGTTCATGCGTTCTGCTTCGTCAATAATAACGGAGCAGTAGAAATCACGATCCTCTTGGGTCTCTTTTACGTTTTCCCGCAATCCTTCGGCATATCCTTGGATAATTGCCAAGGGTGTTTTTAAATCGTGAGAGATATTGGCCAAAAGGTTTTGCCGCATTTCGTCAATTTGGCGTTCTTTTTTGACTTCTTCTTCTAGGCGGCAGTTGGTTTTTTGCAGTTGATGAATGGTTGTTTCCAGTTGCCCGGAAAGAGAGTTGATGTTATGGCCCAATTCACCGACTTCGTCATTATTCTTTCCCGTGTATTTTTTGCTGAAATCCAAATGAGTCATATTACGAGTGATGGCGTTGATTTCCACAATGGGTTTTACAAAGTGACGGGAAATCAAGAAGGTAATTACCACAGACATGGCCATGGTGAGAAGCCCTGTAATTATAATAAAGAAACGACTGTATTCAATGCTTGTATCAATCATAGGAACAGGTGTGCGCAGAATTAGGTAATCTCCACTATCCAAAATTCCGATGAGGAACAAGTAATCGGGATTCTCCGGCTGATTCTCTGCATGGATAAAACCATTGCTTTTGATCACGTCCTTATGGGCTTCGATGATTTTTCCATAGGCCTCATTGGGAACCAAGGCGCTTTGCGGTTGCTCTCCTTCGCCCTGCATCGTCACGGCATACACAAATTCGTAATCGGAATTGAGAATCGTAATATGGAGTCCTGTTTGGGATTCAAATTTTTCCAGATAAGAGGTTGTCAGACTTCCTGTTGATATCAGTTCATGATTAATACTTTCATATGTTTTTTCCAGCATATCATTGTTTTTATCAATGACATAACTTTCAAAAAATGTAAAGTGCAGGAATATCAGCAAAGCCGCGAAAATAACTACCACGATATTCATGGTACTAAACAGCTTCATACCAATAGAATGCTTCATATTACAGAACCTTATCCTTCAAAACGATAGCCATAGCCTCGTACTGTTTCAATGAGATCTCCTTTGTCCCCTAATTTGGCCCGGAGTTTTTTGATATGGGTATCCACTGTGCGCAAATCACCGAAATAGTCATATCCCCACAAGGCGTTAAGAATTTGCTCTCTGCTCAAGGCAACCTTACGATTTACAGCCAAATAAACCAAAAGTTCATATTCTTTGGGACTTAGATCCAGACGCTCCCCATCGTTGGTGACAATTCTGGCCACTTCGTCAATGACGAGACCCTGAAAGTCCTTAACGTTGTTGGTGGTTGCTTCAGGTTTCTGGCGGAGCAGCAGCTTAATGCGGGCCATCAGCACAATGGGGCTGAAGGGTTTGGTAATGTAGTCGCTAGCGCCCAATTCCAATCCAAATACTTCGTCGCTGTCCTCGGAACGTGCTGTTAGCATAATTACCGGCAAGTTGGTGTCCTTTTTGCGGATATGTCTTAACAGGCTCCAGCCGTCATAGTGAGGCATCATGACGTCTAAAATGACGAGACTAAGTTGTCCCATTTTTGTTTCTAAAATGTCCATAGCCTCCTGGCCGTCGGCTGCCTCTAATACATTATATCCTTCTTTTACCAAAAAATCTTTCACCAGTCGACGCATTCTTTCTTCGTCTTCTGCGATGAGAATATTCATAAATAAACCTCCAAATGATTGGCTTTTCTTCATTATTGTTGAATTGTGTGACTAAATCGTGAACAAAAAACGTATATATGCGTATTTTTGAAGGCTCTTTCCTTTGAACAGTGAGGCATTTTCCCTTTTGAAAAAACAGTTGTGGAATCTTAAAAATTCCTATATAATAAGCAACAGACTCTTAGTATTTGCACTCTTTTTTTGTGCGGAAAAAGAGAGGATTTCTTTCTGAAAAGGATTTATGATAGACCATAACAGGAGTTGATTATATGGAATGGATTGAACGTCTCAACAACGCAATTAGCTATATTGAAGAGCATCTCGCAGAAAAAATTGATTATGACCAAGTCGCCCAAGTGGCCTGCTGCTCTGCATATCATTTTCAAAGGATGTTCAGCTATATGGCAGGAATTTCTCTTTCCGAATATATTCGCCGGCGTCGCATGTCCTTGGCTGCCGTTGATTTGCGGAGCGGCCATGAAAAAATCATAGAGATAGCCTTAAAATATGGCTATAACTCCCCAACAGCATTTAACAGAGCCTTTCAGAGCATTCACGGTATTGCTCCTTCGGCACTGAGGAAAGGGGAAACAGTGATAAAATCCTATCCTCCCATCAGCTTCAAAATTACAGTGAAAGGAGTAGAGGAAATGAATTACCGCATTGAAAAGAAAGAATCCTTCCGCCTGGTGGGGGTTTCCCAACCCATGCACCGCGATATGGAAAAGAATTTTGCCATCGTTCCTCAAATGTGGCAAAAGGCTGCTACTGACGGGACCATCCCTAAATTAGTTTCCTTGATGGACAGTTGTCCCATGGGAGTTCTGGGCGTAAGCGCCTGCCATGATCAAGAGGAATGGCGGTACTTAATTGCCGTTGCGAGTACTCTCCCGGCAGAGGAAACTCTGGAAGAGTATGTAGTTCCTGCATTTACTTGGGCCATTTTCCCTGGGGAAGGGAGTTGTCCCGAAGCCATTCAGAAGCTGGAACAGCGCATCATTACAGAGTGGCTGCCTACCTCTGGCTATGAGTATG
This sequence comes from uncultured Peptococcaceae bacterium, assembly GCA_964637365.1. GTDB lineage: Bacteria > Bacillota > Dehalobacteriia > UBA7702 > UBA7702 > Cryptoclostridium. The sequence continues at coordinate 14,787 of CAZWWH010000036.1, forward strand.
GCAATGGGCCTGATATCGAAGTTTACTTTGAGCCCAATCCCAGTCAGGCGAAATTTGAGGTTTGGATTCCTGTGGTAAAAAAGCAGCACTGAAGCAATAAATATCTTTTTTAATGAGTAAAAGGCACGGTGGATTTGAACTGCACCCCATTTGTTAGACAGTGTGGTATACTATCTAATGAAAGGGGTGTTTGTTATGCCCAAAGGAGAACCAAACCGTAAGTATTCCCTGAATCACAAGACAGTTCAGAGACTGATGAAGGAACTAGG
>CAZWWH010000037.1:0-14965 GCA_964637365.1 uncultured Peptococcaceae bacterium
ATTTCTTTGACTATATACAGATCGATATGGAAATCCCCGTGACTGAGGAATTCCTCGATACCTCGGAGCTTCCCCAAGGGGTTACCTTGAAGAGCGGGGCGGCGTTGTCCGATGTAAATTTTGATAAAGAGGTTTCCCAATCCTTTCAATATGGAATGAACTTCCATATTGGAGGGTTCAAGGTTTCCGGTGACGTGGGCCTGAAAGTTACGGTAACCGCCGTTGTAAACTGGGATCCGAAACTTTTCGGGAAGGATTATCTGCAATGCGATATGAAAGCTGCGGTGGATTCCACCAACGACCTTGCATTGGAGCTTACGGAATCGGCCGATGCAGAAAACACCTTGGAGGTTCCCCTTGGGAGTTTGGATATTCCTTTGGGACCTACGGGAATGTTTATTACTGGGGAGTTGAATTTTATCATTGATTTCGACGGCTCTTTGAAGGCGGAAATTACATCGTCTACCACCAAAACCTCAGGCTTTACCTACAATACCAATGCGGGCTTCCATAAAATTGATAAAATGACCATCAAGGATTTAAAAACCGTGGTGAAGGCCGAAGGCTCCGTCGGCGGAGGGGTCGAAGCGGGACTTGCACTTTCCCTTGTGAAAGTGGTAGAGGCGAAGGTTTCCGCCGATGCCGGCGTTGAAGCAAAGGCCCACGCCGACCTGGTAGGCGGCGATACCAACCATACGTGCTTTCTCTGTTTCGACGGAGAGCTTTATAAATACGCCCAGTGTAGATTTGAGGTAAAGGCCGGTTTGGGTAAATTCTCGGTAACTCCCGTGGACATAACCTTACCGCGCTGGGAAAATAAGATCAACGACTTCTATTGCTCCTTGGTGGATGAACAAGGCAGCTTCGGCTTTGGCTGGGGCGACTGCCCCAACCGCAAGGGCGAGGACGGCGGAGATGAAGGCGGCGGCGATCATCCCGGTGGAGACGGCGGAGAAGGTAGCTCCGGCGAAGAAGGCGGCGGCGATCATCCCGGCGGGGACGGTGGAGATAGCACGATTATCGACTCCGGTGTCTGCGGCGAAAATCTCACCTGGTCACTGGACAATGACGGTACTCTTATCATCTCCGGTACCGGGGCGATGACAAATTGGGAAAGCTCGGATGATAGTCCCTGGTATTCCCAACGCTCTGCCATTAAAAAAGTCGTCATTGAAAAGGGCGTCACTACCATTGGAGACAATGCATTTTATTATTATTTTTCGTTGACCTCAGTGACGATTCCTAACAGTATCACCAACATTGGAGGGCGTGCGTTTGCTTTATGTGATGCGTTGGGCTCTGTGATGCTTCCTAACAGTGTTATCACCATTGGAAATAGTGCATTTCATGGTTGTAATTCGTTGACTTCGGTGACGATTCCCAACAGCGTTACCACCATTGGAAATAGTGCATTTTGTTTATGTAAGATGTTGACCTCTGTAACGCTCGGCAGCGGCGTCACTGCCATTGGAAGTAGTGCATTTGAGGACTGTTGGTCGTTGGATTATATCTATTATAAGGGCAGTGAGGATGATAGAAGCAAGATCAGTATTGATAGCGGCAATGATGAACTCCTTACCGCCGCCTGGTATTATAACAGCTGACTGCTCGAACGTTCAAGATCGAAACCCCAAAGCCTCTCGGTTTTGGGGTTTCTTATGAAAATGTAAAATAAATATCGCCCAAGGGAGAAAAATGTGGTATACTAAAGAGAAATCAAAAGATTGGAGTGATGGTAATGATTTCTCAAACCATGGTGAATCTCGGGAAAAAGCGTTCCGTGATTCGTGAGATTTTTGAATACAGCAAAGTCCGCGCCGCGGAAATCGGCGCTGAGAATATTTTTGATTTCAGTATCGGCAACCCCAGTGTGCCGCCGCCGCAGATCATTGCCAACACCTTGAAGGAGCTGCTGACCACGGAGGATTCCGTCGCCCTTCATGGCTATACCTCCGCCCAAGGGGATCCCGCCACCCGTAAGGCCATTGCGAACCACCTGAATCAGCTCCACGGCACCAATTTTACCGCTGATAATTTTTATATGACCGTCGGCGCCGCCGCTTCTTTGAGTATCTGCTTTAAAGCGCTGGCCCTTCCGGGAGACGAGTTCATTACCTTCGCACCCTTTTTCACGGAATACCGAGTCTTTGTGGAATCCGCCGGTGGTAAGCTTACGGTTGTCCCTCCCCGGGAAACTGATTTCCAAATCGATTTTGACGCCTTCCGCTCTGCCGTCAACGAGCATACCAAAGCCGTTATTGTCAATTCTCCCAACAATCCTTCCGGCGTTGTTTATTCCGAGGAAACCATCAAAGAGCTTTGCGGTATCTTGGAGGAAAAATCTCAAGCCTACGGCCACATCATCTATTTGGTGACCGACGAACCCTATCGGGAATTGGTTTACGATGATATTGAGGTTCCCTTCCTGACGAAGTATTATAAAAATACCTTAGTTTGCTATTCCTACAGCAAATCCCTGTCCCTGCCCGGGGAACGCATCGGCTATGTGCTGGTTCCCTCAGAAATCGCCGATTTCGCCGATATGTACGCTGCTGTCTGCGGCGCCGGCCGCGCTTTGGGATACGTTTGCGCCCCCAGTCTTTTTCAGAAGCTCATCGCCCGCTGTGTGGATCAGGTTTCCGACATTTCCGTTTACCGTAAAAACCGCGACCTCCTCTATAACGGTTTGACCGATTTGGGGTATCATTGCGTCAAGCCTGACGGCGCGTTCTATCTTTTCGTTAAAGCCCTGGAACCTGACGCCAATGCCTTCTATGAAAAAGCGAAAAAACATGAACTTTTGCTGGTTCCCGGCGATGACTTTGGCTGCCCCGGTTACGTGCGTATCGCCTATTGCGTCACCACCGAACAGATTGAACGATCAATGCCGGCCTTTGCCGCACTGGCCAAGGAGTATTCTTTGGCCGGCGAGAAAAACTAATCATAGATTTTTATAGCTGCGTGGCTTCCTTATCCGCCGCCGCGCCAATGTTTCAATCATCCAATCAGTTGATTCGCCGAAGTGTTTTGGCATTATAAAATCTATTGATAGAAAAGCCGTTTGCAAACGGCTTTTTTTTCGACAAATTTACGTTTCTTTCTCTTCGGTTTTTCCCTGGGAAACCTTGTGTTTTTGTACGGTTTATGAGATAATAAAATGAAATGTAATATTCATTTAAGCCGTAAGGCAGTTAAAGATTAAGATGCTTGAAGGGTATCGTAATTCATAATTTATAAGAGGAAAGGAATCGAGGGTAACGTGAGAGAAAAAGGCCTGTTCATCGTCTTTGAAGGAATTGACGGCTCCGGGAAGACTACCCAGCTGCAAAAAACAGTTCAATTCCTGGAGAATTATGGACGGAAAGTCGTAGTGACCCGGGAACCGGGGGGCACGGCCTTGGGACAGAAAATTCGGTCCCTTCTTCTTGATGTGGACAATCGTGGCATAGATGACCTTTGTGAGCTGATGCTTTACGCTGCTGACCGCAGTCACCATGTCACCGAAATCATAGAACCTGCCATCTCCCGTGGGGATGTGGTTCTTTGTGACCGTTATATCCTTTCAACCCTGGCATATCAGGGATACGGACGCGGTCTGGATTTGGATACCATTCGCTCTTTGAACCGTATGGCGACCCATGGCTGCCAGCCTGACCTCACAGTAATTCTTGATATTGACCCTGTTTCTGCCCGGGCGCGTATCGTTCAGCACCGCAGCAACGCCCCGGATCGGTTGGAACAGGAAAAGGTAGACTTTTTTGAACGAGTCCGCCAAGGTTATCTTACCGAGGCCAAAGCCGAGCCACATCGTTTCGTCGTGATTGACGGCGACTGCTCCGGGAATATGGTATTCGAGTCCATTCAAAACGCGCTGGAGAAAGTGTTATGCACCCTACCTTAAAAAATGACCTCAAAGCGGGAAATATCGCCCACGCCTATTTGTTATACGGCCCCGGAGAAACCGTTTACCAGGATGCTTTATCCTTTGGACTTTCTCTGAATTGTCTCTCCAAAGATGAGGAGGGGATTTACTGCGGCCATTGCCGTCCCTGCCGTTTGGGCCTAGAGGGCTGTTTCCCTGACTGCGTGGTGACGGAACCTACCAAAGCCCTTTATGAGGTGGAGATCTTCCGCCGCTGGCTGAAAAATACATATCTCACCGCCCAGGAGGGAAACTATCGGGTGTTCATCGTCAAAGAGGCGGATCGTTTGGGAGAACCCTCGGCCAACACCTTTTTAAAAACTTTAGAGGAGCCTGCGAAAAATAGTGTCTTTCTTCTTTTAGCGGAAAATCCTGATAAGATATTGCCTACCATTGAGAGCCGCTGCCGCATTCTTCGCTATCGCGAAGAGAGGGAGTGTAAAGCGGACTTAGGGGAAACCTGGAGAACCCTTGCATCTTTGCCTTCAATGTCCGTAGAAGAGTTGTTTGCCTTATCGGAAAAAAGCGCCAAGGACAAAGAAGGGCTGAAAACCTTTTTTGAGGAAGCACAGCAAATTTTAAAAGAAAATTACGAAGCGGCCATGGGAAGTAACACTGCTCAATATCCGCTTCCTTTTACAGAAGATAAATTATGGAATCTTTGGCAGGCAGCCATTGCCGGGCCAATGCTGGCGGAATATCAAGTAACGCCTCGCCTAATTGCGGAGGATTTTTATTTCGCCGTCCGAAACGAAAACGGAGGAATCTATGGAAACCATTGTTGGTGTCCGCTTTAAACAAGCGGGTAAAATTTATTATTTTGATCCCGGCAGTCTTACTTTGGAATTACAGGACCATGTCATTGTGGAGACTGCTCGTGGTTTGGAATTTGGCAATGTTGTCATCGCCCCTCGGGAGGTGGAGGACGATAAGGTGGTTCAGCCCCTGAAAAGCGTCATCCGCAAAGCCACCGAGGAAGACGAGGCAATTAACGCAAAAAATAAAGAAAAAGAACGGGAAGCCTTTCGGATTTGTTTGGAAAAAATCCATGAAAACGAGCTGCCCATGAAACTCATTGATGTGGAATATACCTTCGACGTCAGTAAAATCATCTTTTATTTCACTGCCGATGGACGTGTGGACTTCCGTGAGCTGGTGAAGGATTTGGCTTCGGTATTTCGCACCCGTATTGAGCTGCGTCAAATCGGTGTCCGGGATGAGGCGAAAATGCTGGGAGGCATCGCCTCCTGCGGTCGTGTACTTTGCTGTCACAGCGTTTTGGATGAATTCCAGCCTGTGTCCATCCGTATGGCAAAACATCAGAACCTTTCTTTGAACCCCGGAAAAATCTCGGGAATTTGCGGCCGCTTGATGTGCTGCCTAAAATTTGAAAGCGACGATTACAAACAGGGGAAATGCCCGAAAGTGCCTCGCATCCCTACAGAAGACGGAGAAATTTCCGAAGAAGAGCTTAAAAAATTGGAAGATTAATTATGAAAAATGAAAGTACCGAAAAGAATAGGGGGAACCATATGCTGGGTCAGGCGATTTTGGAATTGGAAGAAAAATTAAAGGCCATGACCGACGAATTGGCAACGATCCGCCGTTATGTGGAACAGCTGGAGGAGGATAATATCACCATGCAGAATATTATCCGCAAAAAGAATATGTCCGTTTCTGGCCGAAGCAATCTTATTTCCCTTTTCGAGGCGGGATTCCATGTATGCCCCAGCCATTTCGGGGAACTTCGTGATGGCGACTGTCTTTTTTGTGTGTCCTTCCTGGATCGGGAGCGCGGGGAAAAAGAGTGACAAGTTATGCTTCGTCTTGATGATTTGCGCTGGGGCGGCTACCGTCTTTGGCAGGATACCGAGGGGTTCTGCTTTTCGGTAGACGCCGTGATTTTGGCGAAATTCTGCCGATTCAAGCCCCACAGCCGAGGTCTGGATGTAGGATGCGGCAACGGCGTTTTGCCGCTGCTACTCAAGGCTAGGGAGCCAAGTCTCTCTATGGTGGGCTTGGAACTGGATGAAACCGCTGCGGCTCTGGCCAAAAAAAATATGGCAGAAAATCAAGTGGAGGTTTCCATCCTCCATGGTGATATGATGGAACCGCCTGCTATTTTGAAGCGGGATTCTTTTGATTTCATTGTCTCCAATCCGCCTTATGAAAAAGTCGGTACCGGCCGTTTGCCCAAAGGCGGTCACCGCTCCACCGCCCGTGCTGAGATTCACTGGGATCTCGATACCTTTATGAAACACAGCGCCCTGCTTTTGAAAGGCATGGGACGCCTTTTTATGATTCATCGTCCTCGCCGCCTAGGGGAAATCATGGCCGCCGCATCGGCCCATAGACTGGAGCCCAAACGCCTTCGTTTGGTGCAGCCCAATCTTTTGAAAGGCGCCAATCTGGTGCTTTTGGAATTTGTCAAAGGCGGCAATCCCGGTCTCACTGTAGAGGAAACCCTCTTGGTTTACGGTGACGACGGAACCTACCATCCCATAATGAAAGAAATATTTGAGGAACCAAAATGACGGAATTGGCGCCCGGCCTTTATCTTGTGTCCACTCCCATCGGTAATTTGGGGGATATGACCATAAGAGGGCTGGAAATTTTAAAAGAAGCGGATTTGATCGGGGCTGAGGATACCCGACATAGCCGCATTCTGCTGAACCATTTTGAAATCAAGACTCCCATGATCAGCTATCATGAACACAATGCCGCCAAACGGCGGGAGGAGCTTCTTGTCATGCTTCGTGAGGGAAAACGGATCGCCTTAATTAGTGACGCTGGAACCCCCGCCATCTCCGACCCCGGCGAGGATCTCGTTAAAGCCGTCGCCGCCGAAGGTCTGCCTATTCACCCTGTTCCAGGCGGCAACGCCGTGTTGTCGGCGCTGATTGCCTCGGGCTTATCCTGCGGGCAATTCACCTTTGAGGGATTTTTGCCCCGCCCAAACAAAGAACGCAAGGAGCGGTTGGAGCTTTTGAAAAAGCTGCCCACCACTCTTGTGATATATATTTCTCCCCACCGTCTATCCGCGGATCTTGATGATTTGCTGGCAGCTTTGGGGAATCGTCCCTCTGCTCTCTGCCGGGAATTGACCAAGGTTCACGAGTCCTTTTACCGCAAGACCTTGGCTGAACTGGCCGTCATGGCCAAAGAAGAAGAATTCAAAGGGGAGATGGTTTTGGTCATTGAGGGCGCGAACCCTCAGGAGGACCGCGCCACCCCCACCGAGGAGGAATTAAGGGCCGAATTGGCCTCCTTAATGTCTCAGGGGATCAAGGCGAAAACTGCGGCCCAGCTTGTGGCGGAGAAATACGGGCTGAAAAAGAACGCTGTGTATCCCCTCACGATTGGTTAATGCTTTGGCTCTTGTGGCGGGCAATTGATAGATACGGCGGTTCTGAATTTATCCTTCCTGCCGCCGATAGGCCATCTTACGCTGCCGATTCAGCGAATCTATATTAGATACAAGAAACTTTAAGGAGAATCACAATGTCACAACCTACCTTTTACATCACCACACCGATTTATTATCCCAGCGCCAAACTACATATTGGTCATTGCTATACCACCGTTGCCGCCGATACCATGACCCGCTATAAAAAAATGCGGGGCTACGATGCTTATTTCCTTACCGGTTCTGACGAACACGGTCAAAAAATTGAGCGCAGCGCTGCGGCGGCAGGTATGGAACCTCTGAAATATGTGGACGGCATCATTGAAAATTTTCAGGAATTGTGGAAAAAATTCGATATTGATTACAGCGACTTTATCCGTACCACCCAGCCCCGTCATGAGGAAGTGGTGGCGGAAGTCTTTAAAAAACTTCAGGATCAAGGCGATATCTATCTGGGTTCTTATGAAGGCCACTACTGCGTTTCCTGCGAAACTTTCTATACCGAAACCCAAATCAAGGAAAGCGAAGGCAAATGCCCCGATTGCGGCGGCCCTCTGGATACCGTAAAAGAAGAAAGCTATTTCTTTAAAATGGACAAATATGCCGACCGTCTGCTGCGATATATTGAAGAAAATCCCGATTTTATTCAGCCGGTGTCCCGCCGCAATGAAATGGTGAACTTTATCAAACAGGGCTTGGAGGATTTGAGTATCTCCCGTACGACCTTTACTTGGGGGATTCCCGTGCCCAACGACCCTAAGCACGTTATTTATGTGTGGCTTGACGCTCTCACCAACTATATCTCTGCTTTGGGCTATACCAAAGGCGATGAACGCTTTGAAAAATATTGGCCCGCTGACGTGCATCTGGTGGGGAAAGATATCGTTCGTTTCCATACCATCATCTGGCCCATCATGCTGATGGCCCTGGACCTGCCCTTGCCGAAAAAGGTCTTTGCCCACGGCTGGATTCTGGTGAACGAAGGCAAAATGTCCAAGAGCAAAGGCAATGTCGTTGACCCCGTGGTGCTGGCGGACAAATATAGCACCGATGCTCTTCGTTATTTCCTCCTTCGCGAGTTCATTTTCGGCACCGACGGCAACTATTCCGAAGATATTCTCATTAATCGCATCAACATCGATTTGGCCAACGACTTCGGCAACCTTCTGAGCCGCACCACCGCCATGATTACCAAATTCCAGGATGGTATTATAGAGGGACCTCAGGAAAAAACGGAATTTGACGACGAGCTGCTGGAGCTCTTTCAAACAGTGCCCAATGAAATGGCCGATTACATGGAAAAATTGGAATTCCATAATGCCTTGGCAGCCATCTGGAAAATCGTCGGCAAAGCCAATAAATATATTGACGAAGCCGCTCCCTGGGCCTTGAACAAAAACGGCGAAAAAGCAAAACTCGCCACCGTCCTCTATAACATGGCCGAAGCACTGCGTTTTTCTTCCATTTTGCTCACTCCCTTTATGCCTAACACTCCTGTGAAAGTTTGGACGCAGTTGGGGCTTTCCAATATGACGGAGCTTCATACCTGGGATAGTCTGGAATATGGCAAAATCCCCGCCGGCACCAAAATTGACCGTGGGGAACCCATCTTCCCCCGTTTGGAATTACCGAAGGACGACAGTGTAGACGAAGAAAAAGCCAGGAAAGAGGCTGAGAAAGCCGCCAAAAAGGCAAAGAAGGAAGCGGAAAAGGCTGCCAGGAAGGCTCAAAAAGAGGCGGAAACCGCTCCCAAGCCGGAAATCACCATCGATGACTTCGCCAAAGTAGAGCTTCGTGTGGCTACGGTTTTGACCGCGGAAAAGGTGGAAAACGCCGACAAACTGCTGAAGCTCCGCATTAAGGTAGGAGAGGAAGAGCGCACGCTGGTAGCGGGCGTGGCCCTGCATTACGCTCCCGAGGAATTGGTTGGTAAAAACGTGGTAGTCGTCTTTAACTTGAAACCCGCCAAATTGCGGGGCATCGAAAGTCAGGGCATGGTTCTGGCCGCTTCCGACGATGACGGTAATCTCCAAGTCCTCACCGTGGACAAGGTTAACTGCGGAGGTCGGGTGAAATAATGCTTTTTGATACCCATTGCCATTTGAATGACGAGGCCTTCGGCGAAGACATGGAAGAGGTGATTGCCCGCGCTCATGACCACGGAATTGCTCGTATGAACGTGGTAGGCTGTGATTGGGAATCCTCTATGAAAGCCGTGGAAATCGCAGAAAGTCACGAAGGCATTTACGCTGTAGTTGGCGTTCATCCCGGCGATGCCGATACCTACTGTGATGAACTGGAGGATGCCCTAAGAGCTTGGGCCGGTCACGAAAAAGTAGTAGCCATCGGTGAAATTGGCCTCGATTACCATTATGACGATAACCCTGCCAAGGAGGTGCAGGACGTCGTCTTTCGCCGCCAGATTCGTTTGGCCCGTGAAACGGGACTCCCCATTGTAATTCATAGCCGTGACGCCATGGAGGACACCCTCCGTATCCTGAAGGATGAACGCAGGGAAGGGGATTACCGTGGTATTTTCCATTGTTTCTCCGGCAGCTATGAGCAATCGCTGATTTGCCTCAAGATGGGCTTTCATATCTCTGTGGGAGGCCCTCTGACTTACCCGAATTCCCGTAAGCTTCCAGGTATCGTAGAGAAAATCCCTCTGGATCGCCTTTTGGTGGAAACCGACTGTCCGTATCTTTCGCCTCAGCCCCGCCGCGGCAAACGAAACGAACCCGCCAACGTACGCTTTGTGGCGGAACGGATTGCCGAATTGCGTGAAATTTCCCCGGAGGAAGTGGCAGAAAAAACCACCGCCAATGCCTTACGGCTCTTTCATCTCAACGATAACCGATAATTGAAAACGTTCAGCAGTGCCCGCCCAACGGCGGGCGCTTTTGTATTTCTATTGGCCTCTTTATTTTTCATTTTTATTTTGTGATCTCCCTATCGAATCGTCATTTTATTTTTTCAGGTCCGATAACTGGGCAAATATTGGTTTTTTAATGTCGATTATTGTTGTTATGTATACATATTCATAATATGAATAAATATTTATGTATAAATTGTCGATAAACTGTAATATGTATAAGAAAATTTGTTCTTGCACGATTGATTTTATCGGGAGTGATCATGGATAAAAACGTTCTTATACTGGTATTTTTAAATTGTGAAATTTTTTTGAAATTTCTTAGTTGTTTTTTTGAATTCATTTTTGTGTTTTGTATTCAAACATGGTATTTAGCTGGTATTTTGCCGCTTGATCCGAGCCTTGAAATTGCTAAAAAAGATATGAAAAAAAGTTTTTGTTGATGTATGAAAATATGAATAGCAGGGCTTTTAGTAAATGGCTAAATTTGACTTTCTTGCATGGATTTAGTATAATGAATACAAAGTTGGAAAGGAGGTGTCTATGTCCGAAGAGAAGAAGTCGGTTTTCAAGCGCCTTTCCCGAAATAACAAAATTGCTCTCATTTGCGCGGCTTGCGTATTTGTAGTTGGGATTTGTTGTGGCGCTTGGGCCGTACTTGGTGAACAGAAAGATGTTACGATTTCTGTTGACGGTGAGGAAACCACCTGTGTTACGTTTCAGCATACGGTAGGAGAACTCCTCGATTCCGAAGGAATCACCCTTGGCGAAAACGATACCATCAACGTAAAATTGGATCAAGAATTAAAGGATGATCAAGTCATTACGATTCAGAGAGCGTTCGATGTAGCAGTGGAAGCCGACGGTACAACGATACAAATGAATATCGCCGATGGAACAGTTGCCGACGTTTTAGAAGAAGCCGGCCTTACCCTTGGTGCTCAGGATACGGTAACGCCGTCCCTGGACACGGCTGTGACATCGGGAATGGTCATCGACGTCGATAGAATTACAATCGAAGAAGTCATAAAAGAAACCGAATTGGCGTATACCATTGAGCGGAAACGTGATAGCTCGATGAGTATTTACGACGAAAAGGTCATTCAGGAGGGAAAAGTCGGCCTCCAGAAAGACACTTATCGCGTAACTTATTGTGACGGTGAAATCATAAAGGAAGAATTGATTGGTACTGAAACGCAGGATCCTGTCAATGCCATTGTGTTGACAGGCAGTTATGATATCGCTTCTCGCAATGGAGTCGTTGGTAACGGTAAAAACGCCTATGGCGGCAATGATAACAATGCGTCTGACTATGCGCCGAATGGGATGCCTTGCACTGATGTTCTCACAGTGAAGGCAACAGCCTATACCCATGACGGAACCATGACAAAAATGGGCACTCCCTGTCGTGTCGGGGCAATCGCCGTGGATCCCAGTGTAATACCACTTGGCTCCAAGCTCTATGTAGAGGGATACGGTGTTTGCACGGCTGAAGATACGGGAGGATTAATTAAAGGCAATCGTATTGATGTTTTTCTCAACACTGAGGAAGAATGCGATGCTTGGGGTGTGAAAAGCGTCAAAGTTTATATTTTGAAGTAACTTTGAAATAAAACTGACGATAATATCCAACTTTTAAAATTGAACAATGAACATAAGCTTGAAACAAGCGGGGTATTATCCCCCGCTTGTTTTTGTATTACAAAGTTTCTGTTGATAGGATTAGAAGGTTTACAGAAATCAAAAATTGTCTCTGGCAATAGTAACAAGTGTTTTTATGCCAAAGGATGTATTATTCGATGTGAGGCGGCAAAAATTATCTCTGTTACGGTTGCATGTTTTAATGTCCGTTTCAAATCTTCCTAAAACGGGCCGCGAAAAAGTTTTAATGATTGATCAATTCATGTACGGCAAAGTGTTGGAGCGTGTTAATGCGTTGGGATGGCAGTTGGACGAGACGGAAATGAATGACTTGGTAGATAAGGAAACCCGTATCTATCATGAGACCATGCAGCGGGAATTTAGGGAGTCTCTTACGGAATTCTTATTTGACAAGTATGGTACTGGGATAGTACAATGATTTCAAGTTTTATTGAGTATGAAACGCGGGGGTGGATGTATTATGAAAAAATTCGGGTTGCTTTTGGCGGCAATGCTGTGTATTTTGATCTTCGCTGCCTGCGGGGAATCCGCAGCCCAAGACCGCACCCCGGTGGATTTTTCCCAATGGGTCATGCCCGAACAAGGTTCGGAAAGTGTGGAACTTGGATCCATTGACGGGCACCCCTATTATTATGATCCCATTTATCATTTTAAGGCTTGGGGCGGTGCGCTTTCTGGAGAATTAGAGGATAATCTCCACTGGGCTCTTTTGGTCTATGAGGTTTGCGCTTTGGAGGCGAAGTATCTTGGCGCTGAAATCTCCCAAGAGGATATTGACCGGGAAATTAATCGCAGAAAACAGGACTTTGAAAGCACGCCCCAGCGTATTGCTGATTATGAAGCAGATTTGGAGGCGGGAGATATTAGCCCTGATATTACTCCGGAAGGTTTGCGGGACAACCTTGCCCTGGAACGGGAGACATATGAAAAACAGAAGCAGTATATGGAGGAATGTATGTCTGAGGATAACCTCACTGAGGAGGAATTCTGGCAAAGCCTTGAGCCCTATGCGGAAAAGTCCTTATATTCTTCAGAGTATATAAATTTTTTGGAATGGGAATACGAGCAGGCTGCGAAGAAAAATAAGGATTTATCACAACGAGGGTTCTATGAGGAAAAATTCAAGGATTTGTTTGTGCTTTATCATGTGGAGTGTGATGTAGAGGGAGAACCAAATTTTTCTCAGATATTTTTAGAACAATGAACCATGAGCGGGGATGCAATTGAGTATCTCCGCCTTTTTCGTTCGGAGCGTGTGCATCTCTTGATAATTTGTGGTATAATAAACGATTGAACGAATTGACTTGATGAAAGGTATCAATATATGAAGGAATTTTCTTTGGAAACTCGCATCAAAGTATTGATGAATCAATACGACTTTCGCTTTCAGAAAAGCTTGGGGCAGAACTTTCTCATCGACGAAAGCGCTCTATCGGAGATCGTAGATGGAGCTCATGTGACAAAAGATGATAAAGTGCTGGAAATTGGCCCAGGCATGGGCTTTCTTACGGAAAAATTGGCTGAAGCTGCTGGTCTTGTCATTGCCGTGGAATTGGATCAAACTCTTTGCGAGATTTTGACAAAGCTCTTTGCCGAAGATGAAAACATTCTCATCCATCACGGCGATGCACTGCGCCTTGATTTTGGGGCAGTGTCAGCCGAAGGGGAAGCTCGAGGCTTTATTGAGTCATTTAAAATTGTGGCGAATTTGCCTTATTATATCACCACGCCGTTAATCTTCTATTTCCTCGAGCATCGGGAATATTGGAGCGAAATGGTGTTGATGGTGCAAAAGGAAGTTGCTCAGCGTATCGCCGCTTCCGCTGCTACGAAGGATTACGGCGTTCTCACTTTGATGGTGCAATATGATGCCGACAGTGAGGTGATTCTCAATGTCCCCGCCGCTTCTTTTCATCCCCGACCTGCGGTGGATTCGGCTGTGATTCGCCTGACAAAACGGGATGCACCGCCTTTCCCCGTAACTGACCGAAATAAATTTCAGTCCTTGGTAAAAGCAGGTTTCGGCCAGCGCCGTAAAACCTTGAACAATGCTTTGGCCAACGGCGGTCTGGGCCTTTCCAAAGAGCAGATAGCCCGTTTGCTGACAGAATGCGAAATCGATGGCAAACGCCGCGGCGAGACTCTGACTTTCGAGGAATACGCCTGTCTGGCCAATGCTTGGGCCTTTGGCTCTGGGAATTAAGATTATTTTTCAATGAACCCTCCTGTTTGCATTCAATTTAACAGGAGGATTTTTGTTAAAAATTTTTTTATATTAGAATTTTGTGATTGAAAAAAGTCGAATTTTTGGTATAATAAAAAAGGTTCTATATCACATTGAATGGTATTAAAGGAGGAAAACAATGAAAAAATTATTGGTTGTGTTGTGCAGCGCTGTCATCGCCATGTTTGCGCTGGCCGGCTGCGGTGGTTACACTGCTGAGGATGCAAAGGATTTGGTGGAAGGCTCTCTTCAAGTTGACTTCTACGGTGAAGTGACTGACGAATTTGTAGATTCTGTTGTTAACGAGAAAGACGATCTCGTGGATGATTACGAATCTAGTGTGGAAGAGCTTGCCGCTATATTTGCAGAAACCTCTGGCATTGAAGCTCCCACCGATGAAGAATTGAATGAGTACCGCGAATTATCCAAGGAATTGATGGCTAAAGCCAAATGGGAAATTGGTGAAGTAGAAGAACAGGAAAATGGCAGCTTTATTGTGCCTGTAAAAATGTATCCCGTTGATGTTGTTGACAAAATCGTCAACCAATTTGAAGATGATTTCATGCCCCAGGCCGAAGGTGTTGACGTTAATTTATCCGATGAAGAATATGAAGCCCAGTTGATGGCGATTGCCGCTGAAATTATCAAAGGCTATATCAAAGATGTAGATTATCTTGATCCCATTGAATTGGAAGTTGAAGTAAAAGAACAAAAGAGTGACGATGATGAAACCTATTTTATGGTAGACGACTCTGACTATGAAGATCTTTGCGCTGCCTTTTTCAGTTTTTGATTAAATCTAAAATAAAAAAGAGAACCCAAATCTGAACTGCACCCCATTTGTTAGACAGTGTGGTATACTATCTAATGAAAGGGGTG
>CAZWWH010000038.1:0-14737 GCA_964637365.1 uncultured Peptococcaceae bacterium
GTCGTAATATGTATTGACATATGCCGACATATGTTATATAATAAAGACAGTTAAGAGAGATACTTAACGAATACATGGGCAAGCATAGAAAGGAGATAACATGAGCGAGAATATGACAGACAAGCAAATGGAAGTAATCCTTAACCTGGTAGCCGATAAATTCAGTAATTGCAAGAACATGGAAGAGGTTGCCAAAGCGGTGCAGGAAGTCAGAGACATGGCAAAAAAAGAAAAGCCTAACGAATAGGCTTTAGGGGTACAGAAAGGGCGGTGGACTTGCCAAAGCCGCCCAAACTGTAAAATTATTATAAATCATTTGGCAAGAGAAAGGAAGAGGGAATTTGCCGAAATAGGAAGAGAGGTTGGAAAATGCCAAGAACCAAAACCGGAGAATTTAATCAAATTGCATACCAAAACGAATTTAATAAACGGAATTATGACCGCATAGAAATAAAAGTGCCAAAAGGCAAAAAAGCAGTAATAAAAGCGGCAGCAACGGCAGCAGGGCAGAGCGTAAACGAGTTTATCAGCCAGGCCATTGACGAAAGAATGGAGAAAGAGAAATGATTGATATAAGTGGGAAAAAATGGGATTTTTCCAAAGAGGAAGAATATGCCATAAAATGGTTAAATGACAACGGATTTAACGGGAAATTAGAAAAACAATATATCAGCAAAACAATTTTTACAATTGAAAAGGACGGCATAACGGAAAAATTTGAACTTCCACAAGGAATAAAAAACATGAACATTTCCGCATACATGGACCAGTACGCAAAGAACTGGGATATGTTATGCGAGTTACAGAAATTAAGGAAGCAAGCGAACAATCAATAAATGCCAGGGCGGCAGCAGGAACCGCCCGGCAATTAAAACGGCCACGCCGACCATGGGCGGCGTGAGGGTCCGAAGCCCCTATAAACAGTTGACGGGTTGCAACGGTGGGAGTTGTGGTATTGGTTGACAAGTTTCTGCCAGGGTTTAATGAGAACCGGGCGGCGTGCAGAGGTTACGGGTTAATGGGTGGCACGCCTGGGCAGCGGGAAGCCGCCCTAACAAAAAGCAGACCAGGAACCCGGACCCCACAGCACCCTTACCATTGCAATATTAGCAGACAAACGATATAATCAGAGAATAGGGAGCGAGAAACCCAACACGAAAGCGAGGAATTTAACATGGGATTATTTAAAAATCTATTCTCTTCAAAGAAAACGGAGACGCAGACACCGCCGCCGCAGGTGGAGCCAGTAAAGTCAAAAGGGATTATCAAGACCCAACGCCATAAACTGGAAAATGTGGAAGCACACATGAAAGAAATTATGGAGTTGGCAGAGAAAAACGAGGATTACAAACTTTCCAAAAAAGCCCTTATTGAAGAGGGCCGGGAAGATGAAAAAATTTACGAATACGAACTTTCCGAAACCGCTACATTTTGTATAGGGGGGGGTGGAGAGATACAAGTATTTGTGCGTGACACCCATATTGGCGACATAAAGAAAGGCAGCAGGGCAAGAGTTAAAAAACTAATTGAAAGCGGAACTATAAAAAGTATTTGCACGGAAATTTCCGGCGGAGATTATAAAAAACTCCATGACACCGGGGACGGCTTCGTGCTGGACGAATTAGAGGACGCTTTTAGCATTACCATTGAAATCACTTACCGGGAAGCGATTGAAAAAGAGAATTAAAAACAATAGCAGAAAAAGGCGATAAGGCGGCACGGACGTTTCCGTTGCCGTCCTTTTCCGCTAATGGGGGACGATTTCATGGGAAAACATTTAAGTCAAAACGATAGAATAAAAATGGAAACTATGCTTAATTCCGGGCACAAAGTAACGGAGATAGCGGAATATTTGCACGTTCACAGAAGCACCATTTACCGGGAGAAGAAAAGAGGAGAATACACCCATAGAAATAGTGACTACACCGAGGAAATACGGTATAGTAGCGATTTAGGGCAGAAAACCCACGATTGGAACGCCCAGGGGAAAGGCCGTAGTTTAAAAATCGGAAATGACTTACCATTAGCGGAATACATAGAAGAAAAAATTGTAAATGACAAATATAGCCCGGAAGCCGCATTGGCCGCAGTAGCCGAAAGCGGAATTGAATTTGAAACTACTATAAGCGTGAGAACGCTATACAGATATATAGACAATGGGATTTTCCTTAAATTAACAAATAAAGATTTACCAGTGAAAGGGAAGAAAAAGAAGCATAATAAAAAAGTAAAAGTGCAGAAGAGAGCCGCCGCCGGGGAAAGTATAGAGAACCGCCCGGACGAAGTAAAGGACCGGGAAATTTTTGGACACTGGGAAATGGACACAGTAAAGGGCAAGCAGGGAGTAACAAAGTCATGTATGCTTGTGCTTACAGAGAGAAAAACAAGAGATGAAATAATAGTGAAGTTGCCGGACCAAAAGGCGGCCAGTGTAGTAGAAGCCATTGACAAATTAGAAAGAAAATGGGGCGATATGTTTACAAAGGTATTTAGAAGTATTACCGTAGACAATGGCGTGGAGTTTTCAGACTATGAGGGGTTAGAACGGTCCACATTACATGAGGGAGAGAAAAGGACTTTTCTTTTTTACTGCCACCCATATAGTAGTTGGGAGAGGGGAACCAATGAGAATAATAACCGTCTTATCCGCCGTCACATACCAAAAGGGGAAGATTTTGACGAGAAGCAAGACCGAGATATTGAGTATATAGAAAATTGGATAAACAACTATCCAAGGGGAATTTTAGGCTTTAGGACATCCGCCCAACTCTTTGAAGAGGAAATAAGGAAACTGGCTTAGAAAAAATTTCAAAAAAACTTGTCGCAAAACTATTGACAAAATATAGTAATGGCTTTGGTTCTATTTTTTTCTACCCTTTTTGAGAAATTTATGTTAAAATAAAACATTATCAGGAAGGAGGATGAAATGCACGAAGGACATCGGGGACGAATGCGTGAAAGAATTGAAAAAAATGGATTAGAGAATCTCAATGACCATGAAGTGTTGGAGTATTTACTTTTCTTTATCAATAAGCGAAAGAATACCAACGGCATCGGTCATAATTTGATGGAGACTTTTGGCCGTATTGATAAAGTTTTTGATGCAAGTGAAGAAGCACTTTGTTCTGTTGATGGCATAGGCCCTGTCAGTGCCCAATTTCTCTCATTGATTCCTGAACTGTGTAAGCGTTATGTTTTGTCCAGACAGGAGAAAGGGCTGTGTTTTGTTTCTAGGGAACGACTTGTAGAATATTTGCGACCACACTTTTATGGCTTTTCCACGGAAATCTTTGTAGTAATGTTTTTAGATGCCAACCTGATACTGAAGGGTACAACGGTATATACTCAAGGAACCCCTAATGAAATTAATGTTAATATGCAGAGAATTCTTAACTCCGCTCTCACATTTAGAGCTGCCAAAGTGGTGATTTCCCATAATCATCCCAATAATGTGTGCCGCCCTTCCAAAAATGACAAAGATATGACAAATATCCTCCGTCAGAGGTTAAACAGTATTGATGTGCAATTGATAGATCATCTGATTATCTGTGCGAATGATAATTATTACAGCTTCAACGAGGATGGTTTGATTTAAGTCATTAAAGACTAATTCACTGACAAATGTGGCTATTTTTTCTTGTATTTTAAAGGGAAATATGTTATTTTAAAGGGTAGCACAGAATAAGAACTGTTATGAATCATAGGGTCGTCGACCCGGAGGAAAAGGAGACTCGTTACATGGAAGAGATCATCGCAAAATTAAAAGAATACCTTGCTATGGACACGGAAATCGACTTTAAAGAGTTTGATAGCTATTATCGTAAGCTCATCGAAAAGCTCAACAATGATTATCAGGAAATGACCGAGGAAGAGCTTCTTAATATGCGTTATGTCTTGAATACCGTTGCGGTAAATGCAGAAAATCGCGGTATGCGTAAAGATAAATTTGCGAAGAAATACAAAAAAATCCAGGAGAAAACGAATTTCTGGTCCAATGCCATTACTTATAAAGCCAAAAAAGAGCTTGGCTATACCGACGCTTCTTTGGAAGAAGCAGATCAACGCATTGATGAAGCAATGCGTCCAGGTGAATAATGCGCCTGCGTAAAATACCGGGAATTGGAGAAAAACTTTTGGCTGAGTATCCAGACCTCCTGGTGAATAAAGAAAACAGGCCCAAAGGGTATTGGAAAAGCTATTTCCCAAATCGCGGCCCTGTATCCTTAGAAGTTGGCATGGGAAGGGGAAAGTTCGTTTCCTCTATGGCGAAGGCCTGTCCTGACCAAAACTTTGTGGCACTGGAAATGCGCGACGAGGTGATTTACGATGCGGCGATGCGGTTGGGGAATGATTGTCCCAATGTGGCGGTGATTCGTGATAATGCCGCTTACTTGGAGGATTGGTTCGCTCCCGGAGAGATAGCGCGTCTCTATCTGAATTTTTCCGATCCTTGGCCTAAAAAACGCCATGCCAAGCGACGCTTGACCCATGAAAACTTTTTAAAATTGTATCGCACTATTTTATGCTCCGACGGTGAGGTGTTTTTCCGTACGGATGTTCGAGAATTGGTGGAATTTACCTTGGTGGAAATGACAAATCACGGCTTTACCCTGATGGAAACAAGTCTTGATTTCCATAACAGCGCTTTTTTTGACGGCATTACGACGGAATATGAAGACAGACAAAGTAAAAAAGGCCCCATTTATTATGGCCGCTTTTTGCTAAAGAAATGAGGTTTGACTATGTATATCAGTACCAGGGGTGGCGTAAGTCCCGTTACTGCATCGAAAGCGATTTATCAGGGACTTGCTCCCGACGGTGGCCTTTTCGTGCCCCAAACTGTTCCTTCGGTTTCCCAGGATTTTATTGCTAAATTATCCGAGATGACCTATCGCCAACTGGCCAAAGAGATATTTTCTTTATATCTTGATGACTTTTCCGAAGAAGAAATTGACCGTGTGGTTACTGCGGCTTATGGTGATAACTTTGATGATGTGGAAATTGCTCCGCTTCACAGTCTTGATGAAAAGAGCCATATTCTAGAATTGTGGCATGGTCCCACCGCAGCCTTTAAGGATATGGCGCTACAGGCTTTGCCCCATTTGCTTACAACCTCTATGGAGAAGCAGGAACCTGATAAGGAAGTCGTCATTCTGGTGGCAACCTCTGGTGATACGGGGAAAGCTGCCTTGGAAGGGTTCTCCGATGTCGCAAAAACGAAAATCATCGTCTTCTATCCCAACGGAGGCGTTAGTGAAGTTCAGCGTCTCCAAATGGTGACGACGACGGGAAAAAATACCTCTGTCATTGCGGTGGAAGGAAATTTTGACGATTGTCAAAACGGCGTCAAAGCTATTTTTAATGATGGGGAGTTCGCCAAAACTTTGGAGGTCAAGGGATACCGCCTTTCTTCCGCCAATTCCATTAACTGGGGCCGCTTGCTTCCGCAGATCGTTTACTATTTTAAGGCCTACAGCGCTCTGGTAAAAAACGGCGCAATGAAAGCTGGAGAAGTTATGGATGTTGTGGTGCCTACGGGAAATTTTGGCAATATCTTGGCTGCATACTATGGAAAAGTTATGGGCCTTCCTGTTGGCCGTTTGATTTGTGCTTCCAATAAAAATAATGTGCTTACTGATGTTTTGAATACTGGGGAATATAACCGCAATCGTGAATTCTTCCGTACTGTGAGCCCCTCTATGGATATTTTGATTTCCAGCAATTTTGAGCGTTTCGTGTTTGAAGTGAACGGTCGTAATAGCGAGGATATCCGCAGCCTCTTTGGGGCTTTGGTCAAGGACGGCGTATATTGTCTTGATGATGACACCGTAAAGCGTATGAGCGATGTAATGTGCGGCTATTTCACCGACGAGGATGATACGTTAGCCACCATCGGTAAAATTTATCAAGAAAATCAATATTTAATTGACACTCATACGGCAGTTGCTGTTAACGCCTTAGAGCAGTTCAGAGCCGACAAACATGATAAAATTGTCACAGTAGTGGACTCTACTGCCAATCCTTATAAATTTAATAAGGCGGTTTACGAAGCCATTAATCAGGCCGGGAGCTCCGACAATATGGATGAATTTGCAATTTCCGCAGCTTTGGAACGGCAAACCGGTGTTGCCATCCATCGTGGTTTACTGGATTTGGATAAAAAAGAAGTGCTTCATAAAAAAGTGGTAAAAAAAGAAAATATGCAGTCCGCAGTGGCTGAGATTTTGGGAGTATAATGTTGGAATTGCCCATTGAATTAAAAAATGAGTTAAAATATTTACTTTCCGATGAATACCAGGATTTTGAGGCGGCTATGGGGGAATCTCCCCATAGCGGCCTTCGTTTTCATCAGGGGAAGATAACAGATGAAATAATTTTAGCCATGGGGTGTGAGGAACAGGTTCCCTGGAGCGGCTTGGGTTATTATTGTCAAAAGGAAAAGCCTGCGTTCCATCCTTTTTACCATGGCGGTGTTTTTTATATTCAGGAGCCCAGCGCCATGGCGCCGGCAGAAATTCTGCATCCCAAGCCAGGCGATTGGGTTTTGGATTTATGTGCGGCTCCCGGCGGCAAAAGCACACGCCTTGGCGAACTTTTGAAAGGGCAGGGGCTTTTGGTAGCCAATGATATTAGCAACAGCCGCTGCCAGGCGCTTTTGAGAAATCTAGAGCTTTTTGGCATTAAAAACAGCATGGTTTTGAACGAGTCTCCTCAGCGTTTGGCGGAACACTTTGGGCCTGTTTTTGATAAACTACTGGTAGATGCCCCATGCTCCGGTCAAGGAATGTTTCGGAAGGATTCCCGTTTGTTAAAAGAATATGTTACCAGAACCGACCGTGATTTCCCTCAATGGCAAAAAGAGATATTATCAGCAGCGGCGGAATTGACCGCTCCTGGCGGGGAAATCGTTTATTCTACCTGTACCTTTTCTCGCAATGAAAATGAGGATATTGTCAATCATTTTTTAACGTCCCACAGTGACTTCTCTTTGGTAATGATTCCTAAAGTTTATGGCTTTGCTTGTGGCGCCGATGGCATGGTTGAAGCGGCAAGGTTGTGGCCCCATCGTTTGAAAGGGGAGGGGCATTTTATTGCTCATTTGAAAAAAAAGGGAGAATTTAGCCGTAGTTATACTAGAGAAACGGATTCTTCTTGTAATCATAGTTCGTTTGCGTCCTTCTGCGGGGAATGCGGTATCCCAATACCAAAAGGTATTTTTTACTACCGCAAAAATAATCTATATATCCATCCGTCCAATGCTCCCAACCTGAAAGGGCTTCGGGTTGTTTCGAATGGCCTATATTTAGGAGAAACAAAGAAGGACCGTTTTTTACCATCACACCCCTTGGCTTTATCGCTGTTTGGAGAGGAAGTTCAAGCGAAGCTTTCCTTCCCTGCTAATGAAAAGGAGATCCGTGATTATTTAAAGGGATTGACGTTAATGGGCAATGCTCCGAAAGGGTATCATCTGATTTGCGCTGATGAAGTCCCTTTAGGGTGGGTAAAATCCGATGGCAGCGGTTCCTTGAAAAATCATTATCCCAAGGTTTGGAGAAATCGCTAAAAACAATCCAAAATTTAAAAAAATTGTAAAAATCACGTCTATTGACGGTTGATTAATAATTTTGTATAATTAAGTTGTTCGACAGACACATAAATTTTTACTGATCAGGCAGTGATTTTTTCATGTAGCCGGGCCGAATGGCAGCAGAAGCATCTGCGGGACAGGATTTCCCGAGATGCTTTTTTATTTCGGGTGAAAGGAGATTATATGAACGAAAACTACATGAACGACAAAGACAAAAAGAAATTGGTGATAAAAATTTCATGGGTAAGTATTATGGTAAATCTTATGCTTTCCGTTTTGAAAATTATCGCTGGTTTGGTATCAGGTTCCGGTGCCATGATTTCTGATGGTGTTCACTCTGCATCCGATGTATTCAGTACATTTGTTGTGATTTTCGGCTACACTGCATCTCAGAAGGAAAGCGATAAGGATCATCAATATGGCCATGAGCGTATGGAATGTGTGGCAGCTGTGATTCTCGCCTCCATTTTAGCCTTTGTGGGCCTGGAAATTGGTATTTCCGGCATTCAAAAAATTATTTCTGGCGTATCCGAAGGCGGTTTATCAATCCCCGGTGCTTTGGCTCTATGGGCGGCGGTAATTTCTATTATAGTGAAGGAAGGAATGTTTTGGTATACACGTCATGGCGCTAAAAAGATTGATTCCGGAGCTTTGATGGCCGATGCTTGGCATCACCGTTCCGACGCTCTTTCCTCCATCGGGAGCTTTGTGGGTATCCTGGGTGCCCGGTTAGGTTTTCCAATTTTAGACCCTATCGCTTCTGTGGTCATTTGTCTCTTTATCTTAAAGGCTGCTTTTGATATTTTCGTGGACTCTGTTAAAAAAATGGTGGATGAGGCTTGTGACCCAGAAACTACCGCTGCTATATCCAAGGTGGTAAGGGATCAAGATGGGGTAATATGTTTAGATGAGATTCGCACCCGGGTTTTTGGCAATAAAGTTTATGTTGATATTGAAATCGGCTGTGATGGGCAGTTGACCTTGGTGGAGGCTCATGCCATTGCAGAACGAGTGCATGATGCTGTGGAGGATGCGTTCCCCAAGGTAAAGCATTGTATGGTTCATGTGAATCCCGCGGAATGCGTCCATCCTTCTTGGCCATTGCAAAGGTATGAGTTTTCTAATAAAATAAATAACCTATTGAGAGATTGATTCTCAATAGGTCGGCATGAAATATAAGAAAAAGGTATAAGAAAAAGGAAGCCATTCAGGTAGCTACCCATAAAACAGTATCAACTAACAAACTGAATTAGGGTAGCTGCCATACAGGGTACAGAGAAAGATGAGTAAGAAGCGATTGCTTTTTGCCCGTCTTTTTCTTTTCTATTACGCAGTAGAACACCACTTTCGAGGGTAGAAATATAAAATTATTACCCACGCCCTTACTGCGTCTGGAAAGCTGTCAAGGACGCGAAGCGTGCATTTTATCCTTGACGACTTTTTCTGGCTTTGCTATTCGCTATCTGTCAAAACGGAATTGCAGGATAGCTTTGATAAGCTGTGCTTTCAGACGGTCTTGAATATCGTCGTTGACGTGCCTTTGGTCGGTAGACAGATATTTGATATGTCTGGCATAATGTGGCAGTATCGCGTCTATCGCTTCCGGCTCTTCTGCGACAGCTTTTTAATGACTTCAAAAGGTATCAGCTTCTTATTCCTCATGTTCCTTTCTCAACTGTTTCAATGCCGCATGTTTCCAGTAATTCGCCGTACTTCTATTCCGTCCGTACTCATTCCCGATTTTTGTATCGGTGTAGCCGAGGAAGAACTACATCAGCAGGACAACGCGCCGTTGTTCTGGCAGTCTGAAAAGAGCGTCTGCTAATCATTCACTTGCAACTGCATCATCATAACTCACCCCCTTTCTTCCCAGTAGGAGGCCATTACACAAACGCCCATGCAGCATAAAGCTGCATGGGCGTTTGAGTAATACGAGTTATCAGAGCAGACTAAATGATATGTGTGTTTATATTCATAGCTGGAATATACCTTTGCAGGATATAGGCTTTTTTGATAAGTGATTATTATTAGATGGAGAGTAGTTAAGGAAAAAAGTAACTTTAACACACCCTCCGTTATCTCATTATTTGAAAGAAAACGGCGGCTTTGATTTATCAAAGCCACCGACGACTGGCTCCGTCATTGTCGGTAGCCATGATTTTTATTTAGTTCGTTTGCACCTAATCCAAAAGTTTTTTTTACTTGCTCTAATATGTGTTGTCCTGTTTGGTCGTCCCCCGGCTGTCCTATCAGAGTACAGTTCAATGTGCATACGTCTTGAAACGTACTTATTGATAGCTGAAAGTCAGGCGGTAGTCGATAAGTCCCCGTTATATAACAGTTTTCTATCGTACAATCATCAAAGCTAAACTTTTGATGATTTATCCGTCCAATATTTGTGTAAGAAACGGGCAGTATTCGGTAGTTTGCTTTTATGATTTGCCCTAATAATGTGCGCGGTATCTTGTGGAACGCGCTGTTTAACAAATTTATTCCTGCATAGCAACGATACCGAGATTTTTGCAATTCCATTTCTGTATGTATCTGTAACAGCGTTTCAACAAAGGTATGCTGCGGCTTAATCTCTATGGTTATTCTTCTGTATATCCCTGTCAGATTTGCAATCGTCAGTTTATCTGTTATATGGCTAAAACGTCGCAAATCTGCCGGACATGGGAGAATAACTGTATCAGTATTTTTCATTCGTGCAATAATGCAGGCATAGGCTGTCATAAAAACATCATTAAGTGTTACATGGCTCAATTTTGCTTTCGCACGAAGTAGCACAAAATCATCTTTTGAAATTCTGCTAACTAAGCAAAAATAATTTTTGCCTTTATTGAAAGCCCTTAAGGGGGGAACACTTTTTCTCTTTCCCCGCTTTACCTGTTCGGTCTGCTTTTGAACATGTATATTCTCTAAAAATGGGGAAATCTCCCTGTGATTACTATATGGAAAATCAGCACGTGGCTCGTTGTATAGGAACGATAATAAATATAGGAATTGTAAAAAGCCCTCGCCGTCAGTCAGAATATGGCTCATGCCGACAATGACAATATCTTGCTTTTCCTGTCTGTTTATATTGATTTGAAGCTGCGGTTTCGTGCTTAAATCCCACAAAAAAAGTGATTTTCCTAAAAGGACGGTATCATCTGCTGTCAATCCGATATCTGTAAATTTCCCCTGTCTAAAATTATAGGCATATAGTATTTCCGGCACATAATGACTTGCTTGTTGTACGGCTGCTTTTAAGCGGTTAATATCAAGATGTCCTGTAATCTCAATATAGCAGTACATTAGCGGATATATTTTATGTCTGTGTGCCGCTTCAACAAAATCCAAGCACTCACAAGCGGTTCCGACGCAGTTTTCGCGGCTTGAATGGCTGCGGCAGAAATCAATAATCTTCTCGTTAAAACCTATCCCGGCTATTCCTATAATTCCTGTTACGAAAAACGCAACAACGGAAATTTCCCAATCGCCCCGACACATAGTAGCCCCTACCATAGACGAAGATAAGACCGACGGAACACGCGCAAGGGAGGATATGACAAGAAACTTGCTGATACTCATATCCGTTATACCAACTACATAGGTAAGCATATCTTTAGGTGTTCCCGGAATGAAAAACAGTATAAATGTTACCATAGTGCATTTTTTACTGTCTTGCAGCCATTTCCAAGATTGTACGTTTTCTTTGCTGAATAAGGCATATAACAGTTTTTTCCCAAAGCATTTTGAAAGAGAAAAAATGATTGAGGAAGCAATCACGCACCCAATCAAGCAGAGGGTCAGACCTCCGGTAGTTCCATACAGTGCGCCGGACAGTATTTCCACTGGCTCGCCGGGAATAAAAGCAATAATAATCTGCAATATTTGCAGACCCAAAATAGCTATTACTCCCATAATCCCCATGTTATTAACCCATTCGCGGATTTTGGATTGATAAAATGGGTCGGATAACTTTTGAAAATGTGGAAACAGAATTGCAGTTATACCTATCACAAGCCCGACAAACAAAATGCAATATAGGATTATCCGTTTACATGTTTTTTTCATGCCTTATTTCCCCGTTTGATAAGTCCGGCTTGTTCAAGTCGATCCTGCATACAAAGTCAAGATTTCTATAATAATCAAGCTCGATAAAATCCGTAGGCGTCACATGGGCTGCGTCTTTTTCAAAATAATTTAGTCCGGCAAGCTCCAATATGGTATAGACAAACTGTGAACAGAACATGATGTTAGGCTGCGGCGTGACTTTCAGCACTAATCCCAAAAGATTGTACGCACTTCCCTCATTATTGATTTCGCGGATTTTATCAAGCATGGCTTGTTTCTGTTCGTATGTTGCTAAAAGCCGATAGACTATGATAGACGCACCCTCTCTTTTTGTTAGTTGCTCTATGACTTCGGGATTAAGACCGGGCGGGGCTATTTTTTCCCCGCCGTTGTAGCTGATAATGGTATGTAGTTCCCTGTCAAATGACAGAGAAACATGGTTATATTGCTTATTTGTAAAAAGCCCTATAACCTCACTGGAAGCACTTTTTGATTTTGTAATGACAAGATATATATATCCGTCATGCAAAGCGTCAGTAGCTTCCTTAAAATAGTTTTCTGTGAGCGTTCCGTTGTTGATGTAGGCAAATGAGCTATGCCGGGGCAAATCATGTATGATTTCCTGTATATTGCTTTTTGACAGTTTCCGTCCTGCGGTAGTCAGTTTATCCATTCTATAAAGGATTTCTTCTTTATCGTGGAGAAATTGAGAGTACGATAAAGCGGAACATTCGCCCAAAACAGTAAAGGGAGAGCCGCTATGCTGCTTGAAGAAAAGAATCTGTTTCATAAAAAAAGGAATGAAGATCAACAGTATTCCCAGTAGTTTTCCCAAGCTACAAACCGTATCACTTTCCTTTAACATTGTGCGAACAACGAAAACGTCAAAAAGAATTTGCGATACCATGATAAGGGCATAAACAATAACCTGTGCAATTTTTTCAAGTATTGTTGACGCTGAAAAGACAGCATAACAAAGCAGAAAAACAAATGAAAAAACATAGGCAAGGATAAAGACAACATAGTTACCGCAAAAAAATAGCGCGGTACAGGCTAAAAGTATGATTACAAATGTCAGTATTGAAAAAAAGTTTCTTTTCATTGCGATACCTCTATATTTCCATTATTTGTTTCGGCTTTTATAGTGACCGTTGGATTATTGCCGACAGTACCGCGTGTTGTTCGTCCGTCAACAAAGATACATTCTTGAAATGTGGTAGATACAGAGCCATTTTTTGTTGTGGCTTCAAACTCAAATTCCAAGTCTGCGGGAAGTGTAAGGTTTATATCATCATTCTTGTTGAAAATGGACAAATCTCCGGTAACTTCGGTATAAATAACTTTTAATTCACCGGAATTATTTGCTTTATAGTTGCCAGAGCCAATCGCTGATTTTATATCGGCATTACCACTCGTTGAAGTATAAGTCACGTTGCCAGCCAACTCGTCGCAGGTAATGTTACCGCTTGTGGTATCTAATCTGATAGTATCTGCTGTAATGCTGCCCAATTCTAATGTCCCGCTTGTCGTAGATAAGTGAATATTAGAAGCTGCGGCTTCGCATAGTTTCACGGTTCCGGCTGTACTATCAATGCGGAGCATGGATAGCTGCAGACTTATGTCAGAAAGGTCGATATTTCCGTCCGTCGTAGCAATCGTGAGAGCTTCGGCATAGGAAACAGGAAGATATACTTCGATATAACGTGAAAATCCGCTTTTGAACAACGGCTTGCCGCCCTCGCTGATATGAATACTGTCCCCGTCCTCGTTTATGTCAGCATGACAGCTTGTTTTGTTCTCTGTCATGTATTCTTTAATCACTAATTCGTTGCTGTCTGCTTCGTAAAAAGTTATGAGTTCTTCATCATAAGAGATAGTCACATCTGATATTCCGTCCAAAGAAAAATGAAGCTCGTTTGCCAATTCCGGGCTTTGTGAATTGGAACAGCCTGTAAGGGAAAATAAAAAAAGAATGGTTATAAAACTGTATATAAATTGATTTTTAATTTTCATAGGATTACCTCATTTTTAATGTTTACTAAATGAATTATTCATTCAATAAATAGGCAAAAATTAAAGGGCTTTTGGGGCCCGCTAATTTTTGCGTTGATACGCAGAAATAATATTATCCATACAAAGCTCCTTTGAAATATTCAAAGGAATATCCTGTGTTTCAAAGGTAGTATAGCGTACATCCATAGCCCACCATGATAAAATCTCAATAATCAAGGTCGTAGATAGTTCAAGATGTTCAAGGGAACGTACTGTACCGCGTTCAATAAACGTCGCCATATACTGTGTCATGGTTTCAAGAAATTTTTTTCGGTATCGTTTATAATGCTCTGCTAAAAACTTAAAGTCAAATTGATTTTTTTCAATAAACAGACAACCTACCGCGTATTGTGACAGCATATCAAATGCGTCTGATACAAGTGCTTCAAGATTGTAGTCCTCTGCATGATTGGTAAGGTGCTTTGCAAAATCATTACCAGTCTTTTCAAACATTTCCACAATATCGTTTTCTAATCCCACAAACAAATCATCTGTGATAGGTTTGTCAAATTTTCTATTGATAAAATCCGGGTCAATCGTGCATTTCAAAACAAAGTGCATAATCTCTTTCTTCCCGGTAAAGTCAAGATATATTGTACCGACAGAAACGCCGACAGCTTTTGCAATATGACTTATTTGTGTTTTGGAATAGCCTTGTTGTAAAAACAGATATGTTGCTGCGTCGGCTATGGACTTAATACGGTCATTCACTTCGTTGACCTCCTTTCTGTGAATGAATTGTTCATTTATATGATACTCATTAGTAATTCAAAAGTCAATACCCGCTTAGAAAATTTCTTTTAGTATAGTAAAACTGAGTAGAATTTTCTTCTTTGTATTTTTGGCATTTTCGGCTCTTTCCCCGTAGTAGGAAATAAGAAAAAACGTTTGGCAAAACCGCCCTGTGCGGTGTAGTAGGAAGTGAAAGGAAAATCAAGAGGGTTTGGGATACTTCCCAACAAGCAAAATGCTCCGGCGGCAGTCGGGCATTTTACGGGAACGGCTATCCGTTCCCTATGCTTGCTATTCAGTTTTATC
>CAZWWH010000039.1:0-13491 GCA_964637365.1 uncultured Peptococcaceae bacterium
TATGGCACGATTGTCCACGGTGACGCCATGAGAGGAGGAAACCGTAAGAGTGCCCTGAGCAAAACGGTTTTGAAACCATTGATCCCTGGGGTCCAAAGAAAAAACGCAGTAAAGAGCCTCTTCGCCAAGGCTTAGTCCCAGTAATTTACCACTGGCTGTAGTTCCCGCTAGGGATAATTCATAGGAATTTCCCACAGTAAGATCAGCAGTTTGATCCTCCAAACGGACAAGGCACTGCACCGCTTTCTTGTTATTGGCAATTTTAAATAGTATATCACCATTGTGACACATCGCCAAGCCCTGCTTTAAAGGCGACTCAGCGGCTTCGCCCTGCTGTGCCCGCTGCCAGAGAGATTCCCCCTGGATTTTGCGCAAGTCATCGGGGAAGGGCAAATCCTCACAACCGTCGATTTCATAACGGAGAATCCCACCCAAAGGCGCCTGATAACTTGTCCCCTTCCCCCCGGTATCCGACACGCAATAAGCGTTGGCAGAAACCAAATCGCCATCTTCATAGGCAGGCTCCAGCAAGCCATTGTCTTTGGCATAAACCACAGTTTCTTCATAAAAAAATATGGCATCAATCGCAAGGGAGGTTTCTACAGTCGCATCCTCCGCAACGGCAAGGGCGGGACTTTTCCCCCAAACACCGTGGAAGACCACGGATACCGCTGCCGCAGCAATAACGGCACACAATGCGCCGGAACAAAGCAACGAAAATACACGTTTTTTTGCGGAACGATATCTCATTTCAGATCCTCCTTTCCTAAATATTCATATAAAATAACATGGAGTTCCCAAACGAACTGCCGTTTAACGGATTCTCGCAGCCAGACTATGTCTGCCACATTTTCCCCCGCTCCCCCGATAAGAGTAGAACTCATCCTGATGGCAACAGGTACAGCGATCCAGGGAGTCGATGTGTTCCTCTAGGATCCCGGCAGATAACGCCAGATCACGGTTGGCCTTGATATTATCGAACATATATTTTTCAGGTGCTTGTCCCAGGGTGAACCATTGATAGGCTTGGGGATATTGTTCTACAAACCGCCGATAGAAGGACTCGTCCACCTCATAGCAGCAGGACATGATGCCCGCTCCCATAGCAAAAAGCATCTCCTCGGGACGGGAGCCAAAGGCTTGTCCCATCTCCTCAATGAGAAGGCCACCGATGTTTTGAAAGGTTCCCTTCCATCCTGCATGGGCCAGACCTAACCCGTGGTGAACTGGGTCAAACACTGCCAGAGGCAAACAGTCAGCGTAAAACGTCGCCATAAATAGGTCAGACTCATTGGTATAAATCCCATCAGTATCATCAATGGCGTCATCGTAGGCGATGGCTCCTCGGCCGCGGTCATAGGCGGTGACGCGGCAAAGACGCTTGCCGTGAGTTTGTTGGATCGAAACAAAATCCTCATGGGGAACAGACAAGGCGTCCATAAAACAGCGGCGGGCCGCCAGCACATCTTCGTCGTTGTCCCCAACATGGAGGGCCATATTCAAACCGTCAAAGGGGAATTTGGAAATATCTCCCAGGCGGGTGGACAAATAAACCTCGGCCCCCAGTTCCGCCCAATGGGGCAAAGTATAATACGCGATACCGTTTTTTTCACGACGCTGCCACATGATAAATTCACTCCTACAACGTATTTATCATCATTCTTGCATAGTATATTGTATGAGGGTTGTCCGTAAAATACAACAAACGAAACATGGAGAAACCATGGAAATTCTGGGGCAATCCCTCAAGGAAACAAAAATCCTATCGTAAACCACGACAACAGAAGTTTTTATAGAGGGATTTTTCCCTGCCGCCATGGTGATGTTTCCGAAACTGTTTTTAATTTGATTTTAATTTGCACTTTTTTCCCATATCCTGTAAAATAGAATCATAGAAAAGGAGTAAAATCATGGTCTGGGAGCAATCATTTTTGTTATGGATCCAAGAGCATATGGTCAACGCTTTCTTGACCTCCATTATGAAAGCCTTTACCTCCATGGGGAACGGCGGCATCCTTTGGGTGGTCATTATCGTTTGTCTAACGCTTTATCCCAAAACCAGGAAGTTAGGAATCATTTGCGCCGTTACTCTCATCATAGACGCGGTTTTAGGCAATTTGATTCTAAAGAATATCTTCAACCGTCCCCGTCCTTTTACGGCAATTGACATTGCCCTGCAAATTCCCATTCCCATGGGGTCGTCCTTCCCATCAGGCCATTCATCCACTTCTTTTGCTGTAGCCACAGCCATCTTTTTACAGAATAAGAAAGCCGGCGCTGCCGCTTTGACCGTTGCAGCCTTGGTAGCGTTTTCCCGGATGTATTTTGGCGTTCACTACCCCACCGACGTTTTGGCCGGTATGATATTGGGGATTTGCTGCGCCATCGTCATATCTTGGCTGTTGAACCGTTATTCCAAAAAGAAATTCTTGTCCACATCGGGCAATGCGTGACATAGGCTTTCGATCCCGCGCAAGCCATTATAATTAGTCAAAGATAAATTACCGAGATTATCACTGTAAAGTCCGGCCACCACCAGTTTTTCGGCTTTCACCAAGTCGTTGTAACGGTCCAAGGCCAAGGAGACCTGGTAATCAATATGCTTTAAGACATTATCCCGAAACTTGCGGGCACGTCCTTGGTCAAAGGCGGGGGCCATGGTCTGAAACAGATCATGGAATACTCTGGTATCCCCGCTGCCCCGCAAAGCACCTTTCACAGCGGAGCAATCCTCGTGGCCGAAAATCACCAGTACAGGAACGGCCATGGTACGCAGGGCATAATCCAAGGAAGCCTCATTGCCCGAGACCGTGCCGCCGTAGGTACAAACAGTATAAATCATTCCCATATCCGCTTCGAGGAAGCGCAAGGGATACGGACAGGTCAACAATACCATTTTCGGTGTTTGAGACGCTGTTTCCTGAAAAAACTTTTCCTTTTTGGAGCCATTGGCTTCACGGTTTATTTCTAAAAAATCACATAGGGTTTTGATGGTTTTCTTCATAATTCACCTCATTTTATTATTTTTCGTCAAATATCCTGGATTTTCCTGCCCCTTCCATCAAAACCATGAGAAAGGAATTTATGTACGGATACATTCGCTTTTACGGCGATGAACTTAAAATGAAAGATCTTCGCCTGTTCAAGGCGTATTATTGCGGTCTCTGCCACACGTTAAAGCAGAATTACGGACAAAAATCACGGATGTTGCTGAGTTATGACATGACCTTTATGGCCATTTTCATGGACGCCATCAGCGGGGAACGGCTCCCTTGGGGCCAAAGCACCTGTCCCGTTTCTCCCTGGAAGAAAAAGCCCGTGATTCTCAAAACCCGCGGTTTGGAAAAAGCCGCCTTCCTTTCGGTACTGATGGGCTATTATAAAATGGAGGATGCCTGGCAGGACGAAAAAATGAAGCTGGCGAAAGTCGCCATGGCGCTTTATCGCAAGCCCTTTCGGAAAACAATCAGCCAGTGGCCGGATACCGCTGCCATCATAGAGGAGAAACTCAAGATCTTTTACCAAAACGAAAAAACACCGAACATGGGCTTAGACGAATTAACCCATCCTTTTGCGGAGCTCATCGCCATGGTACTGGCTGAGGAAGCGGAAGAAGGCCAACGGGATACTTTTTACAAAATCGGTTATCACGCCGGACGGTGGCTTTATTTCATCGACGCTCTGGACGATTTGCCCAAAGATATGGAAAAACAGGGTTTTAACGCCTTTACCGCCACCATGCCCTATGGTGAAGCATCCTGGCGGGAATTTTATAAAAAAGCAAAGGCGGACATCCGCGCCAACCTTTTTGTGTCTTTGGATGAAATTCACCGCCGTTTGGAATCCCTTACCTTAAAACAGAACAAGGAACTGATTGAAAATATTTTTTATCTGGGAATCCGCAGCGTCACAGAACTGTTGCTCTGCCGCAGAGAAAAGGGAAACGAAGCCCCCTTTGCCGACCCCTTTCAAATCCGCACCGCCTGCCGCCACGGCAGCGAAGAGGACGCCTTGGTTCCAATAGAAGGAAATTCTGATTTCCCCTCGAATTTACCACAAGGAGAATGATCAATGTACGAAGGAGCAATATCATTGAGTAATTATTACAATCAAAATGCCGACATCAAAGCAGAAATCCGTAAATGTATGCAGCGCAATTTGGTGGACGAAGCGTTGTCCCTTGCGGAACAGTTGGATGACAACGATCCGGATTCCTATTTTTTCCAGGCCTGGGCCTTTGCGGAAAAGGGTTGGACTCAGCGGGCCCGGGAATACGCCCGCATTGCCATGCAGATGGACAGCTCCAACCAGGAGTATGTGGCCCTTTGGAACCGCCTCGACAATCAGGCAGGCCATATTTATAAAGCCCAATCGAACCGCCAGGGCTTCGGACGGGATTGCAGCTGCTGTGAAATGGCCTCCTGTCTTGTTTGCAGCGACTGTTGCTGTGAAAGCATGGGCGGCGACTTGATAACCTGCTGCTGAGGTCGAACTTATGAATAATAATAAAGAATTGGCTCTCGCCGGCATTATGACGGCAGTTACGGTGATTTTGCTGTTCGCTGCTATGATCATTCCCAATATGAAGCTGGTGTTTTATGGGCTTTCCTCTTTACCCATGGCGGTACTGCTGTTGGAAACGAACCGTCGTACGGGAATCATGTTCTACATCGCCACCGCCGTTTTAGCTATGGTGCTTTTACCGGACAAAACAGTGGCTTTACCCTATGTTACAGTTTTGGGGCTTTACGGTCTCACGAAAGCCATTGCGGAAAAATTTCCCAACCGGGTGGTGGAATGGATCATCAAGGAATTGTACTTTAATGCGACCCTGTTTATTTATGGTCTTTTGATCTACAAAATCTTCATTCCCGATATCACCTTCCCCATCCCTATCTGGGCCATCGTGATTTGTGCTGAGGTTATTTTTGTGGCTTACGACTATATTTATTCCATCTGCGTATGGTATTACGAAAAAATGTTCCGGCAAAATGTCAAACGATTCACGCATTTCTCGAAAAAAAGATAAGATATTCCCTTTACAAAATCGGGATACGCCTTTATACTAAGGGAATAATAAAAATAAATAAACTGTTTTGCTTCCTTGGACATCCCTGGGAGCGGCAGATAAGGAGGTAATTTCGTTGATCAACAAAGACATGAGCATCGGCGAGATCGTAGAAAAATGGCCCAACACTGTGGAAGTTTTCAAAAAACACGGCATGGGCTGCTTGGGCTGTGCCATTGCCCATTTTGAAACCCTGGAACAAGGCGTCAACGCCCATGGCATCGACCTTGATTCCATCCTCTGCGACCTCAGCATGGCCGCTACACGCTACAATCCCGACGAAGGGAAATGCAATTGCGGTTGCGGCAATCACTAACAAAGAATATTCGGTGACTTAAAATGCCCATCAGACCCAAAAGGACTGCGACCGCACGGTTCTGTGCTTCGATATGCCCTTTTGGGTCTTTGCATTTAAGCCGTCCAAAAGAGATACAGGAGGAGAAATATGGCTGCTTTTCGCAAAGAAATCGAACTGAATCTCTGCAAGGGCTGCGGCATATGCATTGACATTTGCCCGAAACAAGTCTATGACAGAGACCCGTTAGGGAAACCCATCATGGAACGGGACGAAAACTGCATCTATTGCAAACAATGTCTGTTGCATTGTCCCGATTTCGCCATCGAATTTATCCCGTTGGAAGAAGGTGAAGCAAATGGCAAATAATGTAAAACTTTTACAGGGGAATGAGGCCTGCGCTTTGGGGGCCATTCACGCAGGCGTACGTTTTTACGCCGGCTACCCCATTACCCCTTCGACGGAAATCGCAGAGATCATGGCGGAGGAACTGCCGAAATACGGCGGTAAATTCATTCAAATGGAAGACGAATTGGCCAGCATGGCTGCGGTCATTGGCGCTAGCCTTACCGGGGAAAAGGCCCTCACAGCTACTTCCGGCCCTGGTTTTTCCCTGAAACAGGAAAACATCGGCTACGCCGCTATGGCGGAAGTTCCCTGCGTGATTGTAAACGTTCAACGCGGCGGCCCGTCCACGGGTTTGCCCACCAGCCCTGCCCAGGGTGAAATTTACCAAACAAAATACGGCAGCCACGGCGACCGCGGCGCCATTGTTTTGACCCCTTCCAGTGTACCGGAATGCTTCCGTTTGGCGGCCCGTGCCGTCAACCTGGCGGAAAAATACATGACTCCCGTCATCTTGCTCACCGATGAGATCGTTGGCCACATGCGGGAAGCCATTGATTTGGATGAAGCCAGAAAGGCGGAAGTCTATGACCGCAAAAAACCCGACTGCGCGCCGGAAGATTATGTTCCATATACCCCCGATGAAAACGGAGCCCCCATTTTGGCTCCTTTTGGCACCGGTTACCGCTACCATGTCACAGGGCTGACCCATAACAAAACCGGATTCTCCACTATGGTTCCGGCGGAAGTGGAGGAAGTTAACTGGCGTCTCGTTAACAAAGTGGAACAAAACGCCGACGACATCGTGGAATGGGAAGAAGTTTACACCGACGACGCTGAAACCTTGATTTTAGCTTACGGCGGCGCTGCCCGCGCGGCGAGAGAAGCCGTAGAAGAACTCCGCGCCCAAGGAGAAAAAGTCGGAATGTTCCGTCCCATTTCCGTATGGCCCTTCCCGGAAAAAGCTTTGAAAGCGTTGTTGCCCAAAGTAAGCACCATTTTGGTGACGGAAATGAACGCCGGCCAGATGGCTCAGGAAGTGGAGCGAGTCGCAGGCGGTCAGGCCAAAGTGGAAGGTTTGTTCGTCATCGACGGTGAAATCATGACACCGGCGGAAATCGTGGAAGCATGGCAGGGGGTGGCAAAATGAGTCATAAAGAATATCTAAGAAACAATAAGTTGCCCCATATCTGGTGTCCCGGCTGCGGCAACGGCATTGTATTGAGCGCCTTTGAACGGGCTTTGGAAGCTGCCGGTGTTGATAAGGACAAAACCATCATCGTTTCGGGGATTGGCTGCTCCTCAAGAATGCCAACCTATATGGATTTCAATACCCTTCACACCACTCACGGTCGGGCTTTGGCTTTCGCCACCGGGGTGAAATTGGCCCATCCAGAATTTCAAGTTTTCGTAGTCATGGGCGACGGCGACGCCACTGCCATTGGCGGCAACCATTTGATTCATGCTTCCCGCCGCAACATCGGATTAAATGCCATTGTGGTCAACAACAATATCTACGGCATGACCGGGGGCCAATATTCTCCCCTGACCCCCACGGGCATGAAGGCTACCACAGCTCCTTACGGCATGGTGGAACGGAATTTTGACCTTTGTGAATTGGCCAAAGCCGCCGGCGCTACCTATGTGGCACGCGGCACCGTATATCATGCCAAACAGCTGACGGATTTGATTTTGGAATCTATGGAAAATAAAGGATTTTCTTTGGTGGAGGCCGTATCCACCTGCCCCATCGGCTTTGGCCGCCGCAACAAAATCCGCGGAAACTACCAGCTGATGGAATGGGTCAAGGATCAATGCGTCAATGTGAAAGCTGCGGCAAAAATGAGTCCCGAGGAATTGGAACATAAGATCCTCATCGGCAAACTCCATGACGCTCCTGCGGAAGAATACACTGTTTGCTACGACAAAGTCATCGCCATGGCGGAAAAGGAGGCTAAACGATGAAAAAGAATATTCGCCTCACAGGAACCGGCGGCCAGGGGTTGATTCTGGCCGGCATCATCTTAGCCGAAGCTGCTTTACTGGAAGGGAAAAACGCCATCCAGAGTCAAAGCTATGGCCCGGAAGCCCGGGGTGGCGCTTCCAAGGCTGAAGTCATCATTGCCGAGGAAGCCATCCATTATCCCAAGGTGCTGGAGTCCGATTATCTCCTTTCCATGAGTGAAAAGGCTTATGAAAAATACAACGGCGGTATGAAGCAGGATTCCGTCCTGATTATCGACACCACTTTTGTGAAGGAAGTTCCTAATGAAAAAGCAGGAAAAATTATCGCTGTTCCCATCACCCGTTTGGCCAAGGAAGCCACGGGACGTGAAATGACAGCCAATATCGCCGCTTTGGGTATTCTTTCCGCTTTGGGTATTGTCAGTGAGGAACCGCTGAAGCAAGCCATCCTCCACCGCATCCCCAAAGGCACCGAGGAATTAAATATGAAAGCCTTTGAAGTGGGCAAAAACGCCGTACAATAAAAATCAACCATATCCCGATGCTCTGTCGGCACCGGGGTATGGTTTTTTATCATATTACGATCATAAAATTTTTATAGGTGACACCATGAAAACACTCATGAATCTCACGGTTTTTGACCACGATATGAACCGCTTCCGGGATAAAGAGGATCTGCGCTCCTTTTACCAAAGTTACGGCATCGAGGGATTGGAGCTTCAACTGCTTTGGCGGGAACCGTTGCCGGAGAAAATCCCCGCCGAAGATATTGTGGGCATCCATACCAGGATGTTCCCCTATTGGTTGGATCTTTGGAGTGGCAATACCAAAGCCTTGCTTGAGGAATTCGGCACAGAAAAAAATTTAGGACTGTATTATGAAGGCGAAGAGGTCGACTGCATTTTAAGACGTCTCAAGGGCGAGCTAAATCGCGCCCAGGAACTGGGAGCAAAATACGTGGTATTCCATGTATCGGACTGTCGTCTCAGCGAGGTATATACCGGACAATTTCATTACCGTGACGAAGCAGTTATTGACGCTTCCTGCGAAATCATCAATGCGCTTCTTGACGGTGCAGAATATAGCTTTACTTTTTTGGTAGAAAATCTCTGGTGGCCGGGCTTTCGCATGACAGACCCCAAACTCACAGAACGGTTAATGGAGGGAATTCATACGGAAAAGAAGGGCATCATTCTGGACACCGGCCATTTGATGCATACCAATCTGGATTTACGCAATGAGGAGGAAGGTATTGACTATGTGGAGCGAATCCTGGATCAGCACGGTGAATTATGCCGCTATATCAAGGGGCTGCACCTCCACCAATCCATCACCGGGAATTATGTCAAGACTGTCTGGAAAAACCCACCGAAATTAAAAGAAGACTTCTGGGAGCGGCTTTGGCAGTGCATGGAGCATGTCGCCAAGATTGACCAGCATATGCCTTTTACTACCCCAATAGCGAACCGCTTGATTCAGCGCATTCAACCGGACTATTTGAACTTGGAATATATCAGCGCAAACCGAGAAGAACACGCAAAAAAATTGGCAACCTTTCGGCCGGAGCCACTACGATAAAAAAACCGCTGTATATACAGCGGTTTTTTTATATATTTTATATAATTTATCAATCCTGATTCATAGGCAAAGGTCCCAGTTCATTGAGATCATAAGGCGTAGTCTGATAAACGAAATAATTCAGCCAGTTGGAATATAAAAGATTGGCGTGGGAACGCCAAGTCACTACAGGCTCCTTGGTCGGATCGTCATCGGGGAAATAGTGCTTGGGAATAGCAATGGCGTCTCCGTTCTTGAGATCCCGAAGGTATTCCTTTTTCAATGTATCGGCATCATATTCCGAATGTCCCGTCACAAAAAATTGGCGACCATGAGGTGAAGTAACAGCATGGATTCCTGCTTCTTTTGACGAAGACAATATTCTAAGCTGGGGAATCTTTTCCACATCCTCCCGCCGTGTGGTGGTGTGACGGGAATGAGGTACTGGGTAAACATCATCAAACCCCCGGAACAGCATCGACTTTTTATCCTCAGCGTGATGCGGGAATACGCCGAAAAGTTTTTCCTTTAAAGGATACTTTGGGATGCCGTAATGGTAATAAAGCCCCGCCTGAGCGCCCCAACAAATATGGAACGTGCTGTAAACATGGGTTTTGCTCCATTCCATAATGGCACAGAGCTCCTCCCAATACTCCACTTCCTCAAACTCCAATAGTTCCACCGGAGCCCCGGTGATGATCATACCGTCAAATTTTTCCTTGCACAGTTGGTCAAAGGTTTTATAAAAGGCCAGCATATGCTCTTCCGACGTATGGGAAGAACGGCGGCTTTGCATCTGCATCAGTTCCATTTCCACTTGAAGAGGGGTATTCCCCACCAAGCGGGCCAGCTGCGTTTCGGTAGTGACTTTTTCCGGCATGAGATTCAGAAGAACGATCCGCAGCGGACGCATATCCTGGGTACGGGCCCTTGTTTCCGTCATGACAAAAATATTTTCGTTATGCAATACCTTTGTGGCGGGCAATGCGTTAGGAATCTTGATGGGCATTCGTTCCACTCCTTTGTGCTAAAATCCCATAAATATAATATGATTAGAGTATCACAAAGAAAGAGCCTTGTCAAACGTACCTTTCATTGAAAATGGGGAAATTATCATTGATTTCCCCATTTTCCTATTGTAAAATAGGGATAAAGGCGATCCATAAAGTATCGACAAACGGCATGATGGGAGACGAGACGATGAAAATATCCACCAAAGGCAGATATGCCCTGCGTTTAATGTTGGATCTGGCGCAAAATAGCAACGACAGTTTTATCTCTTTAAAAGATATTTCCACCCGCCAAGGAATTTCCGTAAAATATTTGGAACAGATCGTGGGCAACCTCTGCAAATTAGGCCTCCTAAAAAGCAGCCGCGGCTCCCAAGGTGGTTATATGTTGGTAAAAACACCGGAGGAATACACCATCGGCTCTATTTTGCGTGTGACTGAAGGGAAGCTGGCGCCGGTGGCCTGCTTGGATAATGACGCTGAGGTGGATTGCACAAGGGCGCAAGACTGCATGACGCTTGGCTTCTGGCAAGGACTCTATAAGGTGATCAATGACTATGTGGACCAGTTTACCCTTGCGGACTTGCTGAAAGAGTCCGAGCATAGTAATATATCATAATAAATTATGGGAACCTTTTGAGAGGTTTCCTTTTATTTTTCAGTAAAAATATCCCAAAAATTTTTATTTAGGGATTGACAAAAGGGAAAAATAGGTATATAGTTTAAAACATACTAAATCTATATGAATTAAGAAATTTGGAGTTTTTTATGATTTATCGAAAATGTATCCAATGTAAACAGAATAATTCCCAAAAGGGACGAATGCGCTGTTGTAAGTGACCGTACGCAGATCAATCATTCGGCAATCGCC
The DNA here is from genome assembly GCA_964637365.1 of uncultured Peptococcaceae bacterium. Lineage (GTDB taxonomy): Bacteria > Bacillota > Dehalobacteriia > UBA7702 > UBA7702 > Cryptoclostridium. Next base: position 11,112 of record CAZWWH010000039.1, read on the forward strand.
ATTAAAATTATCAAAAGAAAGAGGTACTTACAATGAGTTATAACTACGATAAATATAAATTTGAAACCATTCAGTTACACGCTGGTCAGGAATCTCCGGATCCCACTACGGACGCGAGAGCTGTTCCTATTTACCAAACAACATCATATGTCTTTAAAAACTCCGCCCATGCGGCTGCCCGCTTTGGCCTTTCCGATGCCGGCAATATCTACGGCAGACTGACCAACCCCACCCAGGATATTTTTGAACAGCGTATCGCCGCTTTGGAGGGCGGCGTAGCGGCGTTGGCAGTGGCTTCGGGAGCGGCAGCCATCACCTACACCATTCTGAACTTGGCCGAAGCCGGCGATAACATTGTCTCGGCCAAAACCATCTATGGAGGCACTTACAATTTCTTTGAACACACTCTGCCCCAATACGGCATTACCACCACTTTTGTGGACGCTGACGAAGAAGGCGCTTTTGAGAATGCCATCAACGACAAGACCAAAGCCGTGTTTATTGAAACCATCGGTAATCCCAACGCTACCTTAATTGATATTCAGGCAGTGGCTGATATCGCCCACAAGCATAAAATTCCCTTGGTGGTCGATTCTACCTTTGCCACTCCTTATTTGGTACGCCCCTTTGAATACGGCGCTGATATCGTAGTGCATTCCGCCACCAAATTCATCGGCGGCCACGGTACCGCCATTGGTGGCGTCATCGTGGACAGCGGCGAATTTGATTGGGAAGCCAGCGGCAAATTCCCCACCCTGACCAAACCCAATCCCAGCTACCACGGTATCAGCTTCACAAAAGCCGTGGGCCCCGCCGCTTTTGTCACGAAAATCCGCGCCATTCTTCTGCGCGATACCGGCGCGACCTTGGCGCCTCTCCACGCATTCTTATTCTTACAAGGCTTGGAAACCCTCTCCCTCCGGGTGGAACGCCATGTGGAAAATACTTTGAAAGTGGTGGATTTCCTCTCGAAGCATCCCAAAGTTGAAAAGGTGAACCATCCCTCGTTACCGGATCATCCCCATCATGAGCTTTACAAAAAATATTTTCCCAACGGCGGCGCTTCTATTTTCACCTTTGAGATCAAAGGCGGCGCCAAGGAAGCCCAGGAATTCATTGATAAGCTCGAAATCTTCTCTCTTCTCGCCAATGTGGCCGATGTCAAATCCCTGGTAATTCACCCGGCCAGCACCACTCATTCTCAGATGAACGAAGAAGAATTGGCGGGCTCCGGTATCAAACCTAATACCATTCGTCTGTCCATCGGCACGGAACACATTGATGATATTATTGCTGACCTGGAACAAGCGCTGGCTGACTGATAAAGGAGAGTGACAACCATGATATACCGCTCCATTGACGAATTAATTGGCCATACGCCCCTTCTGGAACTGGCCAACTACAAAAAGAATCACGAACTGGAAGCAACGCTTCTAGCCAAATTGGAATATTTCAACCCTGCCGGCAGCGTCAAAGACCGCATTGCCAAGGCCATGATTGACGATGCCGAGGCCAAAGGCCTGCTAAAGCCTGGCGCAACCATCATCGAACCCACAAGCGGCAACACCGGAATTGGCCTCGCCGCCATAGCAGCGGCCAGAGGGTATAAAATCATCCTCACCATGCCCGAAACCATGAGTGTGGAACGGCGTAACCTTTTGAAAGCTTACGGCGCTGAAATTGCATTAACGCCCGGTCCCCAAGGCATGAGCGGCGCCATTGCCAAGGCCAATGAGTTAGCGGAAGAAATTGACGGCAGTTTTATTCCAGGGCAGTTTGAAAATCGAGCCAATCCCGAAGCCCACAAAGCTACCACAGGGCCGGAAATTTGGGCTGACACCGAAGGCAAGGTTGATTACTTTGTGGCAGGCGTAGGTACCGGCGGTACACTGAGCGGCGTAGGCACATACCTCAAAGCCCAAAACCCTGAAATTAAAATTGTCGCTGTGGAACCAAAAGATTCCCCCGTTTTGTCCCAAGGGGTATCGGGGCCTCACAAAATCCAGGGTATCGGCGCCGGCTTTATACCCAAAACGCTGGATACGAATGTCTATGATGAAATCATTCCAGTCGGCCATAACGAGGCCTTTGCCGCCAGTCGTGAATTGGCAAGAAAAGAAGGCTTTTTGGTGGGGATCTCCTCGGGCGCCGCTGTTTGGGCAGGTACGGAATTAGCAAAACGCCCTGAAAATAGAGGCAAAACCATCGTAGTGCTGCTGCCGGATACCGGAGAACGCTATCTTTCCACTCCCATGTTTGAATAAAAACATTAATAAATACCATCAAAGTCCTTAAAACTTATCTGAGCATAAAAAAGAACAGGCACAACTGAACTGCACCCCATTTGTTAGACAGTGTGGTATACTATCTAATGAAAGGG
>CAZWWH010000040.1:0-10800 GCA_964637365.1 uncultured Peptococcaceae bacterium
TTCTATCTTTTTCTTCCGCCTCCTCGACGCTCCTCCTGAAATCCTGCCGCTCCCTTTTCCAGATAGGTTCCTTCCCATGCTCTAATCCTACTCCGTACAACACCAAACTGACGCGCCGCTTTCACTGTAGCTCAGTCTTTCGTTGAGCATTGTTTCAACCACCAGTGGCTTGAATTCTGGCGCATATCTTTTCTTTGGTTCTCCTTTGGGCATAACAAACACCCCTTTCATTAGATAGTATACCACACTGTCTAACAAATGGGGTGCAGTTCAGTTTTATGGGCTCTTTATTTAAATTTCATATAGTAGGACATCATGCAGACTCCTGCCACGGAACCGCATTTCTTTTGTACCAAAGGAATATTGTCCGGGCCAATACCGCCGATGGCATAGACGGGAATCGTTACGGCTGCGCAGACCTCCCTTAAAAAGTCCAATCCTCTGGGAGCCATCCCCTTTTTGCAATCAGTGGAAAACACGTGACCCGCCGTGATATAAGAAGCGCCGTGTTTTTGGGCAAAACGGGCTTCCTCTACGCTGTGGACGGAAACGCCCAGGGTGGTGAAATCCGAAACCTCCGCCATGCACTCTTTCCACAGCGGCATGGGTAAATGAAGGGCCTTCACGCCAAGACTTCTGGCTACATTGCCATAGGTGTGGAGGATACAGCGAATGTTGCCTTCTTCACACAGAGGAAGAATTTCTTTAGCCAGGGCTTCGTACTCCCCCTCCCCCAAATCCTTTTCCCGCAAAATCAGCAGGTCAGGGCGAAGCTCCTTGCTTTGGGCCAAACAGCGCACCTGTTCCCCAAGGGAGACGTCACATAAATGACGGTTGGTTACGGCGATTCGTATCAGTTCCTTCGTCATTGGCTCTGCCTCCGTCTCACACAAAGACATAATCATTCATTATAGGTTGGAGACCGTGGCTACGGATGGCTTGGCAAACCTCCTCCAAACTGCGGTTATCAGCGATTTCAAATTGTTCATCACCCTTATCTTCCAATTCCTCCACATGGCTGCCGATGCCGGTACTAACCCCGGCGGAGATTTTGGTGGCGCAAAGCCCCACCACATTGTCGCGGAAGCCTGCCCGTTCCCGGCTGGAAATGGTAAGCCCCGCGAAGGGCATGAAGATACGGTAGGCACACATCACCTGAAGGAGCTGGCGTTCATGGACGTCTTTAGGATTAATTTGGTCATTGTTGACAATGGGACGGAGGCGAGGGCAGGAAAAAGAAATCTCTGCATGGGGATATTTTTTTTGCAATAGCCAAGCATGGGTTCCGGTAGCAAAGGCATCCTTGCGAAAATCCGCCAAGCCCAGCAGCGCGCCGAAAGCCACACCTCGCATTCCTCCCATCAGCGCCCGTTCCTGGGCATTAAGGCGATAAGGGAAAACCCGTTTGTGCCCTGCCAGATGCAAGGTCTCGTAGCGGTCGGAATCATAGGTTTCCTGAAATACCGTGACAAAATCCACACCGCATTGGTGTAGATAGGCGTATTCGTCGGAATTCATGGGATAGACCTCGATGCCCACCATTTTGAAATACTTTTTCGCCAGCTTGCAGGAGTCGCCAATATACGCTACATCGGATTTTTTGCGGCTTTCCCCGGTGAGAATCAAGATTTCCTCCAGTCCCGTTTGCGCAATGGCCTTTAATTCTCGTTCCACGGCATCAAGCTCTAGCTTGGCCCGATTGATTTTATTGTGACAGTTAAAGCCGCAGTAGACACAGTAGTTTTCACAATAGTTGGAAATATAGAGTGGTGTAAAGAGATAAACAGAGCTGCCGAAATGCTTCGCCGTTTCCAGCTTGGCCTTTTGAGCCATTTCCTCTAAAAAGGGGTCTGCCGCAGGAGAAAGCAGCGCCGCGAAATCCTCCTGGGAGCAATGGGCATGCTCCAAGGCCGCACGAACATCAACAGCAGTATAGCTCATGGGGTCATACGCTTTCATATCGGCAATGACCTGCTCCATGACATCGGAGGGAATCACCTCCATTCCCTCCATATATTTCATATGATCCACACGTTTTTCCATGATATCCTCCTTTAGCGCTTCAGTCCGCCAAAAAACCCGTTAACGGTGACGAAGCAACGCCGCCTTTTTCCACCACACGTCCGAGCTTTGCCAGATAGGCCTCACGTCCCGCTTCAATGGCTTTACGGAAGGCCGTGGACATCATGGGAATATCTCCCGCCGTGGCAATGGCGGTATTGGCCATGATGGCGGCAGCCCCCATTTCCATGGCTTCACAAGCCTGGGAGGGACGGCCAATTCCGGCGTCAACGATGATAGGAAGATCAATTTCCTCAATGAGAATCTCAATGAAATCTCTGGTAGCAAGTCCCTTGTTGGAACCGATGGGAGCGGCCAGAGGCATAATGGCGGCAGCACCGGCATTGACCATATCCCGGGCAGCGTTGAGATCCGGATACATATAAGGCATCACGATAAACCCTTCCTTAGTCAGTAGATCTGTCGCCTTGGCAGTTTCGTAATTATCGGGCAAAAGGTATTTAGAATCGTGGATAACCTCCACTTTCACAAAATCTCCGCAGCCCAGTTCCCGGGCCAAACGGGCAATGCGTACCGCTTCTTTGGCGTTTCTGGCGCCGGAGGTATTGGGCAGCAGCGTTATCCCTTGAGGGATATGTTCCATGATGCTGCCTTCCCCGTCGGAATTAACACGGCGTAGCGCCAGGGTAATCATTTCCGCTCCGGCGCACTCTACTGCCGCCTTGATGAGCTCCACATTATATTTCCCGGAACCTAAAATAAATCTCGAGCGGAATTCATGTCCGCCAATGATAAGCTTATCGTCCTTCACGTTACTTCTCCAATCTTTATGATTCTTCCTCGCCTAAAATGAGGCGAACGGCCATATTCCCCTGATGTCCCGCGCAGACCGTTACTCGAGGGGCAGTGAGCCCCAAGCCCTGGGCGACGTCGCTTTTCCCGTCACCGCAAAGGTAAAGACGCCTCATCACGCGCTTGGTGGTGATATCATTGCTGCTGCCGCTGCCTGCCATGCCTACCCCAGAAATCACTGTGGTATTGGGACACTGCTCCAACAGGGTATTGACAAGCATTGCCTTTTCCTCGGCCACATCAAAGGCTTCGCAAACAATGGAATAGCTACCAAAAAGGGCGGCAGCGTTCTTTTCATTGACTTTGCAATGGGCTGTAGCGACCTCGATATAGGGATTGATTTCTCGCAAGATTCCCTGAAGAGCCTCGGTTTTTGGGCGTCCGATATCAGAAATTCGATATGCCTGACGGTTAAGGTTGGTAATATCCACCGTATCAAAATCCACCAAAAAAAGTTTTCCCACGCCGCTGCGGGCCAGCATCACGGCGATATGGGAGCCCAAGCCTCCTAAGCCTACCACAGCCACGGCACTTTGGCTCAGTTTTTCAAAGGTTTCTTTGCCGATACGCTGGGCCAGGGCTTGGTTCAACATTTCTTTTGTTACTTCCATGTTCTCCTCCACATCAACCGCCGCCGACGAAATGAACGATTTCCAAACGATCGGCGTCGGAAAGAAAGACCTTATCATATTGTGTTTTGGGTACGATATCGCCGTCGCGTTCTACAGCGACCCGTCCCTGGCCGTAACCATTTTCCTCAAGCCACTGTTTAAGGGAAACAGAATGCTCCAAAGTTATTGCTTTGCCGTTGACCACCATTGGCTTCACCTCCGTTGATAACACGATCTGGCATATGATACAAAATCCCGAAAAGAATTATTTTATCAAGGATGCAAAAAAAGCCACGCAAAGTTTTACACCCGTGGTGGTGTACCCCTTCGCATGACTGCATCACACTCTAAAAAATATTATAATATGAAGGTCCTTTGCTGTCAAGAGAAATTTCCACTTCGGCATTATCTTTCGTATCCAATCAAAATCCCAAAGAAATTCCGAGGGATCAGGAATTTCTTCGGGACAAGGTTTCACGATTCATTCTGTTCCAGCGCGCCGGTTTTCCCCAAACGGTAATCAGGCAACAGCATGGGAGAAACTTCTCCTTCGAACAATGCCTCCGCTTCCACCAGGGACTTTTCGTACTCCGCCACATGGGATAGGGTTGCAGGAGCCCATTCCACTTCCCGGCTTTTGTGGGCCGCCTCCCGACCGGCACAGCGACCGTATACAATAATATCCAACAGAGAATTTCCCATGAGGCGGTTGCGGCCGTGGATGCCGCCGGTCATTTCCCCCGCAGCATAGAGATTCTCCACATCGGTTTCACAGTGCTCATCAATGCGGATACCGCCGTTTTGGTAATGGAGGGTAGGATATACCAACACCGGAACTTGGCGGATATCCACCTTATTCTTGCGGAACATACGGTACATAGAGGGAAGCCGCTTTTCAATAGTACCTTCCCCCATTTTTTTCTCAATCATAGGGAAATCCAACCATACACCGGGGCCCAAACGGGTGGGCACGCCTTTACCCCGTTCCCTGCATTCCCGAATAATAGCGGAAGTTACCACATCTCTCGTTTCCAGGGGATTCACAAACCGTTTCCCATCCACGTTGAGAATATCAGCCCCCAAAGACCGCACTTTTTCCGTGACCAAGCTGCCATAAAGCTGTTCTGGGAACAGCACCCCCGTGGGATGATACTGCATGGTATCCTGGAACACCATGCCAGCGCCGGCACGATAGGCAATGACCAGACCGTCGGCGGTAGCGCCATAATGATTGGAGGTAGGAAAACCCTGGAAATGCAGGCGACCGGAACCACCGGTGGCCAAAACCACGGTTTTTGCCCGAGCCACCTTACAGACCTCCGTTTCAATATCCATCAACACAGCCCCGGCAGCACGCCCTTTGGAATCCTTGATAATTTCCACCGCGGCGGTAAATTCCTCAATGGCAATATCATGAAACAAAACTTCATCCCGTAACGAGTGCATGATTTCCGCGCCGGTATAGTCGGCGGCAGCGTGCATTCGTTTGCGCGAGGTTCCGCCCCCATGGGTAGATACCATGGTGCCGTCTGCTTCCTTATCGAACATGACTCCCATATCGCAAAGCCAAGAAATGGCTTCGGGGCCTTCCATGACCAATTTCCTCACCAATTTAGGGTCGTTGCAAAAATGACCGCCGCCCATCACGTCGAGATAGTGGAGCACCGGGGAATCGCCTGCTTTATCCGCCGCCTGAATGCCACCCTCTGCCATGATGGTATTGGAGTCCCCTAAGCGCAGCTTCGTCACTAAAAGCACTTTGGCTCCGAAAAGCGAGGCCTCAATGGCCGCCGCGGCTCCCGCGCCGCCGCCGCCAATGATGAGAACATCGGTTTCATAGTCGGCATGGGTGAGATCTAATTCCAAATCATCGATACGGCTTCGGGATTGCAGCTGACGCACCAATTCTAAAGGAGCGGCTTCCCCTTGATTGGGACCAAGGGCAATGGTTCCCATCCCCGACTGTAAGCCATCAGGGTGGAAAGCCGTGAGCAAACCTTGAATCTCCTCTGCCGTCATACGGTCATGCTCGGTATCAATATAATGCTCTCGCATGGATTCCACCTTTGCCACGGAATCCATCATCTGCTTTGTATAATACATCCAAACTACCTCTCTGCTTCCCCAACGGCATTATTCCCGCAATTCCGAAGGGTCGTCCCCTTCAATGTCGCGCATACGGTATAGTTCCTTCAATTCCTCAGTGGATTTCTCCATCATTTCCGCCATGGCTTTGTTCCATTTGCCGGCTTCCACATCACGTTTGGCCTGTTCCAAATGATCCGATGGCGGTACCAAACGCATGGCGGCCAGCCGCTTTACCAACTGAAACACCTGTGGATGGGAAATCTCTGCCGGACAGCGGGAGGCGCAAACGCCGCACATTACGCATTCCAGACTTTCTTCCGCGCATTTCAAGTAGCGCTCCTGTTTGACCAAAGCAATCATGTGCATAGTGCTTAGTTCCTGGGTACAGGCACGGGAGCAGGCATTGCAGCCCACACAGTGGTAGACCTCGGGATATAGCTGCGTAATGATCTCCTTGATGGAACTGACGGAACGGATGTCCACCAAGCGGCTGGACAAAGGGAAAAAGGGCAGCATTACCACAAACATTCCCTGCTGTACCATAGTCTGACAGGCCAAACATCCCCGAAGGCCCTTTTGCCCCTCAATACGGTAGAGGCAGGCACAAGCGCCGCATTTGCCGCCGCGGCAGCCGCAGCCATGTTTCAACTGATAGCCCACATGCTCCATAGCACCCATGATGGTCATATTCGCGGGCACATAATACTTTTTACCGAAAAAGTAAACCCATACAGTTTCCTGATTTTCATCCATAATATTCATACGGTTTCCTCCGTTGGTGAAACCTCTGATTTCACGAAACTTCTCTTACAATAAATTATACAGAACTCATAGGAAAATATCAACTAACCTTTTTTGTCCTTTTCTCACTGCCATGCCAAAGGACTCCACGTTGAGTTCCAGCAAACAAAAACAACATAAACTCTAAATATTCACATTTCCCCCCTTGACTTAAAGTAAACTCTAAGTGTTACCATAAAATTACCAAGCAACGACTTTGTATTTCACGGAGGTTCTGAAAACATGGATAAAAAACAAATCCAAAAAGAACTAGGCAGCAGTGCGGTATTTGCTTTGGGTGAAGAAAATAAGGCCTTTGCTCCATACTTTTCCGGAGAATGCTATTTAAATATGCTGACCACGGAACGGGTTCCCATCGGCAATGTCACCTTTGCGCCAAAGTGCCGCAACAACTGGCACATTCACCACAAAGGCGGTCAGATTCTTCTGGTCACTGCGGGCCGCGGCTATTATCAGGAATGGGGAAAGTCCGCCCAAGAGCTGCGCCCCGGCGATGCGGTCAACATCCCACCGGAGGTAAAACACTGGCACGGAGCGGCTCCCGACAGCTGGTTCCAGCATTTGGCAGTGGAGGTGCCGGCCGAGGGTGCTTCCAATGAATGGCTGGAACCCGTTGATGACGAGGTCTACGGCAAATTAAAATGAAGGAGAAAAATCATGAGTAAAAATGTATTGATTCTTTCCAGTACCCCCAGAAGAAACGGTAATTCCGATGTTCTTTGCGATCAATTCCTGAAAGGCGCCGAGGAAGCAGGCCATCAAGTAGAAAAAATCACGCTGCGCGACAAAGAAATCCACTATTGTAAGGGCTGCGGCGTTTGCAATTCCACCCACAAATGCGTTCAAAAGGATGATATGGCGGAAATTTTAGAAAAAATGGTCAAGGCCGACGTTATCGTCATGGCCACGCCGGTCTATTTTTATACCATGGACGCTCAAATGAAAACCTTGATCGACCGCACGGTACCCCGTTATACGGAAATCACCAATAAGGAATTTTATTTCATTATCACTGCCGCCGATCCCGATAAAGGAAATATGGAACGTACCATTGAGAGCTTCCGCGGTTTTAGTGAAGACTGTCTTGACGGCACTGTGGAAAAAGGAATTATCTACGGCATCGGCGCATGGCAAATTGGAGAAATCAAAGCCACTCCCGCGATGAACGAAGCCTATAAAATGGGCAAATCTGTTTAAGAAAGAAGATGACGAAAATGAAACACAATTCATTGATTGTATATTATTCTCATTCCGGCAATACAGAAAAAATCGCCCGCTGCATTCAGCAGGAAATCGGCGGAGACCTTTTAAAAATTGAACCTCAAACGCCCTATCCCACGGACTACAACACTGTGGTGGAGCAAGCAAAAAAAGAAATCAATGCAAATTACCTTCCGCCTTTGACCATGGACCTTCCCAACCTCGACAATTATGACACTGTTTTTGTCGGCTCTCCCAACTGGTGGAGCACCATTGCGCCGCCGGTGGCGACCTTTCTCACCGAATGTGATCTCTCCGGGAAAACAGTGATTCCTTTTTGTACTCATGGCGGCGGCGGTTTTGCCCATTTGGAACGGGATACCCAAAAGCTCTGTACCAACAGTACCATGCATAAGGGCCTGGCCATCAGCGGCAATGAAGGGAAAAACGCCGCTTCCGCGGTAAAAGCATGGCTCAAAGAAATAGGGAAAAAGACAAATAAAGGAGACTGACCATAGACCGCGTTCGCTTATCCCAAGAAAAAATGAATCAACTGTTCGAGGATTCTACGGCCATCGAATCGTCTCCCAAGGAAGAATTAAAATCTATTGAAGAACGGTTCGTCTACGGCGACGTTTACCATTTAGGATCTTTGGAGGATACAACCCGCTCCTTAATTACTTTAGCAGTTTTAACAGCCATAGAAGGTGTGGAACAAATTTCCTCCGCCACGGAAGCCGCTCTCAACAGTGGCTGCGCCCCAGCAGAAATCAAGGAAGCAATTTACCAATGTGCTCCTTATGTGGGATTTCCCAAAGTATGGAAGGCCCTGGCTGAAGTCAAAAAAAGTCTTCCGGAGGATATCCCCCCAGGTGGCGCCGTCAGTGAAGAAACCAGGTTCGAACAGGGATTAAAGGTACAAACAGAAATTTTCGGCGATGTTATTATGAAAAATTGCCATAACGCGCCAAAAAATCAAAAGCATATACAAGATTATCTTTCTGCCTTTTGCTTTGGGGATTTTTACACCAGGAACGGGCTTTCTCTAAAAACAAGGGAGCTTTTGACCTTCTGTATCATAAGCGCCTTGGGCGGTTGCGAAAACCAGGTAAGGGCTCATGCTCAGGGAAATAAAAATGTGGGCAATGATAAAGACACTTTAATTTGCGCTATTACCCAGTGCCTTCCACTCATTGGCTTTCCCCGTACCCTTAACGCCCTGGGATGCATAAATGAAATTTTTCCCGAAGCATGATAAACAACGTTACGAATGAAAAAACAGGAACGCCGTTATGGTACGGCGCTCCTATTTTTATTTGAAATCATTTTTCATTTTAGCACGAAATATCAATACCGCCGTGACATAAAACACCATCGTATAAAGGATTAAAATTCCCAAAGACAGAAGAATATCGGTTCCTTCACCGGACACGGGAAACCGAGCCACCTCCACACTATGATAGAAGGGCAGTACCAAGCAAATCTTTTTCAGTATGCCGCCGATATTCTGAACATCCATCCAAATTCCCCCCAGTATCCCGACAGCAGCAATAAAAATGGAACAAATACCCGGCGACGCTTTTTCACTGAACAGTGAACCAAACATCAGCCCCAGGCCGATCAACAGAAATACCGTGGGCAAAAGTCCCAAAACGGACAGCAGAAGCCCCGAAAGGGACAGTGAAACATCCAGTATCGCTCCGATGACCAAAGCAGCAAGATAGGTAATAAGAACCTGTATCACGGATAACAGCAGATACGGCAGGGTATAGCCGAGGATAAAATCAATCCCCTTCATGGGAGAAACATAGAGACGCAGTAAAAAGGCACTCCCCCTGTCTTGAGCTACGGAAAGGCTAGCAAACAGCATCATAAATGTAATACCGAAAACAGCGATCCCCGGCGCCAGATTTGCTAATTGGAACAGCGTCATGCCGCTTTGTGGCGGAATACTTTCATTAATCAGCGTCATGAGAACCAGCATGACCAAGGGAAAACCCAAACAAAAGATATATCCCAACGGGTCGCGAAGCATTTCCTTGAGATTGCGGAAAGAAAAGTCAAGACAGCGCATGGGAAGCCTCCTTCTCAACGATAGCAACAAAGGCCTGTTCCAATGAATTGGTATGGGTCTTTCCTTTTAATTCATCGAGGGTACCCAACCGTATGAGACGCCCTTGCTGCATAATACCGATTCGATCAGAAAGTGCTTCCGCCTCCTCCATATAGTGGGTTGTCAGCACTATGGTCACATGATTACGAAGGTCTTCAATGACTCTCCACAAAGAGCGGCGGGCCAATACATCCAGCCCCAGGGTTGGTTCATCCAAGAACAAAATCTTCGGAGAATTAATCAGCGCCATCGCAATACTAAGACGACGCTGCCATCCGCCGGAAAGCACCTTGGCCCTGCGATGGGCAATCCCCTCCAAGGAAAGTTTTGTCATTATCTCCTGGGCGCGACGCTGCGCCTCGTCCCGTTTAAGACCGTAAAACTTAGCCATCAGTACCAGATTTTCCCTAACAGTTAAATTTTTAGCTACGGCGGTTTCCTGTGGAGAAATATTAAAGAGAGCTTTGGTCGCATCAATCCCCTGTCCCATGAGATCAATCATTCCGCCATCGGGACGGGACAGACCACAAGCCATACGCATTAAGGTAGTTTTTCCTGCGCCGTTTACCCCCAAAAGAGTGAATAGCTCGCCTTCCCTTACTTGGAAGCTTACGTTATTCACAGCATGACAGGTACCAAAGTGCTTTGATAAATTTTTGATTTCAATTGCATTCATTGGATTCCTTTCCCAAAGACTCATACATCCGTCTTCTTTTTTGACAGCAACTCCATTTCATGAAGGGTTTCCAGAAAGAGTTCTGATTTTATTAGAGCCAGCCCCCGCTGCTCCTCGTCACCGAGAATTAAAAGCTCGTCGCCGGCTTTGATCACAAAAATTTCCCTGGCCTTTTTGGGAATCACGATTTGTCCACGTTCTCCTACAACCACCGTACCAAAAATATGTTTTCCTTTTGGGGGAATGGGCACTTTTTTCCTCACCGCATCGTGACGAACCAAATCGTCTATCGTGACGGAAAATAGCTCCGCAATGGCCACACACTTTCCTAAATCCGGCATGGTTTCCCCTGTTTCACACAGTTAAAGATATTGTTTCCGTTTGAGTGCCAAGTGCATAGAGGACTTGGCACTCAGCGGTCATTTCAGTCAATTTTG
>CAZWWH010000041.1:0-10751 GCA_964637365.1 uncultured Peptococcaceae bacterium
ATTTTGCTTTTTTTATTTTCTAACTTTTGGGGTCACTTCATATTTGGTCTGCGTTCTTATTTACAATATGTTCTAACGTCATGACGAACCTTGGAAACACCAATGATTCATACTTCCTGTAATCATGAATCATTGTCAGACTTCCCGGAACTCCATGGTTTCGTTCTATCATTGTAATAAAAATATGATACAAAGATTCCCACACAAAACAAAAAATTATTTACAAGGAAAATTCTTTCTGTTATACTATATATGTACCCCGCTTCTTACCACAGAGAAGCGGCGTATCAGGAAAATAAAAATAAAAAAATAAGGGCGGTATCCCCCAGATGCGGACACATCAAGGGGACTATACCGGTGCCAACACACCGACACAGCAGGAATCCTGCACCGCACCTAACATTATATACGATTTTGCCCCGCAACGCAAGAGCGCTATTGTGTTGCAGGAAAATTTCTATATAGGTTAGGCGTGGTGTGTCGCGTTAGAATACGGGTTTTGCGAGTAGATATGTATTTATCGTAAGCCGTGGTTGGTACCAACCACGGCTTTTTATTTTCCTGCGGCAAATACGGCGGTTTTCGGCTTTTCGTCGGCGACCCTTTGAAGCCATGGAAACAAGGGGGCCGGAGCCGCCGTAGACGCCGAAAAAAGACAAGAAAAATCATAGCGGAGAACATATATGAGAGAAAGAACCTGCTGTTTTACAGGGCATCGCGAGCTCCCGCCGGAGAAGATGACGACGCTGATCACACTATACAATGCGATAGAGAGCTTAATCGATCTTGGCGTTGATCGTTTTGCCTGCGGCGGAGCCTGGGCTTTGACACTTTAGCGGAGATGACCGTACTCATGCTGAAGAGGAGATATGCCAACATCAGTCTCATTCTGGTGTTGCCCTGCAAGGAGCAGTGCAATGCCTGGGACGAAAAGGAAAAAGAAATTTATCACTATATTTTATCCCAGGCCGATGAAGTGACTTATACTTCCGAGCATTATTTTAGGGGCTGTATGCATAAACGGAATCGCCGCTTGGTAGACATCAGCAGCCACTGCATTGCCTATCGGACGAAGCCAAAGGGCGGCGCCTACACCATGGACTACGCCCAAAAAGAGGGCCTCAACATTATCAACCTAGCGAGTATGATATAGCTGAGTGTCGAAATCATAAACGGCAAGAAGCTCATCGAACGTATCATATGAAACTTGGTTAGAAGGTGTGTTTATATAGCGATACCCTTTGTATCTATGATAATACCCCATGTTCATTAGTTTTCGCTTTTGCACCGAACCAGAGATTGCAATTCCTTTTTCATCACGAAGATAGCGCATAAGACCATTTGTGCTCTTAGGACGGAAATTTGACATTTATTCACCACCATTTCCATCGTATTAATTTAAGTATAGTATATAGCATAACTGTATTTTAGTCAAAATCATCGTTATGCTGCTTTCAATTTGGTGGCTAAAGAAACAATCGAAAAAGTCCAAACTGAAAACCAATAAGTTCTAGTACACCCAAGGTTTTCAGTTTGGACAATGAAACATCAATTTCTTCGTACAAATTCAGTTTTTACAGAGGGAAGGAAACGGTGATTTTGGTGCCCTCCCCATTTTCGCCGCTTTGGAGGGCGATGCGGCCGTGGTGGTAGCTGACCACGTGTTTTACAATGGCCAGGCCTAGGCCGGTACCGCCGGTGGCCCGGGTATGACTTTGATCCACTCGGAAAAACCGCTCAAAGACACGGCTTTGATATTCCTCGGGAATGCCGATGCCCTGATCCTCCACAGTAAGCAATGCGGCGCTGCCATTATTTTCCACTGTGACGGTAACGTTGGCGGGGCCATTGGAGTATTTGATGGCATTTTCTACCAAATTATAAATTAATTCGTCGATCAGGCGGGGCACCGCCTGAATTTCAGCCGAGCCGCCCAAAAGCTTCACCTCAATGTCATTACGCTTCGCCGTGGAAGTCAAGCGCTCAATCACGGTGTTGGCGGTGTCGTAAAGGTCCACGGTTTCCCAAAGATAGTCGATGTTCTTTTCATCAAGGCGGGAAATCTCCATCACATCGTCAATCAGGGCAATCAGGCGCTGGGCCTCGTCATAAATACGGCCGGAAAAGGACATGTAGTCTTCCGCTTTCACCATGCCGCTCTGCATCATCTCCGCGAAGCCGGAAATGGCAGTCAGGGGCGTTTTCAGCTCATGGGAAACATTGGCGGAGAATTCACGGCGAAGCAGTTCAGTTTTCTGCGTTTCCGTAACATCCAGCACCAAAATGATGGCGCCTTTGACCTCGCCTTCGGCTTGAGCCGCCCCGGCAGGGCTAGCGTGGAGACGGCAAACGAGGCTTTGTTCCCCTTCTCCTCGAGAGAAGGTTTCCTCGGCGGAGGCGCCTTCCAGAGCCTGATCCGCCACTTTTTGCAACGAGAGATTGCGACTCAGTTCTAAAATATGAGCGCCCTCATAATTTTCTCCTTTGGCGTCCAGCAGTTGTAAGGCGCTGCGGTTCACCGAAAGAATATGTTTATCGCTGCTAATGACAATGAGGCCTTCGGACATATTTTCCGTAATGGCGGAAAATTCCTCTTGATTGCGATGCATTGTTTCCATTTGACGGCGAAGGTCCTCGTTCTGATGATGAATCTTCGTCAACAGCGGAGAAAGCTCCTCATAAACATCATTGTCCACAGGATGCTCCAAATCAAGATTGTTCACAGGAGCCAGAATCCAGCGCGTCTGATTTCGAGAAAGCCACAAGGCCAGGGAGAAAATAATCACCGCCAGCACAATAATCCAGGGAATCATGGACCAAAGGGCAGCGTAGACACTGTCAGCCGTGGAGGCAAGGCGCAGCACCGTACCGTCGTTCAAGGAAACAGCATAGTAATAAGTCTGCTGCCCCAAGGTATTGGAAAGCCGGGTAGATTCTCCCACGCCGTATTCCAAGGCTTCCTTCACTTCCTCACGGTCGCCGTGGTTTTCCATTTTATTGGCCACGGCTTCGTTATCGTAAATCACAGTGCCGTCGCCGTCAATCAGGGTAATACGATTTTGATGGGCCTTCGTCTCCAACTGCGTGAGGAAATTATCCCCCTCCTCGGCCATGGCCGCGGCCACATAGGCGGTTTCATTTTCAAGTTCTTGTTCGATCCCTTCTTCAAACCCGCGGTAGGAAAGAATCGTCACGGAAAAGGCCGTTAAAATGATGGACGCCATGGCAACAATGCACATGGCGGTAAAAATTCTTCGTTTCATGGTACCTCCTCACATGGGCATGCAAGCGGAAAACCAAAGCGTCCATCCATTGAAACATCAAGGATACATATGCATCAGGGATACATATGATTGAGGCGTTCCATAATCTCTAGCACTTCTTCGGGATAGTCCCGCCCTTCGATGGGGCGGAAGCATTGGAACACATGGCTCTGTTCGTAGCAAACGACCTCTACCTCAGTGGGATAATCCAGCGCAAACCAGCGATTCAGCAGATTGATTTTTTCCTCTGTCACGATCATATGGAAGTAATTCCAGGTTTTTTCATAGGATTCCGGCGTGAAGGTATAAGGACGCATCCCCAGGGGTTTGATGGCGTTTTCATCTTTGAGGGCCGCAGCGTAAGCGCCATGGGCCTGCTGATCCCGTTTAGAATCAAGGATAAAACGCAGCGGTGTAGTTTCAAAGGTTTTATTGTCTAGGGGCTGGCCGAAAAACTGGGTTCTGTAAAAAATACTTTCACTGAAATAGCCGTTGACCATGGTCATTTTGCCAAAGCGCCGTTCGCCCCGGGCTTCCATCAGCTCCATGGGAATGGCTACGGTATTCTGAGTTTTGAGATCCTTCCGCAAACGCCGCCCGGTTTTATCCACAAAAAACACACCGAGGATATAGACGATAAAAACCGCGGCCACAAAAAGGATGACCAGCAAACCATCCATTGGGTCGCCGCTTTTTTTGTAATACATAAAGGAAAAAATCACAGCAATGACCGCAAACATGATGATATTGAATTGCGCTCTGGCACGAGCCTCTAATAAATATGGATTGATTTTTTTCCGCGTCACATTATTCTGTTTTTTTGGCTTTTGATTGGTATCTGACATTGCCCATCCTCCAAAAGAAATAAAAATTACCCTATATCCTTCGACAGAATATTCAACATTCCTTCCAGAGAACAGGGGAAAAGAAGACGGCAAGCATAATCTAAGCGGTTCAATTCCTGGAAAACACCTTATTCATCGGTATGAGGTAGACTGATGCGATAGCCCACGCCCCTTATGGTTTCAATGCGTTCCCCTTCCCCGCCTAATTTTTGACGCAGGGTGCGGATATGCACATCCACGGTGCGGGTTTCTCCATGGTAGTCATACCCCCAAACTCGCTCTAACAAAGTATCCCGACTCAAAACAATATCGTGATTTTCCATCAGGAAGCACAAAAGCTGAAATTCACGATGGGTCAGCACCACTTCTTCACCGTCGGCATAAACACGGTGCTGACGGGGATTCAGGCGAAGGCTGCCAATGACAAGTTCCCGTTCCTCCTGGGGAGCCACGCGGCGGAGTACTGCCTTAATGCGGGCAATGAGCTCCATGACGCTGAAGGGCTTAGAGACATAATCATCGGCGCCTAAGTTTAAACCCTTGATTTTATCATATTCCGCGCCTTTGGCCGTGAGCATAATCACCGCCAGATGCTCGGTTTCGGGGTTTCTTCTGAGGCGTTCCAAAACAGAATAGCCGTCCTCTCCCGGAAGCATGATATCCAGCAGCACCAAATCGGGCTTGGCTTCGGCCAGAGCAGTATAAAACTCCGTGGCGGCGCCAAAGCCGCGGCATTCCAGGCCGCTGTTATTCAGGGCGTAAACCACCAAATCACGAATATTCAGATCGTCCTCCAGGCAATAAATCATATTTAATTCACCGCTTTTCCTTTATGCATCCCAGTGAGGGAAAATTCCACCCACTCGGCGATATTTACGGCGTGGTCACCGATACGCTCAAAATATTTTGCCACCATCAACAAATCCAAGGCCTGTTCGCCATTGGCAGCATCCTGGGCAATGAGGTCGATGAGATCCTTTTTCACCGTAAGAAACAGGTCGTCCACGGTATCGTCCTCGCCAATCACCTTTCTGGCCAATTCCAGATCCTTTTCCACAAAGGCGTCAATGCTGTGTTTTACCATTTTGGAAGTGACATTGGCCATTTCGGGAATGGTTTCCAGCTTTTTGATATAGGGAGCATGGGCCAGATGAATGGTAATTTCAGAAATATCCGCCGACTGGTCGCCGATGCGCTCCATATCAGTAATCATCTTCAGAGCTGCGGAAATCAAGCGTAAATCTCTGGCCACGGGCTGCTGCTGCAAAAGAAGTTGGAGACAACGGCGTTCAATGGATCGTTCCAGATGGTCAATTTCCTCGTCAAAGGCCATGACCTCCTTGGCCCGTTCCGCATCCTGATCCAGCAGTGCCTCGCTGGCGGACTGAATGGCGTTTTCGATATAAGCGCCCATCTCTATGAGTTCTGCGTTCAAGTTCGCTAATTCAGTATCAAAACGGTTTCTCATCAACCGAACCTCCCTGTGATATAATCTTCCGTACGTTTATCTTTAGGCATGGAGAATAGCTGCTTTGTTTCAGTGAATTCCACCACTTCACCCAAGAGAAAAAAGGCGGTTTTATCAGACACACGGGCGGCCTGCTGCATATTATGAGTCACCATGATGATAGTATAATCTCTTTTCAAATCAATGGCAAGATCCTCAATTTTCGTGGTGGAAATGGGGTCCAGGGCGCTGGTGGGTTCGTCCATCAGCAAGACCTCCGGTTCCACCGCTAAAGCCCTAGCAATACAGAGTCGCTGTTGCTGACCGCCGGAAAGGCCCAAAGCACTTTTTTTCAAACGGTCCTTCAATTCCTCCCAGATCGCGGCCTGGGTCAGGGAGCGTTCCACGATTTCATCAAGCTTGGCTTTGTTGTGGACACCGTGGGTACGGGGGCCAAAGGCAATGTTATCGTAGACGCTCATGGGGAAGGGATTGGGTTTTTGGAACACCATGCCCACCCGCTTGCGGAGCTGGTTCACATCCATGGCGCCGTAAATGTCCTCGGTATCCAACAGCACATCGCCGTCGATGCGGCACCCTTCCACCAGGTCGTTCATACGGTTCAGGGTTTTTAACAGGGTGGATTTCCCACAGCCCGAGGGGCCGATGAAGGCGGTGATTTCCTTGACCCGCAAATCCATATTGATATTTTTCAGGGCCTGGAAGTCACCGTAATAAAGGTCAAGGTCTTTGACCTGCATTTTAATATCATTTGCCTGTTTTGTCGTTTTATTACTCATATTTTTGTCACCTTTTTGGCAATCATTGCCGAAATTGTGTTGATGCCCAGCACCAGTAAAAGGAGAATCACGGCGGTGGCGTAAGCCTCGTTGGTGTGGAGCCCCTCGCTGGAGAGGGTATACATATGGATGGCCAGGGTACGACCGGAGCTCATGATGGATTCAGGCATTTTCGCCACAGTACCGGCGGTATAGATCAGGGCCGCTGTTTCCCCAACAATGCGTCCCACCGCCAAAATGACGCCGGCTAAAATGCCGGGAACCGCGGCGGGAAGCACGATTCGGAAGATGGTGCGGAGATGTCCCGCTCCCAGACCGAAGCTGGCCTCGCGGTAGGTATCGGGCACCGACTTCAAAGCCTCTTCGGTGGTACGCATAATCAGAGGCAGAATCATAATGGACAAGGTAGCGGCCCCGGCGATAATGGAATACCCCCATCCCAAGTAGGTTACGAAAAACAACAGACCGAAGAGACCATATACGATGGAGGGAATCCCGGACAGAGTCTCAGCGGTAAGGCGGATGAGTTCCACGAATTTATTCCCTCGTTTGGCGTATTCCACCAGGTAAATCGCAGTGAAAAGGCCGAAGGGAATGGCAATGGCAAGGGACAGCACCGTCATAATGAGGGTATTCACAGCGGCAGGTACCAGAGAAACATTCTCCGATGTATAGGTCAAGGAGAATAGAGACGGTCTCAGATAAGGAATCCCGTTAATCAGGATATAGGCTACCAGAAAGATGAGGACGCCGAATGTCAAAATTGTGGCTGCATACACCAGTGTTTTCCAAATATTTGAGGTGGTTTTTTGACCAATCATTCACGTCCCTCCTTCCGTTTGAACAACTGAAATACAAAATTGATAATAAGAATGAATACAAAGAGCACTACGCCGGTGGCGATGAGGGCTTCCCGATGAAGGTCGGCGGCGTAGCCCATTTCCAACACGATGTTGGCGGTAAGGGTACGGATACCGGATAAAAGGCCATCCGGCATTCTGGCCTGGTTTCCCACGACCATGATGACGGCCATGGTCTCGCCGATGGCACGGCCGATGCCTAAAACCACCCCGGCCAAGATGCCGGAACGGGCCGCAGGTAGCACCGTGGCGAAAATGGAGCGTTCTTTGGTAGCGCCCAGAGCCAAAGCCCCTTCGTAGTAATGCACTGGCACCGCCCGGATGGCGGATTCGGAGATCCCCATAATGGTGGGAAGAATCATAATGCCCAAAAGAATCGAGGCGGTAAGAATGCTGTTGCCGTTGCCGCCAAAGACTTGCCGCACCAGGGGCACCAAGACCACCAGACCAAAGAAGCCGTAGACCACCGAGGGGATCCCCGCCAGCAGCTCCACACCGGGCTTTAACACACGGTAGGGCTTTTTGGGGCAGTAATGTGCCATGAACACGGCGGTGAGAATGCCGATGGGCACCCCGAGAATGATGGCCCCCAAGGTTACGATAAGACTCCCCAAAATCATGGGGAAGATCCCGAAGGAAGCCGGGACGTTGTTGGGTTTCCACTCTGTACCCAGGAGAAAATCGAAGAAGCCGATTTTCGCCATAGCCGGGATGCCGTTGGCGAAAAGAAACACGCAGATGAGAATCACTGCGGCCACGGTCATGACGGCGGCAAAGAGGAAAATATATTTCATAAATATTTCGCGAAAATGTTTCATATTATATCACTTCATCTCTTTTTAGAAAGAAAGCCGAGGTTTGCACCTCGGCGCTTTCTTCATGAATCCTGGATATTACCGGAGCTTTTACTCCAAAGAGAGATTCAAAATTTCATGGTTTACAGAAATCCACCGAGATCAGAGAAGCAGCTTTGAATGAGCTCAATTGGAATCGGAATTTACTGATGGAAGTTTATTGGCCTCTTCTCAATCGGAGCCGCATCAAGGTAGGCTCGTTCGTAAAGATCCCTTAGAAATCCCAGGAAGTGGTTTCGCCGGTATAGATTTCCTTTACCTGTTCGGTAGTGAGATCTTCGATGGGATTATCGAGGTTGACACAAACGGCGATACCGTCAAGGGCGATGGAGATGGAGGTAAGATTAGAGGACTCGGTATCCTTCAATTCACGGCTGGCCATGCCAATATCGCAGGTACCCTCCATGCAGCCGGTCATACCGGCGGTGGAGTCACTGGTTTGAATTTCAATATCAGCGTTGGTATTCACAGCTTTGTAGGCTTCCACCAGCTTTTCCATGACAGGGGAAACAGAGGAGGAACCGGCGATAACAAGTTTGCCTTCGACCTCTCCGCCTGCAAAAGCGGCGGCAGCGTCGTCAACGGCGATGTAGCCATTTTTTTCCACAATGGCCTGGCCCTCTTTGCTCATAATATAGTTAATGAAGTCTTGGGCAAGGTCGTTGGGTTCTCCTTTGGTAGCGATGTTGAAGGGACGGGAGGCGCTGTAGGAACCGGCTTTAATGTTTTCAGCGGTGGCTTCCACGCCGTCGATGGTAACGGCCTTCACGGTGTCATTCAAGGAACCAAGGGATACATAACCGATGGCTTGAGAGTCGCCGGCGATGTTGGCAAGCATAACGTCAGTTTTGTTGGCGATAACGGCTTCATCAGTGGTGTTGTCGGTCTTGCTGCCATCGGCTCCTTTCTCTTCGATGCCAAACAGTTCGATGAAAGCGCCGCGGGTGCCGCTGCCGTCTTCACGGGAAATGACGGTGATGTCACCTGCTTTGTCAAAGTTGCCGGTAGAGGTATCGCTATCGGCGGTGTTATCTCCACCGCAGGAAGCAAAACCAAAGGCCATCACTACAGCCATGGCCGCGCCGACGATTTGTTTTTTAAAGTTTGATACGTGTTTCATTTTTTTCTCCTTTTTCACTTTGTTATTTAGATATTAATTTGTTCATCCATCATTGATTTGACGATGACAGTATAAATAATGATTGTTAAATCACAAGAGGGCCAATGTAAAATCCATGTAAAATCATTTTTTTTGGTCTTGATCCTCTGTAAAATCCCCTGCTACAGCCATCAAAAAAATTTTACATTTCTTTTTCTCCGAGACTGCGCACTGATTTTTTATTAGGATATGCGTTTTATCAACGCATTATTATCATTTTCATCATTCCCTGCGGCGGTCAATTCCACATCGGAAAAATCCGGCATATATTTCATGGCGTTAAAATTCATGTAGTTCAATTCAATGGGGGTAACGGCGATGTATCCTTCCTGCACAGCCCACATATCGGAGCCCTCCACCAAATCAAAAGCGGAATTATGTTCCAGCGGATCCCAGCAGTAAAGGTCGCTGAAAGGATTGACGCGGTTTCTGCGGGCGGCAAGAGAGGGAGGCGGGCAAAGAGGCGCTTTAAAAATGCCTTTGATCTCCTCGGCGGGAAGATCGGGAAGGTTAATATTATAGAAGAAAGGGCGGGGTGTTTCCATCAACCGAGGAAGCATGGCACGGACCAGGGCAGCGGCTTCGGTAAAATCGTGATGATGCGCAGCGGTGGAAAGAGCCACTGAAGGAATACCCATGATGTAGCCCTCATGAGCGGCAGCGACAGTGCCGGAATAATTGACGATTTCCGAAAGGTTGTAGCCCATGTTGATGCCGGACAGCACCAAATCCGGAAGATGGTCAAGGCCCATCAGCTCATTGAAGGCCCACAAAGTACAATCGGCGGGGGTACCGTCCACAGCCCATACAGCATGGCCCACGTCTTGAAGATAGACCTCACGGGCGGTAACAACCACGCCTTCGGAAATACAGTGGCTGGAGCCGCTGCGGTGGGTGGAAGGGGAAGCCACCACCAGTTCATGGTCTTTTTTCAGGGCGGCGATGAGACTGTGGAGGCCTTGGGCTTGATAGCCATCGTCATTGACTAATAAAATTTTCATACTTTCACCTCTCTGATATACTTTCTTTCGTTTCCCCTACAACGTACCAAAACCGTGTGAAAACCAAAACCACGCTTCTGTAAAGATCCTGTAAATAACAAAAAAACCCCTCGGCTTACCGAAGGGTTTCTTCATAAATATGATATATCACTTCCAGTGATTCAGTTTTCGCAGCTGAGAGGTGTAAAAAGTTCTGGCCTCGTCCTCAGTCCACTGTCCCGGGGGCATATGGGCAACCATGAAATCCACCATTTGTTCCAGGGAGCCATAGACGAAAGCGCCGTCAGTATAGCACCATTTGCAATATTCCTCATTGAAGGAACCGTCGGGCTCACGGCTGATGTTGTCGTCCTCCAAGGGCATACCGCAGCATTGGCAAAAAAGCTTTCGGGGGGAGCCCAGCAGCGTGTTAATGGAAACATCAAAAAGCCGGGACATCAGCTTTAGGGTTTCCGTATTGGGAAGTGTTTCTCCTGTTTCACACAATTAAAGATATTGTTTCCGTCTGAGTGCCAAGTGCAT
>CAZWWH010000042.1:0-10397 GCA_964637365.1 uncultured Peptococcaceae bacterium
CCCTTGACCTCATAACGGCAAGAATCTTGGAAAAGTCATCCGGTAATGATACGTTAGTGACATACGCATAAAGATGACATTACCGCAAAAGAAAAGTGCCACCCACATAGAATGACACTTTACCGGCTGAAAAGGAAATTATGCTGAAACGGCTTCATCGTTCTGCATTTCTTCCTTAACGGCAGCAATTCTCTTTTCCATCTTTGCGTTCTCACGCTTCTTTGCGGCAGTCAACACCTCGCCGGACTTGTAGTAGGTGGTAGAGCCGTAATCCACCAGCTTTACCACGCCGATATAACGGTAATATACATCAATCTGCTGTCGCATAACGCCGTCAACAGCTCTCGGCTCATACACCATAATTTTATCCACCAACATATTGAGAATTTCAGGCGTCAGTTCGGAAATGTCTCCGTAACGCTCCAAGAGGTCTGCAAACTGCTCTGCATCACTGCGGATTTCACGCACAGCGGCGGTTTCACTTTCCAGCTTTCCTTTTTCGGCAAGTATGCTTTCCTGTTCCTGCTGATATTTATTGAGCAGACGGACAAAGTTGGTTTCATTGATTTTCCCCGAAATATTGTCCTCGTACAGCTTGTCAACAAGGCGGTTGACCTCCTCAATACGCTTGCAGACTCGCTTGTACTGTGCGTCTTTCGTGTTCAGAGCCTTGCCCTCGTTTTTTGCCTTATTCTTTATCAGCAGGTCAATCAGTTTTGCCTTATCCTTTTTGACGGCAGAAAACAATTCCTGTATATCGGCAAGCATTGCTGCCGTTAAGTCCTCCTCAAAAATTTTGTGTTGGGTGCATTTATGACTTCCGTAGGTGGCATAGGTTCCGCATACATAAATCATATGGGAACTGTTGGAGCCGTATTTCCTGCGGCTTAGTGCCTTTCCGCAGTCAGCGCATTTAAGAAGCCCGGAAAAGATATTCAAATCGTCCTTCAGCGTTTCCTTGTATTCTCTGCGCTTGACGGCAATCAACTCGTTTGCTCTTTCCCAAGTCTCTCTTGATACAATAGGCTCGTGGGTGTTTTCTACCGTAATCCAGTCGGCTTCATCTGTCTTAAAGTGTTTTTTTGTCTTGAAAACCGTATCGGATTTGCAGAGAACACAGTCGCCGCAGTACACACGGTTTCGAATCAAAAGACGAAGCGTATCGGGTCTCCAGATATACTTGGATTCTTCATCGGGAAACATATGGGATTTGTCCTCAATGCCCCTGATGTGCATATACCAGGACGGCACCGGCACTTTGGTTTCCCTCAGATAATCACGGATACGGTGATTGCCCCAGCCCTTCAACACAAGGTCGTAAATCTTAACCACCACCGGTGCGGTTTCCGGGTCAGGGATTAGATGATTGTGATCGTCCGGGTCTTTGAGATATCCAAACGGCGCAGTTTTGGAATGATACTTTCCGTCTTTCGCTCTGGAACGGAAGGCGGCTTTTATCTTCCTTGAAGTATCACGGCTGTAAAACTCGTTGATTACATTTTTCAGTGCCGCATAGTCGGTGCTGTGACTGTTCAGGGTATCAATTCCGTCATTTAATGCGATAAAGCGCACCTTTTTGGACGGAAAATACAATTCCTGATACTGCCCGACAACAATATGGTCACGACCGAAACGGCTTAAATCCTTAACAACTACCACACCGATTTTACCGGTTGCAACATCATCAATCATTCGCTGAAAGTCAGGTCTGTCAAAGTTCAAACCCGAATACCCGTCATCCACATAAATCTCGTAGGGTATCAGTCCGTTCTCCTGTGCATAGCGCACGAGCATGGATTTTTGCGTTTCAATGGACAGGCTCTCACCCTGTCTTTCATCGTCCTTGGAAAGTCTGCAATAAAGGGCTGTTTTCTTAAGCTGCTGTGTCATCTTCTTTTCCTCCTGAAATCATCTTTATACTGTCATTGTAGTGCTGTTTTTTACGGTTAGCGAATGTGCCGTCTGATGACTTCGCTGTGCTTTTGCTCTGAAAAAGCCAGCCGTAAACCTCCGCCGCAAGCTCCTCAAGCGGCTTTTCACCAACGGGAATGCGCTGAATATCTATCACAGGTCTGTTGCTGTTTCTGTTCATTTTAAAACCTCCTTTACAATAATCAGCCGTTATCGGCTGTCTCTGTTTCTCTGTCTTTTCAGGTAAAGCGCATAGTGTTCCAATGCCTTTACGATATAATCTTCCATCTGCTTGTAGGTGGTGTTCGGCTTGAAATACTGCCGGACTCTGTCGGTCGGTATCTTCAAAACCTCCACCTGATTGCCCTTGACCTCGGTCATAATCTCGAATATCTTATCCATTGTCAGCAATCCGTCATTACTCAGCTTTCGCATTCTGACCGACTGAGAAAGTGAGGGGGTGCAGTCCTCGCTTTCTATGGTTTCGATTAAGTTCCTTTGTTCTTCAGGCAGTAAATAGGAAAGCTCCACAGCAGGAGTCAGGGCAATGCGCCCCTCGTCCACCAAGTCAAGCAATGGCTTTTCCAAAAAGGTCAGTCGGATATATCTCTGTACCTGTGTTTTACTGTCCGAAGAAGAATCGGCAAGCGCCTGAACGGAGGTTAACTTCTGACCAACTTGGGCAGAAGTTCGCCCCTGATGTTTCATTGCCTCCAGCTTCATCTTGTAGGCAAATCCTTTTTCGGAGGGTAACAGCCCCTCACGATGAAGATTGGAATCCACCATAAAGATGACCGCTTCATCTCTGGAAAGCTCACGGATAATGGCAGGGACTTTGTCGATCCCTGCCATTTTGCAAGCATAAATTCTTCTATGACCCGACAGGATTTCATATTCCTTACCTTTCGGGCGTACCACTATCGGTATCAGCACACCGCTTTCCTTTATGCTGTCAATCAGCATTTCCATATCGGAATTATCCTGTATCTTGAACGGATAATTCTCAAAGGGTACGCAGTCAACGACCCTGATTTCTGTAACATTCATTTATCTTTCCCATCCTTTCGATTTGCGTTTTCTCGCTCCTTTTTCCTGCTGTGCCATCTGCTGAAGTACTTCCGGCGGTATTTTTGAAATCACCTTTTCAAGCTCCTTCTGCTTTTGGTTCAGCTCATAAATTTTTCGGTTTGTCTGTTTGAGTTCCAGTTCCTGCTCGTAATTGATACTGCGGTAATTGGAATTGCTGTCACGCTCACTGAACAGTTCTCGTTCCAGATAGGCGATGTGTTTGTCCGTGCTTTGAAGCTGCACCTTGAGTTGAGCCATCTCCGGCGCATACCTGCCGAGAAGGGCAATAGCTGCGTCTTTTTTCTTTGCGTTGTTCACAAGCCCGATGTCATTGATTGCACCGCATATCTCTCCGTAATGGTCGTAAAGCTCGCCGGCAACCTTAAACATAAAGGGAGGAATGTGCTTTCTGTGGGATACCTTTGCAGGCGTTCCTCTTGTGATGTCGGGATATTTTTCGTGCATATATTCGTAGAATTTATCCTGCCAGCCCACAAGCCCTTTCGGTCCTCCGATAATATCCTTGGAAGACAATCTGCCTTTTTCCGTTATCGGAACAAAGCAAAGGTGCATATGGGGAGTCGCCTCGTCCAAATGCACAACCGCCGAGATGATGTTCTCTTTTTTGAAGTTGTTCTCAAAGAAACGGTAGGCATAATCAAAGTATTCTCTCCGTTCCTCAACGGATTTTCCTTTCAGCCAGTCAGGAGTTCCGCCCACGAAACAGTCCTGCATAACCACGCTGTCCTTTCTTCGCTTGGCTCCGACTTCTTCAATCCTGTCCAGTACTGCCTTGCGGTATTTTGCCGTAGGCTCGACAATGTGATAGTTCAGGTGCGTCCTCGAAGGGTCAATATCGGGATTGCTTTTATACTCGGCTTTCAGTCGTTCGTGATGATTGCATATCCTGCCGACAGCGCCGAGCTTGCGTTTTTCTATGCGCATAATCGCGTAATTTGCCATAGGCATTTCTCTCCTTGTCGTTTCATTTTCAAGGAAGTAATAATTCAGAATGTATCGTTGAATTATCTTCCTCTGTATCATTTTGCGGTGAACGGGAGAGACGGTTGATACACAGCAAAGCACCTCTTACCGCCTTTCGGTCTTGTTTGCTCGCCGTCCTTTGCGGCTCGTAAACAATCCCTCAATGCTGTTGTCCGTGATATTTTGCTCGCCATATCCGGCGGCTCGCAAAAATCACTGCCAACCGAACGGAAACCGTGCGTTTTCCGTTCCCGGTGCATTGCAGTGTAACCCACTACACCTTGCAAGCAAGGTGGTGGGCAAGGCGTTCCCCCTTGACTCCCTTAAAAGGGCAAATCCTCACAGCTTTTCGTGTCTTTATCCGTCACGAAATTCTGTTCGTCCTTGCCCTCCGGCAACAACCAAAACCACTGCACGCCCTGTTTCACAGAGCGTATGCCCAGCAGTGCTTTTGCTTTTTTTGCCGTACTCTCGCTGACCCCCGCCTCTTTCAGATGACGCATCACTTCGCTCTGCGGCTTTGGCTGGGTGCCAGCGAGTAAAGCGGACAGCATTTCTTTTGCTTTCTGCATTTGCTCATCGGGTCTGCCGACTCCCGCAAATACATTCCCCAAAACTTCATCTGCTGTCCTTGCAGTTTCCTCCAGCCAGTGAATACCGCCCTCGTCAACCGAAAAGAGAATGGCATTTCCTGTCGGGGCAAGATTGCTTTTGACCTGTGCCAGTATTCGCTCATCGGGACGTTCCTTATCGGTTCTCCCGACGAGCAGAACGCT
Source organism: uncultured Peptococcaceae bacterium (assembly GCA_964637365.1). GTDB lineage: Bacteria > Bacillota > Dehalobacteriia > UBA7702 > UBA7702 > Cryptoclostridium. The sequence goes on from CAZWWH010000042.1 coordinate 4,740, forward strand.
TCTTGCCGCACCCACAATATCCACCGAACCGACGCCACGGTTCAGTGCTTTCTGCCCGATTGCCTTGTTCATATGATGAACGATGACAATCGCACAGCCCTGTTCCTTTGCGATGTCAATCAACGGTCGAAACTGTCTGCGGACTTCATTGGCGGAATTGATAGAGGTTGACTCCCCGATATATGCGGATAAGGGGTCAAGGACAATGAGCTTTGCTTTGGTCTGTCGGATGGCTTCCAACAGTCGCTCGTCGGAAAAGCTAAGATACTGTTCCTTCTCATTGATAAACAGCAGTCTGTCCGTATCGCCGCCTGCGGCAATAAATCGGGGAACGATCGTATCGTCTGCATCGTCCTCTGTGGACTGGTAAATGACATTGACCGGTTCTGCGCCCTCGCCATCGGTAAAGGGCATTGGCTCGCCCCTTGTCAGCATTGCGGCAAGCTTCAGAATCAAAGTGCTTTTGCCGTCACCGGCGTCGCCCTGCAAGACCGTGACCTTGCCATAGGGAATATACGGATACCACAGCCATTCCACGCTCTTTACCTGAACATCGCTTGCCTTTGTAATCTCAAGCTTCATTTCTTCGTTTTCTCTCCTTTCTCAAAAATTTCGGGCATTCGATTACCAGCACCCGAAAGCTCTGCTTGCAGTCGTTCTGACACTTCCTGCAAAGCTCGTTATAGGTGATACGGTTTCTCTCATTCAGAAACAGCGCCCATTCCTGTTTCCGCTTTTTACTCATTCGTGGCACTTTCACCACCTCCCATAGTTTTCAACCCAAGCCGTAAGGCGTGGGTATGTAACCGCCGCTTCACCCGATTGCCGTTTTTGTATGCCTGCCCCCATCTCAGCGGCGTTGCCATGCTCGTATCATCGCAAGGTCATATCCCAATCGGACGGTCATTCAGTTGTAAAAAGATGTCGGGTGACAATATCCTTTCGCTTGTTCGGACTGGGAAAGGAAAAATTATCGGGTGTTTTGGAAACCAAAAATAAAATTTCCCCTCACTCATTTGGACAAAGGGGGTCAAAATGCACACCCAAAATCTGTGCTCTGCGAGAAAAAACTCCGAAAAAATTTATCCTTTCACTTGTTCCCACCGGGAGAGATGAAATGGACACCCTTTTTTTAAAAAATTTTTGCCCCTTCACTTGTTTGAAATGGGAGAGCGTTTCTGGGGGGTGTTTTCAAAAAATTAATTAAAAAAATTGTCCCTTCACTAATTCCCACTGAGAAAGATGAAACGGCAACCCTTTTCCAAAAAATTTAAATCTCGCTTGATTGAACCGAAAAAACAAAAAGCACCTGATTGTGTAATCAAGTGCTGAAATGACATAGTTTCGGGGTAAAAATCGCCGTTTTTCTTCGCTGTAAGGGATTGGAGAAAGCAGGGTAATGAGTTTATACCGTCTTGCCGGTTTATCGGAAATGCCACCTTTTGGGTACAAAAAAAGCACCTATTTTCTTGTGGGATATTCCCTGAAAATAAGTGCTTTCTCTTTCCGTATTCAGTTGTAAGCGGTCATTTGCAGAAGCGTATCAGCAGCTCATCCAAATCCTCCGTCGGTTTATTCTCGGCAATCAAGGTGTTCCGCCATTCCGCCAAGGCTCGGATAATGAGCCGCAGTTCAAAATCGTCCACCTTGATTTTAATCTTCCTCATAGATATACTCCCTCATAATGACCTCCTCCGCACGGTTGCGGATATTGTTCATCAGCCCGACCCACTTCATCATCTCGTCGGCTTTCATCTGTTCAGTCACGCCCTCGCGCTCGGCATACTGCTTAACCAGCCGGGAAAAGAGTGCCTCGCACTCCTCGTCTACGCTGTGCAGATATTCATTCAGTGTCCCGCTTGTCCGCAGGCTCGTCAGCAGTGCCTTGTGCCATTTTTGTAAGTGACGGAACTTTGCACGACCGAAGCGCCCGAGTTCATAATACTTTTCTTCGGGAAGTGCCAAGTCCGGCAGATAGTAATCTCCGCAGAGCGTGTAGCTGATACCTGTCTTTTCGTCTGTGATATGCTTTTCCAGTTCCATAAAAAATCCCTCCTGTCAGATACATTGTACCCGATAGGAGGGATGTGGGCGAATGTGAGCGAAATCAGTGCGTTTTCTTTTATTTGCCATATCGGAATAAGCAAATCTATTGTATTAGAGATACCAAACTAAGCCATTTTCTATTGGCTGAATCATTGCTCCTTTCGGTACTTTCCGCAAAATGATGAATACATCCATATAATCTGGTGCTGGAGAAATCAGTCCCATCATCGCAGGCACTACGCATATTGTCATCAACCATTTCGTCGTAATCGGGCAGACTAAGAAAACAGTAAGAAAGAGTATCCCCGGAATCATAGGTGCCAATGACATCATTATATATCGTCCTCTGCTAAGCGCGACAGAGGACGCAGCATATGCTCTCAACTGCTTTATACATACTCCTATATAGACTTTTGCTCCCTTTGGATAGCTTATAGCATGAAGAAATTCATGCAACGGCATCGCAACAAAGAAGCCAATAATAAATGACAGCGGCATAAACCACAAATCAAATATAAATTCATCTACTTGCGCCTTTTTGATGAAAATCGCAACAAAGCATACAATGCAAGGAAGAATAATGTATGGGATAGAGGACCTAAATATGTCATTTGGTCTGTCAATCAGAACCGAGTTTTCAGGAATGCTTTTCCCCGCAATCTCTCTGTCCCAGGGCTGCTTTACGTCACAAACTTCATCCCAGTTTTTATTGCCATTCCATATTATCTGTGCCATATCATTTTCCTCTCGCAAGTGTCTTATTTGTTGCTTTCTTAATGCTCAGTCCAATACGACGCCCTTTTTCTTGCCGTTTTTCTTTCTTGGATACTCCCTGATACGGGTGACGAAATCGAGATTGACGATTTCCCGTTCGCCTGAATTTCTCTCGATTACCATACCGCCGTCATCAATTTCCTTTATTACGCCCTGTAAGCTGCCGTCGTTTGAAGTAATCGTATAAATGATGCAATCTTCACCGATAAATTGTCTTGCAAGTTCTTTCATAACCAATATCTCCTTGTTTTGTTTTCTCCTGTTTTGTATTTGCCACACAGCCGCCGCTGTTCTCCGCCTTTTCCTAATCAACCAAAAGATAATCAGAATAACGACAAGCCACCAATAATTTGCCATTACTTACCCTCCTGTCGGTCTTTCAGGAAATTTTATTTCCGGCTTTTGAATATCTTAATGCTTCCTTGCAATATACCGACTGATTGACAATCCAAATAATGCACACTACAAGTGACGGTAAAAAGCCTATTTCGAAAACAAGCGCACAGACAGCAAGCACTATGGCGAGTGCAGAACAGACGGTGTTGGTGGCACTGTACGCTTTAAAAGCGCACTTTCCGATCATTATCTTCTCTGCTTCATCACAACTGTCCATCCATTTCTTTTGGAATTTTGTGTCATATACGGACGCTGTTTTTTCGGGATTTGTTTTCTTGGCGGCGTCAACGCACTTCTGCTGGATAATGACAGCTTCAATCAAAATGGCGAAGAAGCCGACAATACCTACAACAAACGAAACCATACTATTCTGGTTTTCAAAAGTGGAAAAACCACCGGAATACGAAGCAGCAATGAGAAAGTAAGAGAGAATAAGGGCTGCACTTGTAATCCAAATGACAATGGAAAGTTTATTATCAATCGTATCGGATGTTTCCTCATTTTCGCCGTCCCAAGATGAAAGCAACCTTTTTGCACTTTTATAAATCGGAACGCAGATCATCGGCACGATAACCGCTGTCGCCAACATCAGCCAAGGGGCAATATAAGTTCCGAAAAAAGCTCCTGTACTTTTCATACCGCCCGCCAGCGTGTTCAGTCCGTATCTTGCAGCGCAAAACCCAAACCCGCCACCGATAATTAAGCTGAGAACCATTATAAGAATAAATTTTGGCAGAGCCTTTCGATTTGCTTTCTTGATTTCATTGTTATCCATTATCTTCTTCCTCCTGTAAATAGAAAACATCTTCTACCGTGACGCCGCATACCTTGGCAATCGTTAGGGCAAGGGTGACAGACGGCGAATAGTCGCCTCGTTCAATCAGGCTGATTGTCTGCCTTGAAACGCCGCATAAGCGCCCCATTTCCTGTTGATTGACATTCAGTGCGGCTCTGCGTTCTTTCAAACGATTTCGCAATATCATACAGCACCTCCAAATGACAATCTGCTTTGTCTTGTTGACAATTATCATTGTCATATTGCATTATACTCTTGTCATTTAGTTTTGTCAATAGGGTTTTCCAAAAAAGGCAAAAAGCCGCTCGTTTTTTCAAAATCAAGCGGCTGTATATCGGGTGTTCAATTCAATGGACTTAATATGTTTTTTTTGCCTGCTATTCTTTTCTGCCCTCTTTGTTGATGAGTTCGTTAATTTTCTTTATTTTACCTTTCCAGATTAGGTACTGCGCAAACCAGACGGCGAAAAAGATCGCCACGAAAATTCCCACATAGGAGAGGAAGCCGCCGATGGAATGCTCCATCCAGTTAGCAATATAGGCTATTGGCAGCATAATGATACACGCAATCAAAAAGTATATGCCGCTTTGCTTTGCAAGGCTCCACGATTCAAGCTCCCAAATTACAGACGCCATTGCAAAGCCCGTCCCCATAATACCGCATAGAACAGTCTGCAGAATGACCGCATTCACTTCGTTTCCCATTGTTTCAATTAGTTCCGGCGTAACGGGATAGAAGTTTCCATCCCTAACGCAGACGGAAATGATTATAGTAATTACAAATCCGATAGCAATGCCCACCGGGAATCCGAATAATCCCCGTTTTATAATCTGTTTTTTCATTTTGACCACCTCATATTCCTAATAATTGTTTGATTTTGGCAACATAGCGTCTTGAAACATAAGTAACTGTTTCGTTTGAGAGGGAAACGCAAATTGTTCCGGCAAAGCTCAAATCAAAGCCCTCGACTTTTTTCAGATTGATGATTTCCGAGTTGGATATTCGCACGAAGGATTGGTTCTCAAGTCGCTGTTCCATTTCATATAGTCGCAGCCTGAGAAAATATGTGCCGTTTTCAGCTTCAGCATACACTTTTCCGTTAGATGCGTAGATTCGTACAATTTGATTTGGTTCCAACACGATTACTTGTTCGCCACGAAAACCCGCTATCACTTGAGACTGCTCTCCCGAAAGCTTTTTCACGATTTCGTTGATTTCATCCGTTACCCGTTTTGTCACAACAACAATTTTCGGCTCGTCGCAGCCCTCTTCGATTTTGATTTCAATCCTCATCCGATTACCTCCTTTCCACGGCTATTTTACAAGACTGAGAACGCAAATGCCACTGTTTTTCAATAGATGGTCGCTATTTGAACACAGGTGGCAAAATAACAGTCAAAAGCAATTTCTTCATAGAATTTACTCAAAGATTTTACCACAAAATCGTAAGTATTTCTACCGAACAGGTTCTCCGCACCAGACCAACGATACATTTTGAATTATTACATCCTTCCTTTGCGCTCCTATGCAACATCGTCATCTTTATAACTGTGTTTCATTCGCAAATTCGTCCATCAGGAAGTGGACCGGAACCGGCAGACTCCCGCCGTACTTATGGTCGGCCAGCCAGAATAATTGCTGGAAAA
>CAZWWH010000043.1:0-10337 GCA_964637365.1 uncultured Peptococcaceae bacterium
AAGGCGCACTTGTGCGCAGCTAGTAGTATTAGGGCTATGCCCGAAAAGGAAAAAACACCCGCTATGCGGGCGGATGATTATTTTTCAGATATTTATTGATGATTCGTGTGGCTTTGCTTTGGCTGATGTGCAGTTCCTCCGCCACTTTGTAAGAACTCCTTAATTTTTGATACAAATTGAGGATTTGCTCGATTTCCATTTCTTTGTAAGAAGCATTACTTTTGGTTGGAGTCACAGGGACAGACTGCGTTTTTTCTTCTTTATCGCGACAGGCAAAGAGTCCGGGCCAATGACGTCATCATCCGCGATAAGAACCAGGCGTTCTAAAACGTGTTCCAACTCGCGGATATTGCAGGGCCAATGGTAATCTTCCAGTATTTTCACGGCTTCCGGTGCAATGGTAGTGTAAGCTTTATATTTGGCGTTGAGATTCGATAAGAAATAGCTGATTAAGAGGGGAATGTCCTCCCGTAGGGGCGGCACTGTAACTTCGATGACATTGAGACGGAAATACAGATCTTCTCGGAATTTTTTCTCTTTGACCAGAGTTTCCAGGTTGCGGTTGGTAGCTGTCAGGATACGGATGTCTACATGTTTTAGTTCCTTGCCGCCTATTGGCAAAAAAGTCTTCTCCTGAACCAATTGCAAAAGCTTTGCCTGGAGTCCCAATGGAAGCTCACCAATTTCATCTAAGAATAAGGTACCATTGTTGGCAAGTTCCGCCAACCCTGGTTTCCCCGATTTTCCGCGCCGCTGAAAGCACCTTTGCAGTACCCGAACAATTCCGATTCCAGCAGATTTTCGGGAATGGACGCGCAGTTTACCTGGATAAAAGGGCCGTTTCTACGATTGCTGACGTTATGGATAAATTTTGCCAGAACATTTTTCCCACGCCGCTTTCTCCCAAAATAAGAACGGCGGCGTTTGCTCTGGAGACTTTTTTTGCCATGGTGTAGCAGTCCATTAACTTGGGGCTTTGCGTGACTACCCCGGCCAAGCTCAGCTCATTACTGCGCAGGGTGCGGATTTCCTCTTCATAATGCCCTAAGAGCTTGTTTGTCTCTTCCACATCGTATTTCAGTTGTTCCAGTTCAGTGACATCACGACTGTTCATCACCACGAGGCGTATCTCTCCTGCATCATCAAAGACGGGAATCATTGTTACCAGGAGTTTCTTTCCGAATGTTGTGATTTGTTCTACGGTAACAGTTTCCTTTTTCTCTAAACAAACCGGAGCAACGACAGGGGAATAGTAACCTATTTTTTCCATTTCATAGATGCTTTTACCAATGATTTCTTCAGGTTTCGCACCGTATAGACGTTTGCAAGCATTATTTACATAGAGAATAGTGCCTTGGGGGTCGATTACAAATATCTCATCAAAACAATTATCCATAATCATTTACAAATAAGTTTTTTTGATTACTTATTTAAATTGCAAAATAGATGCCAAAAAGACAAAAATTATAATTTAAAAAGGATCCCAGCGTAAATCCTATTTACAGTTTGTCAAAAACCCCATGACAAATTTATTGATTTTTAACAAAAGTCACTATGACTTAATTAAGTCAAACAGAATTATGATTCTTGATGTTTACCAGAAATTTATTGATAGAACACATATCGTCAGAATATTTTTCAACCCAGAGTTATTTTATGAGCAAATAATAAAAGGAGCGAAATATCTCGCTCCTTTTTCAATAATATGGTGGGGTACGCCTTATTTGACCAGTTGTTCCATAATGGGATCAAGCAACGCTTCGCGGGCTTTGATATAGGAACGGATCTGCTCGATGTTATTGGTGGTGACTCCGGGCATAGCAGGATAGACATAGGGCTCCGTTTCAAAAAGTGCCATGGGAATCTTGGATTGGAACTTTATGAATTCTTCGACCACCGCCGTCTCGTTAAGGATAGTTTTACGTAGTTCGCTATAGCGCGCGTAGACACGATCCGGGAAGTTTTGCAGCAAACGGTCCCAAAGCAGACTTTGTCCGCCGCTGTCTAAAGTGCCGTTGATACGGATGTTTGGCAGCATATAGTCGGTTTTATAATAAGCTCTGCCATTCCAATGAAGTCCCCAAGTCGCGTCCATGTCATACATCGAGGGAATCCAGTGGATGCCGTCGTAAGAAATGAAAATACCGTTGCGGCGTACATTGTCTGGGGCGCACATGTAGTAAGAATAAAGCATATAGTCGATGGCGGCGTCAACATCCAAATATTGATCAATGCCGTTGACAAATGCAGATCCGTTGTTATTGGCCACAAAAGTAATCAGGCGGTTGATACTGTCCATAGCGGCTTGTTCGTCATCGTTCTTGGCGTATTCCACTTCCCACTCGCCTTGTTTCAGGGTGCTGGTACGGCGGAAAGCTGTGGAATCACCGGCGATTTCCATAGTTACGGCGGTATATAATTTGTCGATGCTACTGTCCCAAATCCACTCATCTTTCGGCGTATTAAGGGTGTAGAGACCTTGATATTCTCCATTAATAAATACGATAATGGGATAGCCATCAATGGCGCCGCCATTGGTCAAGGCCATGAGGTTTGGATTGCAATCCTTACGGCTTTTGACGATTTGTCCCCAGAGTTTGGCGGAAACGACATTTCTGGATTGGGAATAGTCTATGTAGTTTGCCTTGAGACAGTATTTACTTTCTTTTCCCCAGCCGAGGTCAATCTTATTTTTGCTGCTTAAGCTTTGGTCTTGATATAGCTTGATGGTATAATTCTTTTTTTCGTAAGCCAATGAAGAATGACCTTGGAATTTCATGCTAGCATAGCAGTCAAAAGTAGTTCCTCCACCGTTATAAGATGCGCTGACCGCGACCTCATGTTCCTTGGAAATACCATTGGTATCTCCCTCTAACCGGAGTACGGGAATATCCAGCGTTCCCGTCCATTGGTAAACGGTTTCCCCGTTGTCTGTGACCCGAATAGAGTCCTTTGCCGCACCATTTCCTAGGATAATCTCAGTTTGATAAGTATGCTTCAGCTGCTCCACAGCGGCTAGAATGCGGCTGAATAAAGTCGCAGCCTCTGCTCTTGTGGTGGTTCCCCGCGGCACAAATAAATCCAAGGTTCGCCCATTGACAAGGCTCAGTGCCTCAGCAATGCCCACAGACTCTTTGGCGTAATTGTTGATTTTATCGCTATCCTCGAAGGTTGGGTCCTGACGGTAGGCGCTTAAATCATAGCCTCCGTTTTTTTCCAAGAAACGAACCACAAAAACGCAAAATTGCTCACGGGTGACCATCTGGCCAATGCCGAAGGTTCCATCGGGGAATCCCTGTACCACTCCGTGTTCATTTCCCCAGGCAATGGCTTCGGTATAGTAAGCGTCTTGGCTTACATCTGGGTAAGGGGCAAGTTTGTCAAATGATGTGTCGAGTTTCAAATAGTCTGCTAAGCGGTAAAGAACCGTCACCGTCATTTCTCTGGTCAAAGGGACATCCGGAGAAAATGTTGTAGGGCTGGTACCAAGCATGAGGCCTGTTTCGTGCATGCGCCCAACGTAGGAATAGTACCAGGTATCAGATTTTACATCGTCAAAGGGATCGTCGCCAATAGCTGCCACAGGTACAGAAACCAGTACCAGCAGAAGGGAACAGAGCAACAGTGACACGATTGTTTTTTGAATTCTCATGACGTTGTCTCCTTATAAATAGCGATTGATATTGTTAGAGCACCGGAGGACCGGTGCTCTAACTTTGCCGGAATCACTAATCAGTTAAGTGCTTCTGTCATAATATCTTCGCTGATTGTCTCTTCAGGAACCTCTGGAGCCTCTGAAGAAGCGTTTTCTATCGCTTCGTCTTCCATGACGTCAGATTCCGTGGCTTTATCTTCAAATTTTTGTACGAAGCGCATGATAATGGTAGCCACTTGGGCTCTGATAGTAGTACCGCGAGGTTCAATAGTATCCGGAGTCATCCCTTGAATTAAACCAATACCAACTGCCCATTTCATGGGTTCCACAGCGTATTTTTCAATGGTGGAAGCATCTTTGAATTTGGAAAGGTTTTCGGATGCCTTCACATCGTAGCCTTTATAGGTTGCATAACGGTAGAATATGGCTGTGGTTTCCTGGCGGCTGATGAGTCTTGTGGGGGCGAATTCCGTTTCCGAAACACCATTTACAATACCGTTCGCCGAAGCCCAGTTTACAGCGTCAGTATACCAAGTGCCGGCTTTTACATCGTCGAATTTTTTCGGTGTATCTTCGGTTTTGGGTTTTCCTTCCATGCGATGAATCATGGTGACCAGCATGGCTCTGGTAACCTTAGTTTCAGGACCGAAGTGGATGGCAGTCATCCCTTGGATAATGTCATTACTGTAGGTAAATTCCACGGCTTCACGGTACCAAGCGTCTTCAGCCACGTCGATAAAGGGGAAGCTGGTATCAGAGATTTTGTGACAGTATTCGCATTCGTAATAAGTTTTACCGTCTTTATCAGTTTTCTCCACAAAGTGATGGCCGGTGGGATTACCATATTCTACAGTTTTGGTTTCTCCGCATTCGCATTTTACAGTTTTATGGCCTTGTTTTTCACAGTCTGTAGGAATATCTTCCACTACAGTGGTTTTGTGCTGTAAGCCATTACTGCCGAAATGGAAGATGTCGGTGCCAATGGTAAACCAGCCAGTTTTGTACTTACCATTTAGGAAGTACATGGACTTACCGGATACCTTATCTTTGGCCCAGCCCGTATAGTCTTTGGGTTGGTCGCCGCAAACAGAACAAGTCACCTTGTTCAACGAACGGCTGTAAACATAGTCATGGCCGTTAACGTCACAATCGGAAAGTTTTTCTTTCTGATAACTGTCTACTACGCTGCCGTCAACATTATAGGCTGTGACATCCAGAGTCTTTTCTGTAGCGTTTACAATGAGATAAAGGGCTTTATATTTCTGGTTAATTTTAGCGAAGTGGAAGTCAGGATTGTTGACAGCGGCATATTCTGAGCTGCGAGATTTTTCACCGAGGTCACCGCTGATGATATAAACAACGCCGTTTTCTTCATCTACTGCGCCGGCTTTGATAGGTTCAGTACGGGCGTAAGCATGGTCATGACCGGAGAATACCAAGTCGATACCGGCTTCTTCTGCTGCTGATGGGATAATCTTGTTGTAAGCGGCGCTGGAACCCTTGGGATTGGTATAGTAGGGAGGTTGATGCAAGGTCAGAACCTTCCACTGGCAATCGCTTTCCTGTGCATCTTTGATCAGCCATTCGGAGGCCTTATTCAGGTCAGCATTACAGTTGACCACTGCAACATAGACATTGCCATATTCTACAGAATACCAGTCTTTGTCCGGGGTATTGAAAATAGCATTGGAGAGTTTGCCAGAGGTATCGCCGTAATATTCATGGTTCCCTAAAACCTGAATCACAGAGGTATTGGGATAATCCTCGGAGAAAATACCTTGAATTTCATTCCAAGCGCTTAAACTATTGGCAACATCAATATAGTCGCCGGTTTGGATTCCGAAGTCAACACCTTCATTGTGGATATTATTAGCGATTTGATGCATCATTTCAATGGCTTCGGCATCAACAGCTGCATCACCTTGAAGTTGCGTATCGCCCATGACAAAGAAGGAGGTATCGGCTCCTTTCACGGCAGTGGTGAACTGACGGATATCGGACCAATGTCCCTCAATTCCATCGCCCACACGGTAGCAATACGTGGTGCCGGACTTTAATCCTTCCAGAACCACGGTATTAATCAGGGATGCGTTATTATCATCAGTGCCGCCGTTAAAGGCATATGCTTTGCTGGTGCCGGTAGCAGTTTGGAATTCGTATTTGCCGGAATCGTATTTGTCTTTCGTTACAAATTCTACTACAGCTTTATCTTCAGTGTATTGGGGTGTACTGAACCAAGTGATACTCTGGGTTGTAGAGGGCTTCGCCACTGCGTTGAGACGCACATTGGTAGGTGTAACGTCATCACTGCTTAAACCATTGGTAACATTGGAATAGCGGAACGAAAGTCCTTTTTCACCTTTTGCGTAAATGGTAAAGGTCTCTCCTGCATTTTGACAGAAACGATTGGTAACCAGTTCGCCGGAACGGTTGGTTTTACCGATAAGTTCGTCATCACCATTTTCCACATAAGCATAAACTTCAACTTTACCGGCTGCCTTTCCATCAGCGGTCGTGACGTAAATTTTACCGCTGCCGCCGGTCATCATAATATCAGCAGAGAGTTCATATGGAGCGGTCACGCCTACTGTTGCCTTTTCCTGGGCAAAGGTCAATGCAGTGTCAGTACCACTTGCGGTAAAGGATCCTTTTTCGACAGTGTAGTCAAAGAGATCACCTTTTGCCAAGGCAGGGCTGACTTTAAATGTGATGGTTGCTACTGTGCCACTCTTGGGGGCATCGCTTTCTGCGCTAATTCTTAACACATTCTTTTCATAAGAAGAAGTACCGTTATAACCATCGTCAAAGGTCACATTGGGAATTCCGAAAGTGTCTTTCAGTTTGATTTCAGCAGTAACTGATGAAACTTTTTCACTGTCGGTGGTGAGTTTCAACTGATATTCAGTGCCGATTTCTGCCACATCTTTGCCAGTGACAGCCACTGTGCCAAAGGCACTGGTCTTATCGTTGACGGTGACATAACGGGTATCGGTGACTACATTGCCAAAACCATCGCTAATGGTTACAGTGATACTATGTGAGCCATTGGGTACCTCAATGGCGGCTTTGGCTTCGGTTTCACCGGAAGCGGTTAAAGTTTGTTTTATACCATCTACCCAGATGGAGGTTTTGTCAGTTTTAATCCCGGTAGCATTATCTCCCTCAGGGTCATGGAAGGCGGCGGTAATATCCAGCTTGCCGGAGTCCAATTCCAAGGGAGCATTGGCAGATGTTTCCTTACCGTTAACGGTCACTTTGTCAATAATTGGATTTTCTAAATCGTCAATGGTATCGCCATAAACGATTCGGAAATTGTCAAAGTACAGAGAACCTGCTTTAAAATCACCCATGGGAATTTTATCGCCGTTTTCATTGGCGGATCCACCTGGGATAAAGGTCAGCAACATCATAGCTTGTCCGGTAGCGATTTTGAGAGGATGTTCTGGAGAGGCATACTTGGCATAGGGAGTTAGGTCTGCTTCACAGTACATCCATCCATTCCAATAAATACCATTGTATTGGATACCGCGGCCTTCTTGGGTATAGAAATGGACGTAAGCCCATTGGTAGTCGCCGGAGGCTTCATCATAATAACTAATGGTAGTCCAAATCCAATAGTTAGGCGTACCTTCGGGAGCGTAAACCCAAACCCCTAAGCCGGAAGGAGCACCTTCGAAATAGATATCTTCGCCGGTATAATGGAGGTATGTATTAACATTTCTGTAACCGGGATTCAAGTTCGTGTAGTCATATTTTAAGCTCAGAGAATAATCCCCAAAGCGGGCTTCTCCATCCTCGTTGGAGACTACTTTGGCAATGGAAGAGTGCTCCTGCATGAAGCCTGTATGCCAGGTAGCGAAGGTATATCCATCAGCGCCGAAAATGTGGCTGGAAGAATGGTATGTGGCGTCCTGGGAATTGGCAATGTAGGAACCGTCAAAAGCAAAAGGACCGCTTTCCGTTTTTTGGGTCAGCCCGCCGACGCTGTCATCCCAACCTGTGAAGGTGAGGGGAGAAGTCCGCGGGGTGTAGGTATTGCCGTTGATACCCCAGTCATGTTCAGCGCATTCGATTAATTGACCATTGGCGTCGGGTTCAAAATCCAAGAATACTTGGGGCATTCTACCGATTTCCACTGCAATGGTATCCTTGAGAACAGCGCCGTCGGCCTTGGTATAGGATACGTCAATGGTGGCGTTCAAGGTTTCTTTGGCTTTTACCGTGGTAAATACGTTGCCGTTAAAGGAGCCTATATCCTCAGGCTTTTTCCCCGGAGTGGTAGGGTTGATGGTCCAAGTGAACTGGTGGCCTCCTAAAGTCATGACACGATTTTGGTACTTTGCTGTGAGGCCCAAATCCGAAGAAGCGTTAAAGGCCAAGTTCAAAGCTTCTGCTTGGAAAAAGATTTCATCCGGTTCCTGAACTTCAATGGTGGTGGAACCTAAAACTTTGGTTCCTTGGGTCAAATTGACGGTAACAGTACCACATTTGCCGCTGGATTGAAATAATCCATTTTGATCCAAGGTGCCATAAGAGCTATCGGCCAATGCCCATTTGGCGTCGGCCGGAATATCCGCAGGATAACCACCGGCGTCAACGCCGTTCGCGGTGAATTGTACTGTAGACCCGGCGATATACATTTCATTGTTAGGATCTAAAGCAGCGTGGTCAAATTTGCCAGTTTGTTCCGCAGTGGAAACTATTAACAAAGAAGAGGCCACGACACGTTCCGGACCATCGGAAGGCGTATTTTGTACTGTCAATTTATCGCTACCTTCACGGCGAGAAGCAAAGGTGGCGGAACCGCCGCCATCGAGATATAGAGCGTCAACGCAACCTTGGGCTTTAAGCATTAACGCCATTTCATAAACAGTCATCCCCGAGGAAACCCCCTGGCGGCCATCGGCTACAAAAGTTACCAGAGTACCGTCTTCTTTGATACCGATAGAGTTACGCGGGGACAGCGTATTGTCTGAGTTGCTTGGAACTACATTACCGTCTTTCACTAAATAGAAAGGGCCGGAAATGGCTTCCACCACATCATCATGAGGAGTACCGTAATCACGAATTTCATAACTTCCGTCCTTCAACACCGCGAAATAAGGTTCTAGAATCTCACCCCGGTCACTTTGGACAAAATTACCCTCCATGATCAGATAACCTGTACATTGCCCAGTTTGCATATTATAGTAGTCAGCGTTAGTGGCTACCACAACGGTTTCTCCAGTGGCTGCTTCATAAGCGGCAGCTTGAGCCGTAGTGGTTTTCATGTCATATTCCAGATTTTTAGCGGCTTCTTTACGGCTTTCCACCGTGCTGCCTTCGGTATAATATCCGGAGTATGATGCTTTTAGTTTTACTGCGGCATTGGGCGCAATCGTTGCCATACTACCACAAACTTGGGAGGTACCGTCGGCGTTGTTCATGATTACTTGAGTTTCCGTAACACCCTTGGTAATGGGATAATTCGTTTGGGAAATCAATACCCTGCCGGCTGGCATTGTCACAGTAACATCTTTTACTGCCGCGAGAACTGCCGAACCAAGGGACACAATCAGCGCACACACTAGTACGATGAGGGGCAGTCGACCCCAGCTAGACTGTTTCTTGTTCCTTACCTTCATAATTTTCCTCCTAATTGTTTTCTTCCTTTCTTCTTTCTTTGATTATACTGCGTTGTTTAAAGCAATTTCAGAGAGTGCAGATAACCTCTATTATCCTATTATACTGGATTTAGAGTTTTTTGCAACGTATTTTGTAAGATTTGTGCGACTTTTCGGAGTTTTTTATATTTTTTCAACCTTTAAAAAAACAATTTTTTCATTATATATTATTAACTGTCAAGAATATGTAATCGTACTGTCTGTTTTTACTTTCTGGATTTATTTCATTCATTTGAATTTTCTTTTTTACGGTGGAAGGGGAGGAACACGTTCATTTCCGTGAGGAGGGGAGAATCTTCAAACGTAGAATTACCGATTTTTGTCCTTTGGATTGTGGACTTTTCTATTTTTATGGTAGAATCTTGCCTTTTCAATGGTTGATATAAGAATGGAACCCTCGAAATCCAGAAGCATTCGAGGGGCAATTTTTTAAGGGCTATTTTCACATGAACCATTTTTCCTTTGACGCATAGAATGAACTAGGGAAAGTTCCCTATAAGAAATTCGAAATACAATTTTGAAAGGAGATACAATATGTCTATTGAAGAAAGTAAATACCATGATAGCTGCAAATGTGGCAAACAAACTCACGTCCATGAAGTTGTCGGTAGTGTAGAAATTGAGGGCAAATGTGACCCCCACAACCATCGTTTCGCCACCGTCACCGATGAGGTGATTCGCACCTGTAAAAGTCATATTCACGAAATTAAATTCCGTACCGACTTTTATGATGATCATTATCATGAATTCTGTGGCCGTACTTCCGAGGCGATTCCCGTAGGAGATGGGCGTCACGTGCATTTCCTGAAATCTGTTACCACAGAGAATGATGGTCACAAACATAAATTCAGAGTAGCTACCTTAATTGAAAATCCCATTGAAGATAAGTGTAAATAATAGTGGCTGCCTAAAATTTCATCGCTAAAATGTAGTAGAGCGGAGTATCGAAAGTACTCCGCTCTACTTTTATGAGATCAAGAAAGGAAAAATAAAAGGAGGAGCCGTTGAAGAAGCATAGA
>CAZWWH010000044.1:0-10014 GCA_964637365.1 uncultured Peptococcaceae bacterium
AATGATATTCAGCATGAGTATATGTAAGCGTGGATTGTAGTGGTGGTATCTTTAATTATTGGAAACTCCCGTTTCCCAGCGGGACACGGCTTGGCGGGTGACGAATAGCTTTTCCGCCAGTTCCTCTTGGGTTAGTTGATGCTTTTGCCGCAAAACGGCAATGACTTCTTTGGGTTCCATAAAACCACCTCCGTATTTTAATCCTTGGAAACAACCTGGCTTTATCATACCACATTTTTCCCAATGCGCAAGCAACGGAATGTTGCTCAAAAAAAGCGGACTCCCCCATCCACACGGCGGATGAGGGAGCCCTTTTGGATTTTTATGGTTCAAAACTTTCGTATTGCGATTTTTTCTGCCACATTCAATCTTAAAAAGATGAATATCGGAGGTTCTCTCGCGACTTATCTCCGGGCAGTGAAGGAATGGCAGGACCGCCAAACAGCTTTTCACAACAGCTTAGAACAAGGAAAAACACTTCTCGGAGGTTTTTTGAGCCTCATTCTGCCTTTGACGATTATTTTATTATAACATTCAAGCTACATCCGACTCAAGACCTAAGAGGACGCTTACTGTCCCCTAGGGTTAAAATAAGGCCGCAGGCCGGCTACTTACTTCTGGGCTTCCCCAGCCTTCTTCTG
Source organism: uncultured Peptococcaceae bacterium (assembly GCA_964637365.1). GTDB lineage: Bacteria > Bacillota > Dehalobacteriia > UBA7702 > UBA7702 > Cryptoclostridium. The sequence goes on from CAZWWH010000044.1 coordinate 642, forward strand.
CTTCTTAATCATGCGGCTGAGGATGATGGACGCGATGGCGCCCACGATGGCGAAACCAAGCATCACCAGGAACAGGTATTTGTACCCCTGAGCACCGGGGAAGGCGTCCATCAGGTTCCCAGCCACTGTGTTCATATAAACGTCGGGGAAGAACCCAATGACGGAAACAACGCCTACCGCAGTACCGCTGAGACTCACGGGGACGTTGCACTCATCCATGGGGGCGAAGTAAATGCCACGCATGGCAAAAATAGCAGCGCAGAACAGCAGCATCAACACGACCGCTACCATCATGATACTGGGACTGGCGGGTAAAAAGGCAAAGCCTGCCAAGGCCACCACAATAATCATAAAGCAAACGGAAATCACCAAAGTGATGGAACCCACTTTATCCGCGACAATGCCGCCAGTGGGGCCGGCCACGGCCTGTAATACATAGGTACGGATAATGGCAATGGCGCCAGCAAGGGTAGCGGATACACCCAGCATTTCCGTCATATAGGGGGTCAGATAGGTGCTGCCGATGTAAACGCTGTAGCAGGAAAGGACGATGATGGCAATGATCCAGACAGCGGGAATTTTCAAAACCGTTCCTACATCCTTCAGATGGATAGAATCGCTGGCCCCTTCCACCTTATTGGGGATGACAAACCAAGCGAGGATTGACGACAAAATACACAAAATAGAGAAAGCCACAATGATGCCGGTGATGCCGCCGACGCTTTCCCCCATTTTTCCGTAAAAATACAAAGCCACAAAGGCGACGATGACATTGACAATACCTCGACTTCCTTCCAGCAGACCGAACATTCTACCCTGTTCCTCACTGCTGCCCAGGGAACGGGTGACTTTCATCATGGCGGACCAGAAAAAGGCAGTGCCAATACCGCCCCAAAGACCGAAGATAAGCATTTGAGCCACAAAGCCCGGGAAGGTGGCGTACCAGAGCCCCAGCAAACCCGAGGACAGGAAGGCGAAGGACAGCATTTTCTTTAAAGAGAGCTTGTCCGCCAGATAACCGCCGGGGGCGTAAAAGATCATGGCGGTGACGCCGAAAATGCTCATAGTGGCGGCGAACTGAGCATTGGTGAGATTCACTGCCTCTACCAAAGTGTCGTAATAGGTCCAGCGAAGATAGGGCAGCAGATAAATGGACACTGCTCCCAAGGCAAGAACCAGCAGGGTCAAATAACGGTTGACTTTTCTTTCTCCCATTTGTTTCACTCCTTTTTTATGAATCAAAGGTTCGCGGCTTTGATGTTCTATAGGAGTAGAATGCAAGAATGGTGCCAGAAATATTACAATCTTCAAAACCCCGAAACGGGTTATTTCCGGTTATTATCAAATAAGGTATCAATCAACGACGTTTATAGGGATCCAAATCAATGTGGTATTTTTTCACCTTTTTCATCAGTCCCTGACGGGTAATGCCCAGCTTTTGGCCGCAGCGGGTGAGATTCCCGCCGGTGCTGGCAAGGGCGATTTCCAAAATATTTTTTTCATACTCCCCTACCATGGTGCTGAGGTCGCTGTGAAAATCCATCACTGGGTAATTGTCGTAGAGCTTCATGGTGTGGTTGGGATGGGAAAAGACCTGCATGGCGTTGGGCATGGCGGCAATTTCGTTTTTAAAATGGTTCTTGAGATACGAGGGCAGATGGTGAACGTCCAAGGTGGTCTCACCGTCTCGTGTCATATTCATGGCGCTTTCCACGGTGTTGGCCAACTCACGGATGTTGCCGGGCCAGTAATAGGAACGCAGCAGCGACAGCAGGGAGGAGGAAATTTCCTCCACGGAAATATTCAGCTCCTCGTTGCTTTTATCCATAAAATAGCGGATCAAAAGCTCCAGGTCATGGCCCCGCTCCTGCAGAGAGGGCACAAAGACCAGCCCCGTGGCTAGGCGGTAGTACAAATCCTCCCGCATTTCCCCGCAGCGAATGGCCTCCATCGGGGCTTTATTGGTGGCGCTCAAGACACGGCAGTTAATTTTGCGGGTTTTGGTATCGCCGATGCGCTGCACCTCCTTTTCCTGTAGGGCGCGAAGTAGCTTGGCCTGAAGAGCAATAGGCATGGAGTTGATTTCGTCCAGGAAGATGGTACCGTTTTCCGCCTTCTCAAAAAGTCCGGGACTATCTACAGCGCCAGTAAAGGCTCCCTTCACCGTGCCGAAAAGGGTGCTTTCCAAAAGATTGTCGGGAATGGCAGCGCAGTTTACCGCCACAAAACTGCCGTTCATATAGGGGCTGGCGTTGTGGATGCTTTGGGCGAACATCTCCTTGCCGGTGCCGGTCTCGCCGTAGATCATCACCGGCATTTTTTTCACGGCAAAGCGTTTGGCCAAGTCAATGGCCTCCCGCATCTGCTCGCTTTTACCGATGATATCGTCAAAGAGGTAAACCGTGCCGTTACGCATAAATTTCTTGCGGATACGGTAAGTATTTTTCCGCTCAAAGGCGCCAACGCCTTTTAAACGCTCCCGCAGCTCCTCAATATTTTCGGAAACGGAAAACACGCCGATGATCTCCTCCCCCCGAAACACGGGATAGCTGCTGGTAATGGCGTTGACGTTGAGCCCCTCTTTGGTGTACCATTCGATATTTTCATCCACCTGAGGGATGCCGGTTTTCAGCACGTTAAGAGAGGGAGCGTTCTTTTCCTCCCTCAGCTCCGTATAGCCATAGATTTCTTGAACGGTCTTCCCTACCATTTCCTCTTTGGCCAGCCGCTCCAAGCGCATGGCGGCGGCATTGACATAGAGAACCACGCCATCGTGACCAGTAATGTACACCGCCTCATTAAGGTGATCCAACACGTTGAACAATGTTTCCTGGGAAATCTCCAATTTCATATCGAACTCTCCTGTGATTAGCCGATTACCGTAACAAAAGTTACTTATTTTTTATTTACGTAACTTTTATTACGGTAATAAAAGTTGCGTATAAAAATTTTTCATTCAAATTTCTTGCAAAAGCAAATTACTGTAAAAAATTTTATATTATTATAATTTATATGAAAGGAAAAGTCCACCATAAAACATTTTTATTCTTTGCCTCATTTTGGCACGGCCTTTGCAATAAAGAGAGTTGTTCGCGGCGAAGAAAAAAATTTCAACATTTCAGGAGGTTATTATGATTGATTTTAAAATTTTAGATGACGCAAAATTACAGGAAATTGCCGACGCCAGCTACCATATTTTAGAAACCATCGGCGTGGAAGTAAACAACGAAGAAGCCATTGGTCTTTTGAAGGAAGCGGGCTGCGCCATGGAAGGTACCAGAGTGACCATCCCCCGCACAGTGGTGGCAAAGGCCCTGGAAACCGTTCCCGCTTACATCAAGGTTTATGACCGCAACGGCAATGAAGCCATGAACCTCGGCGGTAAAAACAGCTACTATGGCGCGGGTCCCACCTGCCCCAACTTCATGGATTCCCGCACCGGGGAACGGAGAATTTCCAGAAAATCCGACGCTGCCGAAGCAGCCCTCGTTTCCGACGCCTTGCCCAACATCGACTATGTCATGTCCCTGGTTATGATTGACGATAAACCCCGGGGCCTGGCCGACGTCCACGAAATGGACGCCATGGTGAGAAACAGCACCAAACCCATCGCCACCTGGGCTTTTAATGGACACAATACCGAAGCCATCATCGAAATGGCCGCCGCTGTCAAAGGCAGCCTTGAAGCCTTGCAGGCCGCGCCTTTCCTCATCGTTTACGCCGAACCCACCACACCCCTGAGCCACTGCAAGGAAGCTCTGGACAAGGTGATGATTCTGGCCAAAAATAAAATCCCCTGCATTTATACGCCTGGAATGCTCATGGGCGCTACCGCTCCCGTAACATTGGCAGGGGCCATGTCCGTGGGGACCGCCGAATGTCTCACCGGTCTTGTGGTCAGCCAGGTGGTACAGCCCGGCGCTCCCTTTATCGCCGGCTGCGCGGGGAACCCCATGGATATGAAACACATGAAAACCCCTTACGGCTCCCCGGAAAGCATCCTGATTCACGGCTGCTCTGGTGAGTTATGGCGCTACCTGGGTGTTCCCTCCTTTGGTTTGGCCGGGGCTCCCGACTGCAAGGTGGTAGACGCTCAAGCCGGTATGGAAACCGCCATGCAGGTATTTATCAGCGGCGCTACCGGCAGCAACCTCATCCACGACGTGGGCTTCATGGATTACGCTTTGACCGGCTCCTGCCATCAGTTGGTATTCAGTGATGAAGTCATCGGCCACGCCCGCCGCTTGTTCCGGGGCATTGATGTGGACGAAGAGCATTTGGCTTATGACACCATCAAATCCGTAGGCCCCAATGGCAATTTCCTTGGAGAGGAACATACCTTCAAACATTTTCGCAATGAAGTTTGGACGCCAACCCTCAGCGAACGCCGCTCCTATGAAGAATGGGAAGCCGACGGCGCCAAGGATATGAAACAGGTAGTCGCGGAAAAACTCATCGACATTTTGGATAACCACAAGCCCGAAGCTCTTTCCGAAGAGGTTCTGGCCAAATTAGACGCCATTGTGGAACGGGAAGAAGCACTCTTAAAATAATCGTGTAATCCATATCGACAGGCTTGCGCCGGGACTAATTGTCCCGGCGCTTCTCTCTTCCTCTGCTGTTCCTAATGATGGCCTTACTGGCCTCTACCATTAAGGGGCTTTACGGCAAAAGCCCTCAGGAGAAAGAGTAGCTTCCCATGGAAAGAAAAACTTTCCGTAATCGACAAAATTTACAATAAATTTTTTCCCAAAAAACGCTGGCAAAAAGCCCTTTCCGCCTCTTGCCGGCGTTTTTTGTAAGGCATAAAAGCAAAACATCGGCCCATACTAACCAAGATACCTAAAAATTTTGGAGGTGCGATATGTTTCGACACGAAAAAAAATTGCTCCATCCCGTGGCGGTGGAGTGCCCCAATCCCCATTACGCCGCCTTACTCCAAGAACAGCTGGGCGGCGGCAACGGTGAGTTAAAAGCCGCCATGCAGTATATGGCTCAGAGCTTCCGCATTAAAGACCGGGCCATCAAGGACCTGTTCATGGATATCGCCGCCGAGGAATTGAGCCACATGGAAATGGTGGCCGCCACCATCAACCTTTTGAACGGCCACGATGTGGACAGCGAAGCAGTGGGCGCCGGGGAAATTGAAACCCATACGCTGCTGGGCTTAAATCCCGGCTTAATCAATGCTTCCGGCTACTCCTGGACCGGGGATTATGTCACCGTTACCGGGGACCTTTGCGCGGACTTGCTTTCTAACATCGCCTCGGAACAGCGGGCAAAAGTGGTTTACGAATATCTTTACCGCCAGATCGACGACAAAAAGGTAAAGGAAACCATTGACTTCCTCTTAAACCGTGAGGAAGCCCACAACGCCATGTTCCGGGAAGCCTTCAACCGCGTGCAGGACAGCGGCTCCAATCAGGACTTCGGCGTAACTGAGGATTCCCGCCTTTATTTCAACCTCTCCACCCCTTCCCCCGATAATAACTTCCGCGGCACTGACGTCAATGCCCCAAAATTCTCTTGACCTCTTCACCTTAAGCGTATAACTTTCATTCCCTACAGTGATACAAAGAACGTTTCGGGCAACGTCCTTGGACAGCGTCGTCTTAATAGACGGCGCTGTTCCCGTTTTTGGCTGGTTTCGATTTTCTTTCCCATTGATCTACTCCGATGGATTTGTGGTATCATAGTCGAAAGTTTACAACGATAGTGAGTACTCGAGAGTTTCCCTTTTGGGCTTTTTCACCGTTATCAGTCGTTGTGTGCGACCCAAGAAAAAGTGCTGGCGGCGTGCCATTGACACCGCCGCCGAGGTTTGTTATAATGAAGCCAAGAGAAAGGCGATCATCAAGCCTTTTAAAAATTACGGAAGTGACCGAAGTTGTTCAGGCTTAGCGGTCACTTTTTTTGCTTTCACGGAGCAATAATAAAAGGATGAGCATTCCAAATATTATTGTTTCCATCGGCATCACCTCCCATCATATAAAAATGATGTAAGGCACCTCCTTCCTATATAAGGATGAAGGCTTGATATGACCGCGTGGCGGCACATATGACCGCATGGCGGCACATATGACCGCACGTCTTTCTCCCAGCTTATTTCATTATAATACAGTTGTCATAATTTTACAACATATTTCGACAGCATAATATAAGCTGCGTTATCAGAGCGAGTTAATATATACTCGTACCAAAACGTACTCAAGTGTCTAGGCTTTTCCGACAACAACGCTGTCAGCCACAATGGAAAACCAAACTGTCGGGTTCGTGGGGTAACGTACAACAATCAGACAACTTCCGCGGGTCGCACACAACGGCTTAGAACAAGAAAAAAACAAAAGGGAAGCTCGATGTGTACAAAAACGTACTCGAGAGTTTCCCTTTTGGGCTTTTTCACAGTTATCAGCCGTTGTGTGCGACCCAAGAAAAAATGTATTTACAATGGAAGATATTTCTGCTATACTTATCTCAGAACTACTTCACCCCTAATTGAAGCGGTTAGGGGAAAATAAAAAAGAACGGCAGCCCCAAGGTGCGGGAACACCTTGAGGCCTGCACCGGTGAAAAGACCACCGACACAGCGGACATGAAGTCCGCGCCGCATTAACATTATAAACGATTTAGGCGAACAACGCAAGCCCCCAAAGGCTTGTTGGTGTTTGTTTAGACACGCATAGTGTGGGGAGTGCGGGTTGTGTTTCCAATGAAATTGGCTGTGGTTGAGGTTTCACCTTGACCACAGTTTTTTATTTTCCCCGACTTTTTATTTAAGATTTATGGGGGGAGGATTTTCAGTGCGTTGGTCTGATTGGAATATAGACGAAGGCGAAGAAATGGAGCTATGGAAACAGATTTTGATATGCGCGATACGAACGGGGCCTATCAACATTTCCTTTCCCGAGTTAGAGGGAATTGGGAAGGATTTTTTGGAAGGGCGATGTTTCAAGGCGGTTTTGTGGATTGACGACACGATTTCTGAGACTTTTCTAAGCGACGAGGATAAAGTAAATAATATCAGAAGAATCTTATATGAATTAAAGTCCCACAACGACTTTATTGAGCGAGCCGAAAGGCAGATCAAGAGCCATGGGGCGGCGAAAAAGATCCTAAAAACCGCCAAAATGCAGAAGAACAAGGAAGAGGCCTACAAACAATATATGAACACCTTTCACCGCGACTATATGCTCACCTCGGCGTACCAGATGGAGCAGGGTGCGTTTTATGCCGGCTGGCTGATGGCCAAAGGTTATCAGTTTGAACTACAGGAGACTGGGCGCGTTTATGAGGAAGACGGCAAATTGGATATTTCCGACGATCCTTATGAAGAAGAGCCGATGGACCCCTACGATGAGGATGAAGAAGAGGATTGGCAGGAGCAAGAGCGGCATTATCACAAACGGGACGGAGACAGAACTCCCCCCGACCTTGATTGGGAGGAGTAACCGCGACTATTTTTAATTACAATTGAAATATCTCTTTCATAATATGACTCATTTTTTGCTTTGGCCGCGCTGGGTTTTTCCGGTGCGGCAATTTTTTTCCTGTCCGCAGCCGCAGTCCTTAACGCCGCCGCAACCACAGCAGCCCTTTTTCCGCCGTTTTAGAGTGGCGCGCACCGCCAGGCCAAAGAGAACCGCCACCACGGCGATGACCAAAATATCAATCCATTGGAGCATAAAATTTATCCTTTAAAGGCCGATGGAAGCGGCGATTTCCCGCATACCCAAAATGGTCTCGGTCATCACCTCGTCTAGGGGAATTCCCCAGCGTTCGGCGCCGTTTTGAATGACCGCGCGGTTGACCCCGGCGGCGAAGCGTTTATCCTTAAATTTCTTTTTCAGGGATTTCAGTTCCAAATCCATGACGCTTTTGGAGGGGCGCATCAGCGCTGCTGCTGTGATAAGTCCCGTCAGCTCGTCAATGGTATAGAGGACGATTTCCATTCGCTCTTTGGGTTCCACGTCGGTGCAGAGGCCGAAACCGTGGCATTCAATGGCGTGGATATAGTCTTCATCAATGCCGCGAGCTTCCATGATTTCCCTGGTCTTTTTGCAGTGTTCCTCGGGATATTTTTCATAATCCAGGTCGTGGAGCAGCCCCACGACGCCCCAAAAATCCTCGTCCTCGCCGTATTTCCGGGCAAAATAGCGCATCACGCCCTCCACGGCCAGGCCGTGATTCCGCAGGGATTCCGTTTCATTATATTCCGTAAAGAGGACCCAAGCCTCGTCTCTGGTAAGTTTCATGACAGATGCCTCCTTCATTGATTGATTCTCATTATATCATCTCGGCGGGGATGGGACAATGGCTTTAAGGCCTGGCTTTTTTGCTTCGACAGTATAAACCAGAAAAACCGACAATGTCAATGAAATTTCTTTTTCAATCCTTTACAGCAGCGGCGGTTTCTGATACCCTAATAGCAACGAAAGGAGATTGCCATGTCCAGTCATAAAGAATACGTCGCGTTTGTTTTGGAACAGCTGGGGTCGGAGGAGGATGTTTCCAGCCGCCCCATGATGCGAGAATACTTGGTTTATTACCGAGGGAAGTATGTTGGCGCCGTTTGTGACGACCGCTTTTTGGTGAAGCCCACTCCCGGCGCCAAGGCCCTATTGCCCCAAGCGCCCATGGAGCTGCCCTACGAAGGGGCCAAGGAAATGATTCTGGTGGAGGACTTGGAAAACAGAGACCTAATGAATCAGCTGGCGGAAACCTTGTTCGAGGAACTGCCCTTCCCCAAAAAACGCACCAGAAAGAAATAAAGAGAATAAAAAGTAACGGAAAACGAAAAAAAGCGGGCCATACCTGCTTTTTTTTAATCGGTGATTTCCTCGCACTGTTTGAAATACTCCGTCAGCATCTCGGAAATTTTCTCCTGCTCCGCTGCGGTTTCCACAGGCTCAAAGGCCACTTGGTCATTTTCAATGACATAACGGTTGGAATAAATACGGGTGCAGCCCTCATCGTCAAGGGAATAGTCCGTATAAACGATATAGGATTGGCGGGTTTCTTCATTCTCAAAGGTAAAGAGAACATCGCAGGTGATTTCTTCACCATTTTCCCCACGCAGCGTAATATCCATGGATTCAATGAGTTGGTCCGGCATAAAAGCGCTCCTTTCAAAGTTGCGAAACTATTTTTATCATACTAATTTTAGAGGTATTTTGCAAGGGTTATGGGGAAATCTATTGGAAAGAAAACAATGGCGAAATTTTTGTGGAATCTATTGACAATATGTTAAATTTCAACTATGATAAACCAAATAGGTTTTTTCGGCAGCGAAAGTATTTTTAATTAGGAGGATCGCAAAATAATGGCAAAACAGAAGTACGAAAGAACAAAGCCTCATGTAAACATCGGGACCATT
>CAZWWH010000045.1:0-10013 GCA_964637365.1 uncultured Peptococcaceae bacterium
GAGCTATTATTTGTTCAGCTTACCTCAACAGAGTCATGATAATGGAAAGGATGAGAAAGATATGAAACGGTATCAAACCATCGAAGAATTGCCCAATTGGGCGGTGGATACGGTAAAAAAATTGGTGAACCTTGGATATTTGAAGGGAGATGGCCCCGGATTGAATTTAAGTGAAGATATGTTGCGTATTTTTGTGGTTCACGACCGTGCGGGCCTTTACGGGGCATCATGAGCATTGCGGAATGGAAGGGGATTCTGGCAATCATAGGCGGCGGCATTGGCTGGTTTTTCGGAGGTTTTGACATCATTTTTTACCTTTTGGTGCTTTTTGTCGCCGTGGATTATATTACCGGTCTAATGTGTGCGGCGGTTTCTCACAGCATATCCAGTGCAAAAGGGATGCAGGGGATTATGAAAAAGGTCCTGATTTTTCTTTGGGTGGGGTTGGGCCATGGTCTTGATTTGTTGCTGATAGACCATGGCGCCCCTCTTCGCACTGCCGTAATTTTTTTCTATTTGTCCAATGAAGGGATCAGCATTTTAGAAAATTCCGCCATGTTGGGACTTCCCATTCCTAAACGTCTTAAAACATTATTACTTCAGCTGGGGGAGGAAGAACATGATAGATGATTTTATACAAGAAGTGGCGGAGATAGAAAAGACATTTCAGTTATGGCAAGCCACTGCTGAAATATTTTCGGCTGATTTTCTGACGATACCGAAGCTTACCGTCTGGGAGGATATTTCGGAATCTACATTTTCTGCCCCATTATTATTGGCGGCAGAGGAAAACTTTGGGCTACCAGGTGGGGCTGCCGGAGGTTCTATGAATATGGAAGCGAGTAATGCCGATCTTCCGGGGCAAGGCATTGTGAATCTGTGGAATATGGCGCAGCCGTTTACTGTTGACCATGATTTATCTATGGACTTTACGGCGCCTGCATTATCCTCAATTTCAGAGCAACTTTCCGATAAGCGTTGGGAACAAATGATTTACACAAATGGAAGCGCCCAACAGGTTCACATTCATAAGGAAGCACCACAAATCGCCATTGAGTTCAGCGGTGCTATCCATCAAGATGTTGACCTCAATACCTTGATGCGTGCCATGAAATCAAAGCTGCAAGAGGAATTGGCATCGGAAACTGCTCTGACGTATCGCTATTAATGCCATATAATTGAAACGACCGCAGCCATCCCTATTGGTTGCGGTCGTTTTCTCTCTCATATTTTATTAATTCTATTCAATATATTTCTATTCTTTATTCCTTGTGGTTGGTAACCCACTGGCGGATTTTTGAAAATGTTTCGTTACTAATGATGTGTTCAATGCGACAAGCGTCGCTTTCCGCCTGTTCTTTGGGAATGTCCAAAGTTTGCTGAAAAAAACGGGTGAGATAACGGTGGCGTTCGTAGATGCCCTCGGCTCTCTCCTTTCCCGAGTCCGTTAAGATAATGGCGCCGTGCTGGCCCATTTCAATATACCCTTTTTCTCGCAAAATTCCCATGGCCCGACTGACACTGGCTTTGCTGTAAGACAGTTCTCTGGCAATATCAATCGAGCGAACTTCACCCTGCTTGTTGTGGAGAAGCAGGATGGTTTCCAGATAGTGTTCGCCAGACTCTCTGAGCATGTTGATTCACCCCCTGATGATAATGTTATTTTAACATGAATGGGAACGAAATACAACTTGAAAAAAACACTGTTTTCCGTTATGATGTAATAAATCATCAAGATTTGCAATGGTCAGCAGGCAAAGGAGCTTTACTTATGAAAGGAATAGAAATTCAAACCATCCATCAGCACACAAGTGATTATATTGCTCAGTATCGGGATATCCCCAAATTTTTGGAGTATTGTCGGGAATGTCCCCGTTATAATAAATGCTGGGCCTGCCCGGAGCATTCTTTTGATACGAAAAAATATATAGAGGGCTATGACCACGTTTATATTATCGGCGCGAAAGTGCCGGTACCGGAATCCTTAAATCAGATGGACATGACCGCGGAGCAAATCGCTCAGGCCGCCGAGGGGGTTATGAAAGCGGCTCGCCGCGTCCTTGACCCGGTGCTTCTCGCTTTGGAACAGCATATTCCTAATTCTCTGGCTTGCTTTGGAGGTACTTGCCACCTTTGTGAAACTTGCACTCGGGTAGAAGGCAAACCCTGCCGCTTTCCGGAGAAACGCCGCCCTTCTTTGGAATCCATCGGCTTCGATGTGGCCTCTACGACGGAAAAGCTGCTTGGTATTGAGCTTTTATGGTGCCAGGATAGCCTACCGCCATATCTCACAGTGGTTTCGGCTCTTTTCACCAAGGAAGCGATTCCTGATTTGACCTTCTGATATTTGGACCATCAAGGAACCCTTTGGCTCTTCTCGGAACGGTTTCTTTTGTGTCCTTTTGCTCACGGCATGCATTGGGCTTTCATCGTATCAAGGCTAGGTATGATGGAGATAATCCTGCATCCGACCGGGTGATAGGAAAAATGGAATGGCCCGTGAAGGCATACTGCGAGGCGACTGCAAATGAAAGGACGGTACGTTTTCCACGATGATTCTTCATGGAATTACCGTGGAGGATTGGTAGCGGCGGAAGGAGTGATATCATGTCATTGATTCTTACCATCCATGTAGAAGCTGGGATTGTGATGGCTGGGGACAGCCGTTTGACCTCTACTTTGACTCGAAAAGAAGGGGACAAGGTGATTCATGATTTTGGCGCTCATACCACAGAGTCGGCGGACAAAGTATTTTTGGCTCCAAACCATGTGGGAATTGCCATGTGCAATGAAGTCAGTATCCATGGGAAATCCATCAGCGGCTATCTTGAAAGCTTTTTAGTAGGTTCTGTTACGGAACAAACGCCTGTGGGAGATGTCCCTAAAATGCTGTTGGAACATATGAAAAAGCTAAATCCTGTTCCCAACACCATTTTTCATGTGGCAGGTTATGACAAACAAGGGGATTGCTATGTGTCCCGGGTTTGGCGGGTCTATCCTGGCAGGGATAAAATTGATCCATTGCCTGCGGAAATTCCCGGCGCCTGTTGGGATGGTGAACGGGATATTATCTCCCGTTTGGTAAATCCCATTTATTGGAAGGACCCCCAGGGTAACTCCGTGGAAATGCGTACCCCACCGATTCCATGGGATTTCCTGACACTTCAGGATGCGGTGGATTTTGCCACCTACGCCATTCAAACCACCATGGATACGATGCGTTTTCAGCTCCGTCCAAAAACCGTGGGCGGTCCCATTGATATTCTTGTACTCAAACCCGAAGAAGGGTTCTGGGTCAAAAAGAAGCAGTTAAAGAGTGAATAAGCAGGTAAAAATGAGTGAATCGAATTTAGAAAAAATCAATCGGCTGACAGAAATTTATCTATCCCAAAGCGGCAGCGCCGAAGCTGTCGCTTTTTTGCGTGAAGCCCTTTTTGACGAAGACTATCTGGTGCGTTCTCGGAGCTTTGCTTTGTTGGAGCGGCTCTGGTTCCCAGAACTGCGGGAAACGCTTCTTTCCATCGTAAAAGGCGAGGAACCGCGGGAATGGCAGCTTCGGGCCATGGCGGCGCTGGAACGTTCCGGCGACCGCTCCCTTTGTGAGGATTTGGAGTCCCTTGTGTTTCAGCGGAACAAACCGCTGCTGATACGAGGTGGACTTTGGGTGATCGCCTCCTTAGGCGGGGAAACGGCTCTTGCCGTTATGGCCCGATTTTTAAAAAGTCCTTTTCGCGGCTATTTGAAGCCTTCCTTTGTGGCTGACGCCGTGGCTCTGACCATTCATAGCTTCCACCATGGAGAATCGCTTTGGGCTGATTTGTGCGAAAAGGATGAGGAGTTATCGAGGGCCGCATCATACTACCATGGCTTTATGACGGAAAACCCTTTGCTTCAGGTGTATCCCTATCCTGATTATTTATCCAAGGCCGCGATGCAGCGGGATATCAGTGCCAAAGAATTGAAGCGGGCTTTCTATTTTAAAAACTAAGGGGGGCTCCTATGAAGAAAAAGAGCTTTTGGAAAACCCTGGGGAAACAATGCTTTGACGTGGTATTTCCTACCTTATACTGCGGCGGATGCGGGGAGAAAACTTCCCAAAGCTACGCGGGCATTTGCCATTATTGCCTGGAGGAAATGGTGGAAGCCCGTGTGAAGCATAAATTTTGCAGCCGATGCGGCTCCTTTTACGCGCCACAGTTTATGTCTTGCCCAAACTGTTTTGAAGATCAGGTCCAGCGTCATTACTCCAAGGTTCAGAGCTTTTGTATTTACGATAGCCCTGCCAGAGAATTTGTAAAAGCGTTGAAATTTCGTAGGGCGCTTTATTTGGCAGATTCTATGGCTAAATTAATGGCGGGGTTCCTTGACATTGAAGAGGATGGCAGGTTCGATTTTCTTACGGCGGTGCCGCTTCATCCCCAACGAATGAAGGAACGCGGTTATAACCAGAGTGTGTTGTTGGCGGAAGCCTTGACGGAATTTACGGGTTTGACAGTGGAGGATAACCTCTTGATGAAGGTCGTGAATACTTGTGCTCAAACCTCCCTACAGGGAGAGAAACGCCGAAATAATATGAAAAACGCTTATGCCGTCACTGTTCGGGGCTTTGAAGTGCTCGAAGGGAAGCGGATAATTCTGGTGGATGACGTTATTACTACCGGTTCTACTGCATCGGAATGTGCCAGAATGCTGAAACGGGGTGGCGCCAAAGAAATCAAGGTGGTTACCTTTGCTGGCAGCGGCCGCAATTTCAGCGGCGGATTTAACGGAACCCTTCCATGAAGGACACAACATCAACACATAAGTTGGTTATACTATATGTAAGTTTAAATCAATGATCATTGGCTCCGCTGTGTTGGCGTAGAAATATACAAATAAGACACGATATGAAAAGTTTTTGCCTCTATTTTGAGATATCCGTAATCACTTCCACAAATAGCCAAGTATTTTAGCTGGTTATAGACAATGTTATGCACATTATCCACATTCTTGAAAAAAATAAAATCACAATATTTTTTGGAAATTAACAGGGATTTTTATTTTTTTGAGGAATACTTATGTATAAGTTGTTTTCCCAATTAAGGAAGGAGTGAAGTTTATGAGAATCACTTACAAAGGAAAAAACACCGAAGTTACACCTGCCTTAAAAGAACACGCGGAAAAGAAACTAGGACGGCTGGAACGCATCATGGAAGTCAACGATGTGACAGTTTCCATGATTGTGGAACGTAATCGACATAAAGCCGAAGTGAATATGGTCGTTAACGGTTATATTCTTCGGGGGGAAGTTGTGTCCGACGATATGTACAGCGCCATCGACCTCGTTACCGATAAGATGGAAAAACAGCTGGTCAAATATAAGGAAAAACTCCAGCGCATCAATAAAAAGCAGAAGGTCGCAATGGCTGTGGCCCAAGATGACTTTGCGGAATCCGATCTTGTGGAGAATCTTGTTGTCCGCACCAAACGCTTCCCGGTAAAACCAATGACGGTGGAGGAAGCCGTGATGCAAATGGATATGCTGGGCCACAATTTCTTTGTGTTTACCAATAGCGAAACCGAAGCTGTGAACGTGGTATATTGCCGCAATGATGGAAAATACGGCCTATTGGAACCTGAATTCTAATGTTGGTTCCAGGTGAATAACCTTCAATGATCTTGACTCCCCAACCTGCGGTGATTGTTTCGCCGCAGATTGGGGCGTTTCAACGTCATGGTGCTTTGGTGGGATACCCACCGATGCGTCAATATAAAAATGGAATATTAGGTAATAAAATTGCGGAGCAGCCATTTGAGGGGCTGTTTCATCCCAAGGAGGACAGGCACCAAATATGTTTAAAGCGCTGAAAAATCTTTTTGATGACAATGCCAAAGACATCAAAAAATACAATAAACGGGTGGAGGAGATCAATGCACTGGAAAGCGCCGTTGCCGTATTAAGCGACGAAGAACTGAAGGCCAAAACACCATATCTAAAGGAAAAATTGGCCAACGGCGCCACTCTTGACGATATCCTGCCCGAAGCCTTTGCCGTAGTGCGGGAGGCATCCAAACGTGTACTGGGTATGCGCCATTTTGATGTGCAGCTCATCGGTGGTATGGTTCTTCATGATGGGCGCATCTCCGAAATGAAAACCGGGGAAGGGAAAACACTAGTGGCCACCTTGCCCGCTTACCTCAATGCTCTGGCAGGGAAAGGCGTTCACATCATTACCGTCAACGATTATCTGGCCAAGCGTGACAGCCAGTGGATGGGGCAGCTCTATCAATGGTTGGGCCTCACTGTGGGTCTCAATATCCACGGCTTGGATTTTGAGGAAAAACGTCAAGCCTACGCAGCGGACATTACTTACGGTACCAACAATGAATTCGGCTTTGACTATCTCCGTGACAACATGGCGGTGCGCCCCGACGCTATGGTTCAGCGTGACCTCTTCTATGCCATCATCGACGAAGTTGACAGTATCCTCATTGATGAAGCCCGTACTCCCTTGATTATTTCCGGTCAGGCGGAAAAGCCTACGGAGCATTACTATACCGCCGCTAAAATCGTCGCCCGCCTGGTAGAAGGCGAGGACTATATGGTGGAGGAAAAAACAAAAAGTGCCGCCCTCAACGAAGAAGGCATCGCCAAGGTGGAAAAACAGCTGGGCATTGAAAATCTTTATGCCGATGAAAACAGCGAATGGAGCCACCTGATTTCCAACGCGGTTCGGGCCCGCGCTATTTTCCGCAAGGACCGTGACTATGTGGTGAAAGACGGCGAGGTCATCATCGTCGATGAATTCACCGGCCGTTTGATGTTTGGCCGCCGTTACAGCGATGGGCTCCATCAAGCCCTGGAGGCCAAAGAAAATGTAAAAATTGAGCGGGAAAGCCAGACTCTGGCCACCATCACCTTCCAGAATTACTTTCGTATGTATGAGAAGCTCAGCGGCATGACCGGGACCGCCGCCACGGAAGAAGCGGAATTTACAAAGATTTATCAGATGGATGTGGTGGAAGTTCCCCCCAATCGTCCCATGGTGCGCGAAGATTGTTCCGATATGATTTACCGCACCTTCCAGGGGAAAATCAATGCCATCATTGACGCAATCACTGCCGCTCATGCCATTGGACGCCCCGTTTTGGTGGGTACCATTTCCATTGAACGGTCGGAGCTTCTAAGCCGAGCCTTGAAAAAACAGGGGATTCCCCATAAAGTCTTAAACGCCAAGTATCATGAAATGGAAGCGGAAATCATTGCCCAGGCCGGCCGCTTCGGCGCTGTGACCATTGCCACTAACATGGCTGGCCGCGGTACTGACATTCTTTTGGGGGGAAATCCCAAAGCCCTGGCCGAAGCGGAACTCCGTGATTTAGAAAAGCACGATAAGGAAGGGGACTTTAACGCCCTTCTTGCCAAATATGAGGCCCAAACCGCTGAGGAGCGGGAAAAGGTCTTGGCCGTAGGCGGTCTTTTCGTCCTTGGCACCGAGCGCCATGAAAGCCGCCGCATCGACAATCAGCTCCGGGGCCGCAGCGGCCGTCAGGGGGACCCCGGTATGAGCCGTTTCTATCTTTCCATGGAGGATGACCTCGTCCGTCTCTTTGGCGGAGATAACATGGCAAACATTATGGATAAGCTGGGGGTCGACGATACCATGCCCATTGATTCCGCTATGGTATCCAAATCCATTGAATCCGCTCAGAAAAAAGTGGAAAATAATAACTTTGAAACAAGAAAACACGTTTTGGAATATGACGATGTTATGAACCAACAGCGTGAGGTCATCTACGGTCAGCGCCGTCAGGTTCTCACTGGCGAGGATATCAAAGGGCAAATCATGGGTATCCTTGACCAGGTGGTAGACCGTGCTGTCAATGAAGCATCCGCCGGGAAAGAGTCCGTGGATGATTGGGATTTAGAGGAATTCCTGCGGGATGTCAATGTTTTTCTACCCCAGTCTCAATGGACCTCGGAGTCGCTCACTAAATTATCTCAAGAGGAGATTCGTGAAACCCTGCATCAGCAGGCCAAAGAATATATGGCGGCCAGGGAAGCGGAATTGGGCGAAGAAAATATGAACAATATTTCCCGCTATCTCCTCCTTCGTGTAGTAGACCGTCAATGGATGGATCATCTCGACGCCATGGATCAGCTCCGCACTGGTATTGGACTTCAGGCCTATGGACAAAAAAATCCCTTGGTGGAATACCGCTACGCCGCTCACGATATGTTTGACCAGATGATTGCGGAAATCCAGAAAGAGGTTATTCGTCTCGTCAGCCGTGCCACTGTGGTGGAACAATCACCCACCCAGAATATCAAAAACATTCGTGAAAACCGCACTGCCGACGGTGAGGTTCAAAGCAAAACCCCTGTCCGCAACGAAAACAAAATCGGCCGCAACGCCCCCTGTCCCTGCGGCTCGGGGAAGAAGTACAAGAATTGCTGCGGCAAAAAGTAAGCGGGATACTTGATACCTGTAAAATGCTTCAGACACGGTTCGATACGCCGTGTCTGAATTTTTTCTCTAGAAATAAAGCAGCAGACTGTCGATACAATAGTCTGCTGTTTTGATCTCTGTATGAAAATCATTTAATTCTGTTTGGCGGTTTCTTTGAGGTAGGCAAAAATGAAATCCTCAATGTCACCGTCCATAACAGCGTCTACATTGCCCACTTCCACATTGGTGCGGTGATCCTTTACCATTTTATAGGGAGCGAAAACATAGGAACGAATCTGGCTGCCCCAGCCAATTTCCTGATGCTCGCCGCGAATCCCCGCCATTTCGTCTTCTTGTTCCTGACGTTTTCTGTCCAACAGCTTAGCCTTCATCAGCTTCATGGCCTTATCCTTGTTGGCATGCTGTGAGCGTTCATCCTGACATGCCACGATGATACCGGTTTCCAGGTGGGTGATGCGAACGGCGGAGTCTGTTTTGTTGACGTGCTGCCCGCCGGCGCCGCTGGCACGGTAAGTATCAATGCGGATTTCATCGTCGCGGATTTCAATTTCATCGTCATATTCCACCTGGGGAATTACGTCCAACGAGGCAAAGGAGGTATGACGGCGGCTGTTGGCGTCAAAGGGAGAGATACGTACAAGGCGGTGAACACCTTTTTCCGCTTTTAAATAACCGAAGGCGTTAAGCCCCTCCACACCGAAGGTAACGCTTTTTGTGCCGGCTTCCTCGCCGGGGAGCATATCCATGAGCTCTACCTTAAAGCCCTGCTTTTCACAATAGCGGGTATACATACGGTAAAGCATATTGGTCCAGTCCTGAGCCTCCACACCGCCGCTGCCCGCATGGAGCGAAAGAATGGCGGAGTGGCCGTCGTATTTGCCGCTTAACAGGGTTTCCAGTTCCAAACGATCCACAGCTTTCACGCATTCCTTCAGCTGTTGGACGATTTCTTCTTCCAAACTTTCGTCGTTTTCCTCCATGGCCAGTTCCCAATAGGTCTGTACATCGTCATAGAGGCCTTCCACTTTCAAATATCCATCTCGTTTGTTTTTCAGGGCGGTAGCTTCCTGGAGCACCTTCTGAGCAGAGGCCTGGTCGTTCCAGAAATCCTCGGCCATAGTTTTTTCTTCCAACGCACTGATCTTGTCGTTTAAAGCAGACAAGTCAAAGTGCATCCCTCAGATCTGCCAATCTGCGGTTAATTTCTTGAAGATTTTGTTTGTAATCGATAAGCACTTGATCACCTCTTTTAAAATCATCAGCGCCGGAGCGCATTTGTTTTATAGTATATCCCAATTCTCGTCAAAAGGCAAGGCTTCTTCCGTGGCCGGTGCTTCACGAGATTTTCCACAAAACTTGTCTATGATTTGTTTTGAGAATGTGATATACTATATCGAATCATATTGAATGAAATGATGAAAGGTGATTCTATGAAAAAAGGTCTATGGATAGTGATTGTCGCTATGGTTTTTGCTATTTTGGCAACACCATTAAGCGCCTCCCAAAAATTTACAGATGTCCAGGAGAAAGACTGGTATCAACCATACGTCTACGACTTGGTAG
>CAZWWH010000046.1:0-9602 GCA_964637365.1 uncultured Peptococcaceae bacterium
AAACACCCCTTTCATTAGATAGTATACCACACTGTCTAACAAATGGGGTGCAGTTAAAAATTGCCTGTCTTTTTTATTATCACAACGGGTGAACTTATTGTTCCAAGGTTTGTCCCGGAGCGAGACATATTACTTCTATTCCGGGACATTCCCGTTCTACATCAGCTTTGAATTTCTCGGCATCCTGCGCAATGAGAGGAAAGGTGTTATAATGCATGGGAATAACCTTCTTGGGATTCAGCCATTTGGCGGCGATTCGGGCATCCTGCGGCCCCATGGTGAAGTTATCCCCAATAGGAAGCATGGCGACGTCGATGACATTGAAATCCCCAATAACGGCTTTCATATCATACGTCAAGGCCGTATCCCCAGCGAAATAGAGGATCTCCCCATCCAGACGAATCAGAAAGCCACAGGCGAGGCCGAGATATTCACCGCTGCCCGCGTCATAAGCAGAGCCGTGGATGGCCACGGTAAGCTTCACGGAGAAATCATCGGTAAAACGGTGCTCCCCACCAATATGCATAGGATGAGCATTGGCGCCTTGAGCCTGACAAAACAGGGCCAATTCATTAGCCCCCACGATCACAGCGCCGGTACGTTTGGCAATTTCCAAAGCATCGCCGAAATGGTCGCCATGACCATGGGACACCAAAATATAGTCGGGGCAAACAGCGTCGGCGCTCACCGCAGCGGTGGGATTCCCCGTCAAAAAGGGGTCGATAAGAATTTTCACACTGCCCTCAATCAAAAAAGCGGCATGACCCAAGTATTGAATTTTCATGATAATACCTCCTCCGTTGGGACGAAGCTCAGTTCATGAAGGTACCCATCAACGCCAGGGCCTGCAACAAAATCACAAAGATGATCACAAAGTTATGAAACACCAAGCTGTACAGCAATAGCAGTACCATGCTGACGAATACCATCACCCGCACGAAGCCTTCGCCAAAACAAAATAATTTTTTAAAATCACAATCGGAAAACCGTTGACACATTTTTTTCATTTTTCCCACGGTATCACCTCCATGAGACTTTATATGAGGTGAATGGTGAAAATATGACTTAATAGGGTAAAAAGCGGTGTTCTTCCGCCAAATAAAAGACGCTTTCCGCCACTTCAATGTCAAAAAGCTTTGACAACGCCATGGCATACAGATCCATCTGGCGGCCGTAGTGGGCCAAGAAATCCCTTTCCCCCTGGGGCTTTAGATGATTGGTTTTATAATCCACCAATACCCAATCGCCGTTGGGACGGCGATAGATCATATCAATAGCCCCTTGGAGGATGATTTTTTCTTCCCGCCCATTATGGAACAAATCCTCTGCGGGAAACGCCCCGGTAAAAGGCAATTCCCTGCGAGTCTCTGCCGCCACTAAAACCTCTTGGCCGTAATCCCCAGCAAAAAACGATAAAACCGCATGATCATCCACGGCGGACAGCATTTTTTCCGTCATCAGCTGTTCCTTTAAAAAGGTTTGCCGAATTTTCAGTAGGGATTCACGAGTCCATTGGCGGTCCAAGGGTAAAAGCTCCATAAACCGATGGAACGCAGTGCCCCGTTCCGCGGCGGTCAAGGTTCCTGTCCTCTCTAAAAACTTCGGCGTAGGCAAAAGGATTTCCTCTTTTTTTCCGGGAATTTCTGGCAGTAATTCCGTGACGCTGATTTTTGCGGGCAAGGGATCCGGCTCTTCACGGGAAAGCACTGTTTTCAAATGCTTCAAAGCGTTGGGGGACAATTCCGGTTGGCGCTGCTCACTCCGGAATATTTCCTGTTGGGGTCCTAAGGCGGCCACGGACTTTTGCGCGAAAGAGAAGTCGCAGTAAGGTAATTTTTCTTTAGATAAACGAGATAAACCGTAGTAAAGCCACTGCATCATGGAGGAGGAAGAAATCATCAGTTCTCCCGGGAGCAGCGGTGTGCCGCAATAGTAAGCCCGGTCGAACAGTCGCTGCGCTTCGTCGCTTTTTTCCGAAGCCGATGTAAAAATCAGCTTTTCTTTAGCTCTTGTCATTGCAACATAGAACAAACGCAGGGACTCCGCTACATCATCCAAAAGCCGCTGGCGCTGAATCAAAAGACGGGGCAAAGTCGGCATAGAAATTCGCCGCTCCCAATCCTTGTATCTGGGACCGAAGCCAAAAGTATCATGTAAAATCAGAGGGTCTTTGGCCTCCTGGCGATTAAAACGGGTATTGAGATCCGCCACAAATACCACAGGAAACTCCAAGCCTTTACTGCTGTGGATGGTCATAATTCTCACCATGTCCTTTTCTTCCCCACCATCGCTCACCAGATCGACTTCGTTCTTTTCCAAATTGCGGAGATAGCGCAGAAAGTCAAAAAGACCACCGCCGCCCATTTCCTGAAAACTCATGGCCTTCTCTCGGAGCACCGTTAAATTACGGCGGCGAACACGTCCCCCGGGCAGCCCTCCCCAAAAGGCTTCATAACGAAGCTGGAGCATGAGCATTTGGGTCAATTCCCCGACGGGATAGATTTTTGACATGGAGCGCCAATGCTCCACCCAATGGAGAAAATTCATTACTTTTTCCTTTAAATCACCGTCTACTTGGGGCCCCTCTATAGTTCGCAAACGAGTCCAAAGTTTCTCTCCTTTGTTGCGGCGGGCCAAAGTCATTAACTCATTTTCGTCAAAGCCGAAAAAGGGAGAGCGCAGCACCGCCGCCAAAGGAATATCCTGACAGGGATTATCCAACACATCCAAAATACTGAGGAACAGGCGAACCTCCTGACAGTTGATAAAATGGCGCTGTCCCGGTCCTGCCACGGGAATGGCCCGTAGGGTCAAAGACTCCTCGATGGCAGAGGCCTTCCCCTTAGCAGACCGCATTAAAATGGCAATATCACCGTAACGCAAAGAGCGTTCTTCGCCGTTTTCCGTCACTATCAAGCCCTCTTCCATCATCTGTTCGATACGAGCGGCAATATAGCGGCCATGATAATCAATCAGTTCGGGATCATCAAAGCCGTTCTCATCCCCTTCCTCAGGACGGTGAATCATTACGGTCTCTACCACAGGTTCCCCGGCCTCAGGGTATTGCGCGCCAGGAATTAAGGCTTCGTCCTCACCATAAGGCATCTGAGAGACAGCGGGATCCATCCATTGGGCAAAAAGGAAATTCACGCAATTTAAAATATCACCCCTGCTGCGGAAATTGCGGTTCAGTAGAATCTTCAGTCCCTCGCCCTCTCCATCTTTTTTGCTGTAAGCGTCATATCGGCGGCGAAACAGCGTATGGTCGGCAAAACGGAATCCATAAATGCTTTGCTTAATATCCCCCACTACAAAAAGGTTATCCTCACGGCAAAGGAGGGTAATAATTTTTTCCTGTAGGGGGTTGATATCCTGATACTCGTCAATGAGAACCTCCTGAAACTCACAGCGATAGCGCTCCCGAATTTCCTCATGATCCCGCAAAAGACAGTACGCGTAAAGTTCAAGGTCGGTAAATTCCAAATACTTCTGCTTTAATTTATATGCCTGATACCGCTCATGAAAGGAAATGGTCAACTCCACCAAGGTTTCCATTTCCGGATAACAGGCGGTGATTTCCTCGACATAGCGGGGGAAATCCTTTTGAAACAAGGGCATCATTTTTTCATTGAAATATTTTTTAGCAGCGTCACGGCGGGATTTCACATAGTCTTTCACCGTAGGGTCATCGTCCTTGGAGGCTCTGCCCAAGGTGCCAAAGGGCTTGGCCTGGTGCCAAGTGTTCCAATCGGCGCCCTTCAATTCCTCCAGAGCGGCGATATCCTGCGCCAAAGTTGTCTCGTATTTCACCGGACCGCAGTGGACACGGCAATCCTCCAGAGCACCCCGCAGTGATGAAATAATGATTTCAAGCTCGTGCTCCGCCAAACGAAGTACAGTATCATGCCAAAAATCAGGGTCTCCGAAACGGCGGAGCATCTCATGGAGCCACTGCCCCAAATCCCCTTGGGGGCGGCCGAATTCAATGAGACGAAGAATCTCCTTTTTCAAGCCATCGTCGCTCAAACGGGTACCGTAGGAACGGAGCACCACAAAAAAGCGTTCCCTTTTTTCCTCATCGGGTTCAAGATAGCATTCGTCAATAAACTCCTTTAACAGGTCTTGACGATGAACCTCCGCCTGATTGGGGTCAAGGATACGAAAATCCGGGTCCAAACCGGGAATTAACTGGTAATGACGGCGCAAAAGCTGCAAACAAAAGGAATGGAGGGTGGTAATGGCGGCGTCGCTTAACAGCATCATCTGCCGTTCCCAATGAAGCCGCTCCTGACCTACAGCCTGCGCCATGGCCTCAGACATTTTAGAACGGACGCGGCTCCGCATTTCCGCGGCGGCGGCTTTGGTATAGGTGAGCACCAAGAGCTCATCAATGGATTCTCCATCCCGTAGGCGGTCGATGATGCGTTCCGTAAGGACGCCGGTCTTCCCTGACCCCGCTCCGGCGGAAACAAGGATATTGGTATTCCGTGTTTTAATGGCGCAAAGCTGTTCTTCGGTAAATCGCATCACTCGTATCCTCCTTCCCCCGACGAATCCTCTTTCTGGATGCCTGTCGCCTCCATGATCTTCGCCATGGCATCACTATTTTTCAGAGATGGCATCTCCCGCTCTGTGTCCATGATTTGCTCATCATAGCCACAGACCGCATGATAAGGGCAGTAACCGCAACTTAAATGGCCAGACCTATCGTAAGGCGCAATGGTGTTGACACCTTGGCAGATTTCCTCGCCAATGGTTTTTACGGACTGTTTCAAATAATCCATTAAAACATCATGGTCAAAATACGATAGGCTCTTCCATTTTAAATCCTGGGGATACAGGTTTTGGGCCTCTTCTCCAATGACAAAGCCCTTCATGCGGCTTTCCTTGACCATTTCCTTGGTCACTTCCTCAGAGCTGACGTCGGTCTTTACGGGAATCATCAAATCTTTGGCTGGCAAATAGAACATCCCCGCGGGAGCGAGGGCCCCACGGCCCAAACCGTTTTTTTCAATTACCGCCATATAAACGAGAAGCTGCAATTTTAGGCCGTAATAGATTTCGTCCAAATCCAAATCCTTATCGCTGCTTTTATAGTCCACAACTCGAAAATAAGTTTTTGTTTCACCGTCGGCCACATCGACACGGTCGATTTGCCCCGTCAGCACGATTTCCTTATTTTCCCGCTCCAGTTTCATGGTGAGGGCCTCCAGCTCTGCGCCAGGTCCAAAGGACGCCTCCCATCGTACCGGATAAAAAGCGTCTCCCGCCACAGTACGGTCAGCCATCAGACGCACCATTAACAAAAGATTTTCCGTCAACAAACGGGCGATAAATTCCTTTTGTTCCGGTGAAAAATAGTTTTCCTCCAAAGTGTCCATCTCTCTGGCCACAATGGATTTCACCAAATCGGGGCCGCGCTCTCCCAAAGCCACCCAGGGAATCTGCTCCTCAGCCATGGTCTCCATCAAAGCCCGTAAAACCTCATGAAGAAAAGAACCGAGATTGGGAGCATCAAAGACCAACTCTTTTCGCTCCTTTAGCTTTAAACC
Organism: uncultured Peptococcaceae bacterium; assembly: GCA_964637365.1. GTDB lineage: Bacteria > Bacillota > Dehalobacteriia > UBA7702 > UBA7702 > Cryptoclostridium. The sequence goes on from CAZWWH010000046.1 coordinate 5,553, forward strand.
GTATTTAGCGAAATAGGAAAAAGGACAGCGGCGGTACGCATCCATGGAACTGACATTAAGAAAGAGACGGTCACCGATGTAGTGACACAATGTTTCTTCGTTTAAAGGAATAGCCTGCCCACTATAGTTCAAGGATTCCAGAACAAAGTGGCAATCATCGGCCAAATATGTCTCTTGCTGTAAATAATCCACCACGTCCCGCCAAAGGGTTTCCCCTGGCCATTCCCGAAGGGCCAAAGGCAGAGCGTGAAGCACCCGATCCGCCGACCAGAACAATGATTCCTCATGGCAATCTAATTCCGCCGTCACGGTTTTTTCCTTTATCGAGGGAAAGAGCGCCTTGATCCCGCGAATCACTTCCGAAGGCTCCATAACGCCGCCCTCCAAGTCATCGGAATTACCGGTACGATAAGAAAGGATAAGAAATTTTCGGGCCAAGGTAAGTCCCTGGTACACCAGCATGGCTTCATTGTCATAAAAAAAGGAACGGTCACGCTGCCAAAAAGTATTATCCTGAGAGAGAATTTCACGATCTCGACGGTTAAAGAACCCCTCCACCGATGTATAACTGGGGAATTCCCCCTCATTGACACCGCCTAAAAAGATGACGTCTTTGACAGGAGGACGACTCTGGCCCAGAATGGAGATTTCCACTTCATCCAAGCCCGGAGGGATGGTATTCAGTTTTTGCACCCGGCATCCCATCTCAAAAAGGGAAGCGAAATCCACCGTGGCGAAGGAGTCCTCGGGGAAAGCGGATACCAGCTGATCCAGCAACTCTCCCAAGCGGTCAAGGCCCATGGAAAGCTCTTCCGCTTTGAGTAAATGGCCCTGATTCCGCTCTTCTGTTACCCATTGATTCAGTGTTTCAGCGCAATGGCTTTGAGCGATGAAGTCCCAAAGAGTCATAGCATAGTCATGGGCTTTGCGGCACTTCCCCAACCGATCGGCAAAGGACTTCAAAAAAGAGAAAACGCTCCGCCGTATCTCGTTAATTTCCGTTAAATCATTTTCCGTGTCCTGATACGTCCAATCCTCCTCTTGGTAAAAGCGACTCCCCTTGATGCCATGGGCCAAACAGTAATTTTCAAACTTGTCACAATCGTCGGCCTCTAAAGGGAAAAGACCGCTCTTTAACAAAGCGAATACTGATAGGAAGGACCAACGTTCCTCGGACAGCCGCAACAAGCCACGGCAATAAACAAATATAGGATGATGGAGCAACGTTTGGGCATCGTCGAAATAAAATGGGATTCCGTAACGGGGAAAGATTTCCTTGATTTTAGGAAGATAATCCTCAGTATTGCGAAAGCATATGCCCATTTCCCGCCAGGGCGTTCCGTCCTCATGGCAACGGGAAAGCTCACGGGCGATGCCTTCTACCTCGTCTTCGGCCATTGCTCCGGACAGAATCATAATGTCATCGCATGGCTCGGAAAAGGGTTCGGCCCCTCTCCTGCCATAATGCCGCTCTAAATAAGCCAAAGAGCCGTCTCCCGCCTCCTTGGTCAAAACCAGACGACTGCAGACAACACCATGCTCCTTGGCCACGGCCTCAATCCGCCGAATCGCGGCGGCAGTTTTACGAAAGGAAGAATCACCGTCGTCACCGGGAAAAGAAAAAACAAGATCCGCCCCTTCCGCCAGCAATGCATCGACGATGCGATACTCCGCTGCTGTGAAGTCGTAAAAATCGTCAAAACAGAAAAGGTCACCGGAAAATAGATGCTTTTCCCGAATGCGTTCTTCAAAACGGAGGAACAGCTCATTTTCATTCATGGTATCGCCGTCCAGAGCTTCCGAAGCATGCTCCTGAAGCAAAGCAAGATCCCGCAGTTTTTGGGGCAAATCGCCGCATTGGCCCGCGCTGTCCAAAGCCCCGGCCTTTTTACGCAGGGCATCCCCGTCCAACAGGTTCATAGAAATCTCCGACAATGCCTGGAGTGTTTGCTCCACAAAGCCCGCAGAGACCTCTCCCAAACGAAAAGATCGCAATTCTTCCTTTGAATCCTTTAAGAGCTTATAAACCAACAAATGGCAGCCTAAGCGGTCCAATAGATTCAATGGCACATGGCGGCGGCTGAGACGGCGAAAGGAAGTGATTTCCAAATTCAAAAAAGAAGCAGAGCCTTCCAGAGCGGCTAATTTTTTTTCATGCAAAAAGGTGGCCTGCTCCGGCAAAATGAAATAGACCTTTCCTTGATTCTGTTCTAAGCGATCCAAAATTCTCTGATATACCGCTCTAGTCTTTCCGCTGCCCCGGCGACCAATGATGAATTCACACGCCATATTCGTTCCCCTTATCATGCAAAACTAATTAATAACATTATAGCAATAATCCTGTCAAAAAGACAGGCTTCCCTCATTTTTTTCAATCAATGTCCATATTCTTTTGCTATGATGCGATTGTGATGAAATTATATTTGAAAAAACAAGGTTTTTCGGGTATAATAAAGTGTTAGAATTTATGAATTGAGGGATTTCGATGAAAAAACTGATATCCTTATTTTTTACGATAATATTGCTGCTGGGGCTTAGTATTCCCACTGCGGCTTTGGAATTATCTTCGGACACGGCGCTCCTAATGGACGCCCAAACCGGCCAAATTCTCTATCAATCCAACGGCTACGAAACGGTTCCCTCTGGTACCTTTGGAAAGATCGTCAGTGCGCTGACGGCTTTGGAAAACGGTGATCCCGATGATATCGTCACTGTCAACAAAAGCGCCTTACAACATCTGACCGCTCCTGTCATCCACTTAGTAGACGGGGAAACGATTTCTTTGGAGGATCTTCTTTACGCTGAGCTACTGGCCAATGCCAATGACGCTGCCTATGTGGTGGCAGACCATTTTACCACTGATGAAGAGGATGCCAAGTACGGGGAATTCATCAAGATGATGGCAAAGGAGCTGGATTACTGTCTGGCCTCCACCATGACTATGGATAATGTTGACGGCGCCATCTCAACAGAACAGATGTGCAGCTGTGTGGATTTGGCAAACATGATTCGACATGGTATAAAAAATGATGATTTTCGTTCGATTCTTACGGCAGACACTCACACCATCGCCGCTACCAATTTAACAAAGGAGGAACGAAACCTCACCTCTCAGCACAAAATGGTCAATGGAGCCATTACCTATCGGGGAGCCAAAGGCGGCTTCGTTTCAATTAACGATATTGGGGAATACCGCAGCGTTACATATGGCGAACGGAGGCTGGGAGAGGAAAATCCTAAGGAACGTCGAGAGCTTATTGCTGTGGTGCTTCATTCCGACAGCGAAGAATCCATGTACCAAGATATTGAGAAACTCCTTGACTATGGTTTTAAACTGAAAAAAGTTACTGTCAGCGGTGATGACCTATTACATTATTTGCCCGATACGATTTCTTCCCGAGACATCACCTTTGAAGAAGGGATTACATTATTATTGCCAGAAGGAAGCGAAGTAAAAGACTTGGAACACTATGTTTCCGTTGACGAATGCGGCTACTTCCGCGGCACACTCATCTTCTACCAGTCTGATTCCATGGAAGTTGCAAGAGCTTCCTTTTTTGAAAAAAATGAGAAAAATCTGATTCTTCCGTGGGTAAAACGCATTGGGCTAATTTTAGCCGCCATCGCAACTTTGGTGCTGCTCTTTATTGTAGTTCGATCCGTTTCCGCAAAAAGATCAAAGAAATCCAAGCAGTCAAAGGTAAGGCAAAAACCTACTCCCCCGAAACAACAGGGAAACTCTTTGGACTTTGGAGATGAATATGAAAATAATCCTGAGTACCGGGAATACCGCCGCCGCCAACAGCAAGAATATTTAAAACGCCGCTATGCAGAAACTGGCGACTATAAATATAGTAAGGCATGGCTGGATCAGCAAAAAAAAATTGCAACAAACCCCCGTACCTCTAAACGAAGCAGCGGCAATCCGGGAAAACGAAGTAGAAAAAATAAATAAAAGGCACGGTAATTGAAGTGCCCCCCAAAAGTTAGAGAATAAAAAATCAAAATTGTTCAAGCAACTGAAAGGGCTTGTTGTCTGTGAATCGCAGG
>CAZWWH010000047.1:0-9317 GCA_964637365.1 uncultured Peptococcaceae bacterium
CGACTATCAGCATTACGAGTAATAACCTCTTTTTCATGACAATAATTCCCTCCTTAGATGTTAAATCTCTATATCGTACCCATACGATATTACTTTTTGCACCTCCCCAATGATGAAATGTTCTGTTTATACAGCATGACAAAAAAATCAATTCATTAATGATGTATACTGTACGACTATATTATATATAAAAATTTTGAATTGATCAATGAAAAATATTAAAATTGTCAAAATATTTTTTCTTGATGTTCAATTAGTTATTTTGTAAAGAAAAGTTTAGGTTATCAATTACTCTGGGTGCAATGCTCATTGGTAGTAATGATTAAAAAACTAAATCTGACTCTTTGATGGAATTACCCGCATTAACTTCACAGCTTTTCTTGCTAAAATTTTTGAAAGTTATTTCTTTTATCCAATAAATATGTTATAATAGTTTAATATACTGAAAACAGAAATGAGGTTGTGTCGTATGAAGCTCATCGATACCCATGTCCACGCATTTCCTGATTTCTTAGCGGATAAGGCCATTCATAAGCTCTCTGCTCTGTGTTCTACTGAACAACATCAGGCGAATCCTATGACAAACGGCACTTTTGCCGATACTATGGCCAAGCAGCAGGAATGGGGAAGCGATTATTTTGTATTGTTGAATATCGCAACCTCGCCGGAATCAGTGCTAAAGGTTAATGATTTTCTTTTGGAACATAATGGCGGGCCTGTCCTTTCATTTGGTTCCATCCACCCACAGTATGCTGATTATAAATCAGAAATCAAGCGTCTTGCCGATGCGGGAATCAAGGGCGTTAAATTTCATCCGGAATATCAAGAATTTGATATGGACGATCCCGCTGTTTATCCCATATATGAGGAATTAGGTAAGTACAATATGATTATGTTATTCCATGCCGGTTTTGACCCGGCGTATGATGGCTCTGTACGTGCGTATCCTCACAAAGCCGCCAAGGTTCTGCAAGATTTTGCAGGTATGAAAATTATTTTGGCTCATATGGGTAACCTTACCGATTCCGAAGAAGCAATGGAATATTTGGTAGGAAAGGATGTCTATTTTGACATTTCTATGGCCCATACTGGAATGGGTAAGGAAAAAATGGAAGCGATGATTAAGGCTCACGGTGTCGATAAGTTCCTTTATGCCACTGACTGTCCCTGGTCTAACGGATTAGAAGTCCAGGAACTGGTTAAAAACTTTCATTTTTCCGAGGAAGACAAAGATAAAATTTTCTATCAAAACGCAGCGAAACTTTTGAACATTTCTTTATGAGGAGGTTATGCTTATGATTAAAGACATTAATCGACTTCTGGTTGCTAACCGTGGCGAAATCGCCATTCGTATTTTCCGAGCGGCAAACGATTTGTCCATCAAAACCGTTGGGGTTTACTCCAAAGAAGATAAATTTAATCTTTTTCGTACCAAAGCCGACGAAGCATATCTGTTGGGTGAAAACCGCAGCCCCCTTGCGGCATATCTTGATATTGACCTTATTATCGATTTGGCGAAAAAGAAAAAAATCGACGCTATTCATCCCGGTTATGGTTTCCTTTCAGAAAACGCAAATTTTGCCCGGGCTTGTGAAAAAGCTGGTATTCAATTTGTCGGTCCTCCTTCCGATGTTTTGGATCAAATGGGAGATAAAATCAAAGCCAAGGAATTGGCAAAGCGCTGTCAGGTTCCTACGATTCCCGGTAGTGAAAAGCCAATTGCTTCCGCAGAAGAGGCAAAGAAGTTGGCACGAGAATATGGTCTCCCCGTGATTTTGAAAGCGGCAGCCGGCGGCGGTGGCCGTGGGATGCGATTGATTGAATCCGAAGACGAAATTGAAACCGCTTTTGAAATGGTTAAAAGCGAGGCACACAAAGCTTTTGGCTGCGATGATATTTTTATGGAAAAATATCTCGTCAATCCAAAGCATATTGAGGTTCAAATTTTAGCTGATAATTACGGTAATGTTGTTCACCTTTTTGAACGGGACTGTTCCGTGCAGCGCCGTTATCAGAAAGTAGTAGAATATGCTCCCGCCTTTTCTTTGAGTCAGGAAAAACGCCAACAGCTTTATGATGACGCAGTAAAAATCGCCAAAGAAGTCAATTATGTAAATGCTGGCACCGTAGAATTTTTGGTAGATAAAGATGGGAACCACTATTTTATTGAAATGAACCCTCGCATCCAGGTGGAACATACCGTGACTGAAATGGTCACGGGGATAGATCTTGTACAATGTCAGCTGATGATTGCCCAGGGGTATGCACTTGATTCCCCTGAGATTAATATTAAATCCCAGGATGACATCACGATGCGCGGTTACTCTATCCAGTGTCGCGTTACCACCGAAGACCCCCGCAATAACTTTGCGCCGGATTACGGTAAACTTACTACCTACCGCAGCGGCGGCGGTTTTGGTGTGCGTCTTGATGCCGGCAACGCTTATACGGGAGCGGAGATCTCTCCTTATTACGATAGTTTGCTGGTGAAAATTACCACCCAAGACCGAACCTTCAAAGGCACCGTGCAAAAAGCCCTGCGGGCCATTGCGGAAATCCGTATTCGAGGCGTTAAAACCAATAGCTCATTTTTGACTAATATTCTAAAAAACGAAGTGTTCCAGAGCGGCCAGACCTATACCGGTTTCATTGAAGACACTCCGGAGCTTTTCGAGGTAGAACCCTCTCGGGATCGTGCTACTAAGGTATTGAAATTTTTGGGAAATAAAGCAGTTAATGAGAATTGCGTAAAACCTAATATTGTGGTTGCTCCTCGTGTCCCGGAAGCTCCTGAAGAGGCTCCTCAAGAAGGATTAAAGTATCTTTTAGATAAGGAAGGCCCCGAGGCTCTGAAAAAATGGATTCTGGATCAAAAGAAGGTACTTATTACCGATACTACCTTCCGTGACGCTCATCAGTCTTTGCTGGCTACCCGTATGAGAACCGTTGATATGAAACGCATTTCCAAAGCAACATCTCATATTTTGAAAGATGCTTTTTCTATGGAAATGTGGGGTGGTGCTACCTTTGATGTGGCATACCGTTTCCTCCATGAATCTCCTTGGGTTCGTTTGGATGAATTGCGGGCGGCAATTCCCAATATTCCCTTCCAGATGCTGCTCCGCGGCGCCAATGCAGTGGGGTACACCAATTATCCCGATGAATTGATCCGCGCCTTTATCCGGGAAAGTGCGGAATCGGGCATTGATATTTTCCGTATTTTTGACTCTTTAAATTGGCTTCCTGGTATGGAATTGGCCATTGATGAAGTACTAAAGTGCGGCAAAATTGCTGAAGGCACCATTTGTTATACCGGTGATATTCTGGATCCTAAACGTGATAAATACACTCTGAAATACTATGTCAATCTTGCCAAAGAATTGGAAAAACGCGGGATTCAAATTTTGGCCATTAAGGATATGTCCGGCCTGTTGAAGCCCTACGCAGCCAAAGTTTTGGTGGAAGCGTTAAAAGACGAACTTTCCATTCCTGTTCATCTTCATACCCATGATACCAGCGGCAACCAAGTAGCTACTTTGCTTATGGCTACCGAAGCGGGGGTTGACATCATTGATACTGCTATTAGTAGTCTGTCCTCTTTGACCAGTCAACCTTCAATGAACTCTGTGGTGGCTGCCTTGGAAGGTCAGGAACGTGAAACCGGCTTCGATTTAATGGAACTGCAAAAGCTTACTGATTATTGGGATGACATTCGTCCCTACTACCACAGCTTTGAAGCCGGAATTAAACATCCCGCCACGGACATTTACCGTTATGAAATTCCCGGCGGCCAGTATACCAATCTGAAACCTCAGGTAGAAAGCTTGGGGCTTGGCCATCGTTTTACGGAAGTAAAAGAAAAATATAAAGAAGTCAATGAGATTTTGGGCGATATCGTAAAAGTTACTCCCTCTTCCAAAATGGTCGGCGATTTGGCCATTTTTATGGTGCAAAATGACTTAACCAAAGAGAATATTGTGGAAAAAGGGAAGGGCTTAAATTTCCCTGATTCATCTATCAGCTATTTTAAAGGTATGATGGGACAGCCTGAAGGTGGCTTCCCGGAAGACCTGCAAAAAGTAGTTTTGAAAGGGGAAGAACCTATTACCTGCCGCCCTGGTGAATTACTTCCCATGATTAACTTTGAAGAAATCCATGATAAAATGGAGGCTCTTAGCGCTACGGAAAAACATATTATTGAGCATATTCCGGAACGTGTGCTTCGCCGCTCTGTATTGAGTTGGTACATGTATCCTAAAGTAACAGAGGATTTTCTTAAGCATCGCATGGAGTATAGCGATATTAGCCATTTGGACAGTCATGTTTTCTTTGACGGCCTCATGCAGAATGAAACCACAGAAGTGAATATTGAACCAGGGAAAACCTTAATCATTAAATATATTGGTTTTGGAGAACCCAACGATGACGGTACCCGTGATGTGATCTTTGAATTGAACGGCGTACGACGTGAAGTCAATGTGGTGGATCATTCGGCCAAAAGCTCAGTCAAAGAAGTAAAAATGGCCGATCCTGATAATATGTCTGAAGTCGCTTCTAGCCTGCCAGGTGCTGTATCGAAAATTCTTGTAGCCGAAGGCGATGTTGTAGAAGAAAACCAGACCCTAGCCATTATTGAAGCCATGAAGATGGAAACCAATATCACCGCCAGAATCAGTGGCACCATTGATAAGATTTACGTCAGCGCCGGTGATACTGTCAAAGCCGGTGAATTGATTATCCAAATGAAATAGGCAAGGGTGGAACAGTGATATGGTACGAGTGAAACCTTTTCGGGGTATCCGCCCCAAAGCTGAATTGGCGGCCGAAATATCTGCTTTACCTTATGATATAATGAACCGCAGGGAAGCCAAAGCTATGGCGGAAGGAAACGCTGTTTCTTTCCTCCATATTTCTCGGGCGGAAATTGATTTTCCCGACGACATTGGAGACTATGACGACTGTGTCTATGAAAAGGCTAAGGATAATCTTTCACGATTTATGAAAAATGGCACTTTGTTCATGGAAGAAACGCCTGTCTACTATATTTATCGGGAGACCATGGGAAGTACAGTACAAACGGGGCTTGTGGCTGCCGTAGCAGTGGATGATTATGAAAATGGCGCCGTAATGAAGCACGAGCTGACTCGTAAAGAAAAGGAGCAAGACCGCATTCGCCATTTTGATGTTTGCAACTGTCACACTGAACCAGTATTTCTCACCTACCGCCATCAGGATCGTATTGATGCCATAGTGGATCAATGGGTTAAGGACCATCCTTCGGTGTATGACTTTGTTAGTGAAGATAACGTAGGCCATACTCTTTGGGTGATGGATGCTCCTGATGCCATTGCGTCTTTGGAATCGTCTTTTAGAGACTTGGATAAGATGTACATTGCCGATGGACACCATCGTACCGCTTCTGCGGCCGCCGTTGGCAAGCTTCGTCGGGAGCAGTGTATACAAAGAATAGGGGTTGCCCCTTATGACTATTTCATGGCAGTGATTTTCCCTGATCGTGATTTATCCATTATGGCTTATAATCGTGTCGTGCGGAGGCCTGATGGGCAGTCCTATGAAGAGATTCTTGCGTCAATCAAAGAAAATTTTATGGTAGAGAAGGTAGAAGGCCTTTTTTATCCTACACAAAAGCATGAATTTGGCTTATATTTGAGAGATTCTTGGTACAAGCTCACGGCTCATGATTGTCTCTATTGTCACGATGACCCAGCGAAAAACCTTGACGCTTCTATTTTACAAACAACGGTGTTGGAACCCATTTTTGGTATCAAAGATATTCGCACTGATAAGCGTATTGATTTCATTGGCGGTATCCGCGGTAATGAGGAAATTGTCCGGCGCTGCCATGCTGAAAACAGCATTGGCTTTGCTCTTTATCCAGTGGAAATCGCTGACCTTATGAAAATTTCGGACAGCGGCAAAATTATGCCGCCTAAAAGCACTTGGTTTGAGCCGAAACTCAGAAGCGGTTTGTTCCTGCATTATTTGGAGGATGAATTTCGGGGCTGACCTGGTTATGAATATGTAGTTGTTTGGAGGATTTGGATTGAAAAAACAAAGTAACTTTTTCATTAGAAGACTTCACTCTCTTGTGGGGTTGATTCCTGTGGGGATTTTTCTCTGCGTTCACCTGCTGCTGAACAGCACTGCTTTGGCGGGCCCGGCCTTTTATGCCAATAAAACCATTGCCGGGATGCGGGGAATCCCCTTTATCATCGTAGCCGAATTGTTGTTGATTGCCATTCCCATCATTTTTCATGCGGCTTATGGCATCTATATCGTTTATATGGCGAAAAACAATGTGCTGCGGTACAAGTATGCGCGAAATTGGATGTTTTATCTTCAACGCGTCAGCGCCATTATTACAACCATCTTTGTGATTTTTCACGTGCTGACCTTGAAGGTTTTCACCAACGGCGTTGCCGACACTCTGGTAACCTTTGTGCAAATGCTGAACAATCCTTTGATCTTTGTGCTATACTGCATTTGTGTGCTGGCGGCTATTTTCCATTTTAGCAATGGTCTGTTTACCCTGCTCATCACCTGGGGAATCATCCAGGGGCCCAGAGTACAAAAGATTTTTACCGGTATTACCATGGCCATTTTTGTGATTCTCAGTGTTGTCTCTATTGTGATTCTCGGCACCATCGCCGGCTATCACATTTTGTAATAGGAGGTGAGACAAATGACTAAAACAAAAATCATCGTTGTAGGCGGCGGTCTTGCCGGCTTGATGAGTACCATTAAAATTGTGGAACGTGGGATTGCGGTGGATTTGATCTCTCTGGTCCCTGTGAAGCGCTCTCACTCCGTTTGCGCCCAGGGCGGTATCAATGCCGCATTGGATACGAAAGGGGAAGGGGACTCTACTGACGAACATTTCTATGACACTATCTACGGCGGTGACTTTTTGGCCAATCAAACGCCAGTCAAAGGCATGGTTGAAGCCGCTCCCGAGTTAATTTATACTATGGATCGTATGGGGGCTACCTTTAGCCGCACCGCCGAAGGCCTTCTGGATCTCCGTCGTTTTGGCGGCACCAAAAAGAGAAGAACCGTGTTCGCCGGCGCCACTACCGGCCAACAGCTGCTCTATTCCTGTGATGAACAGGTACGTCGTTATGAGGATACCGGTGCCGTGAAAAAGTATGAAGGCTGGGAATTCCTCTCCGCCGTCATTGATGACCAGGGAATCTGCCGCGGCTGTATTGCTCAGAATCTGGCTACTATGGAAATTCGTGAATTCCGTGGAGATGCGGTGATTATCGCTACCGGTGGCGCGGGTATGATCTTTGGTAAGAGTACCAACTCTATCATTAATACTGGTAGCGCCGCTTCTATTGTTTATCAGCAAGGAGCTTCTTTTGCCAACGGTGAATTTGTGCAGATTCACCCTACCGCTATGTTAGGGGATGATAAAACCCGCTTGATGTCGGAATCTGCCCGTGGTGACGGTGGCCGCGTCTGGACCTATAAAGATGGGAAGCCTTGGTACTTCTTGGAAGAAATGTATCCTGCTTATGGAAATTTGGTACCTCGTGACATTGCTGCCCGCGCCATTTATAAAGTTTGTGTGGAAATGGGGTTGGGGATTGACGGCAAAAACCAGGTTTATCTCGATTTGACGCACCTTCCCGCTAAGTTTATCGACGAACGTCTTGGTGGTATTGTAGAAATTTATGAAAAATTCCATGGCGATGACCCTCGGAAAGTCCCCATGAAAATTTTCCCCGGCGTTCACTATTTTATGGGCGGTATTCATGTGGATTGGAACCATATGACCAATATTCCCGGGCTTTTCGCCGCAGGGGAATGCGACTATATGTATCACGGCGCCAACCGTCTCGGTGCAAACTCTCTACTGTCAGCCTTGTATAGCGGTACTGTGGCAGGTCCTGCGGCGGCAGCCTACGTTTCCGGGTTGGATCATTCTGCCGAAGAAACCAAATCTACAGTCTTTGAGGCTTATCGGAAGAAGGAAGAGGAATATGATTCCATGGTTCGTTCTATGCACGGTACGGAAAATCCTTACGTGCTCCATCGCGAAATGGGCAAATTGATGACGAAGAATGTCACCGTGGTTCGAAATAATAAGGATCTTGCAGCCACCGACATAGAATTACAGAACTTTATGGATCGCTGGAGCGATATTAATATGGTGGACAACGGTTTCTATTCCAATCAAGCTGTGATGTTCACCAAACAACTAAAGAATATGATGGAACTTGCCCGCGTCATTACCATCGGAGCATTGAACCGTAATGAAAGTCGTGGCTCCCATTATAAACCCGAATTTCCTGAACGCAATGACGCCGAATTCTTAAAAACCACCAAGGCATTCTGGACCAAGGAAGGCCCCCGTTTTGAATGGGAAGATGTGGATATTTCCCACATTGAGCCCGTAGCCAGAACCTATGGAAAGTAAGGAGGTGTTTTAAGTGCAAGAATTTTTTACATTTCATATCAAACGACAGGATAGCCCTGAAGGACAGCCTTATTGGGAAGACTTTAACGTTCCTTATCGCCCCAACATGAACGTTGTGTCATCTTTGATGGAAATTCAGCGGAATCCTGTCAATGCCCAGGGGAAAATGGTGAATCCCGTGGTGTGGGAATGTAACTGTTTCGAAGAAGTCTGTGGCGCCTGCGCCATGGTTATCAACGGAAAACCCCGCCAAGCCTGTTCTGCGCTGATTGACCGCATTTTGGGGGAAAATGGTAACCGCCCCATTGTGCTGGAGCCCCTTACCAAATTCCCTGTGGTGCGTGATTTGATGGTGGATCGGCAAATTCTTTTCGATAATTTGCGCCGTGTTCGCGCTTGGATTCCCATTGACGGCACCTATCCCTTAGGGCGCGGTCCTCGTTATGACGAAAATATTCGCCGTTGGGCCTATGATATTTCCCGCTGCATGACCTGTGGCTGTTGTGCCGAGGCTTGTCCCAATTTCAATCAGAAGTCGGGTTTTATCGGTCCCAATGCCATTGCACAGGTGCGCCTATTTAATGCTCACCCCTTGGGAAAAATGCAGAGAGAAGAGCGTTTGGCTGCTCTCGTTGATCGCGGTGGAATCCAGGAATGTGGCAATGCCCAAAACTGTGTCCGCGTTTGCCCTAAAGAAATCCCTTTAACTGATGCCATTGCCGCTTTGAACATGGACTGCAATGTGTTCGCAATCAAACGCTTTTTCAAAAAGTAAATAATGAAAAGAGACCTTTCGCGAAGGTCTCTTTTATTGTCTAGTGAAAACCACGCGATCGTGGCGTGGTTCTATAGGAGCTTTAGCGATGTAATCAGT
>CAZWWH010000048.1:0-9260 GCA_964637365.1 uncultured Peptococcaceae bacterium
TGGCTGAGAAGGTTTTGGAGATACTGACAAACCGAGAATTGTATGAACATATCAAGGAAAATACACATTGCCAAGAGAGGTTTGCACCAGAAAATGTGATGCGGAAAATCGAAGAGTTGCTGGAGGAGTCAACATGACACAAGGGTAAGATGCGACAAAAAGTATGAGTGATTCATTACCAGAACCATAATACGGAAAAGGCCGCGTATAAAGTAACCTATGATGTGGTAGGAAAGCATCGAAGATACACTGAGTATTTATTTTGGCTTGCTTATGCTGTATCAGATACTTTGCGCCCTTGGTACAAAAGAATTATCAGACTATTTTGTGGATAGTATCTTGTGTTGCTAAGAACAAAATGAGTTTGGAAATAAGAGAAGTGAATTGGCGCCTAATTTACCTGCAAATACAAAAAGGATGGGATACAGGCTTATGCTAAGCAGAGAACTTCCTGTAGTGGGACGAAGAGCGGACCTGGACATGGTAAAGGGTTTTGCTATACTTATCATGCTTTTGTTTCATTGTATGACGGAGAATTATTTAAAAACATGGATATCTAGCTTCAATATGCCCATCTTCTTTGTGATTTGTGGGATCATCCATGCTGCCAAGGAAAATCAAGTTGAAAAGTTTAAGAAGATTTTATGTAAGCGCTGCCGCTCGCTGATGCTGCCTTACCTGGTGTGGGGGCTGGTTCTTATTGGCTTTTTCCAGCTTCTAAATGTTGCTGCAGGGAATAAGTTAACAATAGCGCAACAGCTGTTCCGGCTGGTTACCTTGCAGGGGATTGAATCCATGTGGTTTCTTTCCTGCTATATGATTGCGGAGCTGCTGTTTGCTTGCCTCTATATGAGACTGCCGCTTGTTGGACGGGGAATTGGCTTGGCGGTAATGGTACTTGGCTTGTTTGCTATTACCCTCATGGGGATGCCTAAACTATGGATTCTTCGTCTGCTCATAAAAATTGTGGTGGGTCTGAGTTTCATTTACATAGGATATGCCATTGAACGCTGTGCCATTTATAAGAAGATGCACATTGGGTTGCGGTACTGTTATTTCTGGCATTTGGCTTGGTAGCAAACGGGAATGGATTTGTGGGAATTAGTGCATTGGAATTTCAAAATGTATTCCTGTTTTATTTGATTGCCATCGTTGAGAGCATTTCCCTATTGGCAATTTTTACCCAAATCAATCGTTTGTGCCAGAGAAGGCTCCGTTTGCTGGAATTATTTGGGAGAAATACAATTGTTGTGGTTTGTACCAATAATTTGTTTATTGAAATCGTAAGGCTTCTGGATCATAAAATTACGGGAGACATTTTGCTCCAGTGGGGATTTTAGGAAGTATTGTCTTTGCCGTTATTCTGTCTGCTATGGAATATGTAACCATTCGATTGGCCCAGGGGAAATTGGGTGTTTTATTTGGAAAGCGTTTGAGGTAGCTATGGATGTTTTTAGCGCAATACAAGCAAGAAAAAAATTACACGATTTACAACACTTTGAAAAAACCAGATATGGGAAAAAACTGGCAGAATTGAAGGGAGCCTATAAGGGGCGGCACTGCTTTATTATTGGCAACGGGCCAAGCCTGACGGCGGAGGATTTGGATCGATTAAAAGGGGAGTACTGCTTTGCCTTTAACCGGATCTACTATATCTTTGACAAAACTACTTGGCGACCGACATTTTATTGTACCCAGGACGATATAATCGTCAGAAATTCATTAAGTGAGATTCGCAGTAAAATTAAAACGCCATTTGTTTTTGCCCCGATCAATTTGAAATGGTACTATGACTTGGATGTGGGGACGGAATATTATTTTTGCCAAAGGCAGGCGGACTCGGAAGACTCTGTTCCCGTATTTAGCGAGGATATTGCCCATGAAATCGGTGTGGGCAATACGGTTGCCTATACGGCAATTCAGCTGGCGGTATATATGGGGTTTTCCTCAATTTATCTGCTGGGTGTGGATCACAGCTTTCATGTGTCCCAAGACAAAGCAGGCAATATTGTGGTGGATCCCCATGCAAAAGACTATTTTTGCGATGCCTATAACCGGGATAAGGATGAATTATTTATCCCTAAGCTGGATGTATCCACACTTTCCTACATTGCAGCGAAACGATATGCGGATACCCATAATGTGGACATTTTCAATGCCACCAGAGGCGGAAAATTGGAGATATTTCAGCGCGTAGACTTTGAACGTTTGTTCTAAGACTCGGAGCGCAGCAGTGCTCCGGATCTGCAATTTGGCAGTGAGAATGGAACAAATTGGGATAACAAACCAGTGACAAATTGGCTTGACAGATGGGAATAATACTCTGCCAGATCTATTTTACTGAGGAGAAAAGGGAAGATGAACGCCATAATACAAAAACAACGTGCTTCGAACTTGGAACTGTTAAGAATTGTTGCCATGACGATGATCATTGCGCTGCACCAGAATGGGACAGCCAATGCTTTGGAAAACCTGACGCCAGGAGGGGCAAACTATTATCTGGCCCACGGCATGGAAGCGCTGTGCATCTGTGCCGTAAATTGCTTTGTGCTGATTTCTGGGTATTTTATGGTTGAAAAGAACCAGGCTCCCCTTAGTAAATGCGTCCATTTGCTGATAGACGTTGCCTTTTGGGGGCTGCTGGGTTGCTTCTGCGCCTTTGTTTTCAGGGGAGAGCGCACAGGAGTTAAGGATATGATCGTTACCATTCTCCCATATATCAAGGGTCAACGTTGGTTTGTCCGGGATTATATCATTCTAATGTTGCTGGCGCCGTTTATTAATAGCGCGCTTGTTCGTCTCAGCAAACGCAACTACCAGATTTTATTGGCAGTTTTATTGCTTCTTTTCTCCATTTGGCCTTCTTTCCTTCCCAATCCGCCCATAGATGATTATGGTTATAGCTGTGTACATTTTATCCATCTTTATGTCATAGCGGGGTACTTAAAACTGCACCTGACAAAAACGCATAAGCCTGCGGTGTATTTCATGGGATACCTGATATCTGTAATCTTTATTTTTGGATCTTCTATACTGGGCATAGGGATTGCTTATGCCTATAACTATACGTTTGTCATAACTGCCGCAGTAAGCCTTTTCCTGTTCTTTAGGAGTTTGACAATTCAATCATCGGCCATCAATACGCTGGCTACAGGCGCCTTTGATGCGTTTGTGATCCATACCACGGGATTCTTTGCGGAGCTGATTTACCTTCGGCTGTTCCATGTGGATACGGCATTGTTCGGCGCAAGTTTACCCTATCTGATTGGATTAGTTCTATGCCCGCCGGTGTTCTATGCTTTCAGCGCAATATTAGCGGCAGGAAAGCGGTGGGTATTTAGCAAAAGTGTGGATCGATGGATAGCTAAGCTGCCCATAAAAAACTATCACATTGATTAACTTTAGATATGCCTTAGTATAGACGGCCCTGATAACCGTGCGAACTAAGGGGACACACGGAAAAGCTTCCCCTGTGTAGCCTTCCATTTTCTATTGAGCGAAAAGGATTCTTTTGAACATGAAACAGGAAAAAAGCCAATTAAAAGTTGGCATTATTCTAAATTATGTAAACATGATTCTGGGCAATCTCATTCCCATCTTCTATACCCCGATCATGTTGTCGCTGCTGGGGCAAAGTGAGTATGGCCTGTATAAGCTGTCCAGCAGTGTCACCAGCTATTTGTCCCTGATTTCCATGGGTCTGGGTTCAGCGATTACCAGGTATCTAATCAAAGAACGAGAAGAACATGGCAAAGAAGCGGAAGAGAAGATGCTGGGTTTATTCAGCGTAATTTTCAATGTGGCCGCGCTGGTAGCGCTGATTTTAGGTGTTGCGTTAACGGCGAGCCTGCATTTGTGGTATGGAAACTCTCTGACGCAGGCAGAACTGAGTCGGATGCGTATTCTAGTGTTCATGATGGTAATCAACATGGCACTAAGCTTTTCCCAGTCTCCCTATCTTTCTGTGGTAACAGCGCATGAGAAATTTACGTTTTACCAATGCATGAACATTTTACTAACATGTGTAGTGCCAATTTTGAACCTAGTGGTGCTGTATGCAGGGGCTGGCTCTTTGGGTATGGCTACCTCCACAATGGGCATGTCTGTGTTGACTCGGATAATTTATCACATCTATGTTCGCAAAACGATGAAGTTGAAACCTCGCCTGAAAGGCATGCCAGTAGGGAAGATGAAAGAGATTTTTGCCTTTTCCTTCTGGATTTTTGTGGCCAATGTTGTGGGTCAGCTCTACAACGCAACAGATACGGTGATGATTGGTATGCTACCAGCCTTGGCAACTACAGGCGTTGCAGTATACAATATTGGCCTAACAATGAGTAACATTATTGGTGGGATATCCACTGGCGTTTCTTCTTTGATTACACCAAAAACAAATAAAATGGTATTTCAGGGGGCTAGTGGAGAGGAACTAACTGCCTTGGCAATTCGTATTGGTAGAATCCAAGGATATATTGCGTCCCTATTGATTACAGGATTTATTGCATTTGGGCAACCGTTCATTCAGCTTTACGCAGGAAAGGGATATGAACAGTCCTATTGGGTAGCTATTTGGATTGCGGTTCCGGCCGTTTTTCATCTTGTTCAGAGTGTATGCTTGGCAATTATTGTTGCGGAAAACAAGCATCGTTTTCGCTCTCTTGTGTATCTTTTTATTGCCATTTTGAATGTAGTTGGTACATGGTATATGATGAAGATTTGGGGTGTTGTCGGTGCAGCTGCTATGTCTGGAATTGCCACGATTGTTGGCCAAGGCCTAATCATGAATTGGTATTACAGTAAACGAACTGAGCTAAATATGAGACTTTTCTGGAAACGTGTAGGTCAAGTATTTATTTGCCCCATTTTGCTTTGCGGAGTTACCCTGGTAATTTCTTACTATATCGATTTTTATAGGTTAGCGGCTCTGCTTATAGGTATTATGGTATATTTGTTGGTTTATATTGTACTGCTTTGGAAAACCACGATGAATTCATATGAAAAAGGTTTAATTCTCAGTTTATTAAGGTGGAAGAAACAAAAGCAGATAGATTAGAAGAAGGCGGTCACAATGAAAGCTGTGCTAGTAAAGCTCTATAACCAGATATACCCATATATCCGGCATTTCCGATTTAATCTGCGGTACCATTTTCGAGTAATGACGCCAGAAAAGACCACTGCATATATCAAAAAAACGGGATGTTCCATTGCTCGCTTTGGAGATGGGGAATTCGGAATAATTACTAAGACGAATAGTCCGGATTTTCAGAGAAATGACAATGTGTTGGTGGAGCGGTTGACCCAGGTATGCATTGCCCAAGACCCTCGGATTTTGGTTTGCATTCCTCATAGTTTTAAGACTACCCGCGATTGTAATGATTTTGCGCGGAAATTTTGGGAATGGTGGCTCTGGGAGAACAACAATCTGGAGAGCATAGCCAAGCTGCTGAAGCTGAATTCACGGAAATGCCGTATTTTTGGTGATGCACAGATCACACGGCCTTATATGGACTGGAAAGATAAACGTAAGGCTGCCATGCGCTTCGAAGCACTGAAAACGCTGTGGCAGGATCAGGATGTGTTGATTTTAGAGGGCGCTAAGACCAAACTGGGCGTTGGCAATGATTTGCTTAGCAGAACCAGAAGCATTCAACGAATTTTAGCACCGGCGAAAAATGCTTTTTCCCTCTATGATGAAATTTTAGCGGTTGCACGCCGGAAAGGGGCAGGGAAGCTGGTTCTGTTGGCCTTGGGGCCTACGGCTACTGTGCTGGCCTATGATTTGGCGCTGGCAAATATTCAGGCGTTAGATATCGGACATATTGATATTGAGTATGAGTGGTTTTTGCAGAGGGCCAACCAAAAGACTGCTGTAATGGGAAAGGCAACGCAGGAGTCTCACACGGAAGTTCATGAGTGTACAAAGGAGGATCAGGAATATCTATCTCAGATTATTATGAGGATTGGATGTTAGGAGGAGCTATGCCAATAGTGAGCATCATTGTACCTGTGTATAATGTTGAAGAATATCTGAACAGATGCGTTGACAGCATACTAGCCCAGACATTTACTGATTTTGAATTGATTTTGGTGGATGATGGAAGTCCGGACAACTGCGGCACCATCTGCGATGAATACGCGGTAAAAGACAAACGTGT
This sequence comes from uncultured Peptococcaceae bacterium, assembly GCA_964637365.1. Lineage (GTDB taxonomy): Bacteria > Bacillota > Dehalobacteriia > UBA7702 > UBA7702 > Cryptoclostridium. The sequence continues at coordinate 6,156 of CAZWWH010000048.1, forward strand.
TCGCGTGATCCACCAGACGAATGGAGGACTGTCCGCAGCCCGGAATGCTGGGATAGAGGAAGCAAAAGGAAAGTACATATTATTTTGTGATAGTGACGATTATGTTTCCCCAAGATGGTGTGAAACACTTGTAGCTGCATCGGCGAAAGGCCAAGGTGAGTTTGTGTTTGGCGGCATTCAAGTAGTAACCCTTGAAAAGCTGGATGCGGCACCAGATGTAGTTGCCCCAGGAAACGAGAAAAAAGAGTATCCCATTTGTGACTTTTTTCTATTCCATACAAAAGGTTTGGCAGGATTTGCCTGGAATGTGCTTTATGATGCTGCCATAATTCGGAAGTACCATTTGCGGTTTCGGCAAGATTTGATTATAGAGGATTTGCCATTTTGCCTAGAATATCTAAAGCATACGCAGTCTCTGCTCTATTGTGGCCATGCTGGATACTATTATGTACAACGTGCGGCACCTACGCTATCACGGAAATACTATCAGGACGGTTTCCAAAAATGGCGCGAAAAATATGCAGGCGTTCAGAGCTTTATTGATCAGTGCGTTGCTCCTGAGCAACGAGAATCGTGCAGAAAAACAATTGCAGATTTTTATTTGTATTTTTTCTTAACCTCTCTTGGGAATACTTTTGACAAGCGCAGTACGCTTTCATTTATTCAAAAGCTGAAATACAACCAGGCAGTCATTCGTTCTGCTGAATTCAAACATTGCTTACGATACTGTGATAACAAAAATGAAGATAACCGTTATTTGAACATCCTAAGAAAGGGAAATTATTACATAGCGTATTTGTATCTTCTTGGTGTGAAAGCGAAGAATATATTAAAAAAATAGACGGCACAGTCAGACAAACGGAGGAGAAATTATGAAAATCATTGGTATGATCCCCGCGCGCGGCGGTTCGTCCCGGTTCAACATGAAGCCGCTGGCGCAAATCTGCGGAAAGCCCATGCTGTACTGGGTCTGGAAGCACTCCAAGGAGGTCGAGTGCTTGGAAGAGGTCTATGTTGCCACAGACAATGAAGAGATTAAGGCCGTGGCTGAGGGCTTTGGGGCGAAAGTGATCATGACTTCCCCCGATTGTGAGACTGCCACGGAGCGCATGTATGAGGTTTCCCGTAAGGTTGAGGCAGACCTTTACGTTATGGTCAATGGGGACGAGCCGCTGGTTACGGCCCAGGATATTGTAAAGTGTATCCCCCAGAGGCTTCCGGAGGACGGGTTCTATGTTTCCAATCTGATGACCGACTTTTCCAACCCGGTAGAGGTGGTTGATCCTACCAATTTGAAGATCGTGACCAACAAGGATGGCATTTGCCTGTTTATTTCCCGGGCGCCGATTCCCTTCCCCAAAGGGGAGATGAACTACGCCTATCAAAAATTTGTTGGGGTGGGCGCTTTTACCCCCCAGGCACTGGAATATTACCACCGAACCCCCAGAGGGCCGGTAGAAAAAATTGAAGAAAACGATTCCTTCCGGTTTATTGAAAACCGCAAGGTTTGCTATTATATCAATGCCCACTGTAAAACCCTTTCTGTTGACACACCAAAGGATCGGGTGCAGGTAGAGCGGTATATGATAGAAAACGGTTTGGGAGAATAGGTCATGTTTACACTAATTGCAGGCCCTTGTGTGATTGAGTCGGAAGAACTGGTTCTTTCGATTGCCAAGCAGATGAAGGAAATCACAGATGAGCTGAGCATTCCCTATACATTTAAGGCATCCTTTGATAAAGCAAACCGGACATCTATCTGCGGCTTCCGTGGCCCGGGGATAGAAGAGGGCCTGCGGATTTTGCAGAGGGTGAAGGACACTTACGGCCTGCCGGTTTGCACCGATATTCATGAGCCGTGGCAAGCAAAGCAGGCAGCACAAGTATGCGATATTTTGCAAATCCCCGCATTCCTTTGCCGACAGACCGACTTGCTTGTGGCAGCGGCAAAAACAGGGAAGTGTGTCAACATCAAGAAGGCGCAGTTTCTCGCTCCGTGGGATATGAAAAATTGCCTGGAGAAAGTGCGGCAGTCGGGAAACCAAAATGTCATGCTCTGTGAGCGGGGGTCCACGTTTGGCTATAACACACTGGTGGTAGATATGACCGGGCTGCGGGTGATGAAAGATATGGGCGTTCCTGTGATTTTTGATGCAACCCATAGTGTGCAAAAGCCCGGCGGCAACGGCACCAGCACCGGCGGCAACCGACAATATGTGGAGTATTTGGCCAAAGCGGCCATCGCCGTTGGTGTGGACGGGCTGTTTATGGAGACGCATCCTGATCCGGATCATGCCAAATCAGACGGCCCGAATATGGTGCCGCTGGGAGAAATGAAGCAGCTGCTAAGGAAGCTGCAGAGAGTTTACGAAGCTGTGCAGTGAGGAAAACAAGAAAGATAGGGTAGATGGCCGATCTTTGCGCGAATATTGCCCATAGAAACGGGCAGCGCCATATACTTGATTCGATTTTTATTGGTAAAGGAATTCACAATGGAAGCAAAACTTGACTATATCTATGAGGCAAAACATGTTTTTGACAAGGAAATCATGGCCTTGGAAAAGACAAAGAAGGCCATTGGCAAGGATTTTGAGACAATTGTTTCGTTGATTTTGAACTGTAAAGGCAAGCTGGTGCTGACTGGTATGGGGAAGCCGGGACATATTGCCTCAAAAATGGCGGCGACATTTGCCAGCCTGGGTACGCCCTCTTTTTATATGCATCCTGCCGAGGCCATGCATGGTGATTTGGGCATGGTGGAGGAGAAGGACATCGTTATCCTGATGAGCTACAGTGGAGAGAGCGAGGAGGTAACCCGCCTGCTTCCTGTGCTGCGGGAAATTGGCTGCACTACGGTTGCCATTACCGGCGCGCCTAGATCTACCCTGGCCAAACTGTGTCAATATCATTTTTATTTTCCAGAATTTGAAGAGGCCTGCTATATGCACCTTGCGCCGACTTCCAGCACAACAGCATTACTTGTGTTGGGAGACGCCCTCGCTTTGGTGGTTTCTCGCGCGAAGAACTACACCAAGGAAGATTTTGGCCTACACCATCCGGCAGGCACGCTGGGCAAAAAGCTTTTGGTTAAGGTAAGCGACCTGA
>CAZWWH010000049.1:0-8517 GCA_964637365.1 uncultured Peptococcaceae bacterium
AAAATGGGACGTCGTTTATAATATGGAGCGGGCAAAGAGATTCGAACTCTCGACTTCAACCTTGGCAAGGTTGCACTCTACCACTGAGTTATACCCGCATTTTCACTTATCTGGTGCCTCGGGGCGGAATCGAACCACCGACACGAGGATTTTCAGTCCTCTGCTCTACCAACTGAGCTACCGAGGCATTTGGCGACGCAGATGGGGCTCGAACCCACGACCTCCAGCGTGACAGGCTGGCATTCTAACCAACTGAACTACTGCGCCGCATTTGGTGGGCGATGACAGGATCGAACTGCCGACATCTTGCTTGTAAGGCAAGCGCTCTCCCAGCTGAGCTAATCACCCGAGATAATGACCGCAGGAACGATTCTATCATATCCTCGACATCTTGTCAAGAAGCACCTAAAACCGAAATTCTCGCAACATCGATTTATTTTTACCGCTCGTTCAAGCGCTTTTATAGTATAAACGATTTTGTAGTATTTGTCAATATATTTTTTTAATTTTGCGGCAAAAAATGTAAAAAACATTCTTTTACGGCCAAAACTGCATGAATCACCGAAATTTGGCTAGAATCCAAAGGGACTGACACTCCGCTGATATCCATGGCAACAACAGAGACGCCTTGCAAAAGAGAAAGCGTATCCAACAATTCCAAAGTACCAATGCCACCCCACATAGGATGTGTAGCCCCCGGCACCATGGCAGGATCAAGGACATTCATATCCAGGGAAAGATACACAGGGTGATGATACATTTTGGGCAAACGTTCAATAAGCCCTTTTTTCACCCGAGGGGGAATATGTCGATGACGCCGCTGACTCTTTTGATAGCTCGCGGCACTGCCCATACGTACGCCCAACGAAACCAGGGATTCTCGGGGTAAGAAATCCTTCACTGCGTGATAAAGGCAGCTGTCATCATCAATGGAATCTTTCGCTTCAAAGCAATGACCAGCACCAATGGAAACCACCTTTATATCAGGATGCCGCTTCCATGCAGCCTTCAATAAGGGATAAGAAATCAGATGAGAGCCACCGACCGACAGAAGGAATTTGTCCTTTTGCAGATAAGAAAACGCCGCTTCTTCAATCTTGGAAAAAGCGGCGTCAAGATTTCCACAATCAACATCTCCCACATCGCAAATACGGCAACGTGATAAATCACGGTCCAATGCCGCATGATAGGAATGAAAATGATGGGATACCTCCCGCAAGGCATGGGGAAGGGCTACGGCGCCTTTTCTCCATAAGGAAGGATCCTCCAACGGGCAACCGAGCAACACACCGTCGGCTTCACCTAAAGACGTGTTTCCTGACAGAAAACGGATATCAAGGGGCATTATTTTCCTCCGATCAACTCCTTGACGAAGGGGGGAAGACAAAATGCGGCAAAGTGCATATCAGGGCTGTAGTATTTCGTATCCGGCGCGAAAATATCTTCCTTTTTTAAAGTCGTGGGATCATATTTCTTGGATCCCATCGTAAAGCCCCACATACTCCCGGGATAGGTAGGAATATGAGCAGTATAAAGATGGGTAATAGGGAAGATACCTTCAATAGTCTGATAAATGCCAGGTACGATCTCTGGATACACAAAAGGTGATTCTGTTTGGGCTACAAAAATGCCATCATCTTTCAATGCATCGTAAACGTGCTGATAGAACTCTTTTTGGAACAACCCCACTGCAGGCCCCACAGGATCCGTAGAATCAACAATGATAACATCGTAAAAATTCTTATTCTTCTTAATATGCTCCACGCCATCGGCAATGAGCACTTCGACTTTGGGATCATCGAGCTTTCCGGCAATTTGAGGGAAGTATTCTTTGGACACGCGGACAACTGCTTCATCAATTTCGCAAAGTACTGCTTTTTCTACCGAGGGATGCTTAACCACTTCACGAATGACGCCGCCATCGCCACCACCAATGACGAGAACATTTTTCGGTTCCTTATGGGCATTCATCACAACGTGAGTAATCATTTCGTGATAGACAAATTCATCACGGTCCGTTGTCATGATGCAGCGATCCAAAAAGAGGGCTTTACCCCATACGTCTGTATCAACGACCTCCAAAAACTGAAAGGGCGTTTCCTCTTCGTAGAGTTTTGTTTTGATTTTTAAACTAATGTTTATGCCGGGAATCCAGTTTTCAGTATACCAAAGTCCGTCCATGTTACAATCTCCTTTCATTATTTCTTCTTTTTTTCATTTAAGTGCAACTTAGGACAAAATTCTCCTACGGGGCAATCATTACAAAGGGGTTTCTGAGCTTTACAAACACGGCGACCGTGAAAAATCAGCCAATGATGCGCCTCGCCCCAGCGTGTTTCAGGAATCAATTCCATCAAATCCCGCTCAACCTTTGCAACATCGCCACCATCGGAAAATCCCATGCGTCGACTGACCCGGAAAACATGAGTATCCACGGCCAAAGCAGGCAAACCAAAGGCAACGCTCATGACCACATTGGCGCTTTTGCGACCGATACCTGGTAAAGATTCCAAAGATTCACGATCCGAGGGAACTTCACCCTGGAACTTTTCTACCAAAATGCGGGAAAGTCCCGCAATATTTTTGGCCTTATTTTTATAAAGGCCGCAGGATTTGATAATTTCACGGATGGCGTCCTCCCCTAGATTGTCCATGGCAAAGGCATCGGGGGCCAAACGGAACAACTCCTTGGTAACAATATTTACACGCTCATCAGTACATTGGGCAGAAAGCAGCACTGACACCAATAATTGGAATGGTGTTTGAAAATGGAGAGCCGGACGAGCGTCAGGATATGCTTTTTCTAAGCATTCCAACATTTTTTTCTGTTTTTCTGTAGCTTGTTTTTTATTCATAGAAAAAATTATAACATATGGCATAAAGCGCGTTCAAGTCCCTGAAGGGATGGAGGACAATAAAATTTCGGGAAGCCAAAACAACACAAAATCCACTTGGGCGCACTAGAACAAAAAGGACCGAGAGATTTTGGAATGCATCAAAGAGCGCTCCGTTTCCAGGAGAATGAAATATCAAAAAAGGAGCATACTATGGTTGTCTATTCGGGACAGGAAGGGAGGTGAAATCATGGAAAATCTCATCTGCTATGTGGAAGAATGCAAATTCAATCACGCCAAAGCCTGCTCCGCCAGGGAAATCACTGTTGTAACCAAAACCCCCAACATGAAAGCTGTTACCACCAGTGACACTGCTTGCGAAAAATTTGAACCCAGAAACTAAGTATTTTGAAATTCCCTCTTTTCAGAAAAACCACCGATGGCGATTATGATATCATCGGTGGTTTTTCATATTATTCCATATAACGGCGAGGACAAACGCCGATGCATTTACCGCAGACATCAGCAAAATTTACCTCATTTTTTAACGCCTCAGCATTTTTCAGACAAAGATCATAACATGCAAAGGGTAACCACTGTTCCTTGGATAGGGCCTTGGTCGGGCAATTTTTCACACAAGCGCCACAGCGGCCATCCTGATGATAAAAGCAGTATTCCTCTGTGGGCATAGGCGACGGGGTAATTTCAGCAGAGGTAAAAACTGTGCAGAAGCGTCCTGCAGACCCCTTCTCTGTAATGACCATACGGTTAAGTCCGAAGGTACCTAATCCGGAAATCACTGCGGCGCTTCGGTGAGACCATGGAGACCGCAGCACCTTGGGGTCAAAGGTGTGAGTGGCGGCAAAGCCCGAAGCCTCATAGCCTTGTTCCCGCAAAAATGCGATCAAGCGCTGTCCGACAAAATCAAAGGCTTTATTCAACTCTTCATAGGCTTCTCCCCAAAGCAGCGGCGCTTCATCACACTTAGGAGACTTGGATACCTCTTTGGTAAAGGGTACAAAGTATGAAATGACAGTTTTGGATTCCGGCATCAATTCCTTAGGATTCAAATGCCAAGGGCCAATGATGGTTTTCAAATCTTCATATCTAGAGTCACTGGCAGAAGAAAACCCACAGATAGGCTCCCGAAACAAGTCGGGACGATTCACGTCATCCATGGCTTCCCTAACGACTCTAGGAATTTCCTTGATAAGATCCATTTTCATTCTCCTCTTTCCAAACTAATTCCATTTTAAAATGGGATAACCGGATTGTCAATCAGAAAGATCATACAAAAATATGAAATAAATGACGTTTTCAGGAACACTCAGAACTATACCTCTTTGGTGAAAGGTACAAAATAAGAAATTACGGTTTTGGCTCCCGGCATTAATTCCTTTGGTGTTAAGTGCCAAGGGCCGATGATACGCTTCAAATCGTCATACCGCTTATCATCGGCTGAAGAAAATCCGCAAAGCGTCTCTCGAAGCAGATCGGTCCGTCCCACCTCTTTGACGGAAGTTTTGATGATTTGAACAATTTCCCATGATGTTCTCCCCTTTCCTGTGATTTCCTTCATTATATAATGGCACAATTTAGTTATCAATGAAAATAATTAAATAAATTAAATATTTATAAATGAATAAATTAGACAAGAAAATAGAATTAGTCAAAATAATGATTGACAACCATCAAATTCTCCTATAAAATGTCTCATATGATACATTATAATAGAAAACAATTACAACAGTTTATCAAAGCGATCCAAAGCTGCCCTCTCTTTCAATCATTAAAAGAGGAAACTATTTTGTCGCTTTTAGAACATCCGGGCGCAAAAATCGAGCTTTGTGCCAAAAGGCATGCTATTTATGACGAAAACAACTATCGCCGCGCCTTGGGTTTAATCCTGCGTGGCTCCGCCACCGTGACCAAAGGTGATGAGGGACACCGCGTCAATATGAGCAAGCTAAGGGAAGGCGACCTTTTCGGGATGGCAGCATTATTTTACGAGGAAGAAGGCTTCTTATCAAAAGTCACAGCCAATCAGGAAACCATAGTACTATTTATGACCAAGGAATGGCTCACATCGGCTTTTGCCAAAGAACCTCTGATTGCGGCGAATTATATCACAATCTTGTCAGAACGAATTCACTTTTTGAGCCGCAAAATCGATACCTTCACCGGTAGCGACGGCACTGATTGTTTGCGTAGATTTTTGCGCAGCGAGTATCAACGGGTCAATGATACGTCACTCGATCTTTCTGTCTCCATGACAACGCTGGCAACGCAGCTAAATCTGAGTCGAGCTTCATTATATCGCAGCTTTCAGACCCTAGAAGAGAAGGGAATCCTGGAACGAAAGGGCAAAAAAATCACTTTGCTCCAACCACAGCGTTTATAACATTCAATCAATATATCAATACACCAAAGGAGAAACTTATGAAAAAATCAAAACTCATTCTTGTGCTGTTAACTCTTTGCGCCATGATGCTTTTTGGGGCTTGCGGCAACGACAGCACCGCACAAAACGATACCCCTGCGGAAAAAACCGACGTTACTGTCGCCACACTGAAAGGTCCCACCGGCATGGGAATGGTACAGTTAATGGAAAACAACAGTGAAGTGAATCATTACACCTTTACTTTAGCCACTGCTCCCGATGATATTGTCGGCGAAATCGTAGCAGGAAACATCGACATCGCAGCAGTACCCACCAATCTCGGCGCGACCCTTTATCAAAAAACCCAAGGGAACGTGGAGATCGCCGCGGTAAATACCCTGGGGGTTCTCTATATTTTGGAGAAGGGCGATACCATTCAGAGCATTGCTGATTTGGCAGGGAAGAAAATTCTCAGTGCAGGACAAGGCACCACTGCCGAATATGTAGTCAACTATCTTTTGGAACAAAATGGCCTTGCTCTAGGTGAAAATGTAGTCATTGACTATGCCTCGGAACATTCCGAAGTGGCTGCACAGGCCCAGGCAGGGAACTATGATGTGGTGATTTTGCCGGAGCCCTTCGTCACCTCGCTGATGACCCAAGATAATGCTTTCCGTATCGCCATTGACATCACCAAAGAATGGGATGCTTTGGGCAACGGTGCATTGGCTATGGGCGGCGTATTGGTTCAAAAGGCTTTTGCGGAAGAGAATCCCGAAGCATTGGCGGCCTTTATGAAGGAATATCAAGAATCCGTGGATTTCGTCAATGAAACCCCTGATAAAGCAGCCAAGCTCATGGAAGACCATGATATCATCAAGGCAGCAGTGGCGGAAAAGGCCATTCCCAACTGCAACATCGTCTGCATGACTGGGGACAAGGCCAAGGCCGCCTTGGAAAATTTCTATCAAATCTTGTATGACGCTAATCCTCAAAGCGTCGGTGGTGCATTGCCTGACGCCGACTTTTATATGCCCGAGGTTTAAACAAAAATTTTGATGGAAAAAGGAGGCGGGCCCCATGAAAAAAATCTACCATTGGCTGCTCATTGCCGTGCTCTGGCTTGGGATTTGGTGGTTTGTCTACCGATTGGCAGGCCATGACGTGCTTTTCGCCTCCCCCACCGACACCTGGCGGGAATTAACGTCCCTATGGGCCGAAGGCTCTTTCTGGATGGCGGTGGCTTACTCCATGGGTCGTATTCTCACGGGATTTCTTTTAGGCGTTGTTTTCGGCACCGCCTTGGCGATGTTGACTTCGGTTTCACCGTGGTGCCAAGACTTTTTCAAACCTTTGCTTTCTATCGTCAAAGCCACGCCCGTAGCATCCTTTATCATTCTGGCGTTGGTATGGCTCGAGACCGGTCTCGTACCGGTCTTTGCCACGTTTTTGGTGGTGCTTCCCATTGTATGGGCCAATGTTTCCCAAGGTATTAAGGAAACGGATCGGGAGCTTTTAGAAATGGCTAAGGCATTCCAAATACCTCAATGGACAAAAATCCGTCGTATCTATCTGCCATCGGTACTTCCCTACGGAACGGCGGCGGCCACCACTGCCATGGGTATGGCCTGGAAAGCAGGGATCGCCGCCGAGGTTATCGCCACCCCCATGAATTCTTTGGGAAAAGGCATCTACAATGCGAAAATCTATTTGGAAACCACGGAGCTTTTCGCTTGGACGGCCATGGTTATTCTGCTCAGTGTCATTTTAGAACGCCTTATCGTATTTTTGTTAAGCAGAAAAAAGGCGGTGAAAGATTCATGAGATTCCAACGCATCACAAAGAGCTTCGGCCCCAAAACTGTGCTCAAGGAATTAGAACTGGAACTGAATTCACAGGAAATCACCTGTCTTTTGGGGCCGTCGGGCTGCGGCAAAACCACCCTGCTCCGAGTGGGAGCCGGATTGGAGTCCGCCGACCGGGGCACGGTATCGAACCGTCCTGCCAAAGTCTCTTTTGTATTCCAGGAGGATAGACTTTTACCTTGGTACAATGCCTTAGAAAATATGACGGTATTGGGAATCCCCAAAGAACATTGTTTGGAGGTTTTAACGGCTTTAGGGTTGGGAAAAGAGGCGGAAACACTCCCCCAAGATATGAGTGGCGGCATGAAACGACGGCTGGCCATAGCCAGAGCCTTAGCCTTTGGTGGAAACTATTTCTTTTTGGATGAGCCCTGCCGCGGCCTCGACGAGTCCACAAAGTCCCAAGTACTATTATATCTCAAGCACTCCTTAAGCGGGAAAGGAGCCTTGCTCATTACCCATGACCATGAAGAAGCCTTGGCTTTATCTGATAGAATTCTAATTTGTATAGGCCCGCCGTTGATCGTAAAAAAAGAATTTTTGGCAGGAGATTCCATGACTGCCGCAGAATTATCACAGTATATCCACACCATCGAACAAGAGGCTGTATTATGAACTATCTCTATGTAGCCCTGGGCGGCGCCGTAGGAGCGGCCGGGCGTTATTTATTGAGCCAAATCAAGCTTACAGAATCCTTTCCTTTAACGACCATGGTTATCAACATTCTCGGCGCCATAATCATCGGAGCCGTATCTTATCTTCCCACCTTGTGGGGAAGCATCAATCCCCATCTGAATATATTCCTTACTGTGGGACTTTGCGGCGGTTTTACAACCTTTTCCACGTTTTCACTGGAAACAGTAAGACTTCTGGAAAGCGACAGACTCGCCATGGCCTTGGCCTACATCATATGCAGCGTTGTCCTTTGCATCATCGGCATTTATTTAGGACGAGGCGCAGTGAAGCTGTTTCTATCCTGAAAGGAGGCAGTAATATGACTGACCCCATTGAGGAATATATTGCCCAATATCCTGAGGAAGTCGCCAAAAAGCTACAGAAATTACGGAACATCATTCGAGAAACCGCTCCCAACAGTACTGAAAAGATTGCCTGGGGTACGCCGGCTTACTACCAAAACGGCTTTTTGGTACAGTTTGCCGCGGCGAAAAAACACATTGGTTTTTTCTCATCACCAGGTACTTTGGAGCGTTTTCAAGAGGCTTTGACCGACTACAAAACCAATCGGAAAAATACCTTGCAGCTGCCGTTGGATAGAGAAATCCCGGAAGAGACCATTGCCGCTATGGTAAAATTCCGAATTCAAGAAAATAACGCAAATAAAAGAGACAGGACCAGATATGAAGTGCCCCCCAAAAGTTAGACAATAAAAAAGCAAAATTGTTCAAGCAACTGAAAGGGCTTGTTGTCTGTGAATCGC
>CAZWWH010000050.1:0-8352 GCA_964637365.1 uncultured Peptococcaceae bacterium
ATGCTGCCGATCGTCTTGATTTGCCAAGGCGACGCCTGGAATAAGAAAACCATGGCATTTATTGTGGCCGCGCTGTTGGCTGTTTTGTTTGTGGGCAAGTTTACCAATTTTCTCGATGATGCCTTATCCGGCACACAATACACAGATGTTGTTAGCGACTATACCTCTTGGAATGATGATGGTACCAACCCTTTCCGCGTTGCTGTGTATTGTGTTCCCGCAGTTTTGGCTTTTATCGATCGCCAGCATATACGCGATTCAAGAAATGTGCTTGTAAACTTTTGTACCAACATGAGCATCGTTTCGGCAGGGATCTATTTGATCTCCATGGTAACCAGCGGCATTTTCTTAGGCAGACTGCCCATTTATTGCAGCTTGTATGGGTATATTTTGATTCCCTGGGAAATGGATCATATGTTCTCTCGGAATGTTAGGCCCCTTGTGTATGGCGTAATGATTGTGCTTTACCTGCTGTTTTATTATTATCAAATGCATTTAACCTTCAGCCTGCTTTGACGGAGGAAGATATTGGGATGGAAAAAATAATTCATGAGCTAAGAGCGGTGGAGATAGAGATATTGGATGTGATCCATCAAGTCTGCATGGACAATGGCCTTAAATACTCTCTTGCCTATGGGACACTAATCGGCGCAGTGCGCCACGAAGGATTTATCCCATGGGACGATGATATTGATATAATGATGCCAAGAGAAGACTATGACCGGCTGCTTACGATTTGGAAGGATGCCGCACCGCAAGAGTTTATTCTGCAAGATTGTTATTCTTCCCCAGACCTGGTAAATAATTTTGCCAAGGTAAGGAAAAACCATACAACATTTCTACAATTTGAATTTGAAAAAGAGAAAAACTATCATAAGGGTGTGTTTGTAGACATCTTTCCTATGGATAGAGTACCCCAAGGAAGGCTTGCAAGAAGATTTCAATTTCTTATGTGTGCCATCAATCTTTTGTATAACAGGGGCTATAGAAGCGGGAACAATGGTATAATGGACGTTTTTGAAAGAATTTTACTAAAAGCCCCAAAAAGCCAGTATAGAAAACGGCAAAAATGGGCGGAGCGAAAGGCAACATTATGGAATTATAACACACAACTGCCGTACTTCAGTTTTTGTACGATTGGGGCTTGCAAGGTGCATTACCCTGCGGATCTATTTGATGAGTTGATTTCCCTTCCGTTTAATGGAAAAAAGTATTATGTTGTGAAGAAGTATGACACATGTTTACAAGCCTTGTATGGAAACTATAGGGAATTGCCTCCAGAGGAAGAAAGGGTGTGGAAGCACCATCCAATACTGGTTGATTTTGAACATAATTATGAGGAATTGATTAAAGGAAACGAACAAAATGAATAATCCAATTCGCGTGCTTCAAGTGATTGGCATAATGAATCGCGGTGGGGCAGAAGCAATGATCATGAATCTATATCGGAGCATTGACCGTTCAAGGGTGCAATTTGACTTTGTGGAAAACAGCTTTGAACCGGCAGCCTTTGATGAAGAAATTGGCGCATTGGGAGGGAAAATATATCGGTGCCCCCATTACTGTGGGACAAATCATTTTGCATATAAAAGATGGTGGGTCGATTTTTTCAAAACCCATGCCAACGAGTATTCAATAGTGCATGGCCATTTGGGGAGTACGGCCGCCATTTATTTGAAGCTTGCAAAAAAATATGGACTGTATACCATTGCCCACAGCCATAACACGTGGTTTTCAACGAATCTAAAAGAATGGATATATATGGCCTATGCCTATCCAACCCGGCATATTGCCGACCATTTCTTCGCTTGTTCCATGGCCGCAGGAGTTTCAAGGTATGGAAAAAGGATTGTGAATGATGTCCAAAGGTTTACCTTAATCAACAACGCAATCGATGCTTCAAAATTTGTATATCATCCGCAGACCCGGCAAAGGCTGCGAAAAGCGTTTGGACTGCAAGGTAAAACGGTTATTGGCCATATTGGCCGTTTTAACCCGCAAAAAAATCACCCGTTTTTGCTCGATATCTTTGCGGAGATCCATCGCATGAATGCATCATCGGTGTTAATGCTTGTGGGCGATGGGGATACCAGGAAAGAAGCACAAGAAAAAGCGAAAGCATTGCACTTAAGCGAAGCGGTTATTTTTATGGGAGTACGTTCAGATATCGCCGATCTGTTGCAGGTTATGGACGTGCTTGTTTTCCCGTCATTATTTGAGGGCTTGCCGGTTACCGTAATAGAGGCGCAGTCATCTGGGCTGCCGTGCTTGCTCTCTGACCGTATAACCCAAGAATGCAAACTGACCCCGGAAACATGCTTTTTCAGCCTGGAGGCTTCCTGTGCCGAGTGGGCCAGTAAGGCGTTGAAGATGGCGGAAAAAGAACGGAAGGATACCTCGCAATGGATACGGGAAGCCCATTACGATATCGTTGAGAACGCGCAATGGCTGCAGCAATTTTACCTACATGCGGTGCAAGAGGCAAAGTTATGATTGTATTGACAGTGTTTACACCAGTGTATAATCGAGCACATACCCTAATGAGAACCTATGAATCGCTGCGCTGTCAGGACTGCAAAGAGTTTATTTGGCTTGTCGTTGACGATGGTTCGTCCGACAACACAGCGCAGTTGGTTAAGGAATGGCAGAAGCGGAATAATGGTTTTGAAATCCGCTATGTCTATAAAGAAAACGGCGGAATGCACACAGCGCATAATACAGCCTATGAACATATAGATACGGAATTGAATGTTTGCATTGACTCTGACGATAAAATGGCTGCGGGAGCGGTCAAAAAGATTCTCGAAAAATGGGAGCAGGTCAAAGACCAAGGCTATGCCGGGATCATCGCCCTGGATGCGGATTTTGCGGGAAACGTTATTGGCAAAGGTTTTCCGGCAGACGTAAAGGAAACCACCGTCAGCGGATATTATGCCAGAGGTGGCAGCGGAGATAAGAAGCTGATCTATCGAACCGAAGTCATCAACCAATATCCGGCATATCCTGTTTTTGCGGGAGAAAAGTATGTTTCCTTGGCATATAAGTATCGATTGATCGATCAAAGCTACAAAATGGCTGTGCTAGACGAGATTGTATGCAATGTGGAGTACCAGCCAGATGGCTCAACCGGTACGATGTGGAAACAGTATTTGAATAACCCCAAGGGTTGGTCGTTCTGGCGGAAGGTGTGTATGCAATATCCGGAATCTAAGAAAAGATGTTTTATTGATTGCGTGCACTATGTATCTAGCAGCCTAATTAGTGGAAATAAGCATTTTGTAAAGGAGTCTCCCCAAAAGCTGGCAACGGTATTGGCCATACCATTTGGAGCATTGCTTACAGTTTATATAAGAAAAGAAGCGAGAAAAGATTAACTTATGGAGAAAAGATATGATTTTGTCACATGGCTTCGCGTTGCCGGCGTAATAATGATTCTCTTGTGCCATTTTATGGCACAGAGCACAAGCGCAATATTCAACATGTCCGCCCAATTTTTTAATGTTGGTGTAGAAGTTTTCATCATTCTATCTGGTTTTCTTTTTGGAGTGCGAAGAGGGATAGGTAATCCAATAGCTTGGTATGCGAAGAGACTAAAGCGAATCTATGTGCCATATGAATTATTTGTTCTACTCTTAGCCGTTATTCATTTTCTTTGCGGCATTTTTGTATGGAAGGTAGACTGGCTGTGGCTGATTTTGGGACTTCAAGGTTCAGTGGTAGGAGTGCTGGGTGCAGAGCAGACCTGGTTTATTACGCCACTTCTGATATGCTATGCACTCACACCTTTGTTAGATAAGGCTGTAAGTTTGTTAGGAGAACAACAAAAAAGATGGCTGTTTGCTGTTGCCATAGCTGTGCTGCCAATTGTTTGGGCATTATTCCCTGCCCCGGGAGTGCATAGGCTTTTGTCTCTTGTCAGCTGCTATATTTTGGCATTTATGTTGGGCTATACATTCGACTATTCGAGCATTACTAAAGGCAGAACCTTAATCGCTTGCGGAATGATGTGCGGCTCAATTTTGGTGCGGCTCATGGTTCGACATTTTTTCGATGGTACGGTATTTTATGACCAGATTACTGTAGGATATACACAGATGCTTTCAGCTTTTTGCCTATTTTTTATTTTTGCGTTTCTTTTTCAGCATGTGAAGCCCTTTAGAGCTGTTGAATTTGTCAGTGAAATTAGCTTTGAAGTATATTTAGCCCACTATATGTTTTGCGTTGGCCCAATTCGATTATTTGGTCTGACGCCCAACTGGATATTAAATTGTCTCATTGTTACGTGTATATCCGTCATTATCGGGTTTCTTATCCATAAGGCATCGAATTGGATAATAAAAAAATTGAGATAGGGGAAGCATATGATACCCAAGACAATTCATTATTGCTGGTTTGGCCGAGGAGAAAAACCTAAACTGGCTAAAAGGTGCATAGAAAGCTGGAAGAAATTTTGTCCGGACTACGAGATCATTGAGTGGAACGAGGACAATTTTGATGTTCAGTCGAATCCTTACACGGCAAGAACACATGAAAACAGGCAGTTTGCGTTTCTCAGTGATTATGTGCGCTTAAAGATTGTGGAAGAGAACGGTGGATTCTATTTTGACACCGATGTGGAGTTGCTCAAACCGCCGGACGAGTTAAGGGAATATAAAGCCTTTTTTGGATTTGAAACAGAGGCATATGTAAATACAGGGATGGGATTTGGTGCTGAAGCCCACCAGCCAGTGGTACAAGAGATGATAAAGACATACGAACCGCTGCTGCAGAAGGATGCAACGGAAGTGATCGGGTGCCCGATACTCAACACCCAGGCACTGCTAGCCTGCGGATTACAGCAAAATGGACTACGCCAGACAGTTGCGGAAGCTGAGGTTTTTCCTATTGCGTATTTTAACCCCTATGATGATCCCACAGGCAGGCTCAACATTACGAATGACACCTATTCTATCCACTGGTATGCCAAAACCTGGATGTGTAAAGGAAAGGTGCTGCGTAGTAAGTTGACAAAGCCGGTACATAGGCTTTTTGGTGTGAATTTTTTGCATCGGGGCGGAGATAAATCATGAAACCATACATATTGGTGCTTCACAACTATATTCGCTTTTCCTTGCTTAAGATATTCTGCTGCAAAGGGTTAAGGACCAAACGCGTGGAGTTGTTCAGCCGCGGCATGAAATTCAAGCTCAGTTTCCGCAGCAAGGTGAACATTGGGCAACACTGTGTCAGCGATGGACGAGGAACAATTTTTACGGACACAGATGCTGGTCTATCTATTGGAGATCATGTCTATTTTAATGAGGGTCTGATGATTAGCTGTAAAGGCTGTATCCAGATTGGCAGCGGCTGCCGTTTTGGCCCAAATGTCAAAATTTTTGATAATGATCATAAATTTGATGCGATTCACGGCGTCTCTTCGGAACATACTACTGCGCCTATTAGAATTGGAGAGAACTGCTGGTTGGGGGCCAATGTGGTCATACTCAAGGGAACCACAATCGGAAGAAACTGTGTGATCGGTGCAGGCTGTGTCGTAAAAGGATCCATTCCAGATGGTTCTCTGGTTACCCAGTCGCGGGAATTAACAATTACACCGATTCAGGAAAGATGAGCCTTCCATGAAAAAAAAGATACTGTTTATTATGCCGTCCTTGTTTATTGGCGGAGCGGAGCGGAGCTTGCTTGGCCTATTGGAGGCAATCGACTATTCCCAATATGACGTAAGCCTGTTTTTATATAGGCATGAGGGAGAGTTTTATCCCTATATTCCAAAAGAAGTTCATATTATACCACCTATGTGGCAGTATGGTACCTTTGACGTACCAATTCAGTCCTTGCTTTTTAGCAAAGAGGTGCTGTTCGGATTATCCAGAATTTTTTCTAAGCTGGCATTGCGGCTTCATTGTTTAGCGTCTCATGAAAAAAAGGGCGTCTGGATGTCTATGCAGTATACGTCGAGATTTTTACAGTGGCTTTTGCCGCCAATCCCTGGGAAATATGACTTGGCGGTGATGTTTTTAGGCGTTTCCGATGTGCTAAACCATAAGGTTGATGCGACCAGGAAAGTTGCCTGGAATCATACCGATTACCGTACCTTGTTTCCCAATAAGAGGATGGATATACGGTCGATTCAAAAATTAGATGCCCTTGTCAGTGTTTCGGAAAGCTGCACGGAAGTGGTAAAGACATTCTATCCGGAAATCCAGGATAGAGCCATCACGATAGAAAACATTTTGGCGAAATCTTTGATGGAACAGCAGGCTGGGGAACCGATTACGGATTTTCCAGAAGAGGACGGGGTGACACGGCTTCTTTCTATAGGTAGATTTTCCCATGCAAAGAATTTTGACAATGTGCCGGATATTTGCCAAAGAATTCGCGCTGCCGGATGGAATATCAAATGGTATCTGATTGGTTACGGCGGGGAAGAAGCCCTGATACGGCGAAGGATTGCGGAGGCCGGCATGCAAGATTATGTTACGATTCTCGGGAAGAAGGACAATCCCTATCCATATATTAAGAGCTGTGATTTATACGTTCAACCCTCTCGCTATGAGGGAAAATGTGTTGCCGTAAGAGAGGCGCAGCTTCTGGGAAGGCCTGTGGTGATTACCCGCTATGCCACATCTGCCAGCCAACTGGAGGATGGTGTTGACGGCGTGATCGTGCCGATGGACAACGAAGGCTGTGCTGCTGGGATCGCGGCGCTGCTGCGGGATCCGGAGAAAATGCGGCAGCTATCAGAAAACTGCACAGCGCGGGATTATTCCAATGCGCAGGAAGTGGAGAAGCTATACAAGCTAATGGAGGACTGACATGCCCCAAATCAGTGTAATCGTTCCGGTTTACAAAGCGGAGGCACATCTCAGAAAGTGTGTGAACAGCATCCTTGCCCAGACGCTACAAGATATTGAAGTGATTTTAGTGGATGATGGATCACCTGACCGGAGTGGGGAGCTATGTGACCAATTTTCCCAAAACGATGCACGTGTCAAGGTGATTCATCAGGAGAACTGCGGCGTTGCGGCGGCAAGAAATTGTGGGCTGGACGCTGCTTGTGGCGAGTATTACACCTTTGTAGACAGTGACGATTATATTGAATCGCGCATGTATCAATGTATGATGGAGATAGCAGTTCAATATGACTGCGATGTGGTCATGTGCGACTGTATCAAGGAGTTTGGCGCCAGAACAGAAGTATATACCCATGACATCAGGCCGGGATACTATAGCCGGGAGCAAATTGAGAAGGAATATTTTCCCCATCTGCTGATGATGCCGAATGTGGAGTACCCGCCAACAATTTCCAACGGGCTCTGCCTTTGTAGGCGGAACCCGAGCCAGAGAAGCGCCCGGGAAGGAAAAGAAGCAGAAAAACCCGACATGCTGCAGCAGAATAAACCTTGTATCCGATATTTAGAAGGGATCCGTTTTTCGGAGGACTTGCTGTTTGGCGCGGAGCTGATCTATCACGCAAATTCTTTCTACTATATGAAAGAACAATGCCTTTACCATTATTGTATGAATCCACAATCGGCTACGCATACCTTTGCGGCGGATAAGTGGAAGGACTACGTTCGGCTTCATGGAAAAATCCAGGAGAAGTTTGGCAGCTGCGAAGCATTTGACTTTTCCCATCAGATTGATCTGGTTCTTTTATTCTTTGTTTATAATGCTGTCAGCGATCTTATAAAGAGCGATTCGTTGACAAAAAAAGAAAGCATGCTTCAGATCAAAGCAATATTAAATGAGGAAAGCGTCCGGACAATGTTTGGCCGGTTGAAGGTGCATTCGCTACCGTTACCTCTGAAGCCAAAAATCTTGACATGGTGTTACAAATACAACCTGTGGTTTGGCCTTTTGTATGACTATCTACGGAGAAGATGATGCGGACAGTATTATTCATCAATGGGCATTTGAATGTCGGCGGCGTGGAGAGATCCCTTCTGGATGTGTTGAAGCATTTAGATTATAGCAGATACGCGGTGGATTTGCTCCTTCTGGAAGAACTGGGGGATTATGCGGCGGAGCTTCCTAAGCAGGTTCATGTTAGACATCGGAGCTTAAAGAACACATACGGTTCTTTTCTAGGCAGCTGGCTCCGCTGCATTCGTCAAAAAGATTGGTTTTGCTTTCGCATGCGAGCCATTTTTTTGTCCATGAAATTATTTGGCCAGAAAAGAATAGCAAAAGCGCAAAAGCTGCTTACTGAAAATAAGCATTATGACTGTGTCGTTGGCTTCCGCCCTGGAATCTGCACACAGATTGCTGCTTTTGCGGTCAAAGCGGACAAGCGGATCACTTGGTGGCATCACGGTGAGATCAATGTTGATCCCGTTCGCTATTTGGAAG
>CAZWWH010000051.1:0-6364 GCA_964637365.1 uncultured Peptococcaceae bacterium
CGTAGCTCCACGCAGCCGGTGTCGATGTTGAATTCACAAGATGTTAGCCGTTTCATGGCGATGCCTCCGTAAAACTGTTTGATTTGTAACCAATCCTGTACAGCAGTTGCCGTTCATTTTTTGATTACTGTTTTACGGACACCCGGCTAATCAAAGGGCATCCTTTTTTCATGCTTGGAACTGTTAATTTTTGCTGTCCAAGGCTTTTTCGGCAGTGTCTAATAAAGTGTCGATTTTTTCCAATTCGCCGCTGAGGGTGTCGGCTTCTTCTTCGGTGATTTCTTTGGCGTCAAGGGCTGCTTTGGTTTTGGCGCTCAAGGACTCCAAAGTTTCGTCCAAAGCTTCCAATTCGCCGTTAAAAGCAGAACGCTGGGCGTTGGTCAAAGAATCTTTGGCAGAGTCTACACGGCCGGCCAAATCTTGGGCAGCAGTGGTCAATTCATCCAGCTCTTTACCGATCCCTGCGTTTTCCGCTACTTGAGCAGCGGTGCCTTCGGTTCTGTTTTCATCATCACCGTCCACAGCATCTTTTACGCCTTCAGCGCCGTCTTCTACGGCATCCCCAATGGCGTCAGCACCATCTTCTACAGCGTCTCCGGCATCGTCCACAGCGTTTTCGGCGCCGTTTTCCAAATCATCCACCATTTCTTTGCCGTCATCTACAGCATCATCACCATTATCAGCGGAGCATGCGGCAAAGGCGAAGCAAAGAATCAATGCCATAAGTAGTGCGGTGAATTTTTTCATGATTTGTCCTCCTTCGTTTCAACAAAATGGGTATGGGGGTGTTCTTTGTCGAAGGAAAGCGGATCGGTACCATGACAAAAGACCTTCATGTGAACCCGCACATAACGGTTGGTTGGATCTTTTTGCCCTTGTCTTTCCGTAACGGCAAAGCAATTGGGTATACGTTCCATCGAATTTTTCCTCCTTTTTTGCCTCTTGGCGTTTTTAGTTTTTCCGAAAGTGTCAAAAGTAACACGGAAAATTTTTCAAAAATCCGACTTCTTGTACCTTCTGTCAATATGTTAGTAGGAAAATTTTTTCACGCAAAATTCCTGGCAAAATTTTACAAAAAAGGTCTTGACATCTAAAAAACCTTTGCTATAATAACTGTTAATGTCCTTAATATTAATATACTTAACAATTCAAGAGGTTAATATTTTATAATGAACGAGCTGGCACAAAATTTATTCACCGCAATGCATCGACAAAAAAAGATGTTTCCCAAAATCAAAGGATTAGAACAGCTATCCTTTGGAGACATGGCAGTTTTTGGCGCCATGATGAAAAACCTGACGGAGCATCGGGATACAGAAGCGGTACGCATGAATGATCTGCACCGCAATTTATGTATTTCACCTCCGGCCCTGTCCCAGAGCATCAACCGCTTGGAGGACAAAGGATTGGTGGAACGAACCTTTTCCAAGGAAAACCGCCGCGCCACCTATGTGGCTTTTACTGAGGAAGGAAAGAAAATTTATCTGAGGGAACGAGAAATTATGGAGACCCTCACCCAAAAAATTTTGGAACGCATGGGCGTCGAGGAAGTAAAGGAACTGATACGCCTTACAAACCGCTTTCACGATGTGATGGGAGAGCTGATTCTGGAACAAAATGCATCTCCTAAAGAGCCTTAACATATTTTTGGTATCATAGTCCAAAAACAGAGAATCATAAGACAAGGAGAATTTGATACATGGCACGACTGATGAAATATCTTAAGCGATCATTCTTCCCCATTGTCGCGGTATTGCTCTTGCTGGTGGTAGAAGCCTATTGTGACTTGGCTTTGCCGCAATACACTTCAGATATCGTTAATATCGGTATCCAGCAAGGCGGCATTAAGGACATCGCTCCTGCGGAAATCCGTGTTTCCGAGATGGAAAAACTTTTGTATTTTATGGAGGAAGAGGATCAGGAAGCCGTTTTAAGTCATTATGAAACTACCGAAAAAACCGTCGATGGCAAGGACCTTTCTCTTTACCAGCGGAAGGGCGATGACAATGACACATTAGAAACGCTCAACAGCTTGTTTGAAGTCCCCATGCTTTTGGTCAACGCCATAGAAAACGGTGTTGACTCTCAAAACAGTGAAGGAAAAGCGGAAGAAAGCGAAGATTTTGCTATTTTCCAGGAGATGGTACCCCAAGGCGCAGAGGGTGACTTTTTCACCGCCCTCTCCCAAATGCCTCAAGCACAACGAGAGGAGCTGCTTTCCTCAATACACGCCGAAGGGGCAAAGCTCCAAGATACCCTGGGAAGCTCCACCCTGCGGCAAATGGACGTCGCCTATGTGCAGCAGGAATACCAGGCCTGCGGCATTGATACCGATCAACTCCAAACCAATTATATTTGGAGAGCCGGGGCCAAAATGGCGGGCTTTGCTTTGATCATCGCCGCCACTACGGTACTCATTTCCCTGCTGGCCTCCCGCATTGGCGCCCTCTTTGCCAGAGATGTGCGCCGTGACCTTTACACCAAGGTAGTGGGATTTTCCCATCGGGAATTCCAGCATTTTTCCACAGCCTCTCTGATTACCCGCTGTACCAATGATATCCAGCAGGTTCTTATGCTGGTTATTATGATGTTGCGTATGGTGTTTTATGCCCCCATCATTGGAGTTGGCGCCCTCTTTAAGGTGCTCAATACCGCCAGTGGCATGGCTTGGGTCATCGGCATTGCCGTTGGCGCTATTTTACTGTTGGTCATCACTTTACTGGTGGCCACCATGCCAAAGTTTAAAGCCTTACAAAAACTGGTGGATAAAGTCAACCTCATCACCAGGGAAATCCTTACCGGTCTGCCTGTCATTCGGGCCTTTAGCAGAGAACGCCACGAAGAACAACGGTTTGATACGGCAAATGTGGATTTAACCAAGGCAAACCTTTTTGTCAACAAAGCCATGGCGCTGATGATGCCCACCATGATGCTGATTATGAACGGTGTTTCCGTCCTTATCATCTGGGTTGGCGCTTCCGCCATTGACCAGGGCACTATGCAGGTAGGGAGCCTCATGGCCTTTATCCAATACACCATGCAGATTATCATGGCTTTCCTGATGCTCTCCATGATGAGCATCATGCTGCCCCGAGCCATGGTTTCGGCCAACCGCATTGCCGATGTACTGTCTACGGAAAACTCCGTTAAGGATCCCGAAATACCCAAGCATTTTGACGCGACCATCAAAGGCACTGTAGAGTTCCGAGATGTTTCCTTCCGCTATCCCGGCGCGGAGGCTGATGTATTAAAGGATATCTCCTTTACAGCCCAAGCCGGGGAAACCACTGCCATTATCGGCAGCACTGGCAGCGGAAAATCTACTGTGGCCAAATTAATTCCCCGTTTCTTCGATGTGACAAAAGGGGCGATCCTGGTAGACGGTATTGACATTCGGGACGTTACCCGTCACGATCTCCGGGATAAAATCGGCTACGTCCCCCAAAAGGCCAATCTCTTTTCCGGTACCATCGCCACGAATATTGCTTACAGCGGCGGCCAGGATGAAGATGCCGTTCGCCGTGCCGCGGAAATCGCCCAGGCCAAGGATTTCATTGAGGAGAAGGAAGACCGCTACGACAGTGAAGTAGCCCAAGGCGGCACCAATGTTTCCGGCGGTCAGCGCCAGCGTCTCTCCATTGCCCGAGCCATCGCCAAAAATCCCGAAATCTATATCTTTGACGACAGCTTCTCGGCTTTGGACTATAAAACCGACGCGACGCTTCGCAAAGCATTGCGGGAAACCATTGAGAACAGCACTGTCTTTATCATCGCCCAGAGGATCAGCACAGTTCTAGACGCCGACCGTATCGTTGTCTTAGACGATGGCGAAGTAGCGGGCATCGGTACCCACAGCGAGTTGCTGCAAACCTCCGAGGTTTATCGTCAAATCGCTTTATCCCAATTATCCAAGGAGGAACTCGGCTTATGAGCAATGAACATCAACAAACCCCACGCCGTCGCCGAGGTCTTGGCCATGGCCCCATCGGCGCTGTGGAAAAACCAAAAGACTTCAAAGGCACCCTTGGAAAAATGTTTCATTACATGGGACGCTATAAATTCGCTGTTCTGCTGGTAGTTATTTTCGCCATTGGCAGTACCGTATTCTCCATCATCGGTCCCAAAATTTTAGGGAACGCCACGACAGAACTGTTTAACGGTCTTGTCAGCAAAGTCTCCGGCGGCAGCGGCATTAACTTTGAAAAAATTGCCAAAATTTTATTATGGCTCATCGGTTTATATGCCGTCAGCTCACTTTTTGCCTTTATCCAAGGTATTATCATGAGCCACGTGACCCAAAAAACCACCTACCGCCTGCGCCGCGACATGGCCGCTAAAATTAACCATCTACCTATGAGATTTTTTGATGCCAAGCAGCATGGCGAAGTACTGTCCCTGGTCACCAATGACATTGATACCATTTCCAACGGCCTGAATCAAAGCGCCACCCAGCTCATCACCTCAGTGACCACCATCATCGGGGTACTGGTAATGATGTTTTCCATTGATTGGATTATCACCCTAGCAGCTCTCCTGGTGCTGCCCATTTCCATGCTGTTCGTTTCCCAAGTAGTAAAACACTCGCAAAAATACTTCAAAGCACAGCAGGATTATCTGGGCCACGTCAACGGTCAGGTGGAAGAAACCTTTGGCGGCCTCGACGTGGTGCAGTCCTTCAACCATGAAGAAGAAGACTTGGCGACCTTCAACCAAGCCAACGATACCCTTTACCACGCCGCCTGGAAATCTCAGTTTCTTTCTGGAATGATGCATCCTGTAATGAACTTTGTAGGGAACTTGGGCTATGTCATGGTGGCGATTCTCGGCGGTTATTTTGCCGTCAACGGCCGTATTACCGTTGGGAATATTCAATCCTTCATTCAATATATGCGCAGCTTTACTCAACCTATCGCCCAGATTGCCCAGGTATCCAACATGATTCAATCCATGACCGCGGCGGCGGAACGTGTTTTCGATTTTCTGGAAGCCGAAGAAGAAGTTCAGACGACCGAGGCCAAAGTGCCTGCTCGCTCAGAAGATGCCCAAGGCCAGGTAACCTTCGACCATGTACGTTTTGGCTACAATGACGACCAGATTATCATCAAGGACTTCAGCGCCGAAGTAAAAAAAGGCCAAAAGATCGCCATTGTAGGGCCTACTGGCGCAGGAAAAACCACCCTGGTCAAACTGCTGATGCGGTTTTACGATGTCAACAGCGGCACTATTACCATCGATGGACGTTCCATCTGCGACTTTGACCGCAGTGATTTGCGGCAGATCTTCGGTATGGTGCTCCAGGATACCTGGCTGTTTTCCGGCAGTATCAAAGAGAATATCCGCTATGGCAAACTGGACGCCAGTGACGAAGAGGTGGTAGCTGCTGCCAAAGCCGCGAAGGTTCACCGTTTCATCACCACGCTGCCTGATGGCTACGACATGGAACTCAATGAGGATGCCACCAACATTTCCCAAGGTCAAAAGCAGCTTTTGACCATTGCCCGCACGATTTTAGCCGACCCCAAGGTGCTGATTCTCGACGAAGCCACCAGCTCCGTAGATACCCGCACCGAGGAACGGATTCAGGAAGCCATGGACAATTTGATGCAGGGACGCACCAGCTTTATCATTGCCCACCGTTTGTCCACCATTCGCAATGCCGACTTAATTCTAGTAATGAAGGATGGCGACATCATCGAACAAGGAAAGCACGAAGAGCTTCTAGCCAACGCCAATGGATTCTATGCTTCCATGTATCAAAGTCAGTTTACGGCCTGAAAAGCCGCTTAGTCCCCTATCACCATATTGGCCGCTCCATATTAGACGTTTGGAGCGGCCGCTTATTATTTATTGTTCATATTTCTATACACTAATTTACCCAAAGGAATCACAGGGTTGACGGGATGTCCATTTATATTACTTTTTCTCATCAGGAAAAATTTTTTCGCAATTACTTGACAAGATTCATTTCTCGTGCTATATTCAAGAAAATAAACTTTCATAAAATTAAATAAACCATAATGGAGTGGACCCCAAGCATATTTTGCTTGTCCGGCGCCACTTTTTTTATTGGTCACATATCTATGGAAATCGCAGTACGGGAACTGCCTTTGAGGAAACTCATACAGACCATGCAGCCGTATTGTTTCTTTGGCCGCTTATTATCTGCTCACAGCATTCCTCACTCTTAGGGTTGGCAGGCAATGTCATGCATCGCTGAATAGAACGCGGCCCGATGCTGTTGTGCCACCTCCAATGCCAACCCTGCCCGATCAAAAGAACGGATCATAATGATCCGTTTTTTTGATTTTATCCCTTTATCCCGTTGAAGATTTCAGACAATATGTCCCCTTTATTAAGCCCTTCC
>CAZWWH010000051.1:6464-6632 GCA_964637365.1 uncultured Peptococcaceae bacterium
GGGCTTGCTTATTATATGTTATACCCTGCGGGCATCCCTGTTTTTTTAAGCCCTTCCGGGCTTGCTTATTATATGTTATACCCTGCGGGCATCCTTGTTTTTTTAAGCCCTTTCGGGCTTGCTTATTATATGTTATACCCTGCGGGCATCCCTGTTTTTTTAAGCCCT
>CAZWWH010000052.1:0-6327 GCA_964637365.1 uncultured Peptococcaceae bacterium
TCATAAAACAAACCGGAGTATGCCTACATACTCCGGTTTGTGTGTGTTGGGTACCTGAGGAACAAAAAATCCACCCGAAGCGCAGGTGGAATGTGAAAATAATACCGAAATACCTTTCTTCCAAAAATAACAATAGAAAGAAGTAAAAAAGTATGAAAGTTATTTGGGGAAATTCGTATGCAAAAACTATGGTGGTTGATTCTGACCAGTAAATATGTTTTATGGACTTTGTTTAAGCTATCTGCCATCACTGTTTTACAGGATGTTTTTTATGGGAAAATTTTGAAATGATCCATTCCTTCATGGTGTGACCGTATTTCCAGGAAATGATGAGGATACCAAGGAAACATATGCCGATAATTATATAGCCCCAAATGGGAATGTGTACGGCTCCAGTTCCTAGCAAGGTACTGATAATAAGGCCCCAGGGACGTCCCAAAGCGGCGGCGATGATAAAGAAGCGCCAGCTAATGCCAGAAATTCCCGCTACAAAACAAAGGAGATCATCGGGGAATCCTGGCAGAAAAAACATAATAAACAGCAGGGTTTTCTTCCGATCCTCAAAAGAATTCAGGTATTTATCGACAGTTTCCTTTTTGGCGAAAAGCTCTACAATGGGTCGGCCAAAGTAGCGGGCTAAGGCGTAGTTGATGCAAGAGCCCACAATAATACCTGCCGAACAAATGAGAAAAGTTTTTAAAAAACCAAAAATAACACCGCCGGCAATGGCAGAAAATCCGCCAATAAAGGGCATAATAATAACATCGAGAATTTGTAGGCAGAAAAGGTAAATCGGCCCGCCGGCCCCTAAATCTTCCATATAGGCTTTGAGTTCGTCCACATTGCGAACCAACTCAAAAAAACCAGATTGCCATAAATAAAACAGGGTGCCGCCGATAATTAGCAGAAACAGCACGATGCATATGACTGGCATTAATTTATTTCTCTTTAAAAAATGGATAAATGACATGTCTTCACTTTCTGATATATAGAATACCCAAAGTATTGGGACCGCAATGGCTGACGACTGTGCAGCCGGCAGCTGTTTTTTCTATAGATTTGAAATAATTATATTGCTCTACTTCTTCCATTGCGGTGTCGATAATGTCTTGGCGGCATGGAGAATGTGTGACAAATATGAGTCCATCCTCTAAGTTTTCTATTTGTGATAAACGGTCTTTGATGTATTGGCGGTAACATTTCTTTAATTCACCGCGATATTTTTTCCCAACACCCATTTTTCCATTTTTTACTTCTATACAGGGCTTTAATTTTAAAAGATTCGCACCTAAAGCCGCGACAGCGGAACAACGCCCGCCTTTGTGGAGATATGTGAGAGTATCCAGCAAAAAACTGGCATCTACGCGATTGACATAATCTTCCATAAAATTTTTAATTTCTTCGGGTGTTTTCCCGTCTTTGGCCATGGCTGCAGCTTTGATTACGATGTGTCCCTGACCGGTTGAGAGATTTTGGGAATCAATCACCGTGATTTCCCCAACTTCTTCCGCTGCCAAAAGGGCATTTTGGCAGCAAGAGGAAAACTCACTGCCTATATTGACATGAATTACATGATATCCCAAGTTATGCCATTTTTGGAAGAGTTCAATATATTCTCCCACCGATACGGCAGCGGTTTTTGCTAGCACACCCTGTTCCTCGAAGGAAGAAACGACTTGAGAGGAAGAAATCTCCAAGCCATCTTTGAAGCTGTCGTAGCCGATCTGAATGGATAAGGGGACAATTTCAATATCATAGTCTTGAATGAGTTGGGGAGACAGATCGCAGGTACTGTCTGCTGTGATTTTTATTTTCATTGCCAGACCTCCTATGTTATTGCAAAATTTTCTTTTCTTCTAATTGGAAAATATCTTCAATGGTGGTATTCAGGCATTTCGCGATTTTATAAGCCAATTCCAGCGATGGATTGCAGCGGCCCGATTCCACACGGCTGATGGTCTCCCTGGTTACTCCAATTTTTTTCGCCAAATCACTTTGGGATAAATTGGATTCTAAGCGATGTTGTTTGATGTTGTTTTTCATGAAGTGGGCCTCCTCATGGCTTACGGAGTTGAATTGTAACATTTTTGTCACTGATTATGATAAGTATATCACATTCTATAGTAAAATCAAGTCAATTTTTCCTTGAGTGCTTGAATTTTTTCTGACAATGGGATATGATATAGTACAAAATAATCTTGAATTGTTTCAGGAGGATGAGTAATTGACGAAACAAGAGAAAGATAATGCATTGCATTTTCACCAATATGACCCTACCGAAGACGAGCAGAAGGTAATGGATCGCAACGACGAGTTTCCCAATCTTGAAGATGAACTATCTGATCATGTTCCGCTTTCCGCTTTGGAAACATTTCATATGCCTGTGCTGCCGCTCCGGGGAGTTTTGGTATTTCCCCACTCGGTGATGCAGCTGGATGTGGGAAGGGAAAAGAGCATCAAGGCTATCAATGAAGCTTTAGCTTATGAGAGTAAGGAAATTATTCTGGCGATGCAAAAGGATATTCACATTGACGATCCTGGGTTCGACGATATTTACACTGTCGGCACTATCGCCACAATTAAACAGGTGATTCGCCCCTCTGGCGGCACTCTCCGCATCATTGTGGAGGGAATTACCCGTGTGGAGATTTTGGACTTTGCGGAAAATGATACTTATATCGAAGCTGAGGCTTATGTTTTAGAGGATGAAACCAGCGGCAGTGAATTAGAGCTAGAAGCCTACGCACGCCGAGTTACCGCAGAGTTTGAGAATTACAGTGGTTTGTCGAAGCGTGTTCCGCCTGAAATCATGGCCTCTATTCTTACTGCGGAAAGTCCATCGGCTTTGGGAGACATTATTGCTTCCCAGGTCATAGTGAAATTAACAGAAAAACAAGAGTATTTGGAAACCTTGGATGTTTCCCAGCGTCTCCAAACATTGTTGTTCCATCTTTCCAAGGAAACGGAAATTCTGGACTTGGATAAAAAAATCGCCAATGAAGTGCGGAAGCAGATGGAAAAAAACCAGCGGGAATATTACCTGCGGGAACAGATCAAAGCTATCAATAAAGAGTTGGGAGAAGATGAAGACAAGGACGCCGAATGTCACGAATACCGTGGGAAAATCAAAAAGGCAAAAATGTCCAAAGATGCTACGGAGAAAGCCTTGAAAGAAGTGGACCGTCTGGCAAAAATGTCCGGCGCAGTGGCAGAAGCCACGGTGCTCCGGAATTATCTTGATTGGCTCATTGAGCTTCCTTGGCATAAGGAAACCAAGGACAGTACTGATCTCAATGTTGCTGAGGATATCCTCAATGAAGACCACTACGGCTTGGAGGAAGTCAAGGAGCGCATTTTGGAATATTTGGCCGTATGCCGCTTGTCTAAATCCATGAGTGGTCCTATCCTTTGTCTTACCGGCCCTCCGGGAGTGGGGAAAACCTCCTTGGCGAAATCCATTGCCAGGGCTTTAAACCGTAAATTCGTTCGCATGTCCTTGGGGGGCGTTCGTGATGAAGCGGAAATCCGCGGACACCGCCGTACTTATATCGGCGCCATGCCTGGTCGGGTGATCCAAAATATGAAGGCTGCCGGTAGTAGAAACCCCGTGTTCCTTTTGGATGAAGTAGATAAGCTGGGCAGCGACTATAAAGGTGATCCTTCCTCTGCTTTGCTGGAGGTTCTTGACCCGGAACAGAATAATACCTTTAGTGATCACTATATTGAATCTCCCTTTGACCTCTCTAAGGTTATGTTTATCACCACGGCCAATGTTCGTTCCAACATCCCCCGTCCTTTGCTGGACCGCATGGAGGTGGTGGAAATCAGTGGCTATACTGAGGATGAAAAGCTTCATATTGCCGAGGAGCATCTAGTACCTCAGCAAATGGAAAAACATGCTCTCACAGCGGAGCAGTTCCAGATTTCCGAGAATGCTTTGCGTGATGTGATTCGTTTTTATACGCGAGAAGCCGGGGTTCGTAATCTGAGCCGTAGCATTGCTTCGATTTGCCGCAGAGCTGCCAAAGAAATCGTCCAAGGAAAAACCGACTCTGTCAGAGTTACTGTGAAAAATCTTAAAGATTATTTGGGAATTCCACGCTTTACGAAGGACAAGGCCATGGAGGCGCCTATGTGCGGCGTGGTAACAGGTCTTGCTTGGACGGAAATGGGCGGTGAAATCCTCCAGGTGGAAGTTCAGGTATTACCTGGCAGCGGCAAACTCCAGCTCACCGGTCAGCTGGGGGATGTTATGAAGGAATCTGCACAGGCCAGTTTGACCTATGTGCGCTCCATTGCTAAGGAATTGGGCTTGGAAGATCATTTTGAAGAAAAAATTGATATCCATGTCCATGTGCCCGAAGGCGCTATTCCCAAAGATGGCCCCTCTGCTGGTGTTACCATGGTGACGGCTTTGGCCTCTCAGCTCAGTGGCAGAAAGGTTCGCTCTGATATCGCCATGACGGGAGAAATTACCCTGCTGGGCCGGGTTTTGCCCATTGGCGGCGTCAAGGAAAAGGTTTTGGCCGCCTATGGTTCCGGAATCCGCACCGTGCTCTTGCCCAAGGAAAACGAAAAGGATTTGGAAAAGATCCCCGATAATATTGCCAAAAAGATGAAGTTCCATCTGTGCAGCCATGTTGACGAAGTGCTGTCCTTGGCACTTTTGGAGAAAGAATCATGATTAAGGTAAAAAAAGCAGAGGTCGCCGCCACAGTGGCGCGGCGGGAGCAATATCCCCCGGAATTATCCCTGGATATTGTTTTAGCGGGCCGCTCTAATGTGGGAAAGTCTTCTTTGGTGAATCGTCTCATCAACCGTAAGGGCTTGGCGCGTACCAGCTCCAGTCCAGGAAAAACCAGAACTTTGAACTTTTATTGCATCAATGATGAATGGTATTTTGTGGACTTGCCCGGCTACGGCTATGCTAAGGTCAGCCATGCGGCGCAAAATAGCTTTAAAAAAATGGTGGATTCTTATCTTTCCTGCGGCCGCCGGATGGTGGTGTGGCAAATTGTGGATTTGCGTCATCCCCCCAGTGCGCTGGATCATCAGATGAGCGAATACTTGAAAGCGTCGGGGTTTCCGTATCTTACCGTTGCCACCAAAGCCGATAAGTTGAGTAAAAATGAGATGGCCAAAAATCGTGCCATGGTCAAACGAGAATTGGGGTTATCTGACGATGAATTGGTAGTTTTCTCGGCTCAATCAGGTCTCAATAAGGATGTGCTCTTAAATAAAATCGAAGGGCTTTTACTCCAGCGCTCTGAAGCGGAAACAGTAAAAGAAACCGAAGCGCTATAAACCAAAAAACGTGTCTCTCGAATGGTAGCTACTCATAAAACAGTATCAACTAACAAACGGAAATAGGGTAGCTGCCATACAGGGTGCAACATAAATAAAGCGGAGATTCCTTGTAATTAGGAGTTTTCGCTTTATTTTCTTGCAGAAAAATGATATAATTCTACAAAATATTATAAAGGAGAGGCTACGATGGAAGAAGTATATATGTCTGCTTTAGCAGACATGGGCGTGTCATTGACTACTCTTGCAGTAAAAGGTACAGCAACAGCTATAAATACAAAAATCAAGTCTATTAAAGATGAAAAAAACTTAGAAAAAGTACGAAACACTTACGAAGAAATTGTTAGCGAACTTTTATCTGAAAGAGAAGAGGCTATCCGTATTGCTCAGGCTTACAAAACTGAACTTGACCGAATTGTAATTAGTGATGAGGACATAGAACATCTTCATAATACTGTCTCTCGCGTGCTTGAAATTATCAAGACATTTCAGCTTATAGCAGCTACTGCTAAAGGGGAAGAAGAAATCAATAAAGTAAATGAGCAAGTAAAAAGCTATGAGCAGATTAAAGAGTTGATTAGTGTAGATACACTTAAAACCATGCAGCTATTAGGCTTTAATTATAAAGCGGCTATTGGAGAACCATTAACGCAAATCTGTGCAAAGGCTATTACTTCACTTGGTGATAAAAAAAGTACGATACCTAATAAAAGAAAGTAATTTGTTACGTAGTAGGAACGCTATTTTGACGATAAAGGTATAAAACCCTTAACTTGCTTTGAAAGCCGCATAAATCAAGTGAAAATCAACCTCTATCGCGTAACTATTCCATACTGGATTGAGAGCGTAAGCGGTTTATCCGAATGCTCTCTCTTAGCTGCCCAACAGCAGAGACAGGGAAAGCCGTCAAGGACGCGCAAGTGTGCATTTTATCCTTGACGGCTTTCCCTGTCTCTGCTACTTTCTATCTGTCAAACCGGAATTGCAGGATAGCTTTGATAAGCTGCGCTTTCAGACGGTCTT
>CAZWWH010000053.1:0-6304 GCA_964637365.1 uncultured Peptococcaceae bacterium
AAAGACCAGCTTTTAAAGTATATCCTAATTACATCACTTTGTCAAGTACATTTTTCGGAAAAAATTTTGTAAAAAATTTTTTCCGAAAACTTATTCAGTATACCACTGATAGCTTATTCAGTATATCACTGAATGTTTCCTTTGTCAACCTTGCTTTTTCTCTGAGGGGTGTCCTCAAAGCGACAGCTTGATTAATATACCACTGAATTCATTTACTGTCAAGCATTTTTTTTAAAATTTTTTTGGAATAAAAAACCACCACTAATAGGAAATACTCCACGTGCAAGAAAAACTATGGCAAAACATCAGCGCACTATAAATAAAGTACTTTTTACAGGCGTCAAAAAAAAACCGCAGTCTCTTAAACTGCGGTTTTCATCTGGAGCCACCGAGCAGGATTGAACTGCTGACCTCATCCTTACCAAGGATGCGCTCTACCTACTGAGCTACGGCGGCAATTATATCAAAACGCTTTACGTTTTATTTACTTGGTTGCGGAGGGAGGACTTGAACCTCCGACCTTCGGGTTATGAGCCCGACGAGCTGCCAACTGCTCCACTCCGCGATATGATAAGGATGAAACCTCATCCTTATGATTTATTTGGTGGGGAGAGATGGATTCGAACCATCGAAGTCGTCGACAACAGATTTACAGTCTGCCCCCTTTGGCCGCTCGGGAATCTCCCCATATATTGTTGCATGGAGCCGACGATGGGACTCGAACCCGCAACCTGCTGATTACAAATCAGCTGCTCTGCCAGTTGAGCTACGTCGGCATGTGAACGCAAGAATCATTATAGCAACCATATCGTGACTTGTCAATACCCTTTTTTGATTTTGATTCAAAAAAAATGTATTGTTTCATTTAAGCTTCATTATTTCGCTTTTCCAAATAC
This sequence comes from uncultured Peptococcaceae bacterium, assembly GCA_964637365.1. Lineage (GTDB taxonomy): Bacteria > Bacillota > Dehalobacteriia > UBA7702 > UBA7702 > Cryptoclostridium. The sequence goes on from CAZWWH010000053.1 coordinate 897, forward strand.
CGTTCTAATTTGCGTTTTACTCGCTGCAAAGCATTGTCAATTGATTTCACATGGCGGCCTAAAATTTCTGCGATTTCCTGGTAGCTCTTGCCATCGAGATAATAAGTCAGCACCTGCCATTCCAAAGGGCTCAGAATTTCCCCCATTTTCAGTTCAATATCGTCCATTTCTTCCTGGCTGATAATAAGTTCCTCGGGATCAGTGATGCGCATCCCAGAGAGAACGTCCATGAGGGTACGGTCGGAATCTTCATCGTAAATGGGCTTATTCAAAGAAACATAGGAATTTAGCGGAATGTGCTTTTGACGGGTCGCCGTTTTGATGGCGGTGATAATCTGCCGGGTAATACAAAGATCCGCAAAGGCGCGAAAAGACGAAAGCTTGTCCCCGCGATAATCCCGAATAGCCTTGTAGAGACCAATCATTCCTTCCTGAATGATATCCTCACGGTCAGCGCCGATTAAGAAATAGGAACGAGCTTTGGACCGCACAAAATTTTTGTATTTAACAATTAGGTATTCCTGGGCCATCTCATCACCATTGCGAAATTGTTCCACGATATCCTCATCGGGCATTTCGCTGTAATCTGCGAGGGGACGGATGCAGCATTCTCCCATAAAATCTTCTCCAACAAACGACGGTATTTTTAAATGTAATTATACTCCAAGGAAACGGAAAGGTCAAGGGCACCCTTTTTCCATGATTCGACAGGTTTTTCCTCATTGCAAAGATTTTCGCAAGGAATCGTAGGTCAATTCCATAACCTGCTCCGCAAAATCATCCTTCGTGCCTTTTAATGATTGAGCTGATAGGACGCTGTGGAAGCCGGAAAAAGAGGCAATCAGGGCAAAACGCCCATAGTCCACCGAAGCCGGCGGAGGGAAAATTCCCTCCGCACAGCCTCGTTCCAAAATACGATCCATAAAACCCAACAACGTGTCGAAATGCTGATGATAAACTTCGTCAATAAAATGATACGCTTGAGCCAAAGCAATCATATCCGGGTCACAGAACCGAAAAAGAGAAAAAAAACGGTTACTGCACTGGGACAATATCCCCAATACACTCATAAAGCCATGGTGAAAATCTGTCCCTTTCTCGAATTCAGTCGACAAGAGCTCCAATTTTTCTCCAACGCCAAAACAAAAGGCCTTCGCCAACAGCTCATCCTTGGAAGAGAAGTATTCATACACCGTTCCTTTGCCGATGCCGGCCTCTGCCGCCACATCGGAGATTTTCACCAAATGGGGCGGGGTACCCTTTTCAATCAACCGAACAGTGGCGCGAAGAATGGCCACATCTTTATCCATCAATCTTCCTCCTTGGATTCTGCAAGGGATTCTACGATAGCATCTTCCTGTTTTTTACGAAGATGTCTCTTGAGGGCAGGGCGCTTCCGGTGGGCGACGTCATACATAACCGGCACCACAAAGAGAGTCATCAAGGTAGCATAGGCCAAACCGCCCACACAAACAATGGCCATAGGCTGCACCATTTCCGCCCCCATACCAAAGCCAAAGGCCATGGTCAGCAGAGCCAAAATCGTGGTAAGGGCTGTCATCAGAATGGGGCGTAAGCGCATCTTTCCGGCAGTGATAATGGCTTCCCGACGTTCCATGCCTTTTTCTCTCTGTTGATTGATGCAGTCCACCAGCACAATACCATTGTTGACCACCACCCCGGTAAGAACCAGGAAGCCCAAAAGGGCAATGACACTGACGTCGAAGCCCGACAGCAGCAGCGCCAGGAACCCGCCGGTGAAGGCCAGGGGAATGGTAAACATCACAATAAAGGGCGAACGCAATGACTGGAACTGAGCAACCATAATCAAATAGGTCAACAGCACCGCAAGGAGAATCACCTTAATCAAATCGGCAACAGCATCCCCTACAGTGACGCTTTCCCCCTGAATTTCCACGGTAACGCCTTCCGGCGTTTCATAATCATCCAGAATTTTTTGGACATCGTTGCTGACCAAAGTTACATTATAATCATCAGCCACCCCGGCGGAAAGAGTCATGTAGCGCTCCTGGTTGGACCGGTAAATCGAAGCAGGGCTTTCGGTTTGGCCAATGGTGGCAATATCTCCCAAAGCAACCTCGCTGACGGTTCCATCCTGAGCCGTCGCCTCAATCACCATGTCCTTCATGGTATCAGCAGTCATAGCATCACGGGTACCATCCACCACAATAACAGGATAGTCCTTCTGATTTACGGTTACGTTGGTAGCTTCGTTTTCCGCCTTAATACCTTCGGAAACCTGGGCGTAAACCTGAGCTACCGTAAGGCCCTCGGCCATAGCTTTATCTTTATCCACAACAATGGAAAGCTGCGGCGTAGCGTTTTCCATAGAGCCGGTAATGTCCACCAGGCCCTCCACGTCTTTAAGCCTTTCTTCCAAGTCGCGCACCACACTTCCCATGGTTTCCAGATCCTCTCCGGCTACCTGCAACTGAATACCGCTGCCGCCCAGCATGGACATATCCATGGAGGAGGTGGATACGGAAATTTCACAGCCCCGTCCTTCCACAGCCTTTTCCAATTCCTTGGCGATTTCTTTATTGCTTTTGTCTTTCTTTTCATCCAACAGCAAATACATGGAAATGGCGGCATTATCATCGCCGCCCATGGAGAATCCCATGCCGTTGCCGTCCATGGCGCCAACGGCCTTTACATCCCCCATTTCCCCGGCAGCGGCCATCAAATCATCGGCCACGGCCCAGAAGTCACTGGTAGACATATCTTCCCCTGCCGTCAGTGTGGCAGTCATTTCCGTGCTGTCAGCTTCGGGCATAAAGGAGGTTCCCCGGGATACGGCCCCAATGGCGCTGGCAAAAAGCAAAACTGTGACAAAAACCAGCACTATGGCACGATGCCCCAAGGCCCAACAAAGGCCTTTTTCATAAGAATTTTTCAGCTTCGTAAAGAATTTACGGTCTTCAGGGGCGTTTTTCCGAAGAACTCCGGCTGCCATAGAGGGCACCAAAGACAACGCCACCAGCAAACTGGCAATGAGAGAGAAGGCAATGGTAAGCCCCATATCCATAAAGAGCTCCTTGGACATGCCATCGGTAAAGAGAATCGGTAAGAACACGCAAATGGTGGTCAAGGTCGAAGCGATGATAGCGCCGCCAACACCTTTGGCCCCTTCCACAGCGGCCTCCCGCGGCTCCATGCCCTCCTTCCGCAAGCGGTAAATATTCTCAATAACAACGATGGAATTATCCACCAGCATCCCGACGCCCAGCGCAAGACCGCTCAAGGAGATGATGTTCAAGGTCACACCGGTGAAATACATCATCACCAGGGCAAAAAGCACACTGGCGGGAATGGATACTGCCACCACGGCGGTGGGACGGATATCCCGAAGGAAAAGGAAGAGGATGAGAATGGCCAGAATCCCGCCGAGAATCAGGTTTTCCAACACGGAATTAACTACCATGTCGATGTAAATTCCCTGGTCCATAAAGGGAGTAACGGAAATGTCGTATTCCTTCTCCATATCTGCGATGGCTTCATTAATGCGATCCGACACTTCCGAAGTAGAGGAAGTGGATTGCTTCTGAATCGCCAGCAAAATCCCAGGATTGCCATTGACCTTGGTGTAGGAGGTCCCGCTGTTGCTGCCTATGGTGACGGCGGCCACGTCCTTCAAACGCACGTCGTCCACGCCGTCAATATCCAGCTCAAAAAGCAGCTGATTTTCCAGCTCCTCCACATTGCCATAGACATTCCCCACCTTCACGGTGTAATCGCCGCTGTCGCTTTCCATGGTGCCGGCCGGCATGGAGAAATTCTCCGCAGCCAAAATACCGGAGATCATTTCCACAGTAATGGCGTCGTCAATGGAGGCCTGCTCCTTGGCTTTGGCAGCCTGGGAATTTAGGGCAGACTCCTGCTGGGAAATCTGACTTTTCCCCGAAGCAATTTGCGCCCGGGCTTTCTCGCTTTCCTGCTGCAACGTAGTGCGGCCCTGGGCGATTTCGGCCTTTTTCCCGTTTAAGGTTTCCCGCTGAGCAGTCAGTTCCTTTTTGCCGGCCTCCGCTTCGGCCATTTTCGCGTTGACAGTTTCCAAACCGCCATTCACCTGGGTCAAACCCTCATCCAGCGAGGTCAAGGCAGCCGTCAATTCCCCAGGAACCTCTTGGCCGGCGGCGGTTAAATCCGCAATTTGCTGCTCCACTTCAGCTTTTTGCTGGGTCAAGGTCTGCTGCTGCGTTTCCAGCTCTTGCTTCTGCTGCGTCAAAGCAGTAAGGCCTGTTTCCAACTGGGCTTCAGCGTCATCCAGCGCCTTTTCCCCGTCGGCAATTTGAGCGGCGGCGGCGTCCAACACCTTGGTATTTTTCGCCAATTCCGCTTCCAGCTGAGAAGAAGCTGCCGCCAGCTGAGAACGAGCCTTGTTCAGCATGGAACGGGCTTTGGCAATGTCGCCGTCAATGGCGGCGGCAATGGCTTCGTTCACGGTGGCGATGCGGTCTGCGTCAATGGTAACGGTAACCTCATTGTCCACCATTCCCATGGACTCCACCGAGGCAACCCCTTCAATACGCTCAAACTTCGGCAACAGTGTTTCCTCTACAAAGTCCGAAAGCTCCGCGTCATCCATGCCCTCTTTATCCACAGACGCCACCATAATGGGCATCATATCAGGATTGATTTTCATAATCATGGGAGAACCAATGGCGTCGTCATCCCACATAGAGGATACCATATCCAAATTTTCCCGCATATCCAGCGTTACTGAATCCATATTAGTGCCCTGGTAAAACTCCAAAATTACCAGAGACATATTCTCCGATGACACCGATGAGACTGTTTTAATATTGCTGACCGTAGCCATGGACTGCTCCACAGCCTTGGTTACAACGGTTTCCACCTCCTCCGGATTGGCCCCGGCGTAAGTGGTTACAACCACGGCGTAGGGTAAGTCGATGCTGGGCAGCAGGTCGGTCTGCATCCCCATGAAGGAGATTGCCCCCAAAAGCAATACTACAATTACAGCCACAACCACGGTATAGGGCTTATTGACACTGAATTTTGCTAACATTGATTTCCTCCCAACATACCGCAGAAGCGGCGCAGTTTTTCTTTTCATCCGTTTCACTGACCGACAGGTCAGTGAAACGTGACTGACCAACGGGTCAGTCAAATCAGCTTCAATTATACAACCGCCAAAAATCTATGTCAATCGAAAACAAAAGATTACATATATATTACACAATTCATCCAGACCACCGCAAATGGGGTAACGTACAACAATCAGACAACTTCCGCGGGCTTTTCATTGTGGCTTAGAGCTAGGCGGAAGGAAAAGCTCAGGCACGCCGCGTACCAAAACGTACTCAAATGTCTGGGCTTTTCCGACAACAACGCTGTCAGCCACAATGGAAAACCAAACTGTCGGGTTC
>CAZWWH010000054.1:0-5735 GCA_964637365.1 uncultured Peptococcaceae bacterium
TCATAAAACAAACCGGAGTATGCCTACATACTCCGGTTTGTGTGTGTTGGGTACCATTATTCTGTTTGGGAGGAATTCTTAAATTGACTAATATCAATTCCCAGTTTATGGATGTGATATGATATCACTTGACGGGATACTCCAAATTTTCTGGCTACAGTCCTTTGCAAAAGTATGGCTTTGGTACTTTGGTTTTTTAAAATTTCTTAAGGTAAAAGACCTGTACAAAATGGGTCAATGCGATATTTTTTCTTTTTTCGGTTTTTTGCATGAAATTTGTCTTATTGATCGGCAAAAGAACAGAGATGTTCTTTAAATAACTATTAAAATAAAATTCCCTGTATAAAATGGAATCTCTTGCAAAATCTAAATACATATGCTATAATTTGTTATTAGCTATGCGGGTGTGGCGGAATGGCAGACGCACCAGACTTAGGATCTGGCGGGTAACCGTGGGGGTTCGAGTCCCTTCACCCGCACCAAAACCGGTATTCCCGGACAGAATGATCTGTATTTTAGTTGAAGAAAATTAGAGGAGCAGTGAAAGAAAGATGAACTACGAAGTTAAGAGAGAAGGCAAAAATCAAGCGGAACTCACCATCACCGTAGATAAAGAAACGGTTTTGAAATCCATGAATCAGGCCTATCTGAAATTGGCCAAAGAGGTTACCATCCCTGGTTTCAGAAAAGGCAAAGCCCCTCGTTTTGTTTTGGAACAGAAAATTGGCAAAGCTCCCATTGTTGAAGAAGCTGCTGAAATTATGATGTCTCCTGCCTATGCCGAAGCCATCACTACTGAAGGCCTGGAACCTGTGGATCGTCCCGAAGTTGAAATCGTCTCTATCGGTGAAGAAGAAGAATTTGTATTTAAAGCTACCGTTACTTTGCGTCCCGAACCGGAATTAGGCGAATACAAAGGCCTTGAATTGAAAAAACGTGAAATCAATTTGACTGACGAAGATGTGGAAAACGAAGTGGAACGCATCCTCGACCGCCATGCTAAAATGGTTACTGTGGAAGAAGCTGTGGAAGATGGCGATATGGTTCAGCTTTCCTATAAAGGTTATGTCGATGGTGAAGCTTTTGAAGGCGGCAGCGCTGAAAAATATTCACTCGGTATCGGCACCAACACCTTTATCCCCGGTTTCGAAGACCAGCTCAAAGGTCATAAAGCAGGCGATGATGTGGAAGTCAATGTGACCTTCCCCGAAGATTACCATGCTGAAGATTTAAGAGGCAAAGATGCCAAGTTTGACGTTCATATTTTTGAAGTACGTAGAAAAGAACTTCCTGAACTTACCGATGACTTCGTGAAAATGGTCTCTACCGCTGAGAACGTTGCTGATTTTAAAGTTGATACCAAACAGCGTTTGGAAGAATCCGTAGCGCGTCAGATTAACGATGATTTGAGAAATCAGGCTGTAGACGCACTTCTCGAAGTAACCGATGTTGAAATCCCTGAAATTATGATTAACGACAAAATCGATAGCTTCATGGAAGATATGAATTCCCGTTTGGCACAGCAGGGCTTGAACCTGGAACGCTATGTGGAATTCACTGGTAAAACCATGGCTGATCTCAGAGAAGAAAGTCGTCCTAACGCTGAAAAAGCCGTTAAAACTGAAGTTGCTTTGATGGAAGTGGCGAAAAGAGAAAAACTCGAGGCAACCGAAGTCGACATTGATGCGGAATGCACTAAGGTCGCTATGATGACCAACACCGAATTGGATGTTATTAAGGAACGGTTGATGAAAACCGGTCAATACAATGTTCTTGTCTTCACAATTTTGGTGAAAAAAGCCATTGATTTCTTGGTGGATAACGCTAATATTGTTCCTTTTGAGGAAGAATCTAAGGAAGCAGAAGATAGGGAATAAGAGAGTATCATAATGTTCTTTTCGGGGAAACATTCGCATAGATTGCGTATAGATTGAAGGAGGAACCCAATGCCATATAATTTTAGTATACCGTACGTCATCGAGCAAACCAGCCGTGGCGAACGCTCCTACGATATTTTTTCCCGTCTATTAAAAGACAGAATCATCTTTCTTGGTGATGCCATTGATGACAATGTCGCTAATATCATCGTTGCCCAAATGCTCTTTTTGGAAGCGGACGATCCGAAGAAGGACATTAATTTTTACATTAACAGCCCCGGCGGTTCCATTACTTCTGGCATGGCAATTTATGATACGATGAATTATATTAAATGCGATGTCTCCACCATCTGTGTGGGAATGGCCGCCAGCATGGGGGCTTTCCTGCTTTCGGCAGGAACTCCTGGCAAACGTCTTGCCTTGCCCAATAGTGAAGTCATGATTCACCAACCCTTGGGTGGTGCCCAGGGGCAGGCCACAGACATTGAAATTCATGCCAAACATATTTTAAGAACTAAGGAAAAAATGTGCCGTCTGATGGCGGAACAAACTGGCCAAAGTGTGGAACGCATCAAAGCTGATACGGAACGTGATAATTTCATGACTGCGGTAGAAGCTCAGGCTTATGGCCTTATCGACCGAGTAATTGCGGCAAAATAAGGAGGAACTATGAGTCAAATGGACAGTCATGATGGGGTCTGCTGCGCTTTTTGTGGCAAATCCCAAGACCAAGTAAGAAAACTTGTGTCAGGACCTGGCGTAAATATTTGTGACGAGTGCGTCGCCCTCTGTATGGAGATTATTGATAACGCCTTGGCTGAAGAAGAGGGGGATATGGATTTTACCGAATTGCCCAAACCCCGGGATTTGGCCAAAAGTCTTGATGATTACGTCATTGGTCAGGAAGACGCAAAAAAAGTTTTGGCTGTGGCAGTGTATAATCACTATAAACGTATCGGAGCTCCTGTTGGGAGTGACGATGTGGAGTTGCAAAAATCCAATATCCTTTTAATTGGCCCCACCGGCACCGGGAAAACCTTGCTGGCTCAGACCTTAGCCAGATTCCTCCATGTACCTTTTGCCGTAGCGGATGCTACAACTCTCACAGAGGCTGGCTACGTGGGCGAGGATGTGGAAAATATATTGTTAAAGCTGCTTCAGGCCGCTGATTTTGATGTGGATGCTGCTTCTCATGGGATTATTTATATCGATGAAATTGATAAGATTACCCGAAAAAGTGAAAATCCTTCCATTACCAGAGACGTCAGTGGGGAAGGGGTTCAGCAGGCATTACTGAAAATCCTGGAGGGCACTGTTGCCAGTGTGCCGCCGCAAGGCGGGCGGAAACACCCTCATCAAGAATTCATTCAGTTGGATACCACTAACATCCTTTTTATTTGCGGTGGCGCTTTCGATGGTTTGGATAAAATCGTGCAGAAGCGTATGGGCAGTGGTGTCATGGGCTTTGGTGCGGATATCAAAGAAAAGAAAGAAGATATAGGGGAACTTTTAGCTAACGTAATGCCCGAGGATTTATTAAAATTTGGCTTGATTCCCGAATTTGTGGGTCGACTCCCAGTCATTGGGAAGCTGACTCCTTTGGACAGAGATGCCTTGGTACGCATTTTGAAGGAACCTAAAAACTCTTTGGTGAAACAGTTCCAGAGTCTTTTTGGTATGGATCAAATCGAATTGGAATTTGAAGACAGTGCTTTGGAGGATATTGCGGAAACCGCTATGAAGCGAAGCACTGGCGCTCGGGGTCTCCGTGCTATTATGGAAGACTTGATGAGCGATCTTATGTTTGAGTTGCCTTCACGCAGAGATGTAAAGAAAGTCATCATCAATAAAGAATTTACCTCCGGCAGTGGGGAACCGAGGATGATTCTTCGTGACCCGCGGGAGTTGGAGGAATTGGCTAGTCAGGCCAATACCGCCGCTACTATAAAAATTGTAGAGGATAGTGATACCCCTGCGTAAGTTCGGTGATTTTTCAAAAACGGATTATAAAAAAAGCCCCGCATTGCGGGGTTTTTTATATGGCAAAAATTGAATCAAGAACTTTATTCCTTCTGCCCATGTTTTTCACGTTTTGGGGAATCATAATAAAAACAAGAGCAAAAGGAGATTTCAATATTGACTAATATTCTTTTGAGTATCATGATATGCCTTTCAATCGTTACGTTAATCTTCCTTTTCACCCATCGTCGTACACCCGTGGTACAACGTGAAGGGAAGCCCTGTAATTATATGGACAAGCATAGTAGCAAAGAAATCGCTCGCTTAGAATCCTTACGAAAAATTTCGCTTAACGTACCCTTGGCGGAAAAAACACGGCCTAAAGACTTTTCAGAAATCATTGGCCAGGAGGATGGCTTGAAGACATTGGAAGCCGCTTTGTGCGGCCCTAATCCTCAGCATGTAATTATTTATGGTCCCCCTGGCGTGGGGAAAACTGCTGCTGCCCGATTGGCTCTGGAACGAGCTAAAAAAAGCCCTGGTACACCCTTTCTTCCCGATGCCAAAATGGTGGAAGTTGACGGTGCCACGTCTCGTTTTGACGAGCGTGGTATTGCAGATCCCCTGTTGGGCAGTGTTCATGATCCCATCTACCAGGGAGCTGGCGCTTATGGTCAGGCCGGGGTCCCACAGCCGAAAGAAGGAGCTGTTAGTAAGGCTCATGGGGGAATTCTCTTTATTGATGAGATTGGGGAGCTCCATCCTATTCAGCTAAATAAATTACTGAAGGTGTTGGAAGATCGTAAAGTGATGCTGGAGAGTTCCTATTATCAAGCGGAAAATCCTGATATTCCCCGTCATATTCATGATATTTTCCAAAATGGTCTACCCGCTGATTTTCGTCTGATTGCCGCAACTACTCGTAATCCCGAGGAACTTCCACCAGCGCTTCGCTCTCGTTGCGTAGAGATTTTTTTTCGATCCCTTCATGGAGGTGAGTTAGAACAAATCGCTATGAACAGCGCCGAGCGCTCAGGTTTTCACTTAGGACAAGAGGAAGCAGCTGTGGCCGCTTCTTATGCCTCCAATGGCAGGGAAATCGTGAATATGATTCAATTGGCAGCGGGGATGGCACAGCAAAGCAGCAGCAATACCATTTCCCAGCGAGATTTGGATCGTGTGATTCATCAGGGGCACTATACTCCTCATTTGGACCGCAGAATGCCGGATACTCCCCGTATCGGACATGTGACGGGACTATGTGTTAGTCAAGGTGGTGAGGGGAGTATATTACCTCTTGACGCGGCGGTATTTCCGGGCTGTGGTAACCACGTGATTTCCGGTATCGTGGAGGAAGAGGAAATAGGAGGCCAGGGGCATAAAGTGCGCCGCCGTAGTATGGCCAAAAATTCGGCAGAAAATGTTATTTCTGTGCTCCGGCGCTGTACCAATGCGGATTGGAGCAGCTTAGACTGTCATTTGAGCTTCCCCGGAGGCATTCCTATCGACGGTCCTTCAGCAGGAATCACCATGGCTACAGCCCTTTATTCTGCGGTGGAGGGGAAACTCCCTGACAGTGACGTGGCTATGACAGGTGAATTGTCACTCGGTGGCGATGTCCTTCCTGTGGGGGGCGTCACTGAAAAAATTGAAGCTGCGGTGCGGGCAGGTGCCAAACGGGTGATTATACCCCAAGAAAATTGGCAGGAGTACTACGCGGAGTTCGCTGCTGAGATTATTCCTGTTGCCACCTTCGACGATGTTTTATCCCTGACATTTCACCAAGATGAGTCAATATCAGTTACAGCTTAAGCATAAAAGTAGGCTATCGATTTTTGAAGTGACCCCCAAAAGTTAGAGAATAAAAAAAGCAAAATTGTTCAAGCAACTGAAAGGGCT
>CAZWWH010000055.1:0-3871 GCA_964637365.1 uncultured Peptococcaceae bacterium
GCCCTAAGATGGTGACGAACTGACCGCGGGTCAAGTCTTCATTGGGACCAAACTGTGTATCCGTCATGCCCGTCATGACACCCTTGTCATAAACGTATGCAACGTCGCTGTAGAACCATTGAGTTTTCTTTACGTCACCGAAGGGAACCTTGATGTCTTTGGTCAACTCAGCATATTTTGCTTCTGCGGCTTCCAGCTTCTTATAATTGATAATCAGAGATTTTTGAACGTCGTTGGCTTTATCATAGGCATCGCGGGCTGCCGCAATAGCGTCGCCGCTATCTTTGGTCACCTTGCCGATTGCGTCAATCAGATCTATTACGGAGTCGGCGGCCTTCTGGTCTTCTTCCGAAGGCGTTACAGTAACGGTATATTCGGTTTTGGCAACGTCATAGCTTACAGTAATGGTTTGAGTTCCCTTAGTCATACCATTGAAGCCTTTAAAGGCCACGTCGTCAGGATTCAACACTTTGCTGCTTCCGTCGCTGTAGGTTGCCGTAATTACCATGTTTTCCGTGCTGAATTCTTCCCCCATGACGTAACTCGTTTTGAATTCGCCGCTTAAAGTCAATCCCAGAAGAACGGCTTCATTGCTAAAGACGGGAGAAGTTTCCCCCTGGATCCAGTTTTTCAAACTGTTGGGGCCTTCATTAAGCCATTGGGTCACAGTGCCGTCCTTCAGCTGTTCCTCTGTAACGGCTTTCGTCAGTTGTTCAACATCTGCACCCAACGGGTCGTCGGTACGGTTTTGATTGATTCTCGTTGCACCCTTGGGGTATGCGGCGCCTTTCCCACCATCGGAAGTGTCGAAGTAGTAAGTTTCTGTAGCTTTATCAACACCGCCCTGGCTTACATTCTCATTGTTGGTATCAACATATTTAACAAAGCCTATTCCCAGGCCTGCACCACAGTCTGCTGCAAAATAGTTATTGTTAATTTCGACATATTTATCGAGACCATGGACATAGCCTGCGATACCGCCGATGCGGGCGTTTTCACCAGTGGCCTGCACAGTTCCGGTAAAAAGATTGTTTTGAATATAACCGATGCCGTTATCCCAGCACTGTACGACACCGGGTTCCCCGCCGAGAATACCGCCAACACAGTCCTGACCGGTAATCTTGCCGGCAGAAATACAGTTCTGGATAACAGGCCAGGGGGAATTGGGGGAAGTATCCAGCCCCCAGTTGGTTCCCGCATAGCCGCCGCCGCTGATACCGCCGGCATAGCTGCCGCTGGCAACGACTTCACCATCGAATATACAGTTTCTAATTTCATAAGGCCGCATGGTCTGACCTTTATTGGCATTGATACCGCCAACGTAGTCTACCCCATAAACAGTGGCATGACTTACACAATTTTCAAAGTAGCCGTTAATTTCACCGCCGAAGGAGCCGATATGGCTTTGCTGTTTATCGTAGCCGATGACGACGCCTTTTTCTACGGTGCAGTTACGGATGGTAACGGGTAAATTGCCGTAATCGCCGATAAAGCCGGATTTTAGGGTCTGGGTACCGGATTTCAACGTTACATTTTCAATGGTAATGCTGGAAACGTCTACAATATATTCATTGATAACGCCGCAGCCTTCAATCCTCTTTCCTTGAATATCCAAATTCCGCAAGACCGAATCGCCGGAAACAACGCCGAATAGAGGTTTGCCTCCCTCGGGTACAGTAAGAAGGAAATTGCCTCCGTCAAATGTCCCTTTAAACGGGGTTTTTTTATCGGTGCCAATGGGAGTCCAGTCGTCAGGCAAGGTGATATTCGCCGCCATTTTAACGTACTGCCCATCAAAGTTAAGGTTCCATTCATTGACCGCCTGTTGAAGATTGACCATATCCTCAGCGCTCTTTACCAAATAGGGGTGGTCCTGAGTGCCTTCGCCTTCCAAGTTAAAGCCAGGTTCTTCCCAAGAAATTTCTGCGACATTAGAATAGACGTTGGCGCTTAAATATTCCGTACCATCAATGCTTGTGGCCTTAAATTGCACGCGGCAGCGGTAATATTTCGTTGCTCCGTCAGCAGGTTCTTCCGGTGTATATTGAAAGGAATCGCTATTTTCAATATCGGTAAAGGTTTCTCCATCGGTACTTTCCTGCCATTGATGAATCCGGGTATATCCCATATAATTTTTGGGGATGCACAACAGGGGGGCGATGTCCGTGGTGCCGCGAGTGTATTGTGCACTTTTAGGCTGCGAACCGATAATGGGATCCTCTGCCCCCTTAATATCAACGGTTACTTTGACAATATCACTGTAAGAGAAACGTTCAACGCCATCGACATTATGAGTCAACCTACAGCGGTAGTACCAAACTCCCTTAAGGTCGCCTCTGGTGGTCGGCGAAAAAGAAGCGGCGGCGGACTCGACTTCAGTCACACTGAGAAAAATGCTGTCCGGTGAAGAAGCTCTCTCCCACTGATAAGTCCATTCGCCACCTTCGGCGTCGCACTCAGCAGTAACTGTGATGGGAGTGCTGACAGCATCCTTTAAATAAGTATAACCGTCCTGTGGAATGCTGCCCATACCAACGGGGATCAGCTTAACATTTTCAGGTATGGGATCAGGATGGATCGTAACGGCCGCAGGGTTGCTGGCGGAGGTGATCGTCTGCCCATCGGTAGTAGTATTGGTAGCGATGCAATAATAATAATCTATTTTTTCCTGGGTTTTGCCAATGTCGGAAATCACAGGAGTATAAGAAGACGAAGTTGCGCCTTCAATGGCAGTGCCGCCCTGATTACTGTTGTCAGTATTGCGATACCATTGATAGGAGACGGTATCCGTGGCAATAGCGTTTACCTTTAAGTCTTTAATTTCTTTCCCTGAGGCAGTGTCAATATAAACAGCATCCTTAGGTTGGATAATAAACTGAGGGGTCGCGCTGAGTGTCACTTTCACGAGAGTTACCGTATAGGTACTTGACGCCATCTCGTTGGATACCTTTACATCTACCTGCATTTTGCCGTCGCTATTCCATACTAAAGGAACCTCAGCCTCTGCTTTATCATTGTAGGTTATACTCTGGGTAGTACTGAATTTGACGGAATTAAAGGTTACGGACGTTAATGTGTCAGAGACATAAGCCGTATACTCCTTGTTTTCCCAAGTATAATCGGGAGTCAACGTATTATTGTTTTGAATCGACAACCCATTCAAAGTCGGCACGAGGGTGATCTTTACGTTGTAGGCCGTACCGCTTTCAGGGAAATCAAAGGATTGTATTTTGCCCTCTTTTTTAATGGTCGGAGCATCGGAACCGACATAGATTTGTATCGTTTTATCGGTTCGACTGCTACATTTAAAACTCGTCCAGTCATCCGCTGATATTTCCTGCATTTTTGCAGCAACAATGCCAAAGCCTCCTAAACTAGCGGTGGTGCAGACCCAAACCTTCTGGTTGGGATCTACTGCTTTTGCCTTGGCATAAGTTGCGTTGGAAAGAACGGATTCCTGGAAATCAGGAATATATAGCTTATAGTCATAATCGTCTTCGGGTTCCGCAGCAATCTGCAAAGAATTACCCACGCCATCGGCCGTATTAGACATTTCAATGAAGTCCAAAGCGGGAGCGTCCTGAGCCAAGGCAAAGCCCGGTGTCATACAAATGACCATAACCAGGGCCAGCATAAAGCAAATGATTTTACTTTTTTTCATTTTAATGTTCCTTTCTTAAATTTTGTCTTGTTGTTCGTGAAATAAAATATAAATAAAATTGAGAAGATGCTTTTTCTATATACCCCCTTTTTTTTGACTTTTGATAAAGAAGTTCTAATCCTACTTTTTTTTGTTCGGATTTACATTGCTGAGATATTCCATTTAGGAATCACAAAGCCGTATTTCCTTAGAATTCCTTCGGAAATACGG
>CAZWWH010000056.1:0-3309 GCA_964637365.1 uncultured Peptococcaceae bacterium
ACGCTTTTTTGCCAGCGCTGGCCAATTCGGAATGCATTTTATTGAATTTTTCTTTCCATTTACCTATTGACATCACACCATTAGACTCGTCCTGAGTTTCTTCGCCAAAGTGGTACAAGAACAAATCCTCTAAGCTGGGTTCGACAGTATAGGCGTCTGCCACCGGCGCTGTTTCATGCACGATGCGCAAGCGTACCTTACCGTTTTCATGGCGCAGGTTGACAACGGAAAAATGTCTGCTGTACTCCGCGGCTTTCTGTTCGTCTACGAGAACCTCCCATACCTTTCCATGTATGCTGTCCGTAACCGTTTCCGTAGGTTCTTGCAGGATTAGACAGCCCTGCTTCATCATCAGAATTGTGCCTGCAATGTAAGAAACATCAGATACAATATGCGTTGACAGAATAACAATCTTTTCCTTTGCAAAATCCGAAATGATATTGCGGAAACGTACCCGTTCCTTTGGGTCAAGCCCTGCGGTCGGTTCGTCCAAGACCAAAATGGCCGGGTCATTCAGCTCTGCCTGTGCAATTCCCAGCCTTTGCTTCATACCGCCGGAATAGGATTTGATTTTTTTTGTCCGCTACACTGTGGAGATTCACCATATCAAGCAGCGTTTCAGTTCTGGCTTTCGCGGTTTCCTTATCAATCCCTTTGACAGCTGCCATATAAAGCATAAATTCACGGGCAGTAAAATCGGGATAGAACCCAAAATCCTGCGGCATATAGCCCAAGTGGGTATAATACTTTTCGCCCAATTCCTGCATTGTCTTACCATTAGACGGATGCTGCCGGAAGTGGGATTCAAGACACCGCAGATCATTCGCATTAAGGTTGTTTTTCCCGCGCCATTTGCACCGAGTAAACCATAGACCCCCGGCGACAAATTGACGTTCACATCATTAACGGCGAGTTTTTCACCATATTGCTTGCTCAAGTGCTGCAATTTCAATTCCATAGGAATCCTCCTGTTCATTTTGATACTGATATTCCATTAAAAAGTTTCATTCGCCAGAATGGAACCTTTTAATAGGAAGATCATAATGAGATGTGTTTTCGTGGTGACTTCTTTATAAAAAAGGCGGCCTATGCTTAAAGCATAAACCACCTACCTTATGTCTGGCTTTTCCGTATCTTAATTTAGCCTTAATTTCTTATGAGCGTTGTTTGCCTTCCAACGGAATAACGATTGCGAATTCCGTCCCGAAGCCCGGCTTGCTTTTAACGGAAATGCCGCCGCCATGCAGCATTATGATTTGTTTTGCAATCGCAAGACCCAAACCGCTGCCCTCTGGCTTTTCCTTTGTATTTGTCCCCCGGTAATACCGGGTAAAAAGTTCAGCCTGTTCGGCCTCTCTGATTCCAATACCATTGTCACAAATAGAAATACAAAGACCATTTTTATTTTCCAAAACAGATATGGTTACTTTTGTATCCGCTGGATTATGAACAAGTGCATTGATTACAAGGCTGCACACAGCGCGATGAAACAAATCAGGGTCAATGATAACAGTAATCTCGGAAAGGCCGCATTCAAATTCTATATCTCTTTCAGAAAATGCCGGGTCGTTCGCGATGTCAATCACCAGTTCTTTCAGATAGCGCACCAGACGTACCTGTTTAGGGTGAAAGGGAAATGCACCGGATTCCAGTTGATAGGTCAGCTTCAAATCATTTATCAGTTTTTCAGCGTAATCCACATTTTTCAATATGATGGCACCGTATTGCTGAACCGTCTGGCTTTCCCTTGCGGCTCCATCTGCAAGCAGCTCCGCATAGCCCTTAATCGGAGAGAGGGGGTTTTTAGATCGTGGGTGATGTTTGTGATCCATTCCCGGCGCACACGGTCCGTTTCTTCTTTTAGCTGATCGCTGTATCGGATATCCGTATCCATTTTATTCAACGCCTTGTAGATATCGTGGAATAAACCTTTTTCTGGGAGCGGCTGATAGGTACGGAGTGTAATATGCCCAATGCCTCTTGTAATCTTTCCCATTTGGCGTATGAGCCAAAAGCCATAGATAAGAAACAGGACAATGCCTGCAAAAAATATGAAAAATATCACAATACGAAAAATCGGAGAAAGCCGGCTCACGGTTTCACCGTTATAGTATAGCATATGTTTTCCAATCGCGTAGGGAAACCCAATCAGGTAACTCCATGTTTGACCGGAATCTTCATAGCTGCTCACAAAAACCGTATTTCCATTTTCATAGTTACTTGCCGCCAGCTTCACCAATTCAGAGGCCGAGTAATGCAAAGGATAATTCTCCGGTTTGTTATAGGAGAATACTTCCTGTCCGGATTCGTCAATGACTTGAAGCCACAGCCCATATTCATCCAGTCTGTTCAAGCCTAACGCCTTTATTTGGAGAGTCCCGCCCTCATTTTCCATCCAGGCAGAGAAATTGTCTGTAAAACGATTTGGCCAGTTAGCCAAGCTCAATCCTTCCGGCTCATGGATGGAAAAGACATAGTAAAACAAACCAATTCCCAAGACGATTACCAGCAACACCAAAGCAATGAGCGAAACAAATATTCTTAAAACCGGATTGATCTTCCGCTTATTTTTCATAAGGATTTACCAGCTTATAGCCTAAGCCTTTCATTGTAATAATGAATTGAGGTTTCGTTGGGTTTTCCTCCAGCTTTTCACGCAGATGCCGGATATGCACCATGATGGTATTGTCACATCCGAAGCTGTCCTCGCCCCAGATTGTTTCGTACAGACGTTCCCGGCTAATCACACGCCCAATGTTTTGCGCAAGATAGTACAAAATTTCAAACTCCTTGGCGGTCAACTCTATATCCTTACCGTTTTTTAAGACGCGGCAGCCATCTGGATCGATCACCAATTCCCCGATGGAAATTGCGTGAGGCCGTTCTGGTCTTTGCCGGTACTCTGTCCGGCGTAGCTGCGCTTTCACTCGAAAAGCAACTTCTTTCGGACTAAAGGGTTTGCTGACATAATCATCTCCACCAACAGCTAAGCCGAGTATTTTATCCAATTCGTCATTTTTAGAAGAAAGAAAAAGAATAGGGCAGTGGGAAAATTGCCTGATTTGTTTACATACCTCATATCCGTCAATTCCCGGAAGCATAACGTCTAAAATGATAATGTCGGGATTGATCTTTTTACAAGTGTCAACAGCGGCAGGGCCGTCACTAATTTTTACAATGTTGGAAAAGCCCTCAATGCTTAGTGCCTTTTCCAAAAGGGCTAAAATATCTGGTTCATCATCAACAATCATTATTTTATGTGCATATCGGCTTTAGTCAGCAACAGTAGAAACAGCGACAGCCCGGGTC
>CAZWWH010000057.1:0-3161 GCA_964637365.1 uncultured Peptococcaceae bacterium
TGATTCCGAAATGTCCGGTCTGCGGTGCGCCAATGACGATGAATCTGCGCTCGGATAACACTTTTGTGCAGGATGAGGGCTGGTACGCTGCTGCGAACAGGTATGATGATTTCATCCACCGCCATAAAGATCTGCATGTTCTCTATCTGGAACTGGGTGTTGGAGCCAATACACCGGGCATCATCAAGTATCCGTTTTGGCAGATGACGGCAAAGAATCGCAAAGCTATCTATGCTTGTATCAACTATGGAGAGGCAATCGCACCAAATGAAATCATAAAGCAGTCTATCTGTATAGATGCGGATATTGGGAAAGCGCTTTGTGACATTGCTGAAAATATGAATAAATAGAAAGACTTTTTACTAAAAATGGGGGATTTGCTTTGTTTCCTACGGGAAAATCAGCTGTCTGCTTGTTTATCTCAAAATCATCTTCTGCTGATGTCACATTCAATGCAAAATTTCACTAACAGTCACTACTCATCCTACTTTTTGACCAACTCTGCAATAATATTACTCTGCTGATACAGCCAGTCCATGAAGCTTTGGACTGGCTGCTCTCTTTTATTTCTTTTTTCTCCTACAGAGATTTCTTTATACAAAGTCCCGCAAACGCCTGCAAACACTGGACTTCCCCAACAGTCGAGCTGAGGGAAACGGATTTTTTCTTGACTTTGAACGTCCCGTCACATATCCTTATCTCAGGCTTGCAAGACTGAATCTGCCCGCCTCGGCGGAGATAAGGAGTTTTGAATATGGACAACAAAAAAACCTTCGGCGCTTACATATTACAGCGCCGAAAAGAGCTGGGCATGACCCAGAAAGAATTTGCCTCCCGCCTGTTTGTCACTGAGTCCGCCGTATCCAAATGGGAGCGTGGGCAGAGTGTTCCCGAATTGGATAAGGTGATCGCCATGAGCGATATTTTCAAGTCACGACGGACTATCTTTTGAGGGGAATTGAGTCCACATCCCAAGGGGAAGGGAAAAATGTGAATATCCACATTTTTCTTGCAGTGTCCACGGTTATAAACTTTATCGCTCTCATTGTTTCCTGCGCTGTTTGGTACGAAAAGCAGATAGCTTCGGCCATTGTCATCGGTTTGGTCTTTATGGCTTTAGGATGTATGGTTTTTGGTATCGGGCTTGCTGATGCATCAGAGAAAGACAAGGTAAAAGGGCGAAGGATTTTTTGGTCATTTAATATTTGGTTGTTGAGCTTTCTGCCTCTTTCCTTTGTCTATAATCTATTCATGATAGGACTTCCGGCCCCATATCCTTTGCTCGTGAATCCCCTCATTACTTTTCCACTGTTTTGGTTCATTTATTTTGCTGTTTGCTTAGGAGTTATTTTACTCCAGAGAAAAAATAATATTGAATAAAAATCGTCCCCGACATAAAGATGCCCCCCTATCGCAGTTACTATCCTACTTTAGGGGGCTTTTGATTTTTTATTTATGTCTTCAATCTATATATATCACAGACCTCTGATACTTGTTGGACGTAGCTTTTGCACAGATCCTCGGGAGAGAGTATTTCCGCGTTTTTCCCAAAGCTGAAAAGCCACCCCATAAATTGTGGGCTGGCCACAATTTTAGCGGTCATGACAAAGTGGTCATTATCCCTTTGAGAAATAAAGACGTCCTTGCCGAAGCGGTCAATGACAACGCCAATGAGATAGTTTGAGAAGGATATTTTTACAGTGCGTTCTTCGCCACTGAACATTCCGAAGACCTTACGGGAGTAGGTGGCCATGTCAAATTGATGGAAATGACTTTGGCCATCCCTTTGTTCTTGAATAATTTCTATCTTCTCCATTTTGTCTACTCGAAAGTGTTTAATGATCCCAGCCTTGGAATCAAAGGCAATGAGATAATAATTTTCGTCATCCCACGTCAATGCCCACGGACTTACTTTATAGTACGCTTTGTCACGACGGTATTGCTTTTTGATTTTATCTTTACTACTGAAATCTACCACCCATTCAAAATAAAGGAAGCGAATTTTTTTGCCCAAGGAAATAGCATTGTGAATTTTATCTACATTATAGTAGATGCTTTCGTTCATGGTCTTAATGCGGTTGGTAACAAAGACTTGGCGCTGTAGCGTACTTGCTTCATGACGGCTGGTAAAGCTTTCCACCTTTTTAATCAGCTCGTTGGATTTCTTTGCAGTGATGAATTTTGATGACTGAACCGCGTCTACCAGGAGCTTCAATTCCGGCAATTCAAAGGTTCGATTCGCAATATAATAACCACAGTTTCTGCCGCCTGTTTTTACAATGTCAAGACCAAAAATGCGCAGCGCTTCCATGTCATCATAGAGACTTTTTCGCTCGGCGGTGATACCGTTTCTCTGGAGTTCGGTAATAATGTCTGCCAGAGTCATGGGATGGTTTTCATCAGTCTGGTTTTGTAAAATCTCCATTAAGTATAGAAGTTTTAACTTTTGGTTCGCGTTCTTTCCTATGTTAATTACCTTCTTTCTGAAATAGTTGAATGCTATTGAAAATAGTGTATCACATTTTCTGTACAAAATATAGGACAATAAAATGACTTTTATGAAGTTTGCTGTCCTACTTATGGGACATGAAAACTGTTATGCTATGTTTAGAAATAAGAAAGAGGTGTTGAAAATGTTAGGTAATGCTGTGGCGATGGGAGTGGTATTTGCGGTATTGGTGGGAATTCAGCGTGACACCCCAGAGAAAAAACGGCGGAAAAAACCTGCTAGATTGAGACCCCGTTAAGGCGGATATATCTAAAAAATAAAAAAAGCTCAAACCATTTGTTTGAGCTTTTTTATCAATCATGAATTATTCAGGAAGGCCGTAAAAGCAGCGTTTGGGGGAACAGATTTTTTCTTCCTTCTTTAGAGCCTTAATGGCCTTGTCTAATTCGGCTTTTTCCAGACCGGTAGCTTCTGCAATTTGACCGGGGCGCATGGGTTCGCCAGAATCTTTTAACGCTTTTAAAACTTGTTCTTTTGCATCCAATGTAATTTACCTCCCATATAATTTCTTTTATTTTACCACAAATTCTATAAAAATATAGTATTTTTTTAAGGTGACAGATGCATTTTATGGAAAATAACGATTTTTTTGTTTGCTTCAGTGATAACAAAAAGTAATCGGAAAAGAGGCAATAAATTTAACGGATAACAA
>CAZWWH010000058.1:0-2635 GCA_964637365.1 uncultured Peptococcaceae bacterium
ATTTAACTCTGACACGATTGTAGTGCATGCGGGGGATATTTGTCAAGCCTAAAATCTGCTACTATTTTCTATCTCGGGTCGAGTAGACTTGCCCCTTACGGGGCAAGCCTCTCCACAGAACCGGACGTGCGGCTTTTCCGCATCCGGCTCCTTGCAAAGTTAATTGTTCAACAACTATCCATATATACTGACATATATTTTAGGATGCGCCAGTGGAAATTTCTTCAGCATTGCATTGAAGCCTTCCCACGAATAGCTTTTCTTCTGACTTCTGCGGTTTAGCCAGTAAAACAGGCTTCTTCTTACCCTGTAACAGAAGTCACTTATTCCCTTATAATTGTCAGTTATCCCATAGTAATGATAGTACCCAACAAGCATCTCGTTCAGCTTCTTGATGCCAAAAGAATTTGTCAACTCTTTTTTGTGTTTTTATAAAAGCTTTATGTTTTGCTACATTTTCCTTGCATTACGATACTTTGATAAAGAGTATTGTATTCCTGCTTTGTCATACTCTTTTCGGGGACACAGATTCTCTTATCTGTGAAAGAAATCTCAATCACCTTCTTCTTGGAGAAGAACAGTACAGCCCCAATCAAAATACAGATTATTGCCATGATATTCATGGTGTTATCCATCCACTCCGGCAGACTGATTGACCTGTCAATCCATTGCAGATAATCGTTTGCTTTATCTATCCATTCTGTCAGCTTATCTATTATCAGCTTTACAACCTCCAAGACCGACCCGGCAAGTACGAAAAACAGAGTTTTCTTAAAGGAACGTTTCGCCAGATAACCCATTCCCAAAAAGTTTTGGAGTAATGCCGTCTCTTTCCTTGCAGAACATTTCACAAATTCTTTTTCCTTCAGATACCAAAAATCTCCCGCAAACTGAATATCTTTTCTGTTTACCGTAATACAATACTTTCGATTATTATTTTCAACTAGTTTGTACAGCGGACTGTTTTCGCTGCCGATTATCACCCCGGGTACGGGTGTACCGCAGCCGGGGCAAAATGCCACGCCATCATTCAATACTTTTCCACAAGTCCTGCACTGCATATTATTTATTTTCCTTTACCCTGTTTTTTGCCCGGCGAATCTGCTTTTCAAAATCCTGCGATTCTGCAAGCCCATAAATAGAGGCGTCAAACTTGATACAGCCCCCGGCATATTCAATGAAAAAGAGCGTATCACGGTTCTTGATGTATGAAACAATTAGCAAAAGAGCCGGAATAATAACAGGCGCTGTTATAATAGCAAGTATCAGTTTCCAAAGCTGCGGGCTTGCAAAAACAAATCCTGTGCCGGTAATATCCTCCAAGTCAATGGTTTGCTGCATATTAAAGCGTTCTATACTTCCGTTGTTGATATTATACATATTACCACGCAGATACACACGCTTGTCAGAAAGGATGGCAACGCAACGATTGATACCCCTGCTTGTCAAAAAGCTGTTGAGATAACCATTGCCAAGTGAACCGATATAATTTTCATCCGGCTCTACAAAAATCTTTGTATATTTACTGTCATTTACAGTCACCGTTTCCTTTTCGACCACCGCTCCGCAATGCGGGCAAAATTCGGCGGTATCTTCAATCTGCTTCCCACAATTTCCACAAAACATAATTATGTATCCTCCAATAAATAGTTGGTTTCTCCCTCACATTATTTTATTTCAGCCCCACAGCTGGTACAAAAATTTTTTCCTTCGCTAACCGGTTTCCCACATTGTGGGCAAATTTTTTGAGATTGCCTGTTTCTTCTCTTTCCCTTTACAAACACTTCCACAACAATCAAAGTACCCGCGATGATTACAATGATTGCAATGATTGCAATGATTGCAAGTAAATAAAGCCCTCGGCCACCTGCACTGGCCACTTCAGTAACATGCGCTTCAACCATAAATTTTTTCCTCCTTGTAAGTAAATCTTTTCAATAAGCATATCAT
This sequence comes from uncultured Peptococcaceae bacterium, assembly GCA_964637365.1. Taxonomy (GTDB): domain Bacteria; phylum Bacillota; class Dehalobacteriia; order UBA7702; family UBA7702; genus Cryptoclostridium. Next base: position 1,951 of record CAZWWH010000058.1, read on the forward strand.
AAGTTTTCCATTTTCGCAATATATTTTAAATTGCGTTTTGCAATGCAATTTGCAATGCTTATTTTGTTTCAAATATGCACTAACATAGTCTTATGGAGGTAGTGCATATGTCTTTTCAGCTAAAACCAAATAAAAAAGAAACCGAAAATAAAACAATCCGATTTCCCGTACCCTTGATTGACAAGATTGAAAAAGTCATCGAAAATCAAGAAGTGACTTTCTCTAGCTTTGTTTTACAGGCTTGCGAATACGCATTAGAAAATATGGATACACATGGAGCAAACACAGAGTAAAAGAATATGGCAAAATACTCCTTTCTCAAATCGTGAAAATTCATAAGTAGATATAATTAAGGGATATTTCAATGCATTACTTCGAAATATCCCTTTTCCCATTATATTTTCTATTACCTGCGCCTATCAATTCCCACTCTTACGAGTGCCTGCGGTAAAGGGATTTTGTACATCAACTGCCCCTTGATTTCCGCACCATTTCCACACCATTTTTTTAAGAAAAATACACCATTTTACACTAATTTACGATAGGTTTTGACTTTGAAAGAAATCCCCATTTTCCCCGTAAATCCGCCATTCCCGGCACTTTTCGGCCTACCGCTCCTCAACCACTTGAAAAATATAGAACTTCAGGTAATAGCTCTGATCTGCCGCCCAGAGGATCGGATGGT
>CAZWWH010000059.1:0-2553 GCA_964637365.1 uncultured Peptococcaceae bacterium
GGTTCTGACCCATGGCTTAGCACTATTTTTTTACATCAACTCCGAAAGACAGGTATTATAGCGTAACGAACGTGGCTTGTCAATCCGTGGAAATAAATGCTTTTTTCTCTCCTGAGTTTTGAAGTTCATATTATAAAATACCCCCTGAGTTTTGAAGTTCATATTATAAAATAATTCAGCAATCCCTTATGATTGCTGGAAATTTTTTGTCAACATTTTGTATTTTATATATAGCTTTTTATGTCTTTATGTGGTATAATGGGCACAGAGGAGGTGTCACATGTACCTACATAAACTAAAAAAGCCTAACGGCGATATCTATCTTTCCATAAAAGAAAAATACCATGTGCCAGGAAAGGGAGCCCGGGAAAAGACCGTCAAAAGCCTCGGCTATGTCAGTGCATTTAAGAAAACATATGAGGACCCCATTGCCTATTTCACTCAAATGGCCATAAATATGACAGAGCAGAAAAAGAAAGAGAAATCTGTTCAGCTTATTATTGATACCACTGCCAAAATGACTACGGATACCGATACCGTAAAAAATGTAGGCTATGGTGTTTTGAAGGAACTTTATAAACAGCTTGAAATCGATAAGTTCTGGAACTGGAAGACGAGGAACCTTTCCATCAAGTACAGCGTAGACCAAATTTTCAGACTGCTTGTCTTCTCCCGGATTCTTGCACCGGCTTCAAAGAAAGGAACCTTTGACGGTAGGGATTTTTATTTTGAAGACTTCGGAGATTTTTCCCTTGACGATGTCTATCATGCTTTAGATATCATCTGCGAGAATAATGAAGCACTCCAGAAATGGATATACGACCATTCTGAGAAAATATGCAAAAGAGATTTATCAGTTTCTTATTTTGACTGCACGAATTACTACTTTGATATCGGACGCTCCGACATGGATACCCTTAATGATGAAGGCAGTCCTATAGATAAGAATGGTAATCCCGTTCCGGCTAAATACAGGAAGCGCGGACCCGAAAAAAATCACCGTCCTGACCCCATCGTTGAAATGGGGCTGTTAATGGACAGGACAGGAATCCCCCTCGCTTTTGATTTGTTTCCCGGAAATGAATCCGAAAAAGTCCATATGAGGCCGATCATAAACCGCATAAAGAACGAATTTTCGGACAGCCGCATTATATTTGTTGCGGACAGAGGATTAAATACATCTGACAACATCTATTATCTTAACGGAGATAATAAGGGGGAGATAAATACCAGGGACGGATATGTTTATGGCCAGTCTGTCCGGGGTGCGGATGCAGAATTTAAAGCCTGGGTTTTGGGCGGAAATTACGTTGCAGAGAAAATCCCGGACGATGATGGAAAAGAAATAACTTTTAGGCATAAATCAAGGATACATCCCAAAAAACTGCAGGTAAATGTAACAAAGCCGGGGCAGAAAAAGAAATCGAAAAAGACAGTATCCGTAGATCAGAAGCAGATGGCATACTATTCGGAAAAATATGCAAAGAAACAAAAGGCTGACAGAGAAGTGATGATACAGCGGGCAAAAGATTTAATCAAACACCCAAAGAAATATGACAAGGTAACTTCTGCAGGTTCAGCAGCCTATGTACGAAATATCTCTTTCAGTAAAGATACCGGCGAAATCGTTGAAGGGAAATCGCTTGAGCTTGACCTCGAAAAGATAAAAGAAGAAGAAAAATATGACGGCTACTATTCCATAGTTACAAGTGAGTTAATGATGTCAGATATAGAAATGAGGGAAATCTACCGGGGGCTTATCCGTATAGAAGAAACATTTAAGATATCAAAATCCGAGTTTGATTCAAGGCCTGTATTTGTACGGACAAACGACCATATCGATGCCCACTTTACGACTTGTTTTACTGCGCTCGTTTTAATAAGGCTTCTTCAGGCAAAGCTGGAAAATAAATATCCTGTGGGCAGGATCATAAACTCCCTTAAGGATTACTGCTGTGTTCCTCTTGATACGAATAACTACCAGTTCACGTATTTTGATGAAATACTTCAATCTATAGAAAAAGCGTTTGGCATGACCCTTGATAATAAATACAGAACCCGTCAGGAAATACAGAGGCTGTTACGATATTAAAATTTTTTTATCATTTCCAAAAAAGTTCCCATTACGCTATACAGGGAAATCGGCGCAGCCCATTGTTTTCAATGGCTGTGCCGATTTTGCTTCAAAACTTGAGATGATATATATTACACCATGACCGATAAAAAAGCAAATCAATTCCATTTTCCCTGCATATAATGAATTAACTCATACATGTTCAGGACAGGTGATCTCATGAAACGGCTCATTGGTTTTATTTTATTCTGGATCGGCATTGGTATGTGTATCATGCTTTTTCTTCATCCGGGCATTCTGGCACTTGGTATTATTATTGCCTGTCTTGTGCTCGGTTATAACCTTTTTACGGATTGTAAAAAATAAAAGCCTCAAAGAGAACTCTCTTTTGAAGCTTTTACTATCTCTATGCGTATAACTACACAATCCCACTTATGCTCTTTCAACCTTGCCAGAACGAAGGCATGAAGTACAAACAT
>CAZWWH010000060.1:0-2122 GCA_964637365.1 uncultured Peptococcaceae bacterium
CACCTCGGTTGACATAATACCATACCCGCGCTAAAAAGTAAATGCTGTCGCCGTGATGATAGGGGATTGTAATCTTGTCATTTTGCGAGTAAAATATAATTTAGGGATATTATATCAAATGGAGGGTCAACAATGGCTAAAGAGACTTCAACCGCGCAGATCGGATTTGAAAAGCAAATCTGGGATGCCGCCTGCGTGTTGCGCGGCAATATGGATGCCTCCGAATATAAGACGGTGGTGCTGGGGCTGATCTTCCTGAAATATATTTCGGATCGCTTTGAAGAAAAGTACCAAGCCCTTCTGGACGAGGGTGATGGATTTGAGGAGGATGTGGACGAGTACACCTCCGAAGGCATTTTCTTTGTACCGGTCAATGCTCGGTGGAAGGTCATTGCCGAGGCCGCCCACACGCCTGAAATCGGTACTGTTATTGATGAGGCCATGCGGAGTATCGAGAAAGAAAACAAACGTCTCAAAGATATTCTGCCCAAAAACTTTGCCCGTCCGGAGCTGGACAAGCGCCGCCTGGGTGACGTGGTAGACCTGTTTACGAATATTCAGATGATTGAACACGGTAGTGAGAAGGATATCTTGGGCCGGACTTACGAATACTGCCTGTCTATGTTTGCCGCGCAAGAGGGAAAACGGGGCGGCGAATTCTTCACTCCATCTTGTGTTGTGAGAACATTGGTCGAAGTACTGCAGCCGTTTCACGGTCGTGTCTATGACCCGTGTTGCGGCAGCGGAGGAATGTTTGTCCAGTCTGCCGAGTTTGTGAAAAACCATGCAGGCGATATCCAGGATATTTCTATATATGGGCAAGAGTCAAACCCAACCACATGGAAAATGGCGCAAATGAATCTTGCTATTCGAGGCATTGAGCCAGATCTTGGTACTTATGCAGAAGACTCATTTCTGACGGATTTGCATCCAACTTTACGTGCGGATTTCATTATGGCAAACCCGCCATTCAATCTTTCGGGCTGGGGAGCGGATAAACTGGCGGATGACGTCCGTTGGCAGTATGGTACACCTCCGGTCGGCAACGCCAACTTTGCGTGGCTTCAGCACATGATTTACCATCTGTCGCCCCAGGGCCGAATTGGCATGGTGCTGGCCAACGGTTCTCTTTCTTCCCTGTCTGGCGGTGAAGGCGAAATTCGGAAAAACATCATTGAAGCAGATCTTGTGGACTGTATTGTTGCCCTGCCCACCCAGCTTTTCTATACAACGCAGATCCCTGTGTCGCTCTGGTTCTTGTCCAAAGATAAAAAGCAAAAGGGGAAAACGTTGTTTATTGATGCCCGAAAGATGGGCACTATGGTAACCCGGAAATTGCGGGAGTTGACCGATGAGGACATCCGGAAGATTACGGATACCTACAATGCCTTTGCGAACGGTACTTTGGAGGAGTCAAAAGGATTTTGCGCTGTGGCGACGACCGAGGAAATCGCCAAGCAGGATTACATCCTCACGCCAGGGCGCTATGTGGGCATTGAGGAGCAGGAGGATGATGGCGAACCCTTTGCAGAAAAAATGGAACGGCTGACATCTGAACTATCAGGTTTATTCGCCACATCTCATGAACTGGAGGCGGAGATCAAGCAGAGGCTGGGGGCGATTGGGTATGAAATCTGACCTTTCAACCATTTGCCACTACAGAAAAAGCAAAGTATCAGTTGATACACTTTCCTCTCGCACATATATTTCAACAGAGAATATGCTTCCAAATAAAGCCGGAATAACAATTGCATCATCTTTACCCAGAGTGGCACAGACGCAGGCATATTGCGAAGGTGATGTTCTTGTATCAAATATTCGCCCATACTTCAAAAAAATATGGAAGGCCCAAACAAATGGCGGCTGCTCTAATGATGTACTCGTTTTCACAGCAAATGAAGGTGTAGATTCTGACTTCTTGTACTATGTGCTTGCCGACGATGCGTTTTTCGAATACGCCACGGCAACTTCGAAAGGCACTAAAATGCCGCGGGGCGATAAATCATCAATAATGCAATATCAGGTCCCGCTGTTTGAATTAGAGCAGCAGAAAAGAATTGCTCAAATTCTTTATAGCATAGATGAGAAAATCCGACAAAATCATGCGATAAACGATAATTTA
>CAZWWH010000061.1:0-2097 GCA_964637365.1 uncultured Peptococcaceae bacterium
CAATGCGCTTTATGGGATGGAGATGATTGCACGAAATGGGACGCTTGGCTTGTTTACAGCGGCGGTTATTGCGGCGGTGCTGAGCATGATCTGCTATGTGCTATACTATGGCCTTGATGACCGGGCAGGCTATATAGATGGAATGATTCCGCTCATCTTAGTAGCCGTATATATGGTGGCGCTTACAGTTGTCATCGCCCATGTCGGATATTGAGAACAGTGGCTTTCTTTCAGAAAACCGCAAACCCAACCCATATGAAAGAAAACACATAGGTGGACTTTGCTATTACTGATGAGGATATGGAAAAGCTCAAGGCGTTCAAGCATATTGACAACTACGGCGAGTTTTCTGTGTTTCCCGTGTTCAGCGGAAAATAAAAAAGTAACAGATTGGAGGATGATTTCAATGGCAGTCAAACAAACGGCAGCAACGAGTGGATGGAGGCTGTGGATGATGAGCAGTACGGAAAGCTGAAGGGCCGGTAAGCCCCAAAGAATTGAAAAAGGAGGATTTTATCATGCAGAACTTTGAATATTGGACGCCTACAAAGATTATTTTTGGCAAAGGCGTTGTCGAAAAACTTCCGGAGACTTTGCAGTCTCTTGGTAGAAAAGTGCTTCTGACCTATGGAGGCGGCAGCATTAAAAAAATAGGTCTTTATGACACGGTAAAGGAATTGCTTGCCGGCTTTGAAATTTTCGAGCTTGCTGGCATCGAGCCGAATCCTAAGTATTCCACCAGCGTTCTTGACGGCGTAAAAATTTGTAAGGAGAACGGTGTTGATGTGATCCTTGCTGTAGGCGGCGGCAGCGTGCTTGATTGCTCTAAGGCAGTTGCGGCAGGTGCAAAATATGATGGTGAACCCTGGGACTTGATCAGCGGGAAAGTGCCTACGGAGGCTGCACTTCCTGTTGTGGATATCATCACCATGGCCGCCACCGGAAGCGAGTACGACAGTGGCGGCGTAATCTCCAGAACAGAAACAAACGACAAAGTAGGATATATGAATAACCATCTTTTCCCGGTGGCATCCTTTATCGATCCAACCTACACCTATTCCGTTCCAAAGCTTCAAATGCTGGCAGGGGTTGCTGATGCCATGAACCATGTTATGGAACAATACTTTAACGCAGATCCCAATGACCTCGCAGACGGTATGATGGAGGCGTCTCTTCGGAGTTTGATGAAAAATGTCAGGATTGCCGTGGAAAATCCGGAGGATTACAACGCCAGGGCCGAGATTTTTCTGAATTGCACTCTGGCCTGTAACGGTATTCTTTCCTTAGGCGAGGGCTACTCCGGATGGCCGATGCACGGCATGGAACACGCACTTTCTGCTTATTACGACATTACTCACGGTATCGGCCTGGCAATCCTGACGCCGAGATGGATGAGGCATATCCTTAGTGAAAGAACAGAACCCAGAATTGCACAATACGGTGTGAATGTGCTGGGTATTGATAAGTCTCTGCCCGTAGAGGAACTGGCTGAGAGGGCGATTGACGAAACATACAAGTTCTTCGAGGATCTTGGTGTTCCTATGCATCTAAAGGACGTGGGCATTGACGAATCAAGGCTTGCCGAGATGGCGCACCATGTTGCGGAAAATGAGGGCTTGGACAGACCAAATGTATATGCGCCGATTATGGAAGAGGATATACTCGATATTTTTAAGGAATCGCTGTAAGAACATTTGCGCAGTTTGACCTGACAGGAGAAAAAATCATTCCATTTGCTATCTCCGGCGGCAGTGGCATCAGTACCGCAACAGCGCATCTGCACGACGTTTTCAAGAGTCAATCCTACTAATGCCAGCCGTTCTTCTGTTTCGTCAAAGGCACCGTCAATTTGCTCTTCAACAGTACCGTCTATATTACGGACACAGTAATTTATAAAGCAAAAGAGTTTCCCGCTTGGATAATTCCCGAATGTGCCCAGTCCTCATTAATATCATATCTTTTGATTTTTTCATTTTGTTACATTCCTAACTTTTTAATATTTTTTGGCGAATTATTGATTTGAAGGAATTTTGCAAAGCGTGCCATTTCTTTTTCGATGCTTTCTATCATATTATCGTTTGGTTCAATTTCTGGTTC
>CAZWWH010000062.1:0-2032 GCA_964637365.1 uncultured Peptococcaceae bacterium
GTTCAAACTCCCGTAGCTCATTACGAGTATGATTCCTACGGTCAGATTATCGAGGTAACCACTTCCAACAACGATAACTTCGGGAAGATCAACCCCATTCGCTACAAAGGTTATTACTACGATACTGATTTAGACTGGTATCATCTCACTTCTCGGTATTACGACCCCTCCATCTGCCGCTTCATCAGCCCTGATGATTTAGAGCTTCTCACAGAATCACCGGAAGATATCACAGACAAAAACCTTTATGCATACTGTGATAATAATCCCATCATGCGGGCCGATAACGGAGGGAAAATATGGTTTGCTGCGCCTTTGGCTGTTGCAGCATCATATGAAGCCGTAGTTACTTTTTCGACAATTATCTTTGGAGCAGGAGTAATGGTCTATAAAGGCGCAAAATATTTAAAGAGCTTTGTGCCTAAAGCGAAGTCTTACTTCGCAAAAACTAAAGCGGTTATTAAATCGTCAAACAAAATTAAAAAAAATACTAAGAAATATACTCAACCCAAGAGAAAAGGTGCAGAGCGGCGACAGAAAACTAATCAGCGCCAAAGAAATATGAAGCCTAAAAAAGTAAAGCACAAAAATCTAGAGAAGAACATAGTCGGAGGCCTAAAGGCAACCAAGGTGTTCGTCGTTAACTTGGGGGGTGACATGATGAAAAATAAAGTTCATTATTATCCATTAGAATCAACAAATCAAGTTTCGGTTATGGTAATTTTCCCAGGCTCTCTTTTGATAGAAAGCAGATATAATAATGGTATCACTCATTTTCTCGAACACCTCCATTTTCGCGGTGGGCATCAAATGTCTCAGAGAGAGTTGTATACGAGAATGGAGTTGCTAGCAGCATCATTTTGTGGCCATACAACCAATCAAAGTATGTGTTTCTCATTTTCTTGTTGTGAAGCGGTATTTCGAAATGCGTTTGATTTGTTTTGCAAATTTCTTTTTGATGTGGATTGGACGCAAGGTGAATTTATGAAAGAAAAACTTGTCGTGCTTAGGGAGGAGGAGGAAGCTGACAGATCCTTTAATTTACGATTGAAGCGTTTTTTGTTCGGCAATTGTTCTTATTCATTTCCAATTATAGGCAGACCATCAACGATTAAAAAACTTACTACTCCTATGGTAAGAGATTGGTACTCTAGAATAGAAAATCGTAATAATTTTACTATACTTATTAGTGGAAAAATTCATGAAATTAGTAGAGCGGAAATAGACGAATGCATACGTAAGGCTTTGATGGACAAAGGTGGAAAGAGTATTGGCATTCTACCAGATTTTCGTCTGCCAGAGCGACGATTTCAGCTAGTAGCTCCACGTTGGAGTGATGAAAGCGAGATTGTGGTTGCGTTATTTTTCCCAAAGAGCGAGTGTAGTTATTACGAGTTTGAGATTTTCTGGTCTGCATTATGTAGTGGAGATGGTGCAATTATTCTTCGTGACTTGCGAGAGACGTATGGATTTTGTACAGAGATTTCTGATGCAATATATTTTCATAAGGATTATTTTATTTTAACTCTTTCATGCATTGTTAAAAGAGAAAATGTTTCAAAATCCTTGGAACTCATTGGGGATGCATTAGAGTATATGAGAAATAACTTTTCTCGAAGGGATTTTGGGCAAGCTATTGCTCCTTTTAAATTAAATTTTGTACGTTTTCAGAACGATCCAATGTCTTTCAACGAACTGGTTTTAGATTTATATGAAGCAACGGGTGAAGTTTGTACATCACTATCTGAGATTCAGGAAGGTTTTGCATCGCTTACCTACGAGAGATTTGTGCAAATGCTTTATAAAGTGTTGGTTGCTAAAAATATTTCTATGTTCATAGAGACCTATAGGAAATCAGATGTTAAACATCTACAAGAGCGATTGAATTGGGAGTAATATCTCATTTGTCGTTTCGCATCTCTGGCAAGGGTGCGGGCAGTGGGGAAGAACTTCCCCCTGTCCGCGCCCTCTGCCATGGCTTCCCGCGGAACTCGTTCCCCTTTCGGGGACTCGCCCGCCGAACCGCCATTCC
>CAZWWH010000063.1:0-1833 GCA_964637365.1 uncultured Peptococcaceae bacterium
TTCGGCGGGATGAGCACACCGCAGGGGGGCGAAGACCGAAGGAGCGGCGGCGCAAGGGCCAGGCGGGGAAAGTTATTTCCACCGCCTGGACAAGCGACGACGTGCGAAACGACATTACAACCAAATTAATTCTAGCTATCTTGCAAATACCAATAGTAATCTGCGTCAATAACCTCACCATAGTACTTCGCCTGTCGCTCAATATCTACATTCTCAATATTTTTAATCCATTGAAAATAGTGGGATAATTCATGAGCTAGTGATATGCGCAAAAAATGAAATGCATCATCTTCTTGCATAGTACCAAGTAAATGAACGATATCTCCAGTAGCAATTTTAATATAAGGATTCCTTGCTTTATCATACGGCTGCCTAATTAATGCAGAACACGGTTCTCCTTCCTGAGTATAAATAAACTCAGCTGTTTTAATATATACGTTGACTGCAACAGGAAATTCAAAAAAATGTCGAAGCCATTTTGCAAAATCAATCATACACTTACGAAAAGAAGAATGGACTCCTTTTTCAAAATGCAAATACAATCCACTTTTTCTATTGGTGTCCACATACTCTGACCAATCGGCACAAAGCCAAAGGCGCCGAGGGAAATAACCGACATCAGAAGAAATTGGCTTTCCCGCATCCGGTTTATAATGTGAACCTGTATAAAGATAAACTATTTTTTCCGACCAATACTTTGCTTGCCTTCCCTGATAAGCATTATTTACACCTTTTTCTTTTTGTATCCATTGATAATAATAAGATACATTCCATGCAACAAGGAAAAACAACTGGCAAATCCCTTCATTCTGCAAAGAGTTCTTATATAAAGGTGAAAAGCTGCCAGTATGGATCACAATACTTGGGAATTTGCGGGAACCATCTGGCTCATAAAACCAGTCCATCCAACCATTAGAATCACACTCTGTAGAACGAAAATAGATGGTTACTCTTTCAGGGAAAAAATAATGTTCGTCTAACCAATCAACAAATTTTTGACAAGTATCCCGTAAGACTTTAGGTATCTCTTTTTCAAAGCAACATTTCAGCCTATTTGGTATTCCAATTCCTTTGAATCTAGATATCCATAGATTACTCATCTAATTGTTCCCCTTCTTTAATGTTTTCTTTTATCTTTTTTGCTCTTTTTCTTATCTCCGTTCCTGTTTTGTTTATACTTTTGATGTTTTGGACTTGGTGTGTGGTGTCTTGGTTGTTCACGATAAGCCTTTCCTGACCTTTTCACCCAGCCATTTTTACCTTTTTTCTTTTCAGTATTTTCTCTCCACTGCTTTTTCAATTCAGATCGGCCCCTTGGCTTACTCTTAGTGCTCGAACTTTTTTTATAAACAATAGTTCCCTTGTGAGGTGATGACCTTGAAATTGAAAGATTTCTTTTTGTATTCAGTGGATGACTTTTAGCATAATTATAGATAGCAATACCGCCACCAACTATAAGTCCAGCCCCAACTAAGGCAAGCGCTGCAATAGGAGAAACAGAAGCTACAGGTATTAATGCAGCGGCCCATGCATCCCCTTCAGTATCTTCTCTCATAATGGGGTTGTTATCACAGTATGCGTAAAGATTTTTATCTGTGATATCATCCATTGTTTCTTCTAAAAGCTCTAAATCATCAGGACTGATGAAGCGGCAGATGGAGGGGTCGTAGTAACGAGAAGAGAGATGATACCAGTCTAAATCGGTATCGTAGTAATAACCTTTGTAGCGAATGGGGTTAATCTTCCCGAAGTTGTCGTTGTTGGAAGTAGTTACCTCGATAATCTGACCATAGGGATCATACTCGTAATGAGCTACGGGAGTTTGAACGGGAT
>CAZWWH010000064.1:0-1658 GCA_964637365.1 uncultured Peptococcaceae bacterium
TTGGGAATGGCGGTTCGCGGGATGAGCACACCGCAGGGGGGCGAAGACCGAAGGAAGCCATGGCAGAGGGCGCAGGCAGGGGGAAGTTCTTCCCCACTGCCCGCACCCTTGCCAGGGATGCGAACCGACATTATGGATACATTGCGTTGATTTTTTCGATAGCCTTTAACTGATCTTCCGTATATTCGTAACCCTCTACAGGAAGAACCTCTTTCAATACACGACTCTTTTGCCAGTAAACAATTCTTAAGGGCACCCCTTCATGGAATTTAACACATCGAAACGGAGGTGCGTAATCCCATGTAGATGCTTCAAGATTACATAGACAATGCAATTCATTTAGTTTTTCCTTAGTCAGAACATAGTAAAAAAAATCTTTTTCATTATATTCTATATGGGCAAAAGTTTTATTTAATGGACGAAACCAACAACAATGATATTGAGCCTTTTCTTTCCAAAATAATATGCCAATTACATTTGGATACCAAACACGTGTTGTCAACCCTGTTATAGCTGAAGGCTGAGAGTATTTTAGCAAAACATCTTCGACAAGAATATTACCGTTTTTACGGTCTTTTTTTTCCCTGAATAGAATAGGTGTCGTAAATGATCTAATAATTTCCGATAAATATATAATCCCAGCCCCACACAAGAAAAACGTTAAAGCAGTACAACCATGGGCAAATAAAAGATATAGAACCGAAATTATACATGCAATTAGAAGAGCAACAATAAGAGAATATGGAACTAGCAAAATAGGCATTAAAGAAAACGAGGAAACGTTATTCTTTTTTAATTTTTCTTTAACATTGTCTATTCTTTTCATCTTCTTCGTCTTCCCCGCTTATGTCTATTCAATACTTTCTGAATTGCCTTAAATATATGACTACCAGCCTTATTAAAACTATTCCTGGGCCGCTTATGCCATGCTCGTTTATACTTCTTTCCAGGATTCCTTTTGGGTTTGTTGGGTATGACTTTTTTAGTTGCTTCAACTCCCATTGTAGAAACACCGCCTAAAAAACTATTGGCAGATACTAAAGCAACATCATCAGAAGTATTAATTTTTTGTACATCCAATTTTAATCCTTTACCTATTGCGCTTCCTAAACCCGTTGAAACAGCATTTGACAACACACTATCCGTCAAGGACTTCTCTTTTAAATAAACATCTGATGCAACATTAATACCAAAAGAGACAGCTTCACCAACTGGGCCAAATACAGATACCGCACCTGACGCAAATGCAGCAAGCCCTTGAGTAAATGAATAATCTTCACCAGAAATTACGCTACATGCAGCATCGACTCCAACGCTAATCAATCCGGAAACAACTGCTGCTACCAAGATGGGCGTATCTCCTTCATCATCATAATACATCACAGGATTATTATAACAATAAGAGTAAAGATTCTTATCATTTACAGTAGATACTTTATTGGCAAGAGAACTCAAATTATCCGGGCTAATGAAGCGGCAGATGGAGGGGTCGTAATACCGAGAAGTGAGATGATACCAGTCTAAATCAGTATCGTAGTAATAACCTTTGTAGCGAATGGGGTTGATCTTCCCGAAGTTATCGTTGTTGGAAGTAGTTACCTCAATAATCTGACCATAGGGATCATACTCGTAATGAGCTACAGGAGTTTGAACGGGAT